>JAXDTZ010000011.1:0-6009 GCA_034089705.1 Candidatus Alloenteromonas sp. | reverse complement strand
CCAAAGATTCCAATCAACCTTTTAAACGGTAAGTAGAGTTTTTGACTTTTTTTCATGCTTATCAATCTCAATGGCGTTAACCTCAACGATTATACATATAATGTATCCAACCGTCATAATATTTTAACAACTCGACGTTTTCTTCTTTGGCGATGGAGGATGAACTCTATCAAAAAGACTCCAGTATTTTCATTTTATGCCATGCAAAGACCCTTGAATCCTCCAAACCGGGGATTGCTCCGGCTTCGCAGCAATGAGCGATCGCCTCGATTCCGTTCAACAAAGACGCGTTAAGATCCCTGGTCGAATAATTTCCGCTCAATTTGTCTAAGATAGGAGGTGGCGTTATGACCAAGCCTCAACAGAATCCTGTTTCAACTTTTTCTTTGATTGACCCTTAGCTTGGGTCAGGGAAATACAAATGTCGCTCGTACCGGCATCGCACCATCACAATCGTTTTGGAGAACTTTTTCATGATCCATTTGTTTGATCCGTTACCAGATCAGCCCCATCTCTTGAAAGGTCAAGAAATCCTAATTGATGTCCCCTGCTCAAGCTGAAAAACATTCCGCATCAAAGAAAGGCGATCGGTTCATAATCCACCTATGCCATCAAAAAACGACAACTCAGAACACATAATCATTAGGATTATGGAGTTGTCGCAGTTTGGTTGTTTTGGTGCACCAGACAGGACTTGAACCTGCACGGGGATCCCCATGCGCTCCTAAGGCGCACGCGTATACCAATTTCGCCACTGGTGCGGATTCGGTGCCTAGTGCGGACAAACAGTCCGTGTTTCTCATTCGGTTTGCGATGTTCTTTTAGAAGTAACATCGCATGCGAACTCTAGCACCTCGCGGACTATTTGTTTTAGGAATCCAGGGATCCCTTAAGGCGAGAAGAGGCGTCCACGTAATGATTCTCTTCTGCTTTATTGCTTGATGGGCAAGCCATCGATTCGGCCGATGTCGCATCCCCGTTCTTCGGTCGAAGGAAGAATAGGGGCGCCGAGAAACGCGTAGGGTCACCATCGCGTTTTTCGCTCGACGCATCTCGGCGAAAGGGCAATCTCCACGGAAGTCGCGTTCTCTCACCGGTTTGGTTCGTCGTCACAGAATAGGGTTAAGGCTCTAAACCAGACGTTTCTTCGGCGGGTTTTCCGCCTTGAATCCCGAACGTGCAATAGTATATCGGCATATCGATTTTGAAGCAATAAACGGGACGAAAAGAGGCGGGAATTCCCGCCTCTATCCGTTTTTAGAAGTTCCCGTCTTGGACATCGTCTTGATGGGTAATCCCATACGATTCCGCGACGGAATCGAAGAACGAACGAATCGAGACGGCGGACGAATTTTGTTTTTGCTTCGCCTGGGATTTCCGGGCGAAGAATTGTTTGAATTTCTCTACCATAACCTCTTAACCTCCTTCTAGTGTTACATGCATGCGGCATTCCGCATTCCCCGTTGTTGGGGATTGCTTATTATGGGGTGGTTTTCGAGGCTTGCAAGAATTATGTCCAATGAAAGCGGTTACGGCCGCTTCTTTGCATCCCGTTTGAGT
Source organism: Candidatus Alloenteromonas sp. (assembly GCA_034089705.1). Taxonomy (GTDB): domain Bacteria; phylum Bacillota_I; class Bacilli_A; order RFN20; family CAG-826; genus Alloenteromonas. The sequence goes on along the minus strand of JAXDTZ010000011.1, from coordinate 4,449 downwards.
TTCGGCAAATCGGAGGATCTCCCCTGTTTCTTGAGTTCCGCGTAACGCGCGTTAAGCGCGCGTAAATATGAAGATACACATCTTCTGTCTTCTATGAAGAATTCCTCTTTCGCGTATTCCTCTGGCAAATATTGAAGACGATCCCATACTTCCGGCATATCGTAAGGATAGAGTTCTTCTTCTTGGAGGCTCACGGGGGTCAACTTCAAATAATCCTGAACATAGAACGGGGCTTTTTTAGCGAAATCCATGGCTTTGGCGATGGATTCGTCCCCCACGCGGGAATGGGGGGATAAGCATAAATCGATGACCGCATCGCCTAGTGGGATCACCGCTTCAGGAAACCCGATCTGTTCGGCGGCGGCAATCGCCATCTGAGTACGCAATACCGCTTGGGGATTTCCTAACCCAATGTCTTCATACGCGGTGACTAGTAACCGCCGCTTGATGGAATCGAGGTCTTCGGCGACGCAAAGGCGGGCCAAATAATAAAGCGCCGCGTTGACGTCGCACCCACGAATGGACTTTTGTAAAGCGGAAACGGAATCGTAATGTTCCTCTTCGTCTTTGTCCATCGCGTAATTGGGGACTTTTTCAATCTCGTAGATCTGCGAAGGAGAGATGCGCTTCTCCCCTTGGAACTGCAAAGCCGCTTCTTCCAGGATATTGAGGGCGAAGCGCATATCTCCTCCCGAGAGTTTTGCAATCGCCATTAAGGCGGAATCTTCGAATTCCGCTTTGTCATTCAAGCCATCCGGGTGATGAATCGCCCGAATCAATCCCTCGACGATCTCTTCTTGGGATAAGGGGGCGACTTCCAACAAACGACAACGACTGCGAATCGCCCGACTTAAGGCGATGTAGGGATTCGCGGTCGTCATGCCGATCAAATAGAAAGTGCCATCTTCCACGAAAGGCAAAAGATAGTCCTGTTTGGTTTTATCCAAGCGATGGACTTCATCCATGATCAGGATCGTAGGTTTCCATAATTTCGCTTGTTCTACCGCGGATTCCATATCCTTCTTAGAACAAGTCACCGCGTTGAGTTTCACGGCATGGAGACCCAAGGATTTTGCATACGCTTCCGCGATGGTGGTTTTCCCTGTTCCAGGGGGACCGAAGAAGATAAACGAAAACGGAATCTTCTCCTGCACTGACTTATTAAGAAAGGAGGATGGTCCAACTAACGGAAGTTGGCCCACCACCTCATCTAAGGTTTTGGGGCGGATGCGATATGCGAGGGGTTTTTGAATCATAGCAAGATGCATTATACCAAAAAGAGAATGGGACAACTTCTTTCGTTCCGAGCCATTTAGCGATGAACGAATGCGATGTCATTTCCATGGCATCCCAAACCGATTGATGCCAAGAATTTTTGTTTGAGCTTCATTGCATTAACAATCAAGGATAGACACAGAAACATCCTTCCTAATTACTATAAAAAATATAGCCAAATTTTGTAGAATAAATCTTAAATTCACATTTCGTTCTCAAATAACAAGATATGAAAAATGATTCGTTTTTATCGATATTGTTGTGAAAAAAGACCATCGAAATGGATAATTGATCCTTTAATTTGCTCTATAAATTTTATAGTATATTTTTGAGCGAAATCTAAGGCTAAAATCCCCTATGGTTTCTTGCTCTGCATGCCGATTGGGACCAAGGATAAACTGGCTTACGCGGCCTAAAGAAAGCATGCACATTCTCTTGATGCGATTCTCGTTTCTTCATCAAGGAATATGTTCAGATGAGTTCAATAACGCAGATGGACAAAGGGGCATTCACCGATCCTCAAACGCGAGACCCTACTCGCGTTCCAATAAACACCCAAGAATAGAGAGAAAGGATAATCCGGTACTGTTATGGAAAGAAAAATGTCTTATGAAGAATTCACTTATCGTGTTGGGGAACCCATCACAGATGAATATGGGAAAAGCCCAATCATTCCGGTCTTCTCCCTCCTTCAGGGCAAATGGAGGCTTTCTGTCATTTATGCTTTGCTATGCCTAGGAACCACGCGTTTTGGGCAGATTGAGAAGTTCTGCGAGCCCATCACCCCTGCCGCGTTAAACACCGTGTTACGCGATTTGATTCAGGCAGGGATTGTGGAAAAGACTACAGCAGAAGGCGATCCGCATCCTTATTACGGATTAACGGAAAAAGGACGGGATTTCATGCCTTGCTTCTATGAAATGATGAACTGGGGATTCACCTATCGGACTCCGAAATCCAAATCAAAGAAATAACCGCCTAAGAAATGCGGTCTCGGTTTGCTAGCCAAAAACATACGTAAACGTATTTATATCGGCGTTCGAACCCGAATCCGGCCAAAAGCGCCTCTATTTCAGGTCGTATCTCTTGGAATCGCTAATTTCCACCAAAACGGGATTCGACCGTCAGGCCCAAAACGGGCCTTTAAAGGCCGGGGTGTTAATCAGCGACGTTTACGGTTCCGGTTCGAATGTGAAAGAACGCGGATGTAAATACGCTTACGTCTATTCATAAGAAAAGTCCCCTTTCTTTATGCACCAATTCTTTATCGAATTAGCCCAAGAAATGGGGACAGTTTCATTATCATGGTGCCGCGAACCGGAATCGAACCAGCAACCTACTGATTACAAATCAGTTGCTCTGCCAATTGAGCTATCGCGGCTTACAAATAAAATGGTGGGTGTTACTGGTTTCGAACCAGTGACCTCTTCCGTGTGAAGGAAGCGCTCTCCCGCTGAGCTAAACACCCATGAATGAATAGCCCCGAACAGCAACGGTTCGGGGCTTGTTTGTACCTTGGTGGGCCTTAATGGGCTTGAACCATCGACCTTGCGCTTATCAAGCGCACGCTCTAACCAACTGAGCTAAAGGCCCATCACCACGCCCGAAAGCGCCCTAATAATATAGACTGCCACTAAATGGAGTGCAAGAGATTTTTCGTGTTTTTCTGCAATATCCAAGCGACATCATCCTCACTCAAAAGCAAGGATCATTTCCCCATCGTGATTTTGTCATCAAGACTTCCTTAATTCCCCTGCTTGATTCGCAAGAAAGAGACTGGTTGACACCACGCAGAATACCTTCGATTAGCCCTCATTCGAAACCGGAATGCGGGCACAAAAAATAGGATAAGTCTTGTCAACGGTTTTTTCTCTATTTGCGTCTTCTCTTTTTGGGGTACAGCGAAAACAGGGCGTTCGAAAACCCTTTAAAAAATCCGGCCGTTTGGTAAACTATCTCTCGAATAAGGTCCCGCTGCGAAGCATTCCCCAGATGGAAACCAGGAGCTTCCTGCAGGCCGCCGTCGCAGCCGCCTTGTTGCAGAGGCCGCTGCTTTTCTTTTTCGAGTAGAATTCGGTTATCGCGTTGGACGCTTTGCTCATGATCATGTTCTCCACGGCCAGGTATAGGTATTTCCTCAAGAACGCGTTCCCCTTCCTGGTTATGGAATAATGCAGGCCGTCGTTCCTGCCTGATTGGAGGATCGTCGGATCGAGCCCCGCGTACGCGACGATTCCGTTGCGGCTGGCGAATCTGGACGGATTTCCGATCTCGGCGCAAAGCAGCGCGGCTAGGGCGTCGCCCGCCCCGTCGATGGACAGGATCTGGGCGAAATGGGGGAGCCCCTTGGCCAAGGCGATCAGCTTTTCGGTCGCCTCGCCCAACGCCTCCATGTCCCGTTTGACGTCCGACATTGCGGACATGAGGGCATCGACTTCGCCGTCGTTCGGGGAGCATCCGCTCAGGGCGTCCTTCGCGTAGGCGATAAGCCTTGACGCTATCGCCGCTTTGGATATCGCGCCCGTCCTGACCTTGCCCCTCTCGAGTCCGCTCACGATCGATCCCTCCCTTGCCTTCGCGAGCGCTTCCGGATGCCTGTATCTGCCCACGGCCCACATCGCGTAGCCGCTGAACGGATCGCAGGCCTCATCGAGCGAAGGCCAGACGGCATCGAGGCTTTTCCGGTATTGGTTCTTCGACGCGACCAGCCTGCCCGCGATCGCGGCCCTCCTCCGCGAGAGCGAATACAGCTGGGAATAAAGGGAGGATTTGGGCGCGGCTCCCCTCAGGCTTCTGGTGTAGGCGACCTCCGCGATGACGCCGCAGTCGAGGGCGTCGGTCTTCGTCGGCCTGACCCTGCTTTTCCTGACCTTCGCCGACTCCAAAGGCGATATCAGGTAGACCTCCAGCCCCAGCGATTCCGCCCATCTTTCGACGGGTTTGGAATAGACGCCGGTGGACTCCATGACCACCTTGGGCTTCCTCCCCGTCTTCCGTTCAAGCGTTTCGGAGATCTCTTCCGCGGCCGCCATGCCGCTTTTCGTGTGCGCCACCTTGATTGGCTTGCCGATCGGCTTGCCGAACGAACAGTAGCCTTGGCAATGGCTGCTTCCCTTCGACACGTCGAACGCCAGCACGGGCGCTTCCTTGTCTATCATGTCAATAGACCTTCCT
>JAXDTZ010000001.1:0-49095 GCA_034089705.1 Candidatus Alloenteromonas sp. | reverse complement strand
ACGGCGGCGGCGTAATCGGCGGCTTTGTTCGTGTATCCGCCTTTGGTGGTGACGTTGATCGCGTAAGGCTTCACGCTGGCAACGGTTTCTTCGCTGATGTCTCCGCTGAAGGCAACCGTGAAGGCAAGGGGCTCCGACATTGGGGTGCCGGCGTCCACGGTGAAAGCGTAACCGAATCGGTCATTCCCGTTCTTGGCCATCAAATAGGCATCTTGAACGAGGATGCCGGATTTCTTGTACGGTTCGAACCCGTCGACTTTGCTAAACGAGGCGGCGGAATCCAAAGCTTTGATGTCTTTGGAGGAGGATTGATGAGAAATCGAGGCTTCGTCCTTGCTGGAGCCCACATAAGTGGGCAATAAGGCGCAGGAAGAAAGCGACAAAGCGCTTAACGAGGCTAACAACAAACTTTTCTTTGAATTCATGAAATTCCCCTTACTCGCGAATCACCGCGAACATTTGAGATTATTCTAACCTTTTATGGAGAAATGCATAGGGGCGAGAACGCTTTGTCGGGCAAAACAAGGGGCATTAGGTAAACGCCCCAGGGAGGTGATTCCCCCCTTGGGGCGCGATATGGTTTATGGGGACGTCGTCCCCGGAATGCAATTTATTTCGCTTTCACGCTGGTCCAGCCTTGGTAACTGACGAACTCTTGGATCAAACGCTGGGCGGAGCCGTATTCGCCCCAGCCTTCGTTGCCACTGGTGATTTCCAAGCCGAGGTTTCGCATCGGGTCCCAATAGCCTATGGCGGTGCTGATGGCTTGGCCGATGGTCGCTCCCATGGCCGTCATCTCGGCGATGCGGGCACTGAACTCCAAACTTTTGGCTTCTTCCGTGGCTTGGGCTTCCCGGTTGGTCGGGCCGTATCCCAATTCTTTGGCGCGTATGACTTGGGAGAACTTATTGGCGAGGAATTTCGTGAATTCCTTGGCGAGGGCAAGGCGTTCAAGGTCGGAATTTCGCTTGCAAACAAACGCTTTGTACCCAAGGAAGCACTGCATCTGGGCGTCTTCCCCGTTGACGTTGATGGTCGGCCAAAGCGCGACTTTTACGTTCGGATTCCTCTGTTGGATTGCGTCAAGGTCATTGTAAAGGATAGCGTAAGCGATTTCTCCGGATTCGAATCCGGTTCTGATTTCGACGTTGTCAGAGTTGATTACCCAAGTTTCTTTGTAGGTGTTGTAAAGGGTTTTAAAAGAATTCAAAGCGGCGGCTGCCCCGTCAATTTTGTCGGGGTCGGCGATGTCGGTGTACATCTCATAGCCGCCTCTGCCGTTCTTTTGGCGGGTGAAGGAGCCTCCACCGACGGTAAGCAAGGTAGCGTTGTACCAACCGTTGCAGAGGTCGAAATAAACCTTCTTGCCGGCTTTTTTGGCGGTTTCGAGGACCGCTTCCAAGGAAGCGAGTTTAACCGGGGCGTCATAAACGTTGGAATCGTAAAAAGGCATCGGGCCCTCGTCAGCGCGATAAGGCAAGCCGTACATGGTTTCGTTCAAGGAGCAGGCTTCGACGGCGAGAGGGCCTTCGGAATGCATGAAGGCGTTCCTTTCCTCTTCGGAGAACTCCACGATTTCTTTCGCAGTGGCGGCGGAGAGGATGTTGTCATCGTGCATGGCCATGACGTCAGCGGCGGCTTTAGGGTTTCCTTGGAGTTCGCCGTAGACTTCGCCTTCCTCAAAATAGCCAAGCGGTTCGATCTTGAGATCTTTGTACTCTTCTTTGCTGGCTTTGAATTCGGCGGCGAGATCCCTGGTGACTTCGGCATCTCTTTGCGGGCACCAATAGGTAAGGTCGGGTGTGCTTTCCATCGAAGAGGAAGACAACGATGAGGAGTTGTCCTTCTCGGAACTCTCCTCTTCGGAAGAAGACGGATGAGAAATCGAGGCTTCGTCCTCGCTGGAACCCACAAAAGTGGGCAATAAGGCACACGAAGAAAGCGACAAAACGCTTAGCGAAGCCAACAACAAACATTTCTTTGAATTCATGGAATTCCCCTCACTTCGGATAACCGTGGACATTCGCGATTATTATAACCTTTTATAAAGATATGCAAAGGGACAAGAACGCTTTGTCGGGCAAAAATGGGGCATTTGGAAAAACGCCCCAGGGAGCAGATTCCTCCTTGGGGCGCATAATGTGGTCTATGGGGATGCCATCCCCGGAATGCGGGCTATTCCGTTTTCACGTTGGTCCAACCATGGCAGTCAAAGAGGATTTGGATCAAACGCTGGGCGGTGCCGTATTCGCCCCAGCCTTCTTCGCCGTTTACGACTTCACGACCGAGGATTTCCATCGGGGGCCAGAAATCCAAGGTGGTGTTGGCGGTTAGGTTGAAGGTCGCTCCCATTTGTGCCATCTCGGCGATACGGGCAGTGAATTCCGAGCCTTTGGCTTCTTCCGTGGCTTGGGCTTCCCAGTTGGATGGGCCGTATCCCAATACTTTAGCGCGCTTGACCTGCGAATTCCTGTTGGCGAGGAATTTCGCGAACTCCTTGGCGAGGGCAAGGCGTTCCAGGTTGGTATTTTGCTTGCAGACAAACGCTTTGTGCTCAACGAAACACTTCATCTGGGCGTCTGCCTCATTGACGTTGATGGTCGGCCAAAGCCCGACTTTTACGTTTGGATTCACCTGCCGAAGTTCGCCAAGGCAATCCCAAAGGAAAGCGTAGGCGACTTCTCCGGATTCGAATCCCGATAAGATACGATCAAAGTCAGAACTCGCAGCCCAAGTGTCTCTGTAGGTGTTGAAAAGGGTCTTGAAGGAATTGAGCGCGGCGGCGGCCCCGTCAATTTTGTCGGGATCGGTGATGTCAGTGTACATCTCATATTGGCCTTCGGCGTTCTTTTGGCGGGTGAAGGTGGTCCCCCCAACGGTGAGCAAGGTGGCGTTGAACCAACCACTTTTGAATTCGAAATAAACCTTCTTGCCGGCTTTTTGGGCGGTTTCGAGGACCGCTTCCCAAGAAGCGAGTTTATCCGGGGTGTCATAAACGGTGGAATCGTAAATCGGCATCGGGGAGTTGTCAGCGCGATAGGGCAAGCCATACAGTGTTCCGTTCGCTGAGCAAGCCTTGACGGCTTCCGCCCCGTCGGAAGCGATGAAGGCGGCCCTTTCCTCTTCCGAGAAGGGCGCAATTACTTTATCGGCGACGGCGGAGAGGATGTGCTCATCTAGGATGGCCATAACGTCAGCGGCGGCTGCGGGGTCTTGTTGGAGTTCGTAGTAGACATCGTTTTCCCAATAATAGCCAAGGGGTACGATCCTGAGGTTTTTGTACTCTTTTTTGCTGGCTTTGAATTCATCGACGATGCTTTCCGTGACTTCGGCATCTCTCTCTGGGCACCAGTAGGTGAGATCGGGCGTCTTGTCCGTCGGAGAGAAAGGCGATGAAGAAGGGTTGTCTTTCTCGGAACTCCCCTCTTTAGAAGAGGATTGATGAGAAATCGAGGATTCGGCCTGCGAACTTTGCTGGCCGAGACTCTCTAAAGTAGGCAATAAGGCGCAGGAAGATAGCGACAAAGCGCTTAGCGAAGCCAACAACAAACATTTCTTTGGATTCATGGAATTCCCCTCACTCGCGGATAACGGCGGACAATTGAGATTATTGTAACCTTTTATGAAAAAACGGAAAGGTTCAAAGGGATTTTTGTAATTATTGGGTTATTCGTTTCTACCCAACATCCCCCTAGGGGATTCCATTATTGGGTTACTTGTTTCCACCGAATCCGCACCATGCCATGATTCGGGAAGAGGGCGGAACCATGAAAGGACTCAACGATGCATACGTGGAATCGATTATCAGGAAAACAAAGGACGGCAAGCCGGCCACCGGGCAGGCGGCCGCAAAGCTCGGCATCGCCAAGCAGTACGTGAACAGGCTCAAAAGGTCATGCGCCGCGAAGAGAGCCTTGGCCTTTCGGCGCGAAAATGAAGGGAAAAGCCGAAAAGATTTAAGGTTACGTACATAAGGCACTTCTTTAAGTCTCATGCTTTGGCTGGCATAATCCGACTATCGCATAGCGGCAGCCTGTACTTGTGCCCTGTTTTTGGATGGGAAGCGCCCTTCTTTTCGTTATTAATTTTTTCCTTGGTTGGCAATTCCTGAAAGAGGTCGCCCAATTGTTGTAAACGAAACCCAAGAGATTGCCGGGTGTATCCGAAAAAGATAATGAAATGATTATCGGATCATTTCGAGCGGATCATTTGGCACTAATTCGGAAAGCGTGGAAGTAAAAAGAGTTTCCTTCCAAAAACGAATGCTATTTTTGTCTTGAATAAATGGAGAAACATCTTTTTTGGCGGATTCATAGTCTACCGATTCAAACTTCGCTTTCAGCAATTCCTTAACCTTTTCTAATGTTAAAACCTCATTTTCGCCGATTATCCCACCGGTATTCTTTAATTTGTTTTCCAGATATTGAAGATTAAATTTGCTTCCTTTCCCGATATAGAAAAGATAATCATAATAATCTCTTCCTTTCACGTGATTCTGATAACTTCTGCACAGAATGGCGTGTATCTTGCCCGCAAATAAAGTTGGTTCATCGAAGATTTGAATTTCGTATGGAGCGGGAAGCATTTTATATCGAAATTCAGTAGTGCCACCACTTGGATTATCAGTGTCGATCTCCAATTTAATTTTAATTTTCTGATTCGGTACTACTCTTTTTGCGTCTTCGCTTTTCGGAAAGAATGACATCATTAGCATCAATGTATTTCCTTTAAGAAATGCGCTTTGCACTGCTACTTCTCCATCTTTCTTCTTAGTCTCAATACTCATTTCCATTCCATAGGATTGAAATTCTTTTTGCAAAGCGGGGAAATAGTCGTCGAATTTAAAATTTGTGCCTTTCTCCAATAGAGCAAAATCAAGATCCTCGCTGAAGCGATTCAAGCCATGAAAAATGCGAAGGCATGTTCCTCCATAAAATGCCGCTTTTTCGAAGAAACCGCCACGGGAAAGGCCCGCTAAGGCAATTTCCTGAATGATTTCTTTCATCGCATGTTCTCTTTCCTCATTATTTTGAGGATTGTATTTGGCAAGCATTGCTTCGATAACGCTATTCATGGTCATATTCCTTCCGAATGAATTTAATCAACAAATCTAAGTTGGTCTTCTTATACAAAGACGCCAGTCTCGTCATTGCCTTAAAATCGCAAGTACAAAATTCTTCTTCATCGATTCTCTTGTCCACGAATAATAATTCCTTAAGTGCCTTGATGCTATTGACCACTCTCCACTTAGACAAGGAATCGCAAATAGCTTTTTCCTTCGTGGCAATCTTTACCATATATTCTCCGTTTTCAAGATAAGTTAACCCCTCTGAAAACGCATTAGGGGGAATATCGCTGTATTCATATCTTCCAAACTTGTTGATAAACGTTTTGTTTTTTCTGACGCCCAAAGAAGCGGAAGTAATGGCCGCCACTTTCTCTGGGATTAAACCATAATAAGACAACGCCCAATCAAAACTGAGATAGGAAGGCGACAGGATGGAGGATGCCAAAAGACACGGATTCGTATTTCCGTTCGTCTCATAAATCCCCCTACTAAGTCGAAAAAGAACACCATTGTCAGCATCTCTTTTGATCTTATCTAATGGGTTGGAATAATTTTTATATCGCTCTTTCAGAACGGATACAGTAATAACCATATTTGCTCCTCCAAATACAATAATATTGGATTTAGCGGAGATTTTAAATACTTTTTATACGGAATATTTCAGATTATGCTGGATGAATCTTTTTGAGGGTGAAAAGGCCAGCCTCCTGGGATTCCAAGGGGCCAAGGCTCGCGCCATCGGTGGAATTGGAATAAATAAGGTAGAGACAAGTTGCCCAATAATGACGGGTGCAAAGGGATTTTTGAAGCGATCTCGCGAATCCTCCCCCTCTAAATTAAAGCGTTCTCAACAAGCGTCTTGATGGATTATGAGATGGAACGATAACCCCTCTATGCGTCATTCATCGATTCCGCTTTTTTCGCGTCCATCAGAAAAGGGCCGCGACGCCCCTAGTCGTAAGACTGGGTTTGTCGCAGGCCCTTTTGGTTAAGAAAGTCAGTTCTCTTTCTTCTTGGCGAGGATCAAGGCTCCGCCGAGGAAGACGAGGGACAAGGCGAGGCTCGAGGCGGCGAGGAGGGATCCTCCGCAGCCAATGCCGGTCTTCTGGTCGCTAGGCTTCTCCACGGCTTTCACGGTGACTGTATAGGAAGTCACTTGGTCGAGGAAGGTGACTTTGACGGAGTAGGTGCCCGCTTCGCCCATATTGACCTTGGAAGAATCGATCTGGGCTTCCGCGGTGACGTCCTTGGTCGAGCCATCCGAATAGGTCGCGGTGACGACGATTCCCGAGGTGGAGAATTCTTCGCCGACTTCGAACTCGGTTTTCATGCCGGAAACCGAGAGGGAGGAGAGGACGATCGGTTCATATTTCTTCACCGCGGCCATATCCTCTTTGGCGTCGTCGACGATTTGGCGGATTTGGTCGAGGGAAGTGGAAGTTTCGATTTCGTCCATGGCGTCTTGGTAAATCTTGGTGATTTTCGCATAGTCTTCGGCGGTGTAATCGCTCGAAGAATAGGATGCGTAGGCTTCCTGGAGTTCTTGGACGAGTTTCTCTTTCGAGGCGGCGAATTTCTCCGCTGTGGTGGGGAGGGCCTCGATTTGGGCTTTGACCGCGGCGATGGCTTCCGTATCATCGCTCGCCAAACCGCGGGCGATGTATTGGGCGCCTCTAGCGACGTAATAACGGATCAAGGCTTGTTCTTCTTCGTCGTAGACGGTTAAGTCAATGGTCGAAAGATAAGCGCGGAGGGCGCTCGCCATTTCGGCGTGGGCGGCATCCACGACGTCTTTTTCCGGGAGGGACTCCACGGCTTCGATGGTGACTTTGGTCAGCAATTGGTCGGGCATCGTGAAGGCTTTGTCCGGGGCGTTGTAGACCGAGAAGACGACGCGGATGGCGGTTTGCCCGGTCAAAACGTACCGGTAGGTGACGGGGTATAAGCCGGATTCCAAAGGCTCTCCGACGATGCGGTTATGGACATCGACCTTGGCCAAGCTATTTCCGCTGCCGGCGTAGACGAGCAGGTCAGGGCAATAATCCAAGACGTCTTTGGAGGCGTAGGCGTCGATGCTCAGCATGTTGAGACGTTCGTCGACCGCGTATTGCACGTAGCCGTAAACCCCTTCCCACCAGGTGGAGTCGGTCGGTTCTTCATCCGGGGCTTTCGTGGATCCGACGACATAGTCCCCTTCGTAATCCACGACGTTGACCCCATAGAAATCGGCGATGCCGTTTTTCCCGGGTTCGAGGGCGTTCAGTTCATCGGCGATGGTTTCTAGGGGGATGTCTTCGGGTTTGACGATGGGTTCGATCACGGGGATGTTCTCATCTTGAGGGGGCAAACTGTCCACGTGCTCGAGGACGACTTTGGTGACCTGTTGTCCCCAGGTCGCGAGGACTCCGTTATAGGAGGCGTAGGCGGAGAAGACGACGCGGACCCACTGCGTCCCTTCGGGGAGAATGAACTTGTAGGTGATGCGGCTCCAATTGTCGGAAGTCTGCACCGCGTAGTTGTTCACCGCGAGGAAGGTGCTGTTATTCCCGCCTGTGTTGGCCACGACTCCGATGTGGGGCATGGAGGCGAGCATTTCCGGGGCGACGTCGACGAGCACCGTCATCAGGTTTTGGCCCGAAACGCCGTATTGGAGGTAGGCGTATTCACCCTCCCACCAGTTCGAGGCGTCGGGGGCGCTAGAAGGCGATTTGGTGGTGACGTAGCGCACGTCGGCTCCGAATCCGACGTTCCCGCTTTGGGTGGTCGCCCCATAGATGTCCTGGGTCTTGGGGGAATCGAGGTCGTCCTCGATCGTGGGGATCGTGGGGTCGGGTTCTGGTTCGGGATCTGGGTCGGGTTCGGGATCTGGCTCGACGATGGGTTCGATCACGGGGATGTCCTCGTCTTGAGGAGGCAAGCTGTCCACGTGCTCGAGGACGACTTTGGTCACTTGCTGTCCCCAGGAGGCGAGGAGGCCGTTATAGGAAGCGTAGACCGTAAAGACGACGCGGACCCATTGCGTCCCTTCGGGGAGAATGAACTTGTAGGTGATGCGGCTCCAATTGTCGGAGGTTTGCACCGCGTAATTGTTCACCGCGAGGAAGGTGCTGTTATTCCCGCCCGTGTTGGCCACGAAACCAATGTGGGGCATGGAAGAGAGCATCTCCGGGGCGACGTCAACGACGACCGTGGCCAAGTTTTGGCCTGAGACGCCGTATTGGAGATAGGCGTAGTCCGCCTCCCACCAGTTCGAGGCGTTGGGGGCGCTAGAGGGGGATTTGGTGGAGAAGTAACGCACGTCATCTCCGAATCCGACGTTCGTGCTTTGGGTAGCCACCCCAAACATGTCCTGGGTCTTGGGCGAATCGAGGTCGTCCTCGATCGTGGGGACTACGGGGGATTCGATGGTCTTCTCTTCGATCACGATTTTGGTGATCTGCTGCATCCAGTTCTCCACCCCGTTTGCTTTGTAAGCCATCGGGTAGACGCGAACCCAAGTGGCACCAGCAGGAATCGCATAGGCGTATTCCGTGCGGATCCAGTTGATGGAAGCGGTGTTTTCGCTCCGTTCCACCGAGGCGAACGCCCCCGTGTCGAAGCAGACAATCGGCGCCCCGACGTCGCTTGGCTGGTCGGCGAAGACCGAGATGGCGGTTTGCCCGCTTAAGGCGTATTGGACGTAGCCGAAGGCATTGTCCCATACGGTGCTGGCGGAAGGGATGACATCCCCGGAATACGTGGAAAAATACCTTCCGTCCGCCCCAAAACCGACGTCGCCGGATTGAGTGCCCATCGAATAGACATCCGACATCAACGACGTATCATTCATATCGTCGACGATGGTCGGAACCGCTTCCGCGGATAGGGAAGCGGCGGTTTGACGGGGCAGCATCAGGGCGGACGCGAGCCCCATCAAGCCAAGAAACGTAACAGCGTTTTTAACTCTCATGGGAGTCTCCTTTCTTTACGTTGTTATGAAAATATCGGAAGAAAACGTAGGCGGGCACGGCGCTCCATCCATGGCACAAGCTGCCCGCGCCGGAGAAATCCTTTTCCCCGCGGATGGTCTCGTAGTAGGTGGTGGCCCCGTTTCGGTCCATCGTCCCATAAAGGGAATGGATGTCATCGAGCGTTTCGGATGCGAGGCCATAACGCATCCAAACGTCGTATTTGAAGATGGTGTTGCTGAGGGTCATGGGGACGAAATGGGGGAAGGCGAGGACTTTTCGAAGGTAATCGCGAGCTTCTTCTTCCTTCACGATTCCGCAATAAAGGGCCAGATAGGCGGCGAATTCGCTGTAATGGAATCCTTTGTTGGAGTAATACGAATAATAGAGCCCGTTCTCATCACGAAAGGTGTCGCGGCAGGCTTGGGCGATGCGCGAAGCGATATCCTCCGCCTCATCGTCTTCTTCTCCGAGCAAGGCGCGCAATGTCGCGGTGCTCTTCAAGGCGAGGACGAAGAAGGCGTTGAGGATGAAATCCCATTGGCCCTTGTTTTCCTTTTGGGCCAAGATCTCCGTTTCGAAATGGAGGCCATCCGCCCATTCGTAGAAATTCCATTCGCCCAAATGGGGGAGCAATCCCCCTACCAATTGGTTCCGGTAATGGGCGATCAAGGCTTGGATCTTGGGCAGCGCTTCCCTAGCGAAGTCCAAATCCCCGCTGATGCTCACGTATTCTAGTACCATGAGGGGGTAGACCAAGGAATAGGTGGGGATGCTCAGCTGGGTTTCCGAGGGGGTGGTCAAACGAAGGACGCCTTGGGAAGAAAAATCCCTTGCCATGGTCCGGAGGGCGTTTTTCGGGAAATCGAATTCGCGGAAAGCCAGCATCGTGATCCAAATTTCGATGCGGGAATCCATCGTGTATTGGGCGGCTTCTCTCCACGGGCAATCCTCGTAATGGTCGTGCATGCAGCAACGCATCGTGTAGAGGGATTTTTCGACGATGGGGTTGTTCTCTTCCCCAAAGTCGTAGGGAATGGGGGTCAAGGGGTAGGATACGGGCAAGATCCCGATGGAAACGACGGTTCCTTGGATGGGGGATATCTCTAAGTAACGGAGGCCAAGGCGAAATAGAGGCCCAAAGAAGGAATTCCTTCCGGGAACGAGGGTAAACTGAAACGAGAAATCGCGGTCCCCGATGATCCTCCGGACGCCCCCATCGACGATGTGTTCCCCAAAGGAGACGACCATCGTTTGGGTAATTTCCGAATCGATTTCAAAATAGAGGTATCCCACGAGTTCCTTTCCTCCATCAAAAAGGCGGGGGGCCAAAGGGGCGAAAGGGAGTTTTTCCCCAACCAAGAGCCGTTTTACGGGCCGGGGGGAATATCGCCAAGAAGCGGAAATTTCTTTTGAAGGAACGAAGGGTTCTTCTTTTGCTTCGAAGGAATAACGGTACCCCTGTCCCAGCTGGTTCGTGATATAAGGGAATTTCCCCGACTGGTAATGGGGTTCTTTCCGGGATTTCGTATGGATGGAAGAATAAGTTAATACCTCTTCCCCTTGGAGGAATTCAAAAATCAGCCATTTCCCGCTTCGGACTTGGGAGGCTGTGGGGTAATCCCTCGACAGGGCGATGATCCGGATTTTGTTTTCTCCCAATTTGACATAAGGGGTGATGTCGATTTCCTCCACGAACTTTTCGTCATGGAAATGGGGATATTGCCCAAATCCCGCCATTTCTTCGTTGACAAGCAAGGCAAAGTCCGACGCCGCGGCGATTCGGGCAATGACCTTTTGGGACAAGGAAGATAGGGAAAACGAAGCGAGGAATTCCCCGTATTCGTTCACGGGATATTCGCTGGAGGATATCCAAATGGGGGAAGCGAGGGAAAACATGGATTAAATAAGTCCTAAAGAGGGGTTCGCGCAATAGATGTTCGCCTCCCCGGCGGCGATCACGTTGAAGCCGAAGGCCATGTTCTCGCTGTCCTTCTTTTGGATGCGGACGAGGAAGGTGTAACGGACGTTGGGGAGGATTTTATCCCCTTCTTTCAAGGGGGTATCTTCAGCAAGCACGGTCAAATCGTCCTCTTGGAAGGAACCGGTTTCGCTCGAATACATCCGCATCGAGTTATCGATATAGAAGGCGTATCCCCCGGTCCAGAAGACCATCTGGGAAAAGTTCGCGTCCTGGAACATCACTTCGTAATGGAAATAATTGAATTTCCGGAAATCGGAGAAGGGCATGCCCCCGATGCAGACCCGGTTTTCCCAGGCGTTATCGTCCCAAGTGGGGTTGCCGGTTGGCTTCATCACGTAATAGGGCCCTTCGATTCCATCGACCGGTTCGCTGCCTAAAGGCAATCCCAGGCGAGTTTCCGCGTAGCAATAGGAGAGCTTGGGCAGTTCGTAGGGCTTTTCGAAGCCTTGGAGCTCGAAGAGGTAATCGTCGCTGCAGAAGACGGGGGTCGAGACGTAGCAGGAGGTCGGGAGGTCAAAATAGAACCCGTAATGGTCTCCGGGGGTGGCGTCTTTCAAGGAGGCGACCACGTAATAATTCTTGGACACCCGCACCCCATCGGCGATCCTCCCTTTGTAATCGAAGAACAGGAAATCCGTGTGGCTCGTGAGCAATTCTTGGTTGGCCCTATGGGTCTTTTGCTTGCTGCCTAGGGCAAAACGCATCGCTCCGCTCGGGACTTCGTCGAACTTGATTTGGAAAAGGAGGCGGTCGCCTCTAGGTTTGCCCCCTTCAAAGGCGTTAGCGACGAACAAGCGGGAATCTTCTCCGCCTTCGCAGACGTAACGGTAGCTCTTCTTGGGATTAGCGAAATACCCGTTTTCCGAATCGTCGTATTCCGTCAACGAGGTGCCGGGATGGGAGGAAGAAGGAAGGGCGAATTCACAGTCGAGGGCGGTGTATGCCACCGACTTCACCAGCAAGGAACGGCTGAATTTCTGGCCCTTATGGATGCAGAAGGCCGACACCATCGCGCTTCCCCTGCTTGCGGGGGTGATGAGGCCGTCTTGAGAAACCGTGACGATGCGGGGATCGGCGCTTTCGAAGACGATGTCCGCGGGGATCTCTTGCCCGTTTTCCTTTAAAGAGGCGGAGATTTGATGGGTTTCCCCGGCCAAATAATCGAGGGTGAGCTCGGTGTCGCTTAACACAAGCGCGCGCCCGACGTTAGTGCGGGTGACGAGGACGTCGCAAGAATAGGATTGCCCTCCGTAACGGGCGGTGATTTTGGCCCGCCCGACCCCGGTGGAGGTGACGATGCCTTCGGAGACCGTCGCGACTTTGAGGTCGCTGCTGCTCCAGGTTACGTCGCTAGGAGAGAGGGAAGCGTAGGTGCAATGCAAGGCGTATTCCTCGTATTGGGTCATGGTGATGCTCGTTTCGTTCAAGGAAAAGGAGACGCTTGTTTGGCAAGAAGGCAAGGCAAGCCCCATTCCCGAGATGGTCAACGCAGCGAAGAATCCGAATCGTTTCATAAACAAGTTCCTTTCTATCCTTTGATGCCGCCTTCCCCGCTATCGCCCATGATGCGCTTATGGAAGATGAGGAAGAAGACGGTGACGGGTATGGCGAGGATGCAGCACCCCGCGAGGCGCATGGGGGTGGAGGAGATGGCGGAGTTGTAGGATTGGCTGTATTCGTATAAGCCGAAGGCGAGGGTTTTGATGTTGGGGACGTATTCCATCGTGATGTTGTAATCGTTCCACAGGGCCGCGAATTTGATCAGCATGATGGTCGCGAAGGTCCCCTTGACCTGGGGGAAGATGAGGCGGGTCATGATGGTGAGGCGGTTGGCCCCATCGATGTATCCGGCTTCGTCGTAATCCCGGGGGATGCGCTTCAAGGCTTCGTAGAACAGCAAGAAATGGACCCCGAGGAAGTTGAACTGGGACACCCATAAGAAAGCGTAGGAGTCGTAGAGCCCCAGGGCTCGGGTGATTTGGATGGCGCTAGGCAAGCTCCCGACGATCGGGAGGACCATCGTGACGATGACGATGCCGTAGATCACCTTGCCGATTTTGAAGTCGAAGCGCGCGGCGGCGTAGGCCATGAAGAAGATGGCGAGGGTTCCAAGGAAGGATCCCCCGACCGCGTAGAAGAGGGAATTCCCCAGCATTTCCCAGATCGAGGCGGTGTAGACCTTGCCATCCCGAACGTAAGTCTGGGAGAAATTATCGAAGGCGACGCGGTAGTTCTCAAAATGGAGGGCGCTAGGGAAGCCAAAGACGTTCTCCATGTAGTCGATGCGGGATTTCAGGGAGGTCACGACCATCCAGATCAAAGGCAAGACGATGGTGAGGGAATAGAGGATCAGCATCGCGAAGACGAACCAAGAAAGGATGGAGGTCGAACCGGGCTTGCGGTGTTTGGCGTGAGAAAATTTGCCCATGGTCAGTCCTTTCTTGGGCCGAAACGGTCCAACAAATAGCGAACGAGGAAGACCACGGGGACCGTGATCGCGGTGAGGAGGATGCCAAGGGCCGCGAGCTTCGGCATTTTGGCGTTGCTGCCGCTAGAAGAAGCGAGGATCGTTTCCTTATATAAGTAATAACCCATCGTGTAGATGCGTTCTTCCGCTCCCGTGCCGTAGAAAGAAACGATGGAGGCGTTGTTGATGAAGAATCCCCCGAGAGAGGTGATGAGCAACGTTTCGAGGGTGCCGTAGATTTCGGGGAAGACCACGTGGGCGAATTTCCTGCCCCATCCGCAGCCATCCAAGGTGCTGGCCTCTAGTAACGATGGGCTCACCGCGGACATCGCGTTGGAGATCATCAAAACGTTGACCCCGAAACTGCACCAGACGTTGTAGAAGATGATGGTGCCCAAGGTGGTCTTGGGATTTTGGAGCAATCCCTTGATCCCTTCGCCCAAGAATCCCCGGAGGAAGGTTGGGATGGCGCTATCGACCATCTGGATGAACATGGTGGCGAGGGCGATCGCCGGGATGATGGAGGGGAGGAAGAGGATGACTTTGAAGAAATCGAAGACCTTGCTCTTTTTGTCGTAGATGAAATAGGAGAAGGCGGTGGCAAGCAACAGGGAAACGGGGCAGCCGACCAAGAAGACGATGGCGCTGTTCTTGAGGGCGGTCCGATATAGCGTCAAGGTTTGGAAATCCTCGAACAATTGGGTGAAGTTAGAGAGCCCGGCGAAGGAAGAATTCCCGTTCGCGTCGTATTGCCGGAAAGCCAAGAGGATCGAATTCAAATTGACCGCGACGTAGAAGATCAAAAACTGAAGCAAGGGGAGGGTGATGATCGCACAGACGAAAAGGAAGTCCTTCCGCTTCTTGTTGAAATTCCTTTTCCGCTGAACCGACATGCCTGACTCCTTAGAACGCCCCGGAGAATTTGGAGGACCAAACGATCTTGGTCATGTATTGGGAGAGGCCTTCGAAATAGGCTTTGCCCGAAACCCCGTTGTTGATCATGGCCAGCGAAGGGTAGGTGTAGGTGGCCCCGCTTACGGTGGCGTTCCAAAGGTTCGGGGAATACCAAAGGTCCGAAGAATAAAGGCGCATCATCTTCGAATCGTTGAAGGCGGTCGCCACAACGGCGTTGTCCTTCAAATCGACCATGGCTTTGGCCCAGGGGGTGAGGGAGGCGTAATCTTCTTGCGGGACCTCGAAGGAAACCGGGCGGGTTTGGGCGTCGAGTTGGAGGAAAGTGACCGAAGAGGAATCCTGATAAAGGTATTGGAGGAAGCTCTTGGCGACGGCGACTTTATGGGCGGGGATGCTCTTTTTGATGAACCCGTCCCCAACCGCGCGTTCGAGCACGGTGAACTTCTCCCCGACTTCATTGCTCGTGGGCTTAGGCAAGGGCAAGAGGCCGAATCGGCGGGAAGATTGGCTGTCTTCTTCCCCGTATTGGGCGGCCATGGAGGAGAACACCCCGGTGGCTTCCTTGTTCCACCAAGACCCTTCGACGAGCATCGCGGTGCGTTTGCGCGAGCTCGAGCGTTTGCTGTAGAGGTATTGCTCTTGGGCGTCGAGGTTGGTGAGGCCTAAGGAAGTGCAGTCCGCGGAATTGTAGTATTTGGGATTGTCTAAGAGGCGTTCGAGGAAACGGAGGGCGTGGTAACGGCCCGCTTGGGAATAGAGGCGGTATCCGTTGGAGGGTTCGATGGTCGTGGGTTCTTCGTAGACCAAGGTGCCATCCGGGTTCACCGATTTCACCAAGGTGGTCGCGGTTCCCGAATAGGAATAATTGAGTTCGGCTTCTTCTTTGCCTTCGAAGTCGCTCGCGAGGGCGGTGAGCAAGGAATTCACGTATTCTTGGACGGTGCCGCCCCACATGATCGGGGTCATGTTGAGGGAGACGATCTTGTCGCAGAGGGCGAAAAATTCGTCGTAGGTCGAAGGGAGCCCGTTGTCGTATTCCGTATCGAGGTTTCCATCGGGGCCCGCGCTTCTTGGGGCGTTAGAAGAGGAGACAAATCCTCCTCCTTGGGCGAAATAGAGGTTGTAGTCTTCGAACATGTCGATGTCGTAGACGAGCCCTTGGTATTGGGAATACCCGGGGACCCCATAGTATTTGCCATCGTCCTCCAAGAAATAATCGAGGCGGTCATCCCGGATTTTCTCTTGAAACAACGTGCCGTCGGAATTGGCGGGATCGGTTTGCTTCCTCACGAAGTCGTAATTCATCGGGGAGGTATAGAGGTCGGTGAGGTCGAGGATGAGGTCCTTGGAATGGAATTTGAGGGCGCTAGCGGCGGTGTCGAGGAAGATCTCCTCGCTCACCCCGTTGATCGTCTCCGACAAGGGGTCGCTGTAGCGGCCTTGGGAATAGACGATCTGGACGCCTTTCTTCCCTTCTTCAAAAGAAACGTCCTCGTACTTCTTCTCGAATTCCGAGGCGATTTTGTAGTAAGAGCCGCTTTCGAGGCCCCCTTCGTAGACCCCGACGTAAAGCTGGGTCTTATCCGCCTCGATCTGGGGGCCTGAAGTAGGCGTGCAGGCGGAGAGGAGGAACAAAGAGGAGAGGGCGAATAGGGTGTGGGATTTTTTCATGGCGGTATCTCCTTGGTTATTCAAAGCAAAGCAAGACGCTTTCCCCGGCGGGGATGTCGAGAGAGAAAGCGGAATGGACGGATGAAATGGTAGACAATTCCCCGCGAACGTAGGCGTTCACCGAGGAAACGTTGGAATAGGTCTTGAGTTCCAAATGGATGGATTCCCGGGGGCTTGTCGGGGTTAAGTAGAGGGATTTTTTGCCGGTGTCCTTGTCGATGAAGCAGCCCGCGAGGTAATGGTCCCCTTCGATTCCCCGGATGGGGCCGAATTGGGTGAGGCCGGAATAATGGAGGCTTTGGCCGTATCGGCGGTAGTCCTTGAGCATCATCCCCACGCAGTCGGCGTTCATGAGGATGCCTTCGTAGCTTGCGATTTCCTCGTGGATTTCCTTGACGTAGGAATAACGGTCCGTGGGATTGCCCCCGCGGTCGATCATGGCTTCCCCGTAACTGTCTTGGTCGGGGGTGCAGTAGCAGAAATATTGCAAACCCTTCACCCCGAAGGCCAGATTCGAGAACACCGTCCAACGGAAATCCTCGCGGCTGGGGGTTCTTCGGGTGCGTTCGGTCGGGTGGGTGTATCCCATCGTGGCGATGAAGGACCAAAGGGGCACCCCTTGCTCCAAGGAAAGTGCCCGGAGCAAATCGAGGGTCGCGTAATAGTTGTCGTCCTCGTAAATGTAGTTCTCGTTCAGGGGATCGACTTCAAAGAGGGGATAGGAATCGTACGAGAGGACCTTGGCCTTGGTCGCGTCGAGGTATTGGGTGATGTAATCCTCATACCGCGAGAATCCGGTTCCCCCCAAGGCGTAATCTGGGAAGAGGTTGACGTTGGCGAGTTTGTCGGGGAAACGCTCGGCGAAGGCTTTCGCGTAGGCCCCGAGGGCGGGGAAGAGCCCTCCTCCGGGCTCATCGAGGAACAAGACTCCGGCGAAAGAAGGATGGGAAGAGAATTTGGCGAGGAAGTCCATCGCTTCGTCGATGTGGGAGGAGTCCCCGTCTTTGCTGTAAGCGAGGATCCCATCCGTGATGAGGGAACTGTTCACGAGGTAAGAGAGGCCGAATTTGTCGCAATAGCCCATGACCTCGTGGATCTCTTCTTCGGTGTTTTCCGACCAAAGAAAGCCATTGACGAAGTTGATGCCGGACTCCGCCATCTTGCGGAACATCTCTTCGGTGCGGTATTTGTCCGGGGGAGTGACCCACATGCCTTTGGTGATCTTTCCGTTTTGGAGGACGTCGTACTGGGCGTTCCCCCCATAGAGGCTATGGTCTTCGACGTATTGAGGCGCCCCTTTGCAGCCGGCCAAAAGGGCCGAAAGCAACAAAACGCGGGGCAAAAGACGAATTCTCTTTTCCATATTTCACTCCTCTATGTGGGTTGACTATAGAATAGGGCAAGCAAGGACACAATTCGTACCAAAACATTAAAAATAACCACCGTTTTTTTAACGGAATCGCGCGTTAAACTTTGAAAAAGGTTGCTTTTTTGGATGAATGCTTGTTCAATAAATCTATGATTTGCTATGGCCAAAACGACATCCAGGACAACCCTTACACGCGGCTGAACTACCATTCGGGGTGCATGCCGACCCACCGTCACGACTTCTTCGAAGCGGTGCTCGTGGAAAGCGGGACGTGCCTCAACACCATCAACGACGAACCCACCTTGGTCCTTCAGACCATGGACCTTTTGCTGTTAAGGACCAACGACTACCACGAATCCCAGTTCGGGTCCAAGTCTTCCCGTTGGAGGGACTATTACATCTCCCAGGACCTCTTCCAAAAGGCCTGCGATTTCCTCTCCCCGGGCCTCATGGAGCATTTCATGTCCTTAAGCGCTCCCCCGCGGTGCACCTTGTCCTTGGAGGAGTTCAACGTCCTCAAAGCCAAGACGGCCCTTTTGGAGCAACTCCAGCTCGAAAAGAACTCCGACAAAATCCAAAGCGTGTTCGCCGGGATCGTCATCTTCCTCTTGCAGTCCTTAAGCGAGAAAAACATCGCGATCAAGAACCAAGCCCCGGATTGGCTGACCCGCCTCTACAAGAAAATGACCTATTACGATTTCGTCCACATGGATTTGAGGGAGATCATCGAGACCACGGGCTACAGCAACGCCTACGTGACCACGATGTTCCGGAAGTACTATGGGATGACCCTCATCCAATACCACAACAAAATGAAGGTGATCTATTCCACGAGCTTGCTCGGCAAGGAACGGATCCTCGACATCGCGTATTCCCTAGGATGGGACAACCCCAAGAACTATTCGATCGCCTTCCAAAAGGTGTATTCCATCACCCCCAAGAAGTACGAAAAACTAATCATGAGTTCGAAAAAGAAGTGATTAGCTCACCACGTTGGAGGTGAAGATGTTCGCAAACGAGGGGTTATGCATCGGGATGTCGGGATCTTCCCCTTCGTAAGGCAAGAGGCTTTCCTCGAGTTCGGGGATCGCCTCGATGCGATGGGCCAAATAATCCCCGATCTTCCGTTTCGCGTAGGCGAAGCGTTCCTTTAAAGCCCCAAAACGGGCTTGGAGGACTTCGAGGCCAAACGGCTTGTTTTCCGTTTCCCATTGGGTGAGGAAGTCGTCAATGAACTTTTGGAGTTTCTTCTCGCATAACGACAAATCGACGATGCCTCTAGCGAGGCCTTCGTTATCCTTCCCTTGGTAGGCTTCCCGTAACCGTTTCCCCACGACGGCTTTGACGGAGAGGAAATCGCATAAGGAAGCCAAGGTTTGGAACATGTAGGGGAACGCGCCTTTATGGGCGGCCTTCTTCAGCTGTTTGGCTTTTTCTAAGTAGGCTACCCCGTATTCTTCTTTGGTGCTTCGATCGTATAGGCCTAAGAGGACGTCTTGGTAGAAAAGCCATTTCGAGGGATTTTCCGCGAGGGCTTGGTCCTGGCGGAGGGCGTTCGGGGTTTCGAGCAACCGCCACGTCGCGAGGTCATAGCCAAGGATTGTCTGGAGAATGTTCGAAACAAGGGATTCCTCCCCGTTTCCGAAGAAATCAAAGGCGGAATGGAGGGCGAAGGTATGGTAAACGGCCCGGATGGAGGCTTCGTTGCCACCGTCTCCCCACGCGGTAACGAAAGTTTCCTTCACTTGGTGTTCGATGGCGCTTTCTAGCCCCGCGGCGGTGCAGAGGCTGCTCTTGCTCACATTCGGGGCGAAGCCGATCCAACGGAAGCACCCATCCGCGAACAAGACTTTCTTGCCGGAAGACAAACTCGCCTCGAACATCTCGTCGTAGACTTCTTTTTGGTCGTGGTAATAATCCCAATAGACGAGGTCGACGTCGGGAATCAAATCTTGGACCTCATCAGGGAGCAACGCGGCGTTTTCGTACCAATTGGGGCGAGCTTCGGGATGGAGGCGGAAGAGCATGTCTTCCCAAATCATGGGATGGAAGCCATAACGGGAGCAGATGTCCGCGACGCGTCGGAGATGGTCCAAGAACGCCTTCTTGCGGTCGATGGCCTTCCCCGAAGAACGGAAGATGCCCGTTCCAAGGTCCCAGGCTTCGTCCATCCCGATGTGGATGCGGCGGGAACGAAACGCCTTCGCGCAGGTTGCGACCATCTTTTCGATGAATTGGTAGGTGGCTTCTTGTTCCACCAAAAGGGTTTGGCTCGTTTCGGCGACGTTTTGGTAGGTCGACCAACGGAGGGCTTGGTTCAAATGGGACAGGGTTTGGATGCAGGGGATGACTTCCATCCCGAACCCTTCCGCGTATTCGGCGATCTCCGCGATTTCTTGCTGCGAATACCGTCCCCGAAGGTAACCAAAATAGGGTTCCCCCGGAATTTCATAGGTGTCTTCGGTGTACAAAAGCAAGGCATCCATCCCAAACAGGGCGGAGATCAAGACGCTTTTCTTGGCTTCCGTTACCTTCATGACCCCGTTCCTCGAGCAATCGTGCATATAGCCTTGCATTTGGAAGCGGCGGGTCGTTTTCAAAACGTAGGAGCGTTTTCTGCGATGGAGTTTCAAGAGGGTTAACCCAAAGAACAACGACGAGGGGCGCCCATAGACGATGCGGGCCTTCTTCCCTTGCTTCTCCACTTCCAGAACATCGGCATCCGTCGCGGGGACGGTGGTTAATTCTAATGGTTCAAAGATGTCTTTCCCCAAGAATTCGATGGCGGCTTTCACGCTTTGCGACAAGTCCATATGCTGTTTCCTCCTGCGCGTGGGTACGTTCGTTTTCACCTTACCACAGATTCCGGAGGACAAGGCGAAAAAAAGATGGGGGACCGTGAATTCCCATCCACGTCCCCCGTATTTTTTGTCTTTCGTTATCTCTCTAGGATGTCGTTAAGATCGATTTTTTGAGGAACCTGTCCTTAGAAATGATGGGTACGGATTCCTTCTTCTCCCGGGATTTGGTAATACACGCATTGGTGGGAAGAAGAATAGACAAAGGAGATTCGGGTGGCCCAGGTTCCCGTTTGGGCCACTTCTTTTAGGAAAGATAAAAGTTCCAAGGGGGACGTCTCCCCCGGAAGGGAAGCAAGGCGGCGAGACAAATGGTCGTAACGTTCTTTGCCATAATAGGGTTTGTCATCGGATACCGGTTTAAGCAACGGGAAGTTCGCGACGACCTGAAACGAGGAGATGGTTTGGGGCGGAAATCCGGGTTCGACGAGGTAGCCTTCCCCGTGGGTATCCCCGATCAAAGCGTGGAAGGAAGTTCCCGGCATATGGGAAATGGAAACGCTAGAAAGGATAGAACGGAGGGCGTCTTGATCGATCTTGAGGTGCAAGAAATCGTCGACGAGCCGGTCGATCCGTTTGGCGCGCGGGGGTGATTTTGGGGGATCATCGTCGTTCATGTAGGGCAAGCAGGCGTATCGGCCAAGGAAATTCACCCCATGGGTGTAGACGGTTTTCCCTTGAAAACGGATGGCGACGCCGAAATATTTGGAATTCTTCACGATGCGAAAATCCCAAACGGAAGGATCGATGTCGAGGTTGTACCCAAAATAGGTATCTTTCGCGTCGCGATAAACAAAGCCCGTGCACATAATCAAAATCCAAAAGAACGATAGGAATATACCACTTTTTCTGGGAGATGGGCCAGGAATCCCCTCGACTGGTTCTTCTTTTGCTTTCCTGATCCCCTTGCCTTCCTCACGGATCTATCTCCTTGTCCATGAAGGATTGGGATGGCTCTTTTCCCTTGACGGAGTCATGGGAAGGGGGCGAAGTCATTTCCGCGATTTCCAAAAGAATTTGTTGCACACTTCCATTCCCCATGACATAATAACCGAGCCGCGAAAGCGGTGAACGATTGGGTTGGGACTTTAGCTCAGCTGGGAGAGCGCGTGCTTTGCAAGCATGAGGTCGTCGGTTCGATCCCGATAAGTTCCACCATTTGGCTGAGTAGCCCAGTTGGTTAGAGCAACCGGCTCATACCCGGTATGTCGAGGGTTCGAGTCCCCCCTCAGCCACCAAAAAATTTAGACCCCTATTGAAAAATAGGGTTTTATTTTGCACTATATAAGCGTCAAAAGGGAAACCTTTTGATAGATATGGTCTGAGGGTAAGACCTGAAAAAGAAATCCCAAACGAAGATATGGTCTGAGGGTAAGACCTGAAAAAGAAATCCCAAATGGAATTGCTTGGCTTGTCCAAGCTTTTATTGTCTTTATGGCAAAACTTGTTGAACTAAGGCAACTATCAAAAGAGTTTTATAAAGTAAACGTCGCTGATTGACGACCCGGCCTTTATAAGGCCTATTTTGGGCCTGGCGGTCGAATCCCGTTTTGGCGGAAATTAGCGGATTTCGAGGTCCTTCGAGCACGGGAGGATCACCTCGCCATTCGATTATGTAGAATTCTCGACTATTTCAACAATGCAATGTACTTTTAGACGAAAACATTGATCCAATTTCTAGGATAGGCATCCTAGTCACCGGCCGCGCCACCGTAATAGCCGTTTCTCTGCTATATGGGCAATTGGTTAAGTCGTAGATGTTCATGGAAACCTCCTACCCGATCGGGTATTTCGTCGCAAGTTTCTCATAGGTTTTGGAATGGATGGCGCCGCGATGCAGATAACGGTCCGCCATCAGCAGCATGGTGTCTGCCGCCGCATAGAAAGCGGGATCGCCCTTTGGATCATTCCGAGTTTGGCTTTCCCATCGCGTTTCGGCTTCTGGTGCTCTAAGCCGATTTCCCCTAACGCATAGTAAATCGTGACCCATTTACGGACACTGTCCGTGAAGGTATGGCGCTTGCATCCTCCCGGACAATCGATATGCTCGCCCGTTTTGTGTTTTCTGACGCATTCCCATTGGAATTCTTTCGTAAACCTCACGGAAAAAGAGACCCTCCGGTTGGAAGTCCAACTTTTGGATCTCACCTCAATCATTCTCGACGTTTTTCATAGAATCACCAACAAGAATGGGCGTTTCTATTTTCTAAAACTTTTTTGCGTACCTCGTGGACCTACCGACACCTTCCCTACGAATATATCCTTCGGCGACTAATTCGCGTAGCGCCGACTCCGTCGCGGAGAGGCTGAGCGAGGGGCAAAGTTCGCGGATGTCGGCCTTGCTGAAGAAGCCGATCCTCTGATCGATCGCCTTGCGCACCATCTCCTTTGCGGGAACCTTCTCGGAGACGATCTCCGCCCGGTCCTCGAAATCGCGGTAGGCGCTTGCGATGGTCCGAAGGAGGTATTTTACGAACGGCATCGGGTCGTCTCCCCCTTCGTGCCAATTCTCCTGGGAGGCGGAGAGGGCGTCGTAATAGAGGTCCTTGTTCTTGGCGATCTTCGCCTCGAGCGAGATGTATTTGCCGACGCGGTATCCGCTTCGGTAGAGAAGAAGCGTCGTGAGCAGCCTCGAGATCCTGCCGTTGCCGTCGGTGAAGGGGTGGATGCAGAGGAAGTCGTGGATGAACACGGGTATGAGGATCAAGGGGTTCACGAGACCGTTGCCGAGGCAAAGGTTCAGCGAGTCGCACGCCTCCTGCATCGCCATCGGCGTCTGCCACGGGTTTAAGGGAGTGAACAATGCATAGGTGTTTCCCTCGGTGTCCGTGCCGGAGATGTAGTTCTGGCCGTTCTTGAACTTGCCGCCGTAGGGGAGTGAGGTGTGGGAGAGCAGGATCTTGTGGAGCTGCATGATGTAGTTCGGGGTGATCGGGATCATATCGAAGGATTCGTGGATTAGGCCCAAGGCGTCGCGATAGCCGGCGATTTCCTCTTCGGCGCGGTTTTTCGGCGCGGTCTTTTCCTCGACCAGTTGGCGTAGCCTAGTGTTCGTCGTTCGGATGCCCTCGATGGCGTTGCTGGACTCGGTGCTCTGGACCTTCGCGACCTCGACGAGCTTTTCCAGCTCCACGGGCTTTTGCCTAAGGTAGAGCTCCTGCTTGCCTTGCTCCTCGCTGATGAAGGCGATGAGGTCAAGCGTTTCGGAGTCGTAGGAAAGACTGGCCAGTTTGGTATAGTCAAATTTCCTCACTTTTGGGACCTCCTTTCTAATTAGCCCTTATATTTTAGATTAAAATAAGGGAAAAATCAATCGTATAAGGGCAAATCGCAATGACGCTGTTTCCCTTACTCCCGATTCTCTTCCCTTGGATTTGATATGAAAATAAGGGGAAACATGTACAAATAAGGGAAACGTGGTTTCCTCAAGGGCTTTTATTCATCCTTTGGGTCAACATCATCGTCATTTAGGTCATCAAGCTCTTCAAAGAAGTCTTTAATGACGCCTTTCGCTTGGCAGCAGGTGGGAAAAAGGGCCTGGAGTAAGGTGGAAACGAATTAGCGGATAATTGCCTAGAAACAAGTCACTGGATAACTACAAAGATACCAATGCCAGTAGACTTGCCTCTCAAAATGTGCGAAAAATTTATAGATTTTGATAGCCAACTTATGATGGTGGCTGACCCCCAGCCACCAAATGTGACTACAGTATTGATGCAGTGTCAGTACTGTTTTTTAGCGAAAATTGCTAGATATAGGAGCAAATAAGGGATTGTAAATCCGTGCTATAATTCCGGTCAGCCAAACAAGTTGGACTTGGGAGGCCGATCGGAAGACTTGTTTGGCGATGAGCTCTTCGCCGGTCGGCCTCCCAAGCCCGGAAAGAGTTCCCATGACAACAGAAGACGTCTCGCGATTGTCCGACGAGGAGTTTGCAGCCCTCGCGGCAATCGTCTCCGAGGAATCGGAGAAAAGGGAGAGGGAGTCCGCCAGATTCGCCAAAGGCTTGAAAGCCAGGGCGATGAAAAGGGATCCGAGGTGCCCGGAATGCGCCGCCAAACTGTGGCGCGACGGGAAAAGGAAAGACGGCGTCCAAACCTACGTCTGCCCCGTTTGCGGCAGGAAGTCCTGCGACGCGAGCGAAACCTCCCTGGCCTCGTCGAAAATGACGATGCCGACGATAGAGAAAACGATAACGCTGATTATGCTGGACTGCCCGGATTGGGTGGTTTCCCGGATACTCGGAATCGATCAGAAAACCGCTCAGTTTTGGCGGGACCGATGCTTGGACGCCAGCCAAAAATGGTCGGCGTAATCGACACTTTCCAAGCACGTTTGGATCGACGAGATGCGCTTTGCCCCGACGAGAGCGAGCGGCTTCGTCGACGGGGTTTGGAGCACCTACGCGGGCAAAATAGCCAAGGACGCCTACCTCGAAGTCGCCTTCGACTGCGGCGGAAGCGGCTTTTGCCGGCTTTACGCCGAGAAGCTCGGCGCCCCGACAAGGGACATGGTCGCCGAGGCTCTGGGCGGGAGGATCGCAAAGGGTTCCAAGCTGACCCACGACGGGGCGCCCGCCCACAATCTCCTCGTGAAGAAATTGGGGCTGAAGGACGATTGGTGCAAATTCGCCCCGGGCGACAGGGAATACGAGTCCAAAATGAAGCTGATGAGCAATTGCTGCAGCTGCCTTAGGCATTCCTTCGAATCCCACGGCGGAATCAAATTCACCAAGCTGGAAGCCTATGCGAATTTCTTCCTATACCGATGGTCGCACGTCAGAAAGTACGGCCTCAAGGACGCCATATCGTTCATGGTTTCGAGGGTTTGCGGCACGCCTAAGAGCCACACATTCGCCGAATCATTCAAGAAAACCTCGAAACGGTCGTAAATCCAATCCCTTATTTGCTCCTATATCTAGTAGTCTTCGACTTCGCGAACATAGAATTTCTTCGACAAAACATCGTACCATTTGATAAGCGTTCTATTGGGTCTATCATTCTCCTCATTCCCGGCCTGGCTGTGGTTTCGGCCAGAAAGAAGCAAACGAAGCAGATTCACTTTCTGGCCTCCTTGTGCCATTGAACACGAAAGGACCGCAATCTCAAATAGATGGATTCCATGATTTCGACCCCTTTTCTCATCCTATAGTGTCCCTTTATCAAATCAAAAAGTGCTCTTTTTTCAATGATACACCCAAAACCCATAAGCTTTGTTGCCGGGAAAGATGATTTCGTTCACCAACTTCAAGTTTTCGTCCGCCAAGATAAAGGAGTAAAGCAACTTGCTCTTCGTGCTTCTAGAACAGAGCATTCCTGATAACGCTTCTCGAACAACAAGCAAAAACAATCACATACAATCGAGAATTTGGAAAGCGATTGAATGCCCACGGTTTATTCGCGTGAAAAGGCGAGAATTCAACATTAACATTCCTCCAAAGCCTGTTATTTCAACCAGACTTTCGTTTCGGAAGTCCGATACGTCGTCGCATTCCCTTTCTTGGAGGAAATCAACAAGCCCTGGGAAACAAGGTTCTTCAAAAGAGAACGGAAATAAGTGGAATCGGAAGTTTCGACTTCCCGTGCGATTTCGCTGATGCTGCGGTTTCTTCCATAGCAAAAAGAAAGCACGGGGAGGTCGAAACGGCTTTGATTCTCGATGGGGACGAGGCATACGATGCGATCCGCGGAAAGACGGATTCCGGATTCGTAAGAGAGGTCAGGCAGAACAATCGTGAATTGGTTGTTCCGTGAGAAAAGATAGGGTTTATGGTGGGCGTCGCACCCTTTGTAATCATCGGAGATTTTTTCAAGCCCCGTGCCTTTGGCTTCCATCGCTTTGGCGAAAACAAGAATGTCGCAGATGAGTTTGTTCCTCCTTCGCGAGGGGAAGGCGTCGAGGGCATAGGTCGCGGGGATGTCCTCGCCCCCCAAAAAAGAGCCAGGAGATGTAATCACGACACGGTCCACGAACAAATCCACGTTGATTTGGGTGCCGTCGAGAAAGTAATCACGATGGGCAAGCGCGTTCATCATCGCCTCGAAGATGGATCGTTTGGGAATGGACTCGAGGTCAATGCGGTAATTCTCCTTCTTCAGGAATGGGTGGTTGATACGCACCTCCAAATATTGCTCCACCATTTGGTAGGTGCGGATGAAATTGAATCGGTAGCTTTCAGAAGAGATGACATATTCATCCCCTCGCGTATACCCCTTGAAGGTAGAACATACCACTGTAGCGGCATTCCCTTCGTAGTGATCGGAAAACATGTATGCCCCTTGATAAAGCATTCCGTTGGAATCGAAAAATCCAATGGACTCCAATTCTTTATCCGTGGGTTCTCTGCCCTCGTTCCGATCTTTATAAAAGGCAAAGAAATCTTGAAAATCCTCCCTCCGATAAGGGATATCCGTCAATTGTTCATCGTATCGAGGACGCTTCGAAGAGAGGCTCATCTGATAGATTTCTTCGATCGTCGCCCCGTTGGTATACCCATCGCGACGCATGAAAATAAGGGGCAACCCTTTATCCGATAAAATGATGGGTTTGCTTTCCGATTCCGAAACGATGAATTTCAAGATATAACGGGTGTGTTCCCGCACTTCAAATGGCAAATGTATGCAAGTTATTTCAGGAAGAACGGAGAAATGTTCCCGGAGCACACGATAGAAATATTGCTTTTCATCATCAATTTCGTCCAAAGGAAAACCAATTAGACGATTTGTTTTGTCCTCTACCCCAACAAAAAGAACACCCCCATGACGGTTCGCGAAACCAGCTACGGTTTTCGCCCAGCCCAAATAATCATTTCGATTCAGGCGAGCCTTGCATTCGTATTGGGTATCTTCCACAGAGAATTCTTGATCAATTTCATAAAGGTTCATAAATCGCTCCTTCGCTGTGAATACTTTACTTCAAAGTTACTTCAAAGTCTACTTCAAAGTTACTTCAAAGTGACCTTGAAGTACTTCAAAGTCCCGTGGAATAAACGATTCCGATATTCATAGAAAATATTAAAAACATTCGATAAAAACTAAAGAATTTATCGCATTAAAGAATGTTCATTTTTAATTCGAAATTACTTCAAAGTTACTTCAAAGTCTACTTCAAAGTTACTTCAAATTGACCTTGAAGTACTTCAAAGTCTCAGTAAAAAAAAAGGGGGGAATCCTAAAGGAGAGAAACGAATGAATTCGATTAATTATGGACTTCGAATTTTTGACCACCCACATGGATGATTTTGACGGAACGTTCTTCGTAGACCTTCGTGAGGGAGGCAAGTTCGGAGAAGGTCTGCTTCTTCTCTTTACGGAAGAAAGTAAAGAAGATGGAACAAAGCAGCACAAGACCCATAAGGGATCCCAAAGCAAACAAGTTGAATATCCCGAGGAAATCAGTCACAAGGACACTGAAACCACTTAAGAAGCCAAGTTCCATCAAGGCGTATAAACAAGGCATCGGGAGGTAAAGGAAAAAGAGGATGATTCCCTTTATCAGGATTTGCCACCACGCGACCGGAGTATCGTCCACCCCCACAAGGCAAAGTTTAAAGACGATCATGAAGGGGGTCCGTCCCTTTTTGAGGATCAAGGGCAAGGCAATGTAATAGATGCCAATCACGAACAAATGGGTAAGCATCAATAATCCCACGAGTTCGAGGTTCTCTTGATCAATGCTTTGGCTATACGGGCCTTCAAGTTCCGCATAAGGACGATAATCGGACATGTAATTGCTGATCGCGTCCTTCAAGAAACGGAGATACGAGGATTCGATTTTATTCAAAAAGGATATGGATCCCCCGGATTCACCCGAGTAATAGGCCAAAAACCGGTTCACGTAGGTTGAAGAAAGACGGAAGGAACCGTCCTTCAAGTAAAAATACCCGTTCACGTCATTCTCGATATCCAAAAGGAAGTTGGTTTGAAATTGTTCCTTGCTCGCCAAAGCGACGCCCGAAGAATAATCGGAAGCATGCGCGGGCATGTATTCGCCATAGTAATAACCCAAAACGTCGTAATCAACCGTCGAGTCCAGGCCTGAGAACACCGCTAAACTCGAATACGTCCCTTCTTCGGCGTTATAGGTTTCGCGGTAGACGGCGCCTAAGGCAAAGTCATTCGCGACTTCATCGGGGTTAACGAGGATGCGATTCCCGTTTTCATCGATTTGTATGCGGCTCAGCCGGCTTTCGTTCACGAGACTGACGATGGATTCCGCCGCCAAACTCGTCTCCGCTTCCCGAGCTTTGTAATAGTTGCTACCGGTATAAACGCCCAAAACGCCGAGGAACAATAGGCTCGAAACCAAAAAAACCAAAACGGCATCGAGCAACGATGCGATGAGTTTTTTGCCCCTTGGGGCGACTTCTTGCCCGGAGATGACGGTCGCTTGTTTTAGTCGTTCCATGAATCTTGAAAACGGAGTTTACCCTTCTTGATGATAATATTCGTGGTGACGTAAGTCGATTTGAAATAATCGAATTCCTCGATGCTCTTCCAGGATTTCCCACCCCATCGGTCCCCGACGTAGATGTCGCGGTTTGGCAAGGAAATGATGTACATGGGTTGAGAATGATAGGTCGTCGAATCCCCGATTGGAATGAGTGGGGAGAACGGTTCCTCCAAACTCTTGGCAAAGGCGTAACACGCTTGATTGGGGAACCAGCCCGTGCAGGCGGAGGTCAACAAATAATAGACTCCATCCCGTTTCATTAACGCGGGGGCTTCGCGGAACTGCCCGATGAATTGTTGACTCACCAAACGGGTTAAATTGAACCCGCCTTCATCGATTTCATAGATATGGAGGTCCGCGTTGTCATTGGAGGCGGAAAGGAAATAGCAAACCCCGTCCTCATCTTCGAACAACGTGCAATCGCGGGACATATGCCCAAAGGGCCGGAAGAACCCATGGAACACGAATTCCTCTTCGATGGAGGGGGAGGATGCAAGACAGATGCCCGCGTCTCCATAATCCCTCCCATTCTCGTAATGGGCCCACATCACATAACGCTTGCTTTTCGGGAAGTAATGGATTTTGGGGCGTTCGATGTTAATCTTCGATCCGTCTTCATGAACAACACCCCCTTTGCAATGGGGGAGAATCTCATTTTGGGAATCTACGGACAAAATGGTTCGGACGAATTCCCACTTCTTGCCGTCTTTGCTTCGGTATAAGGAGACGTAGTTCCCGTTTCGACGGTCCTCCCCATACCAATACCAAAACCCCTCTGCGAAAAGGAATCCTCCTCCGTGGGCGTGGATTTTGTTACCCGTAATGTCCCGTAACGCGTAAAGAGATTTCATAACGCCTCCATCAATGTATCGTAATATGGGCCACGAGATTCAATAAATTCTAAGATTTGGTCCACTTTCCCGAGTTCTTTCGATGGGAGGTCCTCCCAATGAAGGGATTCGGTGCGATAGACCACCTCGGGAATGCCGCCACAAAAAGAGGCGAATTCTTGGGATAAATGGGAGGTCGATAACACGCTTCCTCGAAGTTCAAAATAACGTTTTTTCACTTCGTCGCGGAAACAATGGTAGATCCTCTCCCATAAGAGGTTCCGGTTCCAGTAATAGTCGCAACAGTCGAGACGTATATCCTCGTAATCCATTAAGCTCTTGCCATCCCATACGAGCCCCCACGTGGAATCGAGGTCATAGGCGCTTGGAATCCAACGTTTCCCGTCAAAGCTCGCCCAGAGGATGTTTTTGCTTAAGTTATCCCCCGCGCAGATGAAGTAGGTATACAGCAACAAATCGATGGAACGTTCCAAACTCGTGTATTCCTCGATTCTGGCTTTAAAGTCCTCATCGCTGGAATCGTTTAGGAACGAAATGAAACGATTCATGGAATCGACCATCCAATCCGCCTCTTCCGTGGAACAGTATTCATTGTCCCACCCGTTGGAGAAATCCTTCGCGACGGGTTCTTTG
The DNA here is from genome assembly GCA_034089705.1 of Candidatus Alloenteromonas sp. GTDB lineage: Bacteria > Bacillota_I > Bacilli_A > RFN20 > CAG-826 > Alloenteromonas. Next base: position 18,881 of record JAXDTZ010000001.1, on the reverse strand, counting down.
AGGAAGACGGAGTTCGTCCAATCATCCGCCATAAGGATGCCTTGGGGAATGGTTTTGTCGTTCATGCCGAACATCCACGCATCCTTGGGGATATTTAAGGTATATAAACCCAAGAAATCATTCCCTTCGTAGATGAGAATGGGGAATCCATCGATCGCCCCTCCGTTGACCAAGGGGTCTAGTTCATCCTCGAACTTCCTCGAATGGACGATTTGGCCGTAGAGTTTCGCGGATACCACGTTTCGGGCGTGGGAGGCGTCAATCCAATTCGCCTTGAGACAGTATTTGCTCTGTTTCCCCCAGGCGGGATCGAGAAGGACTTTGTTCTTCTTCCCGTTTTCATCGAGCAGTTGGAGGGTGTAGTTCTTTTTGGGGTAAAAGGCCGAACTCGCCCCTTGGACTTTGAAGGTGGCGTCGGATTCAAATACCTGGTCCTCACTTTCGTAACGGATTTTGGCGGCGACTTTGTTTTCTTTCGACACCCCGTCCAAGGACCCAAGGATCGTAAGGATCGGCATATTCACGTCGCTCGGCGTTAACGAACGGAAATCAAAGTAACGGCAATCCGGGCAAAAGAAACGGGCCCCATGTTCGATCGAACTCTCTCCCGGAAGGTAAATCGTGTCCAGTTCGTAATGATGGGAGGCGGGGATCTCTTCTTGGGGCACGAGAACCTCCCCGCATTTGGAACAATGGCTGCCTTCGCTCCAACCGTTCACAAAGCAAGTCACGGGGACTTCGGGGTCAATAACGGGGGAATGCTCGCAAACGCTCGGAATCGGGGCGCACGAAACCAAGGCGAAGAAGGAAAACAAAATGGCGGCACGGGAATTCATGCCACCATTGTTCTTTCTTTTCTTTCCTCTTCCTATCGAGTTTTTTTATTTGCGTTTGTGTTTTTATTCGAACCTCACCTCGAACACCCGCGCGGAGGGACTCCCTTTGGGATTCCAATGGAGTTTGTTTGCAGCAAAAGAATATTCGCATTCCAAAGAGGTGGGGTAGAGGAGTTTCACCGAAGCCACTCCCGCAAGATCCACGACGACTTCTTCGGTTTCCTTCATGGAATATAGGCAGAGGACGCCTTTCTTTTCATCGCGGAACCCAAACGCGAGGATGGCGTCTCCAAACGAAGCGAGTCCGAGGGGGAAATAGGGCCAGGAACGTTTCTTGAGCTCCACCGTGCCCTTATAAGCCTCGATTCCTTCCTTGACCAAGGATTGGAGGTTATCGCTTAGTTTTTCAAGGTGACTCGCCAAATGAATCCGTCCGATGAAGGAATTCACGAGATTGAGGACCACCCATTCTTCGGTTATTTGCTCTAGAGGCAAACGACTGTCGACGGGATAGGCCCAAACCCCCGCTTGCTCGGGCAATACGGCGGTTAGGATGTTCGCGACGATATAGGGGTATAAACGGGCGTCGTCTTGATCGGAAGTCGAACATAACCCCACATTATCGAGGGTTTTGTAGTCGAGGCGGTTCCCACCGCTCGCACAACTTTCGATGACGAGGGAGGGGAAGCGTTCCCGGAGTTCGCTGATCCAGGCGTGGTAGGCCCGGTTATGCCGGAGCAACCCATCCCCCAGGGAATCGGATTGGTAGGAGGTTCCCACCCCCGGTTCGATATTGTAATCAAACTTCAAGTAATCGAGGTGATAGGTTTCGATTAGGTTGCTGACGTGTTCCAGTAGGCGGGAATAGACCAAGGGATGGGAGAAATCGAGCTGATAACGATGGGAAATGCATAAGGTCTCCCCGCTTCTTTGGAAATAGCAATCGGGAGGATAGGTGTCTTTTGCATCCCCAAAATACCCCACGACCTCGGGTTCCATCCATAAACCCACCTTGAGCCCAAGGGAACGGAGGTAATCGAGGGTATGCAACAAACCTTCGGGATATTTCTTCTCGCTTTCTTTCCATTTGCCGACGTAATAGAAGGGGTTGATCTCTTCGTCGTGCCATCCGCAGTCGATCACGAAATAATCCGCGCCCATGCGTTTCGCGGTCGGGGCGAGGGTTTTGGCGGTTTCAAAGCTTGGTTCGTTCCAAGAGGCGTGCATGTATTCGTTATAGATGACGGGCAAGTCTTCGTGGTCAATGCTTCGACGGATGATTTCCCGGCGATAAAAAGTTAACGCATGAAATACTTCTTCTAGGCTTGTTCCGCGGGTAATTGCGCTAGAAACGCTGCGGAAGCATTCTCCGGGCAGCAAGCGTTTGGACCAACCGTTCTCTTGGAGGGAGGGACCCGATAGATGGAGGGAGACGCTTTGGAGATAGTCCCCGATTTCATAAGTCCAGCTTCCATTGGCTTCAATTTGGAATAACGTATACCGTTCTCCCCTCTTTTCGTGGATAAGGCCCATCGGGAGATAGTTTTTGCTCGACCAAGCGCCCGTATTGCTCAAACAAAATTTCTTGAACGTTTTGATGGAATTCGGAGAGAGGATCCCCAAATCCGAAAGGGAAAATCCTTTCCATTGGGCCTCCATATACCAATCGTTGTTTGGGATCCAAAGTTCGGTCGAATCGTAGGCGTTCCGCCCGATCAGGTCGTACTTGCAGAAGGACGATACGTATTCGAGGGTCACGGGGTGATCGGAACGGTTCTTGACCTCTACGAAGCAACGGAGGACATGACTTAAAACATGTTCCTCATAAATCGAGGTGACCTCGACTTCTTCATCCTGTTGGACGATCGATAATCGACATACGTCCCCCTTATTTTCGATTTTATGGGATACGTAACGAAGGGATTCGCTGCCGCTAGAAAGGAGATGACGGTCCCCCGCGTGGACGCTCGTTCTCCTGCCCGCAATTTGGATATCGCATAAATAAGAGGCGCGTTCGTGCAACCACTTTTGGTCGGGGGTTAAGGTTTCTCCTTCCCAGTCATCGGATAAATAGATCTTTCCGTCGATGGCGTGGAAAGAAAGGGGAAAAGAATGTTCCCCAAAGGTAAAGTGAATGGGTTCGGGATTATTCATGGTTTACAAAGGGGATGAGGTTCTGTTCGCTTTCTTTGCCAAAGAGGTGTTCAAGACCTGGATTCCAACGGAGATAGATTTTCTTCCCCGCGGTAATCTCGGATAGTTTTTCCTTGGGCAAGGATACCACGGGGACGATGACCACGATGTTCTTGTTGATCGCGGTGTCCAAATGAACGTGGAGGGAGGAACCCATGAGCTCAACGACGTTGATGACCCCTTCGATCGCCAAGGGATCGCCTTCTTCGCTTAAGGTCAAGTGTTCGGGGCGGATGCCCAAGACAATCGGCTGGGGCTCGACGTTACGGCTTGCCAATGCCTCCGCGGTTTCGGGGGAAGTCGGAATCTCCTTGCCCAAAAGATGCAATACGTAATTCTCGTCCAACGTCGCGTCCATGAAGTTCATTTGGGGCGAACCGATGAATCCCGCGACGAAAAGGTTCGCGGGGTGGTTGAACAAATCGTTGGGCGAACCGATTTGTTGGATGACCCCCTCCTTCATGATGACGATGCGGTCCCCCAGGGTCATGGCCTCCGTCTGGTCATGGGTGACGTAAACGAAAGTCGTGTTGATGCGTTTCCGCAGCAAAATGAGTTCCGCGCGCATCTGGTTACGGAGTTTCGCGTCAAGGTTCGATAACGGCTCGTCCATCAAGAAGAGTTTGGGGTTTCGGACAATCGCCCTGCCGATCGCGACCCGTTGACGTTGGCCGCCCGAAAGGGCTTTGGGCTTCCGTTCCAAGAATTCCTCGATTTCCAGCATCTTCGCCGTTTCGCGGACCTTCTCGTCGATCTCCTTCTTGCTCATGTGGACCATCTTGAACTTGGGGACCAGGTGCTTGGATAAGTATTCGGCGCGTTCTTTGGCGTTTTCCATCATCGCGGTCATCTCCACGATTTGGTCGCGGTTACGGTTCAGCAAGGACTGTTCCTCTTCGCTTAAATCCCCGCGTTCCTCGATTTTGGCGATATGTGCGCTAATTTCCTTGATGGTGCGTTCATAGAACGCGGCCTCCCGTAAAGCCTCGCGGAGTCCCTTTTTGTCTTCGAACAACACGGGATTCCCTTGCTCATCGAGAACCGGCTTTTTGACTTTCCGCAACTTTAAGGAGAACGCCATGTTCTTGTAGACGGTCATATGGGGGTATAGGGCGTAGTTTTGGAATACCATCGCGATATCGCGGTTTCGCGGTTCGATGTTGTTAATGCGGACATCGTCGATGTAGATGTCCCCCGCGGTGATGGATTCGAGTCCCGCGACCATGCGGAGGGTCGTGGATTTGCCGCATCCCGAAGGACCGACGAATACCACGAATTCCTTGTCTTTCACCGTCAAGTTGAAATCTTTGACCGCCAAAACGCCCCCTTCATAGACTTTGTAGACGCTTTTGAGTTTTAGTTCCGCCATAATGTCGTCCTCCAACTAATATTCGTATCGCACGCTGACTTCGTCCCCTTCCGGCAAGAAGACTTTGTTGCCGGGGGTTTCCACGCCACTAACGATGAGTTTTTGTTTCCCCGTATGAACGAGGGTAATTCGGAATGCCTTTCCTTGGTAGATGCGTTTCACCTCAACTTCTCCCCAGTCCTTTGGGAGACGAGGAGCCAAAACGAGGCCATCGTAATCCGGGAGAATGCCTAGCATTCCCTCGTTAACGGTTCGATACACCCATCCCGCGGTGCCGGTGATCCAGGCCATTGGGGAATATCCGACCCGCGAAACGCATTCGGGTCCTAAGTACATATTCCCAATCGCGTAGGGCTCCATCCCGGATTCGGGGTGGTTGCCCGGTAGCAAACGAAGCAACGTGTCATACGCCATTTCGTCACGTCCCAGCATATAGTCCGCGGCGATCTTGAAGGCCACCCCATGGTTATATACCGATCCGTTTTCATAGGTGCCCGGCAAGAAATAACTCGCCCGCCCAACACGAGGATCCCCGTGTCGGAAAGAAGGGGATAGTTGCACGTAACCAAAGGAACAGGAGAGATGGGATTCGACGCTGTCCATCGCTTGCTCAAGGACGGGGAGTTCCGCGACCTTGGCGAGCACCGCCCAAGTCTGGGGGTTTAAGAAGATCTTTCCTTCGCTAGACGTGGAGGAACCGATTTTCCTGCCTTCGTCGTTATACCCATAGATGAAATGGTCTTTCTCCCATCCATGCGCAACAATCGAGGACTTTAATTCGTTTAGCTCCGCTTTGTATCCATCGAAATCAATGGATTTATGGGCTTTTTGGGCAATCTCAAGGAATTCGTTCCCGGCTTTATAGGTTGCCAAAGAGAGCCATACGGATTCCCCTTTCCCTTCGAGTCCACAGGCGTTGAGGGAATCGTTCCAATCTCCTCCGCCCCATAATACGAGTTGATGCTCTCCCCGATGGGCGAGGAGATAATCAATCCCGCGTCTCATATGGTCGAAAACCGATTCGCGGATCGGGCTTTGGTAATATGGGACGAGTTCCTCCAAAAGGAAGAAGTCACTCGTTTCCTTGAGGTAAGCAAGGACACTCGCGGGAATCCAACTGGCCCCATCTTGATAGGGGTATTCGTCAATCGGATCGAACTGACGGAGGGTATTCCCGTCGATTCGTTGATAGGCCAAAGTCGAGAGGATGCGTTCCCGTCCTTTTTTTGGATCCAACGACAAGAACCCCGTGACGTCTTGCATGAGGTCACGGAACCCCTTGCCATAGATTCTCCCCCAGGTTTTCCCCAAGGATATTTGACGCTTGAGCCAGACATTCATGAGGGAATTGAGATATTCATTCGGGGAGTTTAGGAGCAACATCCCTTCGTTTTTCTTTCCTTCCTCGATTTGGGCGGAAAGTTCTTCTTGATAGGCGGGGATGGACGCGTAACGACGGGTAATGTCCAATACGTCCTTCTTGCTTTCCCCAAACGCCCCCGCGACGACGATTTCTTTGCTTTCGTTCGGTTTCAGGGTCAACTCATACCCAAAGACAGAGGCGAGTTCCCCTTCAAACGTGATGCTGCGGCAGGGCAATCCTTGACGTAATCCCAAAGGGGAAGAGAGTTCGTTATACTCCCCTTTGAAGTCGATAAAGCTCGTCGCGTAACTATCGGGGGTCAATGAGCTACGAAAGGCGACAAAACGGTTCTTCTCGGGAATCGCGTACCCGTCATGAGAGAAGAGCAACGACCCTTCTTCCTTTACGTATTCCCCAAGGGTATACGCGGGATGCCAAGTGAGGTTCACAAGGGGATGAGCAAAATAGCAAAGGGTGAACTTCCTTTCTTTTTTAGAGAGGTTCGTGACCTTGATGTCGTGGATTTCAACATATCCGTTTTGAGGAATCAAAATCGTGAATTCCACCCGGATTCCCTGATATTCCCCGATGATGCGTTGGTATCCGATTCCGACGTGGGTTTCAAAAACGGAGAAAGGCAAATCCCCGTAATTTCGGTTCATCGCGACAATGGAGTCCCCTTCCTTGACGTAGATGAGGCGTTCCCCCACGATCAAGTTCCGGAATCCAGCCTCCCCTTTTCCTTGGCTGACCCCAAATCCGAATTGGTCGATGTTCGCGACGATTTGTTCGTTCCAAAGGCAGTTCCGCCACGGACGGATGGGGTGCATATCCGTGAGGACAAACTCCCGGAGCTCCTCGTCAAAATACCCGTTCACCGATTTCATAACGAGACCTTGACCTTCAGGGCATACCCATAGGTGCCCTGGTTGCTTTCGGGCTGAATCACGTAGTAGGAGGTATCCTTGATGTCCGGAACATAGGTAAACGAAGGGTCGTAAGCCTCCCCGATCATGTTTTGGTAACTCAGGGATTCCCCCTCTTTTACCTTGTGGATGTTGTAATGCCAGATATCCCCTTCCCCTTCTTTCCAGGAGAATTCGAGTTTGCCGTTCACGTATTTCGCGTTCGGGGAAGAAGGATTCGCCGGGATTGCCGATGGATCACGCTTATTAAAACTTGATCCAACATCTCTCCTCGCCCATTCTTCAAAACGGTATTCCTCGGTGGGTTCATAGGGCAAAGCCGTGCCGCCTGCAAAAGCGGAGTCGATTTCAAAATAGGTGCTCGGGTCCGAGGCTTTGAACACCTCGATTTCATCCGCGTAATAACGATTCGAGGAGAAGGAATACCAAGGGGTTTTGTCGTGAATCGAAATCCAGGTGAAATCCGCGGGGTTCTCCCCTGAATACACCACGCGGTTTTCCGTGAATACGTCCCCTTCGTAATCCGTATCCCCGTTGCTCATCCAACTACGGAAGGCATTGCTCTCGGGGTTCGAATGGTCCACGAAATTGTTTTCGACGAGCAAGTTTTTGACCGAATGCCAATCGGGGTTGACCGCGTCGTAACGCGAGGTGAAGTTGCAAACGCAGATGCTGCCGTTTTGGTTGGTCTCCGCGAGGTTGTTCACCACCCGGTTATTCCGGATGAAGCTATTTTGATTGGCCATCGTCCCGATGCCCGGGCCTTGGTTATCGTGGCAATAGTTATATTGGACGTTGATGCGGTTGCAGTTCCAGTCGATGTCGATGCCCATCGCGTCGTATCCCGTTTTTTGGTCATGGCAATAATAGATTTCGTTAAAGAGGATATCGACGTTTTCGGCACATAAGGCCATAATGCCGCATTCCCCTTCCATGGCCTGTCCATCGCTTGCCATGCCCGTGTTATAAATGACGTTTCGGTTGCAGGTCGCATCCGTCACGTCCATCGGGTAAATGCCGATGCAACCGACGTCGTGGACCAAGTTCGAATCGAAATGGAGGTCCCGGTATTTTTGGATGTTCCCTTCGTTTTGGTTGCCTGACTGTTGATAGAGCCAACCACCCGAATGAATGCCCGATCGCCCAATGTTCGATACCTCGTTCCCAATAATCCAGGCGTGGGTTAAGACGTTGGAGGGGGAGGTCGCGAACGTGGATTCGTCGCTTTGGATGACGATGCCCATCGCGTTGCTGTCGGTCCCGTTTCCCTTGACGGTGTTATTCGCGATGTAAATGTTCTCGAACTTTTCTTCGCCCACATAGCTATAACGGAAGCAAAGGGCGTTCACGCAGGTGGTACCGGCCTCGGTCCGACCCTTGCTATAAACATCGATTTCAATGTCCCGGAAAACGATGTTGGAACACTTTTGGAACGAGACGACGTCCGCTTTGTCTTTGCTGGTATCCCCGTTGGTGATGATCGGTTTTTTGCCTTCGCCATAAGAAGCAAACGTGATGGGATTGTTCGCCTCTCCCGAAATGGAGGTAAACGCCAAATTCCCTAGGAAGGTGTCCCCTCGATGAAATAAAACGCTATCCCCGGGGAGGAGGGAAAGCGAGTTCACCGCGGAAAGGGTGCGGATGGGTTTATCCTCGCTTAGGCCATCGTTTTTGTCGTTGCCCAAATTGCTCACGTAAAAGACCCGTCCCGTGCTTTTGGGATAGAGGCTCTTGCTCGTAGGCAAAGACGAGGAAAAGGAAAAGGAGGCGGATTCCGAGATTCCCGCGACGTCCTCATAGGGACGGTTTTCCTTGAGGCTTTCTTCACTTTGGGAAGGAAAGCATCCGCAAAGGACCCAAGCGAAGAGAATCATCAAGTAGGATTTGGAAACCATACTGCCTCCTTTCCCTTTACCGCACTCCCACGGCCAAAGTAATGATGTTGCCTTTCACCCCTTGGGGGGATTCGGGCTCGATCGCATAAAGGTGATTCCCGATGGTTGGGGAATCGACGAGGAAACTCTTCGTAAAGGCTTCCCCTAACATGTCTTGGTATTCGGGAACACCGTCTTCGGAAGCGACTTCGTAGACATTGTAATGCCATGCGTCATCCTTCTCGCTTTCCCAGGAGAGGGCCAATTTTCCTTCTTCAAAGGTCGCGGTGGGATTGTAGATTTCGCTCGGAACGAGGTCGCTTAAGAGTTCATAGGTGCTGCCGGGATCTCGCTTTTGCCATTCGGAGAAGGGACGGGCGCGGGTTAAGACAAAAGGTTCGGCCTCGTTTTCGACCTTCTCCGCGGGGGTTAGGTCCATGGAACGGAACTTACTTATGTCGCTCGAATAGAAACGGTTCTCGTTGAAGGCGTTCCAGGGGACGTCAATCGCGAACCATTGGAACTCATCGGGATAATCGCCCGTATAAACGCAATGGTTCCGGTTAAAGGAGTTCCCCGTGAAATTCGTGTTCCCGTTGTCGAGCTTATGACGGAACAAATACTTGGAGTATTGGTTATGGAGGACGAGGTTATCCTCAATCTTCAGGTTATCTACGCCGAGCCATTCCTCCGTTAATCCCGTGATCATAACCGGGGGAATGAAGTTGGAGACGACGATGGAACCGTTATGGGTGGTCTCGCCCAAGTTGTTCTCGATGCGGTTGTTGCGGATAAAGCTCGTGTTGGTCGCCATCGTCCCGATTCCCGAGCCCTGGCAATCGTGGCAATAGTTGTAGGCGATGTCGATGTCGTAGGTGTTCCAGTCGATGTCGATGCCCATCGCGTCATACCCCGTATTTTGGTCAAATACGCGATACACGTGGTTGAATTTGGCCTCGCTATGGGTGGCGCAGATGTACATCATCCCCGTCTCCCCTTCCACGATCGTCGAATCCGTGGATACCCCGGTGTCATGGATGAGGTTCCGGTTCATCGAGCAGTACGATCCGGATTTGATGTACATTCCGATGTTGCCGACGTGGTGAACGTAATTGTTATCGATGTGGACGTTGAGGAATTTGTCGTAATGGACGTCGTGTTGGTTTTCCCCGCTTTGGGTGTAGTTGTTCGCGGTGGTGTAAATCCCGGTTCTGCCGAGGGAATGCACCTCGTTGCCCGTGATGTAGACGTTGCTGACGGTTTGGGGTTTGGATGCCGCGTAGGTCGCTTCGCTGGAGGAAAGGATAACCCCCATGACGTTCGCGTCGATGACTTCGTAGGTCGCGCCCGTAGGCAATGCGGCGTGGATGTTATTGTTACAAATATAGATGTTCTTGTACTTCTTCGTCCCGGAATCGCGGTAGGAAACGTTGATGCCCGTGTTGCAGGGGGCACCCAGTTTGCGGTCCCCCGCGGTCACGGAAATCTCGAGGTCGCGGATAACCACATTGCTCGATTGCTGGATATAGACGACCGTCGCCGAATAAATCGAATCCCCGTTCGTGAGAATGGGCTTCTCCCCTTCCCCATAGGAAGCGAAGGTGATCGGGTTATCGTCCTCCCCCGTGAGGTCACGAAGGGAAATTTTGCCAACGAAGACGTCGCCTTTTTTGAAAAGGACGGAATCCCCCGCGGTCAACGAAAGTTTGTTCACTTCGTCAATCGAGGACAAAGGGGCGGCCTCGCTTAAGCCATCGTTCCCTTCTTTCCCGAGGGTGGAGGAGACGTAGAAAGTGCGTCCCGTGGAAAGGGGGTAATCCGCCTTTGCCTCGGCCATTCCGGTATTCTCGAAGGTGAATTCGCCTCGATATTCCTTGTGGATTTGGCTTGGGCCGCAGCTAGAGCATAAGCCAAAGAGCAACAACGCCCCCAAAGGGAAGGTCCTTCCTTTACCCATTGTGGCTCACCCCGATTTCCTCGGCGCTTTGGTTCATCGCGATGATGTAGTTTCTCGCGTCGCTTGCGTACTTGCTCACATATGAGGACCATTTCGCGTCTCTTTCTTCGTCCGTGTGTTTTCCGACGATATATTGGAAGGCGGAAGTGATTTGGTCGTCGAGTTGGATTTTACGGGTGCCAAAACTCGGGTCGACGGAGCAATAACGGAGGGGATTGGCAAAGAGGTATTGGGGTTCCCAGGCGTTGATGAGTTGCATCTGCTCCTCGTAATGCTTGATGTGGGTCGGTATGATGGTGGACCAGCTGACCAAGCCCTTGATGCGGTAGATGCCGGGAGCGCAGTCGGAATCGTAAAGGGAACGGTTCAACCCATTCGCGTTTTTCCCAAGCAGTGAAACCTTTTCTCCGTTAGCTCCGACTTCGTAATGCACTCCTTCGATGCCGTAGTTGAGCAAGTCCATGCCTTCCTCGGTCAGCATCCAATCCATGATTTCCATGATCTTTTTCTTCTTGGTCGGGGAGACGTCGTCGTTGATGCTGCGGAAGCCATAACGGTTGGAATAGCCGTAGACGTGTTTCTTGCCATCGGTTCCCGTGATGGCCGGCATCGCGCGGCAGACGTCCTTTAACTCGATACCGGAGGTCGTGTATTGCTCCATGAGTTCGAGGATGCCTTCCCCGATGTTGTAGTTTGTGTTGAAGGACATCATCCCGGCTTGGCCGTTGATGTATTCGTTCTTCATCTGGGTTTGGGAGAGGCTCGTCGCGTAGTTTTGGGATAAGAGGCCTTCGTCGTACATCTTCGCCATGAAATCGAGGGCTTCCTTGGTTTGGTCGGAGATGCAGTCGGGTTGCCAGAGTCCCTTGCCATCGTCGTAACTCCAGGTGTCGTAGGCGACCCCAAACAAGGAAAGGATCGGGTAGAACCAATATCCTCCGCCTTCTTTGGTCAAGGCATACCCGTAGGTGTCTCGCTTACCGTTGTTGTCGGGATCCCCATACGTATACCCTTCGCAGAGATCGTAGAAATTAAGGTAGTTGAAGGAGGGGTCCTCGGGGTCTACGAGGGAACGCCCGGATTTCGGGACGTATCCTTTCTTGACGAGGTTATCGTACCAATCGCGGCGGTAGTACATGCCATGTTGGTTCACGATGTCCGAATCCGTCGTGTCATCTTGGACGATGGGGAAGCCATATAACCCTCCCCCGAGGTAGGTTTTGAGGGCTTTGCTGTCGTAACGGGCAAAGGCGGCCTTGAGGTTGGGGTAATCGTCGAGGTATTTTTCGAAATTGAAAAGGTAATCGTCTTGGCGGAGGGTCGAATACATCGGTTCGTTGAGTTCGTGGAAGAAGACGTCCGCGAGGTCCCCGCTTCCGGCGTATTGGTTCAGGACGGTTTGCCAGTTGGCGGCAGATCCATTGACGTAAGTGAAACTCACCTGGAACTTCTTTTGGATGACGTCCATGATCTTTTTGGTGTCCTCGGTTTGGCTTTGCAAACTGTCGAGGTCGATGCCGAAGAAGGAAATGATGAGGTTGCCGTTGCTGTCGTAATGGTCGGCCTTATAGACCTTGTCGTCCCCATTTTCAGAGTCGACGACGCCTCCCGATTCCCCGGGAGTGCAGGATCCAAGGGCCAAGAAGGCCAATGCCGTAAGCGGTAAGATTTTCGAAAAACGTGATTTCATGGGTTCTCTCCTATTCCTCAGCCCTTGATGGAGCCGATCATAACGCCTTTGGTGAAATGTTTTTGCAAGAAGGGGTAAACGCAGAGGATCGGGACGGTCGACACGATGATGGCCGCGTATTGGACCGATTCCCCGACGAGTTCGATGTAATCTCCTCCCCCGGGATTGTCGTTGATTCCCTGGGAGGATTGGATGATGACTTGAAGGACGTAGGCCATCGGACGGAATTCGCTCCGTTCGGTGATGAAAAGCATCGCGGTGAACCAGTTGTTCCACACCCCGACGGCGATGAAGAGGGCGATGGTCGCGAGGATGGCCTTGGAAAGGGGCAAAACCACCTTCACGAAGGCTTGGAATTCGTTCGCCCCGTCGATCTTCGCCGCTTCGATAAGTTCGCTGGGGAAGGTGCGGAAGAAACTCCGCATGATAAGGACGTTATACACCGAGATGAATTGGGGGATGATCAAGACCCAGATGTTATTCATGAGTCCGAGTTGTCGGATGACGAGGTAATAGGGAATTAGGCCTCCCCCGAAATACATCGTGAAGATGAAGAAGAAATTGAGGAAGCCTTTCCCGGGCAAGGTCTTGCGGGAAAGACCATACGCGGCGAGGGTCGTGATCGCGAGTTGGTACACCGTATCCACGACCGTCACGAAGACGGAGACGAGGAAGGCGTTCCCGAAGTTGTAGGTCTTGTTCGCGAAGATTTGCTTATACCCGGAGAACTGCCAATGTGTCGGCCAGAAGAAGGTCGTCGAACCAATGATGTCTTGGTCCGACATGAAGGACTTCACGAGGATTTCCCAGAAGGGGTAGACCATCGCGAAGGCGATGAGCAAAAGCAAAAGGACGTTCACCACCTTCAGGAAGCGGTTGATGGAGAATTTCTTCGGCGAGTAGTAGGCGTTTTCAAATTGGTTGACCATATCCTTCACTCCTTGTTGATGAGCGACACGATCTGGTTCGCGCCGAAAAGCAGGACGATGTTGATGATGTTCTCAAATAGCCCAATCGCGGTCGCCATCGCGAATTGGCCGTTGCCGATGCCATAACGGTAGACAAAGGTGTCGAGGACGTCGACATAGGGTTTGACAATCGAGTTCCCGTTGAACAGGTTATAGATTTGGTCGAATCCTCCCCCGATGATGCCGCCCACTCGGAGAATCAGCATGATCGAGATGGTGGGCATGAGTTGGGGCAAGGTCACGTGGAAGAATTGATGGATCGCGTTGGCCCCGTCAAGTTCGGCGGCTTCGTATAGGTCCGCGGAGATGCCACTTAAGGCCGCGAGGTAAATGATCGCGCCCCAGCCGACCTCCTTCCAGATGTCGCTGATGACGATTAACGCGATCGCCTGGGGACCATTGCCAAAGACGTTGACCTCCCCGAAAAGGGAAAAGAAGCGATAGAGGGAACCGCTTCGTTCGTTGAAGAGGGACATGATGAGACCCGCGACGACGACCCAACTCACGAAGTGGGGCAAATAGACAATCGTCTGGAGGGTGTTCTTGAAGAATTTGTTCCGGATGGCGTTGAGCATGATCGCCAAGATGATGGATGCGGGGAAGCCAAACACGAGTTTCAAGAGGTTGATGACCACGGTGTTCTTGAAGGCGTTGCCGAAGTCCTCCATCGCGAAGAGTTCCTCGAAGTTGGCAAAACCGACCCAATCGCTGCCGAGGATGCCCTTTCGGGGAGAGTACTTCTTGAATGCCAAAACGATGCCGTACATCGGTTGGTAGGCAAAGATGAGGAGCAAGACCACCGAGGGAATCAAAATGAGGTAAAAGAACTTATGGGCCCAAATGTTCCGGAAAAACGAAAAAAAGCGGTCCTTGGGGGACTGGGGGTTCAAGGCTTCGAGCAAAGCTTTGTGCGCCCGACGTTCCTCGACGCGACGCCGATGTCGTTTGATCGCGTTTTCCATGCCTTCATTTTATTTTTCGCATTCTTTCGAAGAATGTGTTCTCTTTATGTCCGCTTGTGGTTTTTTTCCTTATTTCCGATGGAATTCTCGGTAATCGCTCGGAGAAAAACCCGTGTATTTTTTGAACATCTTCGAAAAATGGTAATAGTCCTCGTATCCAACCTCCAAAGCGATGCTTTGCAGCGGGTCGTTCCCGTGGGCGATCCGGTACTTGGCCCGGTCGATCTTGAGGTTGGTCAAGTATTCGATGAAGGATACCCCAACCACCTTCTTGAAAAGCTGGGAGAAATAGGATACGTTGTACCCGTATTTCGAGGCGATTTCCGCCATTGAGAGCTTCCGCCCCAAGTTCGAGGCGATCATGCTCTTCACCTCGTTAATGACGGGTTCCCCGTTCCCGCTTTCCTGGACGCCCCGGAAATACCCTTGGAGTTCGCAGATCAACGCGTCGATAGAATCGTAGCTATCCAAGACCGAAGCCGAATATTCGGGGTCAAAGGAGGCGACTTGGAGGCGGTCCATCGAAAGGAGGATGCCTTGGTAGATTTTTTGGAGGTGGATGACGCTCACGTGTTCTTGGATCAAACGGGATTTCAAGGAGTCCACGAATTCCTCCAAATCGCTTAACCGCGACAAGGAACGGGCTTTCTCCGCCAAAGGGCAAGGGGTCTCCCCATAGTAGAGGGATACCTCGGCTTTTCCCGAGATAAAGCGTTGTTTGGAGGCGATGCGGGTCTTCCGAATGAGAGTCGCGATGCGGGAATAATCCCCCGCCTCTTGTTCGTTGCTGATCCCGATGGATACCCCTCTTAGTTCTCCTTCTAACGACGGGAGGGAGGGGTAATCGAGGGAATAGGCGAGAACCAAACAGATGCGGTCGTCGTGATAAAGTTCAAATAACGAGGAACTCAAGGAACGGACTTTGCTAAGCAGCGAGGAATAACCTATCCCGTTGAAACACAAAACCCGATAAGGGGCTTTTGGCAAGAACGAGGCGGTTGAAAATAGCGTTTCCATCGCGGAAGGGTCTCGGGCTTCCGTCAAAAGGACCCGTTCCCGGAACGAGGAATAGATGGATTCGCGGATATCGAGCAACGTGGACGAAAATTCGGCTTTTTTGATGGGTTTGCGTAAGAACCTCGCGACCCCTAGCCGAATCGCCTCCATCGCGTAATCGAACTTGTCGTATCCGCTTAAGAAGACGAATACGCTGTTCGGGCAACTCTCGGACAAGGATTCGGTGAGGCCAATCCCGCTTAAGGCATCCATCTGGATATCCGTGACGATGACTTCGGGCTGCAAAGACAAGATCTCTTCCTTCGCGGTTAAGGGGTTATTGCTGCTCCCAACGACCTCATACCCAATCGAAGGGTAATCCAAAATCCCCTTGAGTTCATCGAGGATCAGATAATCGTCGTCAACAAAGTAGATGCGGATCATAAGGGTTTTTTCTCCGGGATTAGGATGATGGAACCTACGTAGCCCTCCACGGATTCCAAATAGAGTTTCGCCTCATTTCCAAAAGCCAAATCCAATCGTTGGGCGATGTTGATGAGGGCGAGTCCGTGCCCCAAGGGGGAGGCGGATACGACCGAGGTGCGTCGGGCGATGTTTTCGTTGATTTCATCGAGCTTTTCTTGGGACAAGGAACCTTCGTTTTGGACGCGGAGGCGGATATATCCCTCGAAATGGTCGACGGAAATATCGACGTTCCCTTTCTTGCTCGGAAGCCCATGGGTGAAGGCGTTCTCCACGAGGGGTTGGAGGATCATCTTGGGGACCACGATGTGGAGGCAGGAAGGATCGATGGAATAGGATACGGCGATGTCTTTGTAACGGATTAACTGTAAGGATACGTAGTTCCGGATTTGGGCGATTTCATCTTCCAATGGGACTTCTTGCTTATCAAGGGACAAGGTGTAACGGAGGAAATCGGAGAGGAGTTCGATGCAGTAATTGGCCTTGTCGTATTCCTCGAGGTTAATGAGGGAATGGACCACGCTTAAGACGTTCGCGATGAAGTGCTTGTTGATTTGGGTCGTGAGGTTGTTCGCGAACAAGGCTTCGTTTTTGCCTTTCTCGGTGAGGTAAGATTCAATCATCTCGTTGTACGCCCCGATGACTTGGTCGACCTTCTCGTCTTGGTGGGTCAAGGCGATGCGTTCCAGACTCTTTTCCCTCGCGGAGAAGGCAAAGGAGGAAAAAAGGTAATTGAGGTTCTTTCGGAAGCGGGTTTGAACAAGGTAAAAGCCAATGAGGAACAACACGAACAAGCCAAAGAAAGAGAGGGCTTGGTAGGCGAAGATTTGGAGGGCCTGGACGTAAATCATCGAGAGGTCGTAATAGGAGACGACACGGTAATCGTAGAAATCGAGGTATTCTTCCGCGAGGCGATAACGCGTATCCCCCGCGCTTGGGAGTTTGCCATGGCCGAATAAGACTTGATTCGAATCGTTGGCCAAGCATCCGTCCATCCCATCCAGCGATAAATAGAAGTCAAACGGTTGGAGGAAGGTGGCCTTGTTGACCACGAGGAGGGCCGCCCCCAAAGTTTTCTTTAGGGGCTCGTTATAGGATTGTCGGACGAGTCGGCCGAAGGCGAGCCAATCTTCGCCTTCCAAAGGATCAACCAAGAACACGGTTCCGCTATCTTGTTCCAAAGCCTGCTTTTCCACCTGGGCGAAAAAGGCGTTCGATCGGGTCGTGATGGCCTCAAAGAAGGCGTCGAATTCGCCATGGTAGATGCGTGTCCCGGTCAAAAAGGACCCCTGATCGTTGCTATATGGGACGAATCCCAAGCCGGATACCACCCCAATATTTAATCCTGAGAACTTCGAGGAGAGGTGGGAGGAAATGGTTTCGACGTAGGCATCATCCCCTTGGTCGATGTCGGCTTCCGCTTGAAAATCCTCGTCATAGAAGATGGACAGGGAGTAGGAATATACCTCCCCGAAGTTCCGCTTGAACAAGGAGGCGGCGTTCTCGTGGATAATCTGCATCTTCTCGTATTCTTTCGAGGCGATGCTGTTGACGTTGCCGAAAAAGCTGATGCAGGAAACCGCCAAAAGCAAAAGCAGGCTGAGGGCAACGCCCCAGCCGAATTCGTGGTTGCGGACTCGCTTAACGAACTTCTTCTTTTCTTTCACGGTAGAACCTCAAGGCAATCCTTTTCAAACGATTATATATAATTTCATGCCCCTTGAGGTCAGGGTGAACAAAATCCGCGCAGAGAAATTCGCGTTCATGGAGCAAAGCGTTCCCTGGAACATAGCAAACATTGGGGAAGGGACGGCAAGAATCTCGTAACGCCTTTCGATACGCGGATACCTTGGCATCCGTTACTCCGCTTAGCCGGTTGAAGTACGAGAAGATATCCGTGACCACGATCGGAGAGGACATATGGGAGAGGGCCACCTTTTGAAGGAGGTAGGCCACCCTAGCATGGTATTCCTCTACGCTCACCTCCGAAATGATGTTGACCCCAAGTTCGAAGGTGGCAAAGTCAAACGGGATGGTCGATAGATAATCGGAGATATGGGGCAAGATCTCACAACTCCCCGAGGACCCCAAGTTCAAGTGGTCCATCTTTAGGTCCTGGGAGAGACGTCCCGCAAACGAAAGTTCGGGGACAAAAACAATCGAGTTGGAGGTAATCGAGGATCCATAGGAGAGATACGTCGGTAAGTTCAACTTTGGCGCTTCCACCTTCCCGTTGATTCCGACGAAATCCACGCGGGATCCATCCAAAACAATACGAACCAAATCAAAGGGATAGATACTCCCCCTCTTTTGGTTCATCCTTCGAAGGGCATCTCTTTGTAAGGGCCTTTTGATGCGAATCGAGGTGTTTTGATTGGCCAAAATGACAAAAGAGGATTGGTGCCATTCCCCTTGAATCGAACCAAAATAAAGGTAGGCCCTACCGGGTTCCTCATGTCCTCGCAGGATGACCTCCACTTCTTCTTCCAACATGACAAACCGCAGTTCAACGCCGGTTGAGCTGCGGTTCATTCGTTGGCCTTGCTCCGAAATCCCGGGCTCGAGGGCACCGGGAAATCGGAGCATTTGATAGGCGTGGGTGAGGGGATCGAGGACAAGTTCGGATACGTTATGGAAATCGATGCCGAAACTTATCACAAAGCAATCCTATTCGCCGAAATATACCGGGGCGACGACGATGTCCGGGGAGTTTTGGACGTTACGCATATCCGCGCTCCAGGCGACGACGTCCCAGACGAAGGTTTCGCCGGCTTTGAGGAAAACGTAATCGCAGGCGAAGATGCCGGATTTGCCTTCCAAGACGCGGGTTTCGAGGAGTTCGACGTTGCCGTCGATGCGCTTGACGGCGTAGTGGGCTTGCCCTTCGACCCATCCTCCCGGGGCGGCGGGTTCGGTGATTTTGACGAAGCAATCTTGGTTGGCTTTCACTGAGTAGACGATACCGTCGGTGTTGTTGTAGAAGAAACGCCAGCTTTGGTAAGCGGCGCAGTTGGTCGGCTCATTGCTCGAATTGAGGGCGGGGTTCTCGTAACCGACAAGGCCGGCGTCGGAAGTGTAACCCATGATTTCGTAGCTGCTGAAGGTGCCGTGCCCAACTCCATAATCCACGAGGTCATAGCGTCCACTGATGAGGTGACCGAGGTTCTCCACTTGGGCACCATAGATATCGAATTGATGGTCGATGGTGATCGCGTTGGTCGCATCGGGTTTCGGAGTGACAGAGGTATTCGCGTTGACCGTGAC
>JAXDTZ010000010.1:0-17708 GCA_034089705.1 Candidatus Alloenteromonas sp. | reverse complement strand
CAATGCATCAAAGCGAAGTGCTCTTTTTTGACTTTGATGAGGTTCACATCGCGATAGATGCCGCCATAGAAGGTGAAGTCGGCGGTCTGGGGATAGACGGTCTCGTTAATGGAGTTATCGACAAAAACCTTGAGCTCGTTTTCTCCTTGAAGGTATTTCGTCAAATCAACGCGAAAGGTCGAATAGCCGCCGTCATGATGGGCGAGGAACTTGCCATTGAAATAGACGTCCGCCGACATTCCCGCGCCTTGGAATTCGAGATACAGCTCCTCATCGTCTTGGAGAATGATTTCCCCAAGCTTTTTTTGATAGAGGGCACGCCCGCGGTAATAGTCGTTCCCGCCGTCGGCGCCGTCTTCGGCATTCCAAGTGTGAGGGAGATCGAGAGAAACGAAGTCGTTGCTCTTCTCGGGATATTGGTTGAAAAGCCAACCTTTGTTGATGTTTTGTATTTCGCGCATTGGATGAAATTCCTCCCAAATATGGGATATGCCCTGAGCCGGAAGAATCGGCTCAGGGCATAAGTGGATGAGTTTATTTCTCCTCGGAAGGAGGCTCGACGGCGTCGGCGATTTCCTCACCGGCTTCTTTAATGATTTCTTGTGGGCTCGCTTCGGCGGTTTCCCCGCTGTCTTTGGCGAGTTCTTGGGCTTTGATGGTGGCGATCTCTTTTTGGATTGCTTCCATTTGTTCCTTGGTCAAGGAGAATTTGCGCATCGCAAGAAGCGTGCAAACCCAGCCTAGGA
The DNA here is from genome assembly GCA_034089705.1 of Candidatus Alloenteromonas sp. GTDB lineage: Bacteria > Bacillota_I > Bacilli_A > RFN20 > CAG-826 > Alloenteromonas. The sequence continues at coordinate 16,962 of JAXDTZ010000010.1, read as the reverse complement.
TCGGGAATCCGCAGTAGATGACCGCGGTGATGATGCGGATGGGGAAGGTGAGCTCATCGCCCGCCATCGGGATGCGGGAACCGCTGTAGCCGACCAAACCGATGAGGAGGGTGGCGAGCATCGGAGCGACCGCGGAGACCAATTTGTCGATGAAGGAATAGACGGCCGAAACGGTGGCGGGGAGGTAAGACCCCGAGCGCTGAAGTTCATAGTCGACCACGTCCATGCGCATCGCGCCGGTGGCGACGGAAACGACCATCTTAACCGCGTTATTGCCCAGCATCAGGATGAAGAAGAGGATGAGCATGAAGCCGAAGTGGTTGCCCGAGTTTTGCGGGACCAAGAGGATGAAGAGGGTGAAGAGGAGGTTCCAAGCGATGCAGATCCAAGACCAGAAGACCATGACCTTCTTGTTGCCTTGTTTGCCGGCGAGCCTGGCGCCGATGATGACGAAGATGATCGAGGGGATCATGGCGACGAGCGAGACGATGGTCGAACCGACCGCCGAACCCAATATGACGGAGAAAAGGAGGGTGCTGATGACCGATTGGGAGGCCATGCCTTGCGCCAATTTGTCACTGGAGGCGGCAACGATATAGCGGCGGAGTTCCTTGTTGGATTTCAAAAGGCTCCACATGTCTTTCATCGTGACTTTGGTTTTGTTGTGCAAACCAACGTAATTCTCCGGCTTGTCGTAGCGGCGGAGACCAATGCAGCAAAGGATGAGGGCAACAAGGGAAACGCCAACGACGATGTAGTTGCCCCAAGCGAAGACCTCGTTGGTGTAGGCAAAGTCGCCGTTGGCTTGCTTAATGCCGAATTTCGGGAGCAAGACCGTCATGATGACCGCGGAGATGATCATCGGGGAGAGGTAGGAATAAATCGTCGCCCAAACGGAAAGGGTTGGCCTTTGTTTGGGGTCGTTGGTGAGGATGTTTCCGATCATATTGGCCGTGCACGAGGTGAAGGTATAGCCAATGATATAAAGGGCGTAGATGAGGATGAAGACTGCGATGCCGGCTGCGCTGGAAAGGGTCTGAGCTTCATCGGCCCACGAGAATTTGCCGGCGAAGACGTTGCACATGAGCGTGGTGGAGATGGCCATGAGGACCCAGCCGATCGCCAAGAAGAGACGGGCTTTGCCGTGCTTCCAATTGCATTTCTCAATGATCCAGGCAATGATGGGGTCCGTAATGCCGTCAAAAACGCGGCTTAACGTGATGAGGATGCCGACTAAGGCGGTGGTGATGGCGTAACCGAGGTTCCCGATATAGGCGGCGTAGCCAAGGAGGACGTAGAAAGCCATCTGCATGATGCCGGTGGTTTGGCTCAGGGCAATGTCTATCGTTTTTGCTTTGTGATAGGGACTGCCCGAAGTCTGTTTGTTGGGTTCCATAAAAAGACTCCTATGATTGCTTTTGATTATAGAAAGCGCTTACATAAACCAGTAGAAAGAAAATGCGAAATATAGTAAATTATTGTCATGGCGAATTTGTTGCCCTCTTTGCTTTCTAAAATTAGCAACCTCCGCGTATTCGAATGGGAGGAATCGCTGGATGGCTTATCCCTTTTCCTTCGTTCTTTGGAAAATGGGGTGGCGCCTTCTGATGTTTTCGTGGAATCGCGCATCAAAAAGGAGCTGCTCGGTTTGGAAGAAGGGGTCCTTTTGGAAGCGGTCGATCGTTTCTGGACCCGTTGTTCTTTTTTCAAAAACGAAGGCAAAATCTATGCCGTCGGCCCCTATATCCGTGAGCCTTTCACTGACATTCAAACGGTTGAAGTCCTTTCCAAAAACGGATTTTCGGGCTCTTTTTTGGAGCCCCTTCGCCTTTATTATGGGTCTTTGTCGTTAGGGAATCAGGCGGGTATCGCCTCCATTTTGTCCATGATTCTCTCTTCTTTATATCCGGAGCGGATCTTCTCTTTCGAACTCAGGCGATTTGGCCAAGGCGGGGAAAAGGAAAATAAGACCAACCCCTTGTCGGCTTCGTATGAGGCGGTTTATCGAAAGTACGAGACGGAGAACGCCTTCTTATCCTACATCGAGCAAGGAGAGCCGGAGCGCGCCTTACGCGTTTTCGCGAGCATGACCACGATGGCTTCGGATGAACTAAGGGTCTACGTGCCCAATTCGCCCCAAGTCGCGATGGCTTCCTTAAGAACGCTTGTCCGCAAGGCCGCGGAGCGAAGCGGTCTTTCGGTCATCACGATCGACAAGATTGTCCAAGACGCGACCCTTCGCATGGACAAAGCGAAGAACTATCCGGAATTCTTCGAGGCGATTCGTGATTACATCTATCGGATTTCGACCGCCGTAAAGGAACATTTGGAGGGCGATAAGAACCTCAGCCCCAAAATCATTCAGGTCCGGGACTTCTTAAAGGAGAATTATGCGGGAGACGTCACCTTAGAGACCGTCGCCAACAAGTTCTTGGTTTCCAAAGACCACCTCTCAAGGACCTTCAAAAAAGAGATGGGGATGGGCGTCGTCGACTATTTGGCGCATTTAAGAATCGAGGAGGCCTGCTCTCTTCTTCGGGGTGGGGACCTTGCGATCGCCGACATCGCCAATTACGTCGGCTACGAAGACCCCAATTATTTTGTGAAGGTGTTCCGCAAGAAGAAAAAGATGACGCCTAGCCAATACCGGAAAGCGAACTACCAAAGAAAAGCATAGGAGAAATCATGATGAAATGATGGGAATGGGAATGCGAGGAGATCCCCCGCTCGCCCCATCTTTTCTTCTATAGATAAGGAGAAGGCGCCCCTTCTTGGGCCCCGATGCTCAAGCGGGCAGATGGCTTTGCTTCATCGATGGGCGCTAGGAAACAACAAACAGTCAAAAAAACGGAATTGTCTTAACCAACTTGGTAATGGAGAGACAGAAAGGCCCTCATTTCATAGATTAGGGTTCTTTTTCTTTCGGAACGTCAGAACCGCCATGACCGCAATAAACGCGACTCCTCCGACGACCATCACGATGCTCCAAAACTGGGATGGGGTAATGGATCCGATGAAACTTCCTCGGTGGTCTCCACGAAACTCCTCGATGACATAACGCCAAACCCCATACGAAATCATATAAATGCCGAAGTTCAATTTCCCAATTCCCTTTAACGCTAAGAACAGAAGAATCAAAGAAAGGACAATTAAGAAAAGGGCTTCGAACAAGTTCGTGGGGATTACTTTATGGGACATTCCGGGGAACAACACCCCATACCAAGCGTCGGTTTCTTTGCCATAACAGCATCCTGCGAGAAAGCATCCGATTCTTCCAAATCCATGCGCGATCGTAATGCAGGCGGGGGCGATGACCAAGAGTTCCTTGACCATTGGGAAGTACCGGCGTCGGATGACCAAAAAATACCCAACCAAGAAAGAAATCACCCCTCCGATGAGACCTCCATAAAAGGTCATCGCGAAAGTCCATTGGTATTCGCTTCCTTTTTCAATGAGGTCATAGAGGTTTTGGAACAAGATCCCCGTGACGATTCCAACAAGGATTGCTCCAATCGCGTTGACTTGCAAAGAAAGAATGGCCTTCTTGGGATAATCTTTCCGTATCAAGAAAAGGTGCAAGAACCATAAACAGAAAAGGACTCCGACCAAAATGGAAAGAGAGTAGGTGTCGATGAAACCAAACAAATTAGGATACATTGGCGGTCCTCTTCTGCATTACGATAAAAACAATCCCTGCATAAAGCAATCCGAATAAGGCGAATGCAAGGCTCCAAAATAGATATGGGATTTCGGTTGAGAAAACCAAAAAAGAAGAGGGCAGGGTATCGTTAAACGCGTTGAATAAGAAGTGGCCAAGGATGGGAAGAACGAGGTTTTGGCTTCCCGCGTATACGGCGCAGAGAATGATTCCCAGAACGAAGGAATAACCGATTTGGGCCAATACGGCGAGAGGATCGGAAGAAAGGAAATTCACCAAATGCAAGCTGGCAAACGCCGGGCTTGAGAGCAAAATCGCATAGATGGGCCCTTTCTTTTTGTTTTGAAAGCAACCGCAGAAAAAGGAGAAGAGCAAGCCGCGGAAAATGATTTCTTCCATGCACGCGACCACTAAATCATCCACAAGCAGCAAGACTACGTGTGTGATGTCGCTAGGAACGACGAATGAACCGGAAAAGAATGAGCAGTAGAAGAGATTGCTGAAGCAAGGAAGCAGAAGCGGAACCCAAATAAGGGAATATCCTCGAAGGTGAGCCAAGCCGATGTTCTTGCGATTCTCTTTCCTTAAGCATTCCCAAATGAAATAAGCCAACAACAATGTTTTCAAACCGATTTGGCACCCAAAAATCACATTCTCGTTATTAAAAAACCAAGAAAACGGCATCAGGTTGACCGCGAGGTAAAGGCATAAAAAATAAAGAAGCAGCCAAAGCGTTCTCATTTCGGGTTTCTTCGCGTTGCTTGTCTTGCTATTCGCCATAAGGCGATTGTACCACAAACCCAATCAAAGAAACGAAAGAGAAGGCAAGCCCCTTCTTCTCAGAGTTCTTCGTCAGTTCGAACGCCTCTCCTCGCCGTTTTCCAAAAACAGGAGGGGCAGTATAATGATTTGGCTTGATTATGCGGATCCTTTTGCTCTATTTCACCGGCACATACAACACTCGCTTCTTAACCCAAAAGGTGAAGGAACGCCTAGAAAAGGACGGGCATTCCGTTTCCTGTTTAGAAGTGAACAAAGACGCGAATCCCCCTTCGTTAGAAAACATCGACCTCCTTGGCTTTGGATACCCTATTTATGGCTTTAACGTCCCTCATCCATTCATGAAGTTCGTTCGGCGATTGCAGGTTCCGAAGGGATTACGGTATTTCGTGTACAAAAACAGCGGAGAAACCTATGGAATGAACCAGGTTTCCAGCCGTCGAATTCATCGATTCATGCGGAAACGGGGGTCGATTTCGCTTGGGGAATACCATTATGTGATGCCGTACAACATCCATTTTGAATTCCCGATTCCCTTCATTAAAGAGGCCATTCGGGAAGACAAGAAATTGTTAGAAGTAATGGTTCGAAACATCGAAAACGGATCGGCGAAGAAGGAGAAATTCCATCTCCTCTATACCGTTGGAGCGTTTTTCGTTGGGGTGCAAGCACTTGGGGGTCCGATTAATTCCTTTTTCTACAAAGTGGATTTAGACAAATGCACCCGATGCGGTTTATGCGTAAAACGTTGTCCTGAAGGAAATATCCAAATACAAGACGGAAGAGTGCGTTTCGGCCGTCGTTGCGACATGTGCATGCGTTGTTCTTTCGATTGCCCCGCGAAAGCCATTCACATCGGCTTCCTCGAGAGGTGGTTGGTTCATCGTTATTATTCGCTATCGAATCTCTGGGATTGTTGCGATGGAGAGCCTTTCGTTCAACCGGACACCAAAGGATTTTATCGGTGCTTCTATCCCTATTTTAAAACCATCGATCGTTGGTATTTTGAGTTAGAAAATTAATATACGTCCCTTTTCTTTTCGCGTTTTCGTGGCTATTTTTTGTTTTAGGGTTAGAATATCTCGAAAATCGCAAAGGAGAAGTTTATGCCATGCACCACCATACTTGTCGGGAAAAAAGCTTCGATTGATGGCTCGACCATGATCGCGCGAAATGACGATGGCCGTTTTGACACCAAAAAATGCATCGTCGTTACCCCGGACAAACAACCGAAAACCTACAAAAACAAAAACGGCAAATTGATTATTGAATTGCCGGACAATCCCCTCGCGTACACCTCGACTCCCAACGTCACTTTGAAGAAAGGAATTTGGGCCGCGAACGGAATCAATTCCGCGAACGTGGGGATGACCGCCACCGAAACGACGACCACCAACCCCCGCGTTTTAGGGGCTGACCCCTATGTTGTCGCGAAAGGGAAGAACCCGGGAGGCATCGGCGAAGAAGATCTCGTCGTTTTGGTCCTCCCTTACATTCGTAGCGCAAGGGAAGGCGTCCTTCGCCTTGGCGCCCTTTTGGAACAATATGGGACTTACGAATCCAACGGGATTGCGTTCAATGACGAAAACGAGGTCTGGTGGCTAGAGACCATCGGAGGCCACCATTGGATTGCCCGGAGGGTGAAAGACGAAGAATACGTGATCATGCCAAACCAGTTCGGCATGGACGTTTTTGACCTCGACGATGCGTTCGGGGAACAAAAAGAGAATCTTTGTTCGAAAGACCTTCGCGAGTTCATTTCCAAGAACCGCCTCGACGCGAACCAAAACGGAACATTCAATCCGCGTCTGGTATTTGGCTCCCATTCCGACGCCGACCACGTCTATAACACCCCACGGGGTTGGTACATGGCCCGTTATTTCAATCCGAGAACGTATCGCTTCGACGGGGATGGCGCGGACTTCACTCCAGAGAGCGATGATATCCCATGGTCTTTGGTCCCGGAGAAGAAAATCGGAATCGACGAAGTGAAATACATCCTCTCCTCTTATTTCCAAGGAACCCCATATAACCCCTACGCGAATGGGAACGACCCCAGAAAAGGGATGTATCGTTCCATTGGCATCAACCGCACCAGCGTCATGGCGATCCTTCAGATCCGCCCCTACGCGGACGACGCCATCAAAGGGGTGGAATGGCTTTGCTTTGGCTCCAATGCCTTCAACGTTCCGATTCCGTTATACGCGAACGTCTCATCCATGCCAAAATACGTTTCCTCCACCACGGAAGAAGTGGATGCCTCAAAATTCTTCTGGGCATCTCGTTTGATTGCCGCTCTCGCGGATGCGAGCTTCGGCACTTCGATTATTTTCATCGAACGATATCAAAACGAATCCTTGGCAGTGGGTCATCAGCATATCTTGGAATGGGACAAAAAATACCAAGAAACCAAAGACCCCAAAGTCCTGGTCGAGGCCAACGAAGCCATCTGCAAAGCGATAAAGAAGATCACCGACAAGACCTTGAAAATCGTTCTTGGTCAAGCATCTCTCAAGATGAAAAACGGCTATCTTCGCTTCGATAATTAAAAAATGTGAGGCAAGGCGAAACGACACCTTGCCTTTTTTCATGCTTTTCGAATTGTCCATTATTTATCGAATGTTTTCGATGTTCGAAAATTATATAAAAAGACACGAAATTCTATTGTGTCATTTTATATAAGAATGCGTTATCCTTATATCTATGAACAAATCCCTCATTGATGTTGCGAAGCTTTTGGAGAACCGCCTCTATACAAAAGAGCAGTTGTTCGACATCGTTTTTCGTTTGTTTCCTGCTTACTCGTCCAACAGCTGTGAATGGATAATCGGATCCTTGTTGAAGGAAGGGGTGCTTGTGAACGTGGGCTTTGGCCATTACAAGAGACTTACGCGCCCTTTTCGGGGTTTCCCGACCACCCCAACGAACCGTCAGGCCTTCAGTCTTGCCGGGAAAGGGGTAGAAGAAGAGCAACGAGCGTTTTATTCCTCCAAAGGCGTAGCGGAGGTCTTGGGAATCACGAATTTCGTCCCCTGCGTTATCCTGGAAGTCCCCAAATCCGACGTGTTTTCCGTCTATCTAAACGCGTCTCAATATTATGGAGACAGAGCCATGATGCATACCCGCTTTTCCCAAGGATTTCATAGTGAAGTTCGCCCAAATTCCATTGTAGTGAAAGGCTTATTTAGCAAAGCCCCGACTCTTCCTTCTGGGCAACTATCATTAGAGAAAATCATCGTGGATCTGTTGGCGGATCCAAGCTTTCAATCCGTTTTCCCCAACGTGGATTTCCGTGCGATTATCGGCAAGGTCATTAACCGTTTTGACATCAATTTAACGACGTCTTACAACTACGCAAAACGTCGTAGAGTTCATGGGCAATTGCTCTCCGTTTTCCGCGAATATCTCCCAGAAGAATACAAAGAAATTTTGCCAAAAGAATAGAATTGGAGTTTCCGTTATGTTTAAAGAACCATTGCGCATAGGGAACATCACCCTTTCCTCCCGAGTCATTCTTGGGCCGATGGCGGGCGTCACTACGCTTGCATATCGGGAATTCATGAAACCGTTTGGCGTTGGGCTCAGCTTCAGCGAGATGATTTCAGATTGTGGGATTTCCTATGAAAATCGCCGTACTTATGAGTATCTTGCCACCTCAGAATTCGATCGTCCGGTCGGCCTTCAATTGTTTGGTTTTTCTAAGGAAAATTCAGTAAAAGCAGTTCAAATCATCCAAGAGCAAGCCGAATATGATTTCTTGGATCTTAACTTCGGATGCCCCGTTACCAAAGTCATCAAAACCGGAGCGGGGTCCGCGTGGTTAAAGAACCCAGAAGCATTAGAAGATTACGTCAAGGCAATCGTGGAGGTTTCCACGAAACCCGTCACTGCGAAAATCCGATTGGGATGGGATGAAGACAGCGTGAATGTCGAGGAAGTTTCCCATAGGTTAGAACGCGCAGGAGTTTCTCTTTTATCCATCCATTGTAGAACCCGTTCCCAAGGATATTCTGGCAAGGCGAATTACGAAGCGATTTCCGGCTTGCGGGAAACCTTGAACATTCCCATTTGCGTCTCGGGCGACATCTTCACGTTAGAAGACGCCAAGCGCGCTCTTGCGATCACGCACGCCGATGCGGTTATGGTTGCTAGAGGAGGAGTTGGAAACCCATTCCTTGTCACCCAAATCCAACATTATATGGAAACGGGGGAGGATCTTCCCAAACCCGATATTGTCCAACAAGCTAAATGGGCAATTGAGTATTCCCAAAAGTTGATCGACCTCAAAGGAGAGTTCGTCGCGGTGAAAGAGCTTCGTGGCATCATCCCCCATTTCTTCTCCGGTGCTCCTGGGTACAAAAAAGTCCGGAATGAAATCGCAATGAACACCTATACGAAAGAGCAACTGTTCCGCGTGCTCAACGGGATCATTCTTCGTGGGAACTGTTAATCACGTGACTCACGGCTTTGGCCCCGTGATCGATTCCGACTCCGAGATATTGATCCTTGGGTCCTTCCCCAGCGTCAAATCACGGGAGATTTCCTTTTATTATGGACATCCCCAAAATCGATTTTGGGCAATTTTAGAGGCCATTTTTCAACATCCTCCATTCGGAAGCATCGATGAAAAAGTGCATTTTTGTCATCTTAATCACATTGCTCTATATGATGTGATTGAAGAGTGCGACATTATTGGAAGCAGTGATTTATCCATAAAAAACCCGATTCCATCGAAACTATTCGATTTGTGTGCGCAAGCTAAGATCCGAAAAGTGATTCTCAACGGCAAAAAAGCAGCACAAATATTCCAAAAATACTTTCCCAACGGCTTAGGCCCGGAAATCGAAGTTCGATGCGTCCCTTCTTCTAGCCCTGCTAACGCTGCATGGACGCTTCCTCGGCTTATTGAGAGTTGGAAATTGGCTTTTCGGTAATTTCCCTCTTGCAACAATTTCGGGGATTCGTAAGATAGTTCGGTGTCGAACTAATTTTATGGAACCTATTGGAAAAACGATTGTCATTACTTCAAAGCAGGTGCGCCGCATCATCGGCACCAAATATTTGGATAATCTGATTGCCGGACTCAATTACGCGCAAGGCCATGTGCTTGGGTACATTTCCCATCACGAAGGGGTTACCGCTACGGATCTTCAAAAGCATTTTGGGCTCTCCAAATCCTCCGTTTCGGAGATCCTAAATGTCCTTGTGAAAGAAGGATATCTGACTTATGAGAAGAGTGATTCGGACGCGCGTTGCCGCGTAATCGCCTTAACGGAAAAGGCGGAATTGATTCGAGAGAAACAAGAACAGGCGTCTCAAGAGTTTGAAAACCGCTTGAAGAAAGGGATTTCCCAAGAAGACGAAGAAGCGTTCTATCGAGTGATCGCCACAATCGAAAAGAACCTGGAGGAGATGAAATGAAAGGGAAAAAGGAAGATAATCACGCATTTTTCCGGTTGCTCCGCCACATGAAGGGCTTGATGCGTTATGTGGTGATAGCCTGGATTTTATGTGTCGTTGAAGTGGCCTGTGAGGTATTGATCGCCGCTTTTTCTCAAAACGTCGTCGAAATCGTGGAAGAGTATGGTCGATCCGGTTTCATGGATTGGAATGGATTGTGGCTTTGGTGTGGGATCATGATGGGAATGGCAATCCTCTCTGCCCTTTCTGGCATTTTTGCCGGATTCGCTGCCAGCACGGCTAGCGCCGCGTATGGACGCAATCTCCGCAAAGCCATGTTCGATAAAGTGCAAACCTATTCCTTTGCCAATATCGACAAGTTTTCCACCGCCTCGCTTATAACCCGCATGACCACGGATGTCAGCAACGTTCAGAACTCCGTTCAAATGGTTCTCCGCATGGTGGTGCGAGCCCCTTGCATGATGGTCTTTGCTTTGACGCTTTCCTTTGTTGCGGAATGGAAACTCGCCTTGATTTTCCTTGCCGTCATTCCCTTCCTGGCCATCGTGCTTCTTGGCATCGCGAACATCGTCCATCCGACGTTTGTGAAAGTCTTTGAAGCCTATGACGACATGAACGCTTCCGTCCAAGAAAACCTCAATGGAATTCGGGTGGTCAAATCCTTCGCCAGAGAGGATTTTGAAACGGCCAAATTCTCCAAGGTTTCGCAGTTCATTTACCGTGGTTTCGTGCACGCGGAAAAACTTCTCGCGTTCAACAATCCGGCGGTTCAGCTCTCGGTGTATTCCTGCATGCTTTTGTTCAGCTGGTTTGGAGCGAGGCTTATTGTCCAATCCGGGAATATGGAACCCGGATTCACGACGGGAAAACTCACCTCGATGTTCTCTTACGTCTTACAAATATTGAATGCATTGACCATGATTTCCATGGGGTTCGTCATGTTAATCATTTCGCGAAACTCCGCAGAACGCATCCAAGAGACCCTGTTAGAAGTGCCTACCATCCAAAATCCCGAGAATCCCATTATGGAGGTAAAAGACGGGCAAATTGATTTTAATCACGTGTCGTTCCGTTACTATAAAGATGCAGAAAAAGACGTTTTGCACGATATTGATTTGCACTTCCCTTCTGGTTCTACCATCGGCATTATCGGCGCAACAGGCTCGTCAAAATCCACTTTTGTCTCGTTGATTGCGCGACTTTATGATGCGAATGAAGGTTCGGTGTGCGTTGGGGGAAGAGACGTTCGAGAATACGATATTCAGGTTTTGCGCGATGCCGTAGCGGTTACCTTGCAAAAGAACGTTCTATTTTCCGGAACAATCCGTTCGAACTTGCTTTGGGGGAACGAGAACGCCACGGACGAGGAGATGCGTTTCGCTGCTCATCTTGCCTGCGCGGATGAATTCATCGATCGCCTTCCAGACGGGTACGATTCGCCTATCGAAGAAGGCGGCACCAATGTTTCCGGAGGGCAACGGCAACGCCTTTGCATCGCCCGCGCCTTGCTAAAGAAACCTAAAGTTTTGATTCTCGATGACTCCACTTCCGCGGTGGATACGCATACCGATGCCATGATTCGGGAAGGCCTCAAAACCTATCTTCCCGAGGTCACGAAATTCATCATCGCTCAGCGCGTCCTTTCCATCAAAGATTGCGATTTCATTCTGGTTTTAGACGATGGAAAAGTGGCTGCGAAAGGAACCCACGAAGAACTCGTTCGTACGGATCCGGTTTATCGTGAACTCGTGGAAACTCAAATGGGAGGAGGTGATTTCGATGGCGAGTAGACGCGGTTTGAAAGGGAAGCCAGCGGCCCTATCGGCGAAGGAAACTGCATCGATTTTAAAACGCTTGTTTGGACTCATGTTCCATTACTTCCCCTTGGCTCTTCCGTTGACTGGTTTGGCCACCATTCTCGCCGCCTCGGCCAATGTCGTTGGTTCGGTGTTCACCGGCCAAGTCGTCGTGGGGCATTACGTGAAACTGATGCTGGGGCAGCCTTCGGAATTGGTGAGTAACGGCTCTTGGCTAGTTGGAATCCTTCCAACGGGGGATAACGGCTTTCTCCTCGCGGTCCTCATGATGGCGGGAATCTATCTTTTGGGGATCACGTCCAACTTCTTCGCCCAGTTCATGTCGGCGTTGATTGGCCAAGGAACCCAAAAGCACATTCGAGACGACCTGTTCTCCCACATGGAAACCTTGCCGTTATCTTATTTCGATACCCATTACCACGGGGATATCATGTCGATATATACGAACGACATCGATACCTTGCGTGAAATGACTTCGCGCGTGCTTCCTTTATTGGTGAACTCCTTGGTTTCCATTTTGGTGGCGTTCTTCGCGATGTTATTCAGTTCCTGGATCCTCCTGCTTTTGGTTTTGGCTTTCACCGCGGCGATTCTTTTCGTGGTGTTATTCGTCACCAAGCAATCCGCCAAATTCTTCATCGGCCAACAAATGTCCTTGGGAAAGGTGGATGGCTATATCCAAGAAATGATATCCGGCCAAAAAGTTATCAAGGTCTTCAATCACGAAGCCCAAGCGATCGAAGGGTTCCGTGAACGGAACGACACCTTGTGCGAATACACGACCAAAGCTCAGAAGTTCTCTTCGATTCTTGGGCCGGTCGTGAACAACATGAGCAATTTCTTGTATTGCGTCCTGATTCTGGTTGGGTCAATCGGCACGGTCAACGCCTGGCCGACGTTCTCGGTGGGCGTGGTGGTTTCCTTCCTTGGCTTAGGGAGGACCTTCACGATGCCGATTATGCAGATCGCGAACCAAATCAACATGTTGACAATGGCCTTAGCGGGTGCGAAGCGGGTGTTCGACATGACCGATTCCCCCTCAGAGGTGGATGAAGGGTACGTCACCCTCGTTCGAGCCAAAAGCGGGCATGACGGTGAACCCGTGGAAACCGAAGAATATACGGGCCTTTGGGCCTGGAAACATCCCCACAGCGATGGAAGCGGGGTCGATTACGTTTGGCTGCGCGGAAAGGTGAATCTCAATGGGGTGGATTTCGGATATACTCCGGAGAAAACCGTTTTGCACGATATCACCCTTTATGCCGAACCCGGGCAAAAAGTGGCCTTCGTCGGCCCTACGGGCGCAGGAAAAACCACGATTACCAACCTGTTGTCTCGGTTTTATGACATCGCGGATGGGAAAATCCGCATCGACGGGATCAACGTGAACAAGATCAAGAAACGGGATTTGCGAATCGCCATCGGGATGGTTTTGCAAGATACGAACCTCTTCACCGGAACGGTGCGGGACAACATCCGTTATGGAAACCCCGAAGCCACCGATGAAGACATCGTACGCGCGGCAAAACTCGCCAACGCGGACAACTTCATTCGGATGCTGCCCCAAGGTTACGACACCGTTCTCCATGGCGCAGGAGCGGGTTTGTCCCAAGGGCAGAGGCAGCTCATTTCCATCGCTCGCGCCGCCTGCGCTAATCCGCCGATCCTCATTTTGGATGAAGCGACTTCCTCCATCGATAGCCGAACGGAGAAACTGGTCCAAAAGGGAATGGACGCGATCATGAAAGGCCGAACGGTCTTCGTTATCGCCCACCGCTTGTCCACGATTCAGAACTCCGATGTCATCATGGTTCTCCAAGACGGACGCATCATTGAGCGCGGATCCCACGAAGCGTTGCTAGCGGAAAAAGGGAAGTATTATCAACTCTATACTGGCGGAAAATCCCCCTCCCCAAAAGCGGATTAAGCATATATGTCCCCCTTATTTTTCCAAAAATGAGGGGGTTTTCTTTTGCGAAAGTCAAAAACTGGAAGGATGAGAAACGTCTTAAGACGTTCCTTTTTTGCCAATACTAGAGTATCATTCCTTGCCGCTAGGGAGGGAAAACTCTATGGAAGAAAAACTCACTGACCAAGAACAAGCCCGTTACGACAAGCTTGCTCGTTACGAAGAACTCGGCGTGGACCCCTTTGGAACTCGTTACGATTGGGAAGATCGCATCGTCGACATCAATGAAAAATACGGCGCTTTGTCCGCGGAAGAACTCGAAGCGAATCCGGTTCGCGTCAAAGTGGCTGGACGCCTCATGGCCCTCCGAAAGATGGGAAAAGCGGCGTTTGGCAATATCATGGATGAATATTCCCGCATCCAATTCTGGATTGGCCTCCAATCGGTTGGGGAAGAGAATTATGCCGTTTTCAAACTCTCGGACCTCGGGGACATCGCCGGACTCGAAGGAACCTTGATGAAATCCCGAACCGGAGAACTCACCATTCGGGTTTTTCATTACACCCACATCACCAAATGCTTGAAGCCTCTTCCGGAGAAATACCACGGATTGACCGATCCCGAAGAACGTTACCGTCACCGTTACATCGACATGATCGTGAACGAAGATAGCCGTCGCATCGCGATTCTTCGCCCGGCCATCGTCAAGGAAATTCGCCGTTATTGCGATTCCTTGGGATTCGTGGAGGTGGAAACCCCCGTCCTTTCCCCGATTGCCGGGGGAGCGGCCGCCCGTCCGTTTATTACCCACCATAACGCGCTGGATAAAGATTTCTTCCTCCGCATCGCCACCGAATTGAATTTGAAAAAGGCCATGATCGGCGGAATCGACCGCGTCTATGAAATCGGTCGGATTTTCCGCAATGAAGGCATCGACACTCGCCATAACCCCGAATTCACCACCATTGAGCTCTATCAAGCCTATGGCGACCTCCAATCCATGCGGGAATGGGCCGAAGGGTTGTTCAAAACCGTCGCCCAAAACGTCATCGGCAAAGAAATCGTCGAATGGGGCGAAGCCACCATCGATTTCTCCAAGCCGTTCCGCAACATCTCCATGGCGGAAGCCATCAAAGAAAAAACCGGCATTGATTTCACCCAAGACATCTCGTTTGAAGAAGCGGTCCGCCTGGCCAAAGAGCACAAGGTCCCCCTCGAAAAGAGTTGGAACAGCACCGGATATATCATGCAAGCCTTCTTCGATGAATTCGTGGAAAAAGACCTCATCCAACCGACTTTCATCCACACCTACCCGATCGAAGTTTCCCCGCTTACCAAAAAGAGCCCAGACCCCCGTTTCGTGGAACGGTTTGAACTCTTCATCGGAGGATTTGAATTCGCGAACGCTTATAGCGAGCTCAACAACCCCTTCGATCAACTCGAACGCTTCCAAGCCCAACTCGCCGCGAAAGACCGCGGGGACGAAGAAGCCAACGACATCGACGAATCCTTCATGGACGCCATGCGTTATGGCATGCCGCCCGCGGGAGGAATTGGGGTCGGCATCGATCGCCTCTGCATGCTTTTCTGCAACGTGGCCAACATTCGCGAAGTCTTACTTTTCCCGACGCTGAAAACGGTTGGCAAATAAATCTCTTTAAAGGAATGAAGGCCCCGGTCCGTAATGGATTGGGGCCTTTTCTTTGTTATCCTCACAAAAATACTCTTTTCTTTTTTTCGGAAAAATACAACGAATTCAACCCACGTTCTCGCCTATTTTTGGATTTTGGGATGGAGAGGCCAAAAAATTTTCCAACAAAACCATACGAAAAGGAGACTAACTAATTAGGAGGAAACGCGAAGTGGGCATCGCGTTTTATCAGGGGCGAAAAACCTTTTCGATTGGGTTTGCCATGCGTGCACGCCACGTGTATAATACACGGGCTATTTCGAAGGGATAGCACACACTTCTATGGTCGCACGGAGCCATCCGAGGCGACCCATAGACCGAATTAGGAGGTGCAACACTATGGGAAAATACGAGCTCATGTACATCCTTAACGCCGGCTTAGATGATGCTGCGCGTAAGGCTGAGATCGAGAAACTCCACAAGATCCTCACCGACAACAAAGCGACCATCCGCGATGTCAAGGAATGGGGAGTCAAAGAGTTCAAGAGCCCGATTCACGATTTGACCAAAGGGTACTATGTCGTTGTGAAGCTCACCGTTGACAACGCCGGTCTCTTGGAATTCCGTCGTCTCGCTCGTCTCGACAATCAAGTTATTCGTTTCCTTATCACCGTTGATAAAGACTAAGGCATCCTTAGGAGGATAACCCAATGATCAATAACATCGTTCTTGTTGGTCGCCTGACCCGCGACCCCGAACTCCGCACGACCACATCTGGATTAAGCGTGGCTTCCTTCACCCTCGCGAGCGATGATCGTCGCGGCGGAACAAAAACCGTCATCTACATTCCGGTTTCCGTCTTTGGAAAATCCGCAGACACCGTCATGAAGTTTGTCCATAAAGGCAACCTTCTGGGGGTTACCGGACGCCTCACTCAACGCAAATACACCCGCCGTACCGACAACATGGAAATCACTTCCACGGAAATCGTTGCGGATCGCGTCGATTTGATGGAACCGAAATCCACCGGTCCTTCGGTGAACGATTCTGGTTACGTTGCGGACGTTTCGCCCGTCGAAACTCCGCGCCAAGGAACCGATTCCGTTTCGGACAACACCGATCCTCTCCTCGAGGACGATTGCCCATTCTAATCGGATCCAGAAAGGGATTAACACATGGCTTTTAGAAAAACGCATGGCCGTCGCAAGGTTTGCTTCTTCAAAAAGAACCACATCAAATACGTTGATTACAAGGATGCTGAATTGCTTTCCCGTTTCATCGGAATCGATGGAAAGATCAGCCCCCGCGCCGTCACTGGCACCAGCGCCAAGTATCAACGCCAACTTGCTACCGCCATCAAGAATGCCCGCTTCATGGGCCTTCTCCCCGACGTTAAGTAATTTTGATTCTGGCGTGCTAGGACGAGAGTGATTCCCCTCATTCATACGAAGAACGTTCTCCCCGAAGCACGAGAAACAAACCGACAAGACCGTCCCACGTGGGCGGTTTTTCTTATGTTTCTTCTCGCGTTTGTTGTATGATTTTTTTGGGAATGATGTCTCCCATCTAGAAATAGAGAACCGCAATGAAGTGCTGATGACGTCTGTGGCTTGTTTTGTCATAGAAATCAGCGCTTTTGTTTCTATGGCAGATGGGAGGTGCCAATGAATATATTTCTATCTCTATTTATCATTTTTGGCTGCGGGATCCTCGGTGGGTATTTATTTGAAAAGATCAAACTTCCCAA
>JAXDTZ010000009.1:0-226571 GCA_034089705.1 Candidatus Alloenteromonas sp. | reverse complement strand
CAGCACGTCAAAGATGACCCCCAAGGGAAGGGACAGAACGAGGAAGGGACCTATCCAACTAAAGTTGGATATTTTGAATTTCGGAGAGTGACTTTGGAGGTTTTTTCAAACCAAAATCTGCCAAAACCTCCAAACTCAATATGCCGTCCTCTGTGGCGGCTTTTCGCTTATCGATCATTGAATATCAAAGTGTTCCATTGCACTGGATTACGCACAGTAAGATGCGTGCATCGAATATCAAATCTACCGGCGCCTCCTAATTCTCTCAAATTATTTCTACCAAAAGCGTAAGCAATCTCGTCATTTTTTCATAACATAAGGAGTTTTCTATTCCCCGATCGGTTTTCGAACACTCCTTTTTCTTTGGGTTTTCCCAAGGTTGCGAATTGGGAAACAAAGGAGAAAAGAATCGTTTTGCTATTGAAAGGAAAACGGCCATTCGTATAATAGTGAACGATTGTTCACTTATGACGCCCGCTAAAGAAAAATTGTTGCTTGCCGCCCTTCAGGAATTCGCGGAAAACGGATACGATGGCCTCTCCGTCGCCGATCTCATGTCGCGTTTGGGCTTGGTCAAAAGCGCCTTGTACCGGCACTTCAAAAGCAAAGAAGACCTCTTCGACGGACTAATGGACTACATGGAAGATTATTACGAATCCCATTTCTTCATCGGGAACGGGGATCGCCCGATCCAAACCTTGGAGGATTTCAAGGAAACTTCCTTAGCCCGCGTCTCCTTTTCCATTGACGACCCCAAGGTCATTTGCTGCCGAAGGATCCTCCTGCGCGAGCAATTCACCCATCCCCGGTGCAGGGAACTCGTGAACAAATATTTCTACCGTTTCGGCGTGGATTTCTTCGCCTTCCTCTTCGAAGGGATGATGGAACGGGGGCTGCTCCAGGAAGGGGATCCCCAATTCCTCGCTTCTTCCTTCTTCTTGCCGATCTCCGCCTTCATCTCTTACGCGGACCGAAATCCCGATGAAAAAGAAGAAGTGAAGGAACGCATCGCTTCCTTCATCGATTCCTTCCTCGCCCAATATGGAGTTAAGCCATGAAAACCATTCGCCTTGTCACCACCTTGCCCTTCCTCCTCTCTTGCTCGATCCCTATCCATCAAGAGGATTTTGCTTCCTATTGGAAGAAGGTTTGCCAAAACGAAACGTCCTCTTACGAACTCACCCTCTCCCCGGGAAAGGAGATCCAACTTTCTTGCGATCTCGTCTTGGTGAACGGGGAAGTGGGGATCGACATCGTAAGCGAGAAGGGGGTTTCTTTCTATTCGGGGAACCTCCGGAAATCGTTCTATTTCGTGACGAAATTGCCTAGTGACCGATACTTTGTCCGCATCGACTTCCAAAAATTTGAAGGAGAACTCGCGTTAGCGTATTAAACGATTATGAAACCAAACGAAGCCATACTCATCGAAGGGGTTTCCAAATCATTCGGGGAAACCCGCGCGGTCGACTCTTTGTCCTTCCGCGTCCATCCCGGGGAATTCTTCGCCTTTTTGGGCGTCAATGGTGCGGGAAAAAGCACCACCATCTCCATGATGTGCGGCCTGCTCACCCCCGATGAAGGGAAAATCCTCGTGGAAGGCTATGACCCTAGCCGCGACTTTCCTCAGATCGCCAAGCGGATCGGGGTGGTCCCCCAATCTTCCTTGCTGGACCAGGTGCTGACCCCCTTGCAAAATTTGAAGGCCAAAGCCGCGTGCTATGGAATCACGGGGAAAGCCTTCCAAGCCCGCCTCCAAGAAATATCTTCCCTTCTCCACCTCGCCCCCATCTTGAACCGCCCGCTCAAGAAGTGCTCTGGAGGGGAAAAGCGGCGCGTGGACATCGCCCGGGCCCTCTTCCATTCCCCGGAAATCCTGATCCTCGACGAGCCCACGACGGGACTAGATCCCCAATCTAGGCGTTCCCTCTACGCGGCGATCCGACGCCTTCAAAAAGAAAGCGGATTGACCGTCTTGCTCACCACCCATTACATGGAAGAGGCCGCGGACGCCGATTACGTAATTATTTTGAACAAAGGGAAAATCGCCGCGGAAGGGACTCCTTTGTCCTTAAAAGAAGCCTACGCGGGAGATTACCTTACCCTTTACGACGTGGACGAAGAAAGCGTGAAAGCCTTGAAACGGGGCTACACCAAAACCAAATCGGGGTACCGCATCCGCCTCTCTTCCCCGAAAGAAGCGAGGGACATGATCCTCTCGCGCCCTGGCTTATTCACTTCCTTTGAAGTGAGCAAAGGGAAGATGGACGATGTGTTCCTCGAAGTCACGGGGACCTCGGAGGAGGTAGAACAATGAAAAGCGTGCTCGCGTTGACTCGAAGGAACCTCACCCTGTTTTTCAAAGACAAGGGCATGTTCTTTTCTTCCCTCATCACCCCTTTGATCCTCTTGGTCCTCTACGTGACTTTTTTGGCCAAGATTTACCGCGATTCGTTCGCCTCGGCCTTGCCCCAAGGGGTCGTAATCTCCGCGAATCTCATCGACGCGACGGTCGGGGCCCAACTCGTCTCTTCTTTGCTCGCCGTTTCCTGCGTGACCGTGGCGTTTTGCTCCAACCTCCTCATGGTGGGCGATAAGGCCAGCGGGGCGATCCGCGATTTCGAACTCACCCCGGTGAAAAGGGGACACATCGCCTTAGGGTATTACCTCGCCTCCTCTTTGTGCACCTTGATCGTCGCTTTGACCGCCTTCGGGGCTTCGTTGATTTACATCGCCGCGGTCGGTTGGTATTTCTCCGTTTCCGACCTGCTCCTTTCTTTGCTGGACGTCGTGCTCCTCACCTTGTTTGGGGTGGGGCTTTCTAGCGCCATCCATTTCTTCTTGTCCACGAATGGACAAGCAAGCGCCGTAGGGACCATCGTCTCCGCGGGCTATGGCTTCTTGTGCGGGGCCTACATGCCGATCTCGAATTTCGCCCAAGGGCTTCAAAACGTGTTGATGTTCTTCCCCGGCACCTATGGGACGAGCCTCCTCCGCGAGCATTTGATGGCGGGGGTCTTCGCCGAGATGAGCAAAGAAGGCTTCCCCGAGGAAGTCGTGGAAGGCATCAAGGATTCCATCGACGCGAACATCTATTTCTTTAACACCAAGGTGGAGGTTTGGGTCAAATACCTCGTGATCGGTGGTTCGGCGATTCTCTTTACCGGACTTTTCGTCCTCTTCCGCGTTTTGGCCTCGAAACGGAAGAAAAAGGAGAACCGTTGATTCGTTTCTTTGCTTCAAAAAGAAGGAAATCCCTTGGCAAAATCTTGGGGAGGAACCCTGAACCGTCGAAGAAATCATTTTCTCCTTGACCCCGTCCCCTATTGCGAGTATTGTAATCGAGCCGAACAAAATATCTCGCGGGATAGAGCAGCCTGGTAGCTCATCAGGCCCATAACCTGGGGGTCGGTGGTTCAAATCCATCTCCCGCAACCAATCGGCAATGACGGCAGGATTCCCTGCCGTTTTTTCGTCCCTTAAGGGATATTTATGGTACAATCGGGAAAATAGAAGATTCGGAGGACCTCCCATGGACCGATTCGGCTTGCCTAGCGACGTCATTTCCCCAAGGAAAACCCACAGGATTCCCCGTTTCCGGTTTTCCCTCATCACGGATTCCATTTTGCGCGTGGAATATTCCCCTTCGAACCAATTCGTGGACCTTCCCAGCCAAACGGTGATGTCCCGGGATTTTGGGAATCCTTCTTTTGAGGTGGAGGAAACGAAGAAATACGTCCAAATCTCCACCAAAACCACCGTTTTTCGCGTGAAGAAGGACCCCCTTCAAATCGCGGTTTGGGTCCAGGGGAAATGGAAAGACCCCCGAAAAGCCCATCTTCGCGGGGGAACCGCCCGAACGTTAGACAACGCCTTGGGGGGTTTCATCACGTTTGGGGAAGACAAAGGCCGAATTCGTCTTTCCGACAGCATCTTCTCTAAGGAAGGGATAACCCTCTTAGACGATTCTTCCACCCATTTGTTACGGGAAGACGGGACTTTGGTGCCTAGAGAAGAGCATAGCCGCGACCTTTATGTCTTCGCGTTTGGGAAAAAATACCTAGAAGGACTCAAAGAGTATTATTCCTTAACCGGATTTCCCCCATTGCTCCCGAAATTCGCCTTGGGGAATTGGTGGTCCCGTTATCACGCCTACACCCAGGAAGAGTATCTGGGGCTCATGTCGCGTTTTGAAGAAAAAGGCATCCCCTTCACCGTGGCGACCCTCGACATGGATTGGCATTTGGTCAACGATATTCCCCAAGACGTCAAAAGCACCCATCCCCTTTGGGGCCCGGGATGGACGGGATACACGGTGAACGAAAAGTTGTTTCCCGATTTCCCCGCGTTTTTGCAAGACCTCAAATCCCGAGGCCTCGCGGTGACCATGAACCTTCATCCCCATGATGGCATTCGGTATTTTGAAAAGCAATACGAGGCGGTGGCCCTCGCTTGCGGAGTCGACCCCAAAACCAAGGCCCCCGTCTCCTTCGATTTCACTTCTCATCCCTTCCTCGAAGCTTATTTTGACCTCGTCCTCCACCCTTACGAAGACCTAGGGGTGGATTTCTGGTGGATCGATTGGCAACAAGGCAAGGAAGGAGCGATGGGGCTCGATCCCTTATGGCTCCTCAACCATTACCATTACCTCGATGCCAGCCGGGGAAACAAACCCGGATTGATCCTTTCCCGTTACGCGGGCCCGGGATCCCATCGTTACCCCTTAGGCTTCTCTGGGGATACGATCATCAGCTGGAAAAGCCTCGATTACCAACCGGGTTTCACCTTGAATTCCTCCAACGCGGGCTATTCTTGGTGGAGCCACGACATCGGGGGACATATGTTGGGAAAAGGAAACCCGGAAATCTACGCGAGGTGGATAGAACTCGGCGTTTTCTCCCCCATTAACCGCCTGCATTCCAGCTGCGACAAGTGGAGCAAAGAACCGTGGTTATACGGGGAAGAAGCGGAGAGAATCGCCACCGATGCCCTCATTCTCCGTCATCGCCTCCTCCCTTATCTCTACACCATGAACGTCCTCACCGCGAAAGAAGGGGTGCCCCTCGTCCAGCCTCTGTATTACCGAAACGAAGAAAAAGAGGCTTACGAAGCGAAGAACGAATACTATTTCGGAAGCGAGATGATCGTCGCCCCCGTCACGACGAAACGGGGAAAGAACGGTTGTTCCCGTCGAAAGGTCTTCCTTCCCGAAGGGACGTGGTATGACTTCTTTACCGGAGAAGCCTATGAAGGCAAATCCGTCTTGGAACTCGAAGTCCCCTTATCGAAGATCCCCGTATTCGTGAAAGAAGGAGGCATCGTCCCCCTTTTGGCATCCGGATCTGGCAACTCGACGAGCTTTGAAAGCCTGGAAGTCAAATGCTTCCCCGGGGAAGGGAACTTCCTCCTCCGCGATGAAATCGGGACCGTTTCCATTACCATAACGATGGGAAAAGAAGGGGCCATCGTCACGGTGGAAAAAGACCCTGATTCGATTACCAAAACCGTAATCATCACCATGATGGGCGCCCCTTTATGGGAGGTCCGTTCCTCTTCCAAAGCCAACATTAGCGGGAATCGCATCGACTTCTTCGATTAAAACCTTATCGTTTCGTTCCCATTCTTGATTGATTTCTCCTACAATACTAGGGCTATGGAAATTCCAGGAAACACCCCATTGATCCCCTTCTCCCTCCTTAAGGTGGGGGATAACCGCATCTTCGTGAAAGACGAATCCCAAAATCCCACCGGTTCGATCAAGGACCGGGCGGTTTACCAGATGCTTTACGAAGCGAAGGAACTCGGAAAACTCGCCAACCATCCGACGATCATCGAAGCCACTTCGGGCAACACGGGGATTTCCCTTGGCTATTATCAAAAGGCGTTTGATTACGAGGCTTGGATCGTCATGCCCCAAAGCGCATCCCCCGAGCGAAAGAAACTCATCGAAAGCTATGGGGCCAAACTCGTTTTGGTCAACGGAGGGATGAAGGAATGCAAAGAAGAGGTGGCCCGTTTGCTCCAAATCGTCCCCAATTCGTTCGAACTCGATCAGTTCAATAACCTGGGAAACCTCCGCGCCCATTCCCTCTACACGGCCCGGGAGATCTTGCGGGATTGCCCTGCGGTCACCCATATCTTCGCCGGCATCGGGACGGGAGGCACCCTCATGGGCCTCGCCCATTTCTTCTCTCGTTATCAAGTCTCCCTCATCGGGGTGGAACCCGCGGAGAGCCCCTTGCTCACCGAGGAATGGGCGGGTCCCCACTCCATCGAAGGGATCGGGGCCAATTTCGTTCCCCCGTTCTACGAGCCCGAAAAAATCACCGACGTCATCGACGTCCCTGAGGAAGAAGCGTGGAAAATGGCCCGCCTCCTCCGCGAAGGCGGATTCGATAACGGGGTCTCTTCGGGGGCGGCCCTCTATGGATGCATCCGGTATCTCCGCAAGAAACGGATCCAACATGCCGGCGCGGTGGTGATCTTCCCCGACAAAGGAGACCGTTACTCATGGTGAAGCGAATCGAAAAAGAAATCCTCAAGGAGTTTTATCGATCCTTCGAAGGATATGCCTTTTACGAGGAAATCTCCTTGGAGGAATTGGGGGAACGCTTCGCCAAGACCTTCTCTTCTTCGAAGCTTCCGGATTTCCTCGTGGGAGCGAAACGAATCCAAGAAGAACTCCGCCTCGATTTGGCTTTTTTCCTTCTTTCCGATCCGGCCGCGGAGAGCGAAGAAGAAGTGGTCGCCTGCTATCCGGGATACCACGCGATCGCGATCTACCGCCTCGCCCATTTGCTCCGGAGTTTGGGCTTCCTCCTCCCTTCCCGCATCCTCTCCGAAATGGCCCACGAGGATACGGGGATCGACATCCATCCCGGGGCGAAGATCGGGGTCCCTTTCTTCATCGACCACGGGACGGGGACGGTGATCGGGGAGACGACGACCATCGGCAAGAACGCGAAGATCTACCAAGGGGTGACCCTCGGGGCGTTAAGCCTCGCGAAAGGGTCCTTGATTTCGGGGACCAAGCGCCATCCCGACGTGGGGGACAACGTCACGATTTACGCGAACGCCTCGATTCTAGGCCCCGTCAAAATCGGGGACAACGTCACCATCGGGGGCAACGTGTTTTTGCTAAACGACGTGGAAAGCAACATGAAAGTCCTCCTCCCCAAATCGGAGCTCGTTTTCCTTCCGAAAAAAGGAAAGGAATCATGAATTCGACCCCCGTTCTCGCTTCTTTTTGTCCTGCCTTTTTGGCGAATCCCATTTCTATGAATCATAGAGGCTAAGAGGGGGCAACCTTTCTTGCGCTTCCCCGTTATCCCCTTTACGATATCCTTGTATGGTGATCACGTTTGTATGCGACGTCCTCGGAGAGGAAAACAACGGAACGACGATTTCCACGATGAACGTCGTCCGAAAAATGCGCCAAGACGGCCATGAAGTCCGGATCGTCTGCCCCGACGAAGACAAAGACGGGGTTCCCGGGTATTTCGTCTGCCGTTCCATCTCCTTCGGCCCCTTTAACGGCTACGTCCGAAGGAATGGAGTCCACCTCGCCGCCGGGGACGAAGACACCATCCGCCGAGCCCTAGAAGGAGCGGATATCGTCCACCTCAATTTCCCCGGGTTTTTGGCGAGCAAAGCGATCGACGTGGCCCGCGAACTCGATATCCCGGTCACGAGCGCCTTCAACGCCCAAGCGGAGAATTACACGAACCACGTGGGCTTGATGGGAGCGAAGAAGGCTAACGCCTGGCTTTACCGCTTCCTCAACAAGCACATTTTCTCCCGGGTCGACGCCATCCATTACCCGACCGCCTTCATCCGCGATTTGTTCCGCAAAACCACCGGCAATACCGTCCCTTGCTACGTGATATCCAACGGGGTCAAGCCCGAATTCCATCCCATCCCCGTGGAAAAACCCAAGGAATGGGAGGGCAAAACGGTGATCCTTTGCTCCGCGCGTTACAGCAAAGAAAAGGATCAACCGACCTTGGTCAGAGCCATCGCTCGAAGCAAGCACAAGGACGACATCCAATTGATCCTCGCCGGGTCGGGTCCACTAGAAAAGAAACTCCGGAAGATGACCAGAAAATGGAAGAACCCACCCGTGTTTGGCTTCCATCCCCACGACGAAATGGTCAAGATCTATAACTACGCGGACCTCTACGTCCATCCTTCCATCATCGACCTCGAAGCCATTTCTTGCCTCGAAGGCCTCGCCTGCGGCATCACCCCCATTTTGTCGGATTCCCCCCGCGCGGCCATCTCCACCTTCGCCCTCGATCGGAAGAAGAACCTCTTCCACTGCAAGAACCCCTCCGATTTGGCCAAGAAGATCGACTATTGGATCGAACATCCCGAAGAAGCCAAAGAAAACGGGAGGCGTTACGTCGATTTCGCCAAAGAATTCGATTTCGACCTCTGCATGCAAAAGACCGCGGAGATGTTCTCGGAAGTCGTTGCCCTCCACTCGAAAAAGCGCCCATGAAACCCAAGAAGACCGTCTATTACGAAGACCCCCTCCATGACGATTTCGCCAACAACGGAATCGCTCGAAAACCCCTCCCGAAGAAATTCCGTTTCGTCCATAAAGACGTCGTTTCCCGCTTCCTTTCCTTTTTGCTGTATCGCTTTCTGGCCCTTCCCGTCCTTTGGATCGTGGCCAAACTCACCCGAGGGGTCAAAGTCCAAGGGAAGAAGAACTTGAAGGGATTATCTCGCCAACCGGTGTTTTTCTATGGCAACCACACCCAAATCGCCGACGCCTGGATTGTGCAAACCATGATGACCGGGAAATATTGCGTCATCCTCGCCGACCAAGACGCGACCTCGATTCCGGGCATCCGTTACCTTTTGTCGTTGCTAGGCTGCCTCCCGGTTCCCGAAACCCCAGAAGAAAGCAGGAAGTTCATGGACGCGATCCATTACCACGCGCAGAAAAACCATGGAATCGTCATCTATCCCGAAGCCCATATCTGGCCCTATTGCACGCGCATCCGCCCTTTTGGGAAAGCCTCGTTCACCTATCCCGCCGAACTCGGCGCCCCCGTGGTCCCTTTCTGCGTCACCTACCGCCAAAGGAAAATCTTCAAAAACGCGGCCCCTTTGATGACCGTGCACGTCGGAAAGCCCTTCTACCCTAAGATGGACTTGCCCTTGATCGCGAGGAAAACGGACCTTCGCGATCGGGTTTACGAATTCATGCTCGACAGATCCACGGATGAGGAAAACGTGGAATACATCCGTTACGTCCAAAAGAAACCCAAGTGATTTTGGGGTTTGAATTCGCCCCCCGTTCTCGCCTCTATTTTTGTTTTGAGAGAAAAAGGCAACGTTCCTTTCAAGCTTTCCGGGAAATCGTCAATCCACCCGTTCGCGTCCAAAAAAAGAAGGAGCGAAAGGAGAAACACAATTCTCAAAATTCCTCTCTTCCATTTCAAAGAAATGAAAGATAAAATATGGCAAACCTAAGAGGAACAATTATGGAATTAAAAGGTTCGAAAACGGAGAAGTGCCTGCAGGCGGCCTTCGCCGGGGAATCCCAAGCCCGCAACAAATACACCTATTTCGCTTCCAAAGCCAAAAAGGAAGGCTATGAGCAAATCGCCGCGATCTTCCTGGAAACCGCCGAGAACGAAAAGGAACACGCCAAACTCTGGTTCAAATACCTCGAAGGCGGCGAAATCCAAGACACGATGACCAACCTTGCCGCCGCCGCCGCAGGGGAAAACTACGAATGGACCGAGATGTACGCAGATTTCGCTAAGATCGCCGAAGAAGAAGGATTCAAGGAAATCGCCTTGAAATTCCGCATGGTCGGCGAGATCGAAAAGCACCACGAAGAACGCTACAAAAAGCTCTTGCAGAACGTCAAGGGCGGCGTGGTCTTCGTCGGAAATGACCTCGCGGTTTGGAAATGCCGCAACTGCGGACACATCGTCGTCGGCAAATACGCCCCGAAGGTCTGCCCGGTCTGCGCCCACCCGCAAAGCTACTTCGAACTCTCCGTCAAGAATTATTAATTCTCGGCTAGTAGAGCCATCGACGTACCCGTCAAAACATCGCAAGCGGTCTCGCTTGCGATTTTTTCTTGGACGCTCTTTGAAATCCTAGTCCAAAACCCAGCCGCGATTTTGTCGATTTATCCCTCTTCAAAACCGGGCGAACTGGTTGAAATAGGGGAGGAAGGCTGGGATAATGATTCGATTTTCCAATAGGAAAATGAGGTAGTTTATGAAAAAATTCCTGATTCCCATGGCTTTGCTCCTCGCTTCCTGCGCCCCTGCTCCAAGCCCATCGATTCCCTCTTCTTCGATTCTTCCGTCGGAATCTTCGACTTTGGACGATGCCCCTTTGCAGTCCTTCTTCCAAAAGGCCGCGACCAACCAAGGGCGCATCCAAACCTTCCTGGAGGATCGCGGCGAATTCCAGGATTACATCACTTTCGATTTTTATGGCCCCCGATGCGCCTACCAAACGAATGGAGAATACCTCCAAAACGTCTATCAGTCCTATGGGGAAACCCTAGAAGACCAAGGCGTCCTCGTCTATGGGGACCAAGGATTGTTCTCGTTCCATTTCGGGGATGAAGGTTCCTTTCTTCTAGGGGATCCTTTGGGAGTTGGGACTTCCTTAAGCGAGGCGGGGATCCATTTATTAGAAGAACTCGCCGATCCCTCGATCTACGTCTCAGGGAAGGATTCCCTTTCTTATGCTTCCAAACTCGAAAAGAACGTCCCCGTAGCCGCGAAGAAATGGTTCGCCGTCATGGGGGTGGAACTCGAAGGCTCCGCGACGGTGACCAAAGCCGCGTTTACCCTCGCTCCCGATGGGGGAAGCGCCACCGCGATGTTCACGATCCTCGAGCAAGAATCGGGCAAACCCGTGACGAGCAGAATCAAGGCGGAAATCTCTTCCTTGGGGTCCTTGTCCCCTAAAGGAGGGCTCCAAGAAGCGCTAGAACATCCTACCCCCCTTCCCGTTCCCACGGAGTTTGGGGAAGTCGCCAAGAAGTATTTGTCTAACGTCCCCGGGCAGGAAAATACCCTCCCTTTCCCCGAAATTTCTACCGTCCAATACGTCGAAACGGTTAAATACAACACCCTGCAGATCTCCGTGGATGGCGTCAACATTGCCGCTTCCTACATCGAGCAACTCAAAAAAGCCGGATTCGTCATGAAACGCGACTTTTCTTCCGGAGTCAAAACGTATTATGTCCACGAAGCGACAGGGAGCGAGGAATCCTCGTTTCTCACCTCTTCCCTCCAAGTCTCGCTTTCTTACCTCGATGGGTGCTCCTACATCACCGTCTCTTCTACGGTGAAATACAAAGGGGTCGAACCCTTCAACGCGTTCGTCGCTTCTTGGAATGAAGGGATTTATAACGTCCCCGAAAGCCAAGGAGGCTATGACCTCGGCTGTTTCCTCCCTATTTTCCCTTCTTCGGCCTCCATCGCCGGAATGGAATTCCAAGACGAGACGGAATACCTGAACGATTATTATTTGGCCGCCGGGGTCAACCCCTATCTCCTTCTCGCCCTTTCGGGCAGAATCAGCATCGGAAGCGAATCTGACGCGGGGGCTTACCTTTCTTCCTTGGTGGAGAAACTCGAAGAAATCGGATACGTGGATCTCGGGGAGAAGAGCTTTGCTAACGACCACGAGGCCGCGTATCTGTTATCTCCTGCAGGAGGGCAATTTGGGATTGGCATCCACCTTCAACCCGTTTACGAAGAGAATGCCTATACCGGGGTCGTCGCGATGCGCATCTACTGCTCGGTCCCCGATTACGTGAAGATTTTCTTGAATCAATAAGGCCGATCAAGTCGTCTTATCAGGCGTTGGAACATGAAGTCCAACGCCTTTTTTTTCAATGGAAAACCATCGCGTTGTCCTTGGCAAAATCATAACGAGGCAGAAGAAAAAGGAAGCAGTCCATCAATTAGCATCCTTCCTTTGGAAAAACAAAAATAGAAGAAAAGAAAAATCGCCCGGGTTGCCCCAGGCGATTGGTAGGAAGAGTCCTTATTCGGCGGAAGCGGTCTTGCCGGTGAGGGCGAGGGTCGCATCGTCGAGGACGGTGGTGCCGACGTCGCTCCATTCGGTGATGGTGACGTAAGCGAGCGAATTATCGTAGGCGAGGGCGCTGAGGAGCGTGCAAGACCCTTCGCCGAGGATGAAGTTGCGGGAATAGTAATATTCCATGCCGGTGCGTTCGAAGAGGATGTTCGAGATGACGTTCGTGTTG
This sequence comes from Candidatus Alloenteromonas sp., assembly GCA_034089705.1. Classification (GTDB taxonomy): domain Bacteria; phylum Bacillota_I; class Bacilli_A; order RFN20; family CAG-826; genus Alloenteromonas. Next base: position 214,315 of record JAXDTZ010000009.1, on the reverse strand, counting down.
AAGTCGAGGCCATCCACGGAGATGTAGCTCAAGTAGCCTTCGAATCCGCCGACGACGGCGCTGGGGCTCTCTTCGTCTCCCCAATAGAGGATCACGCGGTTGTCTTCCGCCGAGGGATTGCAATCATCGCCGGTGGTCGAGAAGGAGTAGATTTCTTCTCCCCCTTCCGCAGCGTAGTCGGAGAAGGACATGAGGTCGATGATGTCGGCGAGCCCTTCGTGGACGAGCGGAAGCATCCAGGATCCGTCTTCGCTCTTGGAGAGGCCCCAGAGGCTCTTCACTTCGCTGGAGATAAGTTGGGGGGCGCCATAAGTGATGGCCATTTCTTTGCTTTCCAGGTCGACGGTTCCGATCGCGCCGCTCCAGCCCGATTCGTTGGTGAAGTAGGTGGTGACGTCTCCGGCGCTTGGGACGGTCCACTTCTCCTTGATGTTCGCTTGCCCGATGTAGTTGAAGACTTCGGGGGTGGAGGCGGTGACGACGTTGACGAGGGTGTCTTCGGTGACGAAGTCAATGGCGTCGTAGGTGTTCAGGTATTCGGCGAATCCGGAGTCGACAACTGCTTGCGGGGCTTCGATCAATTTGCCGGTGGTCCTATCCATCCAGGCGCCGACGCGCTCACAGGTGTAGTTCTTCGCCGTTTCGATGCCGGTGAAGAACGCCTTGAGTTTGGAGGTGTCGACTTTCTCGGGGTAGACGGGGTTCGCAAGCCAGGCGTCGACCGCGTCGTGGCCGGTCAATCCGACGTCGGAAATGGTGGTGACGACGTTGTAGGTTTTGCCAGAGCTGGCGTAGGTTTTGATGAGCGATCCGTTTTCGCGGGCGGCGGTCATTTGGATAGTACCGGTGTCTTCGTCCACGGTCGCGACGAGTTTTCTGGCCCCAGCGCGGTTCACGAGGACGCTATAGCCGTTGCCCATGGAGAAGAGTTTGTCCATGAACGGATCGATGAGATCGCTGTATCCGTTGTTATCTAAGGTGTCTTCGAGGATGAATTGGTTGAGCGAATTGCCGTCTTGGTCGAATTGCTCGACCCAGGAGGAGGCGGGGATGCCGAAGTCCTTGGTGGTCATCAAGAGCTCGTTGCTCGCGCCGTATCCCTTGCCGAATTCGAGGGTGCCGGGGTTGGAGTCGAGGTAATCGTAGGTGTAATAACGCCCGGTGGCTTCGTCGTAGACGTTGCCGCGGAAGATCGTTCCGCTGCCTTGGGTCGCCCATTCCATTTCGATGTATTTCTCGTTGTGGTAAACGGTGCCGAAGTATTCGTTGCTCGCGGTGAAGTTGTTGGTTTCCGAAGCTTCGTTCCAGAGGCTGTTGAAGAGGATTTTGCCAGCGGAGACGACGTTGCCGGAGATGGCTTTGGTGGTTTTCTTGCCGGTTCCGTTTTGGATGGCGTTGATCTTGACCTTGAAGGGTCCGTAGTCTTTGGCGTAGATGACGTGGCCGTCGATGACGACGTTATCGGTCACGGCCTCCAAGGTGTAGGTTCCGTCGGGGACGGAGACGTGTTGCCAAAGGAGGAAGCGGTTGCCTTGTTCGAGCTCGATGTTGCCCGAAGCGAGTTGGGCGGTGAGCTCTTCGTCGAAATAGATGTTGTAGCGGCGGGTATCATCCGTGTTGACGGATTCTTGGACTTCGCCCGAGGTGTCCCCCTTGAATTCGGAAGAGACGATCTCTTCGGAAGAGGGGGCGTCGGAGGAGGTAGAGTTGCCTCCGACCGCGCAAGAAGCCAAGGCGGTCCCCAGAAGGACGGCGAGGCTGTAAACGAGGAGTTTGGATTTTTTCATGGTGTTTGCCTTTCGTGTTATATGGCTTCGTTGTTGACGAAGTGGAGAGTGACCGATTCGTGGGTCTGGGCGGTGATTTCGATCGTCCACGGGAAGGAATGGCCGTTATTGAACTTGGTGCCGTTGACGAACCAATTCTTGTGGTGCGACGGGGAATAATAGTATCCGCCGTATTTGGAGTCCGGCTTGTCGCCGTAGGTTTCGTCGGGCTTGCCATCCCCGTCATTGTCGGCTTCGAAATAGGATTGGAGCCCGAAGAGGTTGACCATGCATCCCATCGTGGAATAGTAGGAAGTCCCCATCGTGGAGGCTTCACTGCCCGGGAAGATCGCGGACATCTCGCGGAAGGGCGAGGCGTTCCCCGTGACTCCGTCGATGGATCCGGGACGTCCCGAAGCGCTGCCCGCGGGGGTGTTGCTGTGGACGCTAACGGCGGAGGTTTCGTAGGATTTGCCATCGCTCGACACCGTGCGGACCGGTTTGGGGGTATCCGTGTAGTTGCGGACTTCGTTCACTTCTTTGCCGTCGACGATTTCGCCTTTGTAGGAAGCGGAACGGGTATCGACGTGGAACATCTGCACCCCGGGGCGGCGGTAGGTTCCGCCGTGTCCGTAGGCGTTGTCGCCGCTCGAGGAGGCTTGGTTCCATTCGGGATAGCCGTCGCTGTCCTCTTCGTTGACGCCGGTCGGGGTGTAATACTCGATGATCATGTATTCATCCCAAGGGGTTCCGTTCCAGGGTTTTCCCGCGGCCGGGACGAGGAGGAATTTCTTCGTGTCGGTGTAGGAGGGGAGGGTGACCTCGAAGTCGTTGGAGGAGTAATCCACGACCCAGGGGGTGATCCATCCGTAAGCCATCTTGGTGTAGGCTTTATGATCGCCGACGTTCTGGTCCATCATGTCGACGCATCCGGCCGGGCCGTTCTTCTCCCCTTCCTTTTCAGCGTAGGAGTAGTAGTCCGGGGCGCCCATCATGTGGCCGGTTTCGTGGATGATCGTGTGGGCATCCACGGCTTTGCCTTCCCAGCGGGAACCGTAAGCGTCGTATTGGTAGCCCGAATAGTACCCGTTGGTGAGGAAGTCCCAGCGCGAGAAGAAGATGCGCTTGGCCGTCGGGCTGCTCTTCGAAGCGCTCGAAGAGGTGTAGGTGGTGTAGTTCCACCAAACGTCGTTGCCTCCGGAGGAGGGGGTGGGTTGGGAGGTCACGTAGACCATTTCCACGCCGTCGATGAATCCGTCCTTGTCGCTATCGAATTTCGTGGCGTCGAGGACGTATCCCGATTCGTTGGCGGGGTTTTTGAAGTAGGTGATGGCGCTCGTGGCGATTTGTTGGGCGAGGCCGGAAGTGGCGATGTTTTTCGTGTCATCCGCGTTGTAGACGTAAACGGGGGTGACTTCTCCGGTGATTTGGAGTTTGCCATTGCTGGCCTTGTCGTAATAGCTCGCCAAGCTCTCCCAAGGGGTGGTGTCGGGGATTTTCCCGTCCGCTCCCGGGGCCGCCGTCTTGTCGTTCTTGGCGAAGAAGGCTTCGCGCAAAATCTCGCGGGCGGCTTCGTTGTCTTCGGGGCTGCCGTTCCCGAATTTGGTGTTGGTGAAGGTGACCGGGATGACCAAGACGCGGGATTCCCCCGTGGATGGCATGCATCCGGCTCCGGAAGCGGCGTTTCCGCCGAGGGTATCGATTCCGGAGTAATTCATGAACTTGTAATCCGCCATGGAAGCGGGGTCCACGTTCTTGTTGACGCCTTTGTCCTTGTCGACCGTGCCTTCGGTGACGGCGATCTCCGCGGTGGCGTAGACGCTGCGTCCCCCTTCGACGATCAATTTGTTTTTGACGGTATAGGAACCGGCGGGCAAGGGTTCATCCGCGGCATAGGTTTCTTCCGTGGTGTTGTTGGTGACCGTCATGATTCCGCTGGTGCCGAAGTCTTCGCTCGTGCCGTCCCCGGGGTAATAGGTGGTCGAGGGGATGGCTCCGTCGAAGAAGGTCATCCCAGCGCGAATCGAGGAGTGCTGCACGGTCATTTCCGCGTGGCGCGTTTTGGTGGGGTCCGAGGAGGATTCCACGGTGCTAGGTTCGGATTCCGATCCCGATTCAGAGGATGCGGGAGGATTCGTGGGACCACAGGAGGCCAAGGCGACCAATCCCATCGTTGCGAGGGCGAAGAGGGCGATTTTTTGGTTCTTCATTTCTCTCTCCTTTCTTTCATTCCGCTTTAACATACACGCGTGCGAATTTTTTGCAAGCGAATTCGCATGCGCTTGCAAATATTTCGGGTTGGTCTAGAATGAAGCCCCGATGAAACCCAAAACCGTCGCCATTCTCCGCCATTCCGTCATCTCCGTCGGCATCTCGGCCATCCTTTTTTGCCTCGTCTATTTCCTTCGGGGCCTATACACCCTCGCCGGGCTCTCGGATGCCCTCTTGTTGCCCGGGGCGGTTTGCCTTGGCATCGCGGGCCTCGCCCTCGTGGGGAGAAGGGGAACGTTTGACGTTTTGGGATATGGGGTCAAACGCTTAATCGAACAATTCACCCACAACAAGGACACGCATTACGAAAACGCCGGGGATTATTCCCTCCAACTTCGGGAAAAACGGCAGAATAAGCCCTTTCCGTATTGGGTGTATCTCGTGATGGGCGGCCTCCAACTCGCCAGCGCCATCGTTCTGGCTTGTTTGGCGTGACTTTTTGCGTTGACGTTTTTATATATTAGGAAAATAAGAAGAAATCGGATTTATACAATGTATAATGTTTTCGCTCCCTCGAAGCAGGAAAAATGAAAAAAAGCCTTGCAAAAAATCGTATGGGTATTTTACTTATGTAACGTTTGCGTTTGCGCGTGTCATGTGCACAAGCGAAAACGTACCGCTTAATCCACTATTTCAGAAAGGAGACCCTTATGAACACCACGAAAAAAATCCGTGCGGCTCTCACTCTGCTCCTCGCCTCGGGCGCCATGGTTTTGACTTCTTGCAACATCGGAAGTCAACCCACTGGCGGTTCCTCGAAACCGACGCAGGATTCCTCCCAACCCACGGTTTCGGAAGAAGGCCCGATCGTTGACCCGCAAGCGGCAAACGGATCCTTCGATTTCAGTTCCTACGATTGGCAGGAAAAAACCAAAATCACCGCCGCGCTCGAAAAATACGCGATGGACAACTTCACGGCCGGAATCCCGCTTTACGACGATTCCTCCTCGGAAGCCTTCTCCCAACGCGTCAACCCCAAGAGCCAAAAGTACATCACCAACTACGGATTTGGCATCATGGAAGGGACCTTGGACCCCAACGGGTACATGTACGACAACAACACCATCGTCGAACCCCGCGAGGAATACCGTTCCTATTTCCACGGCTACACGAACACCGACTCCGGCACCTTCAACGGCTGGAACGCCACGGGAAGCGACGTCAGCGACCGCATGTCGATGATCAGCTCCGGCTATTTCGGCGTCGAAATGAACGCCACCCAAGACGGCTATTCCTGGAAGGGCGAACTCTCCCGCGATTCCTACCCCGTCATGCTCGAGCTCAACCCCGGGCGCGATTTCTTTGACTCCGGAAGCGACGCGACCCGTTTCAAAGAGACCATCATCAAGGACGAAAACGACCCCAACGTCGACAAGACCGGCGTCTATTGGCGCGTCTACCTCCACGTCGGGGAAGGGTACGCCTACAACGCGGTTCCCGGATCCAAATGGGCGGGGAAAGCCGAATTCGATGGGCGCAAAGTCCAAATCGAAGACTACATCACCCCCTTTAAGGCGATGCTCGACAAGTCCATGGTCCGCGCCACCGAACTCATGACCGATTCCGGCGGATTCTACGGCACCTCCAACTACAAATACGGCAGCAGCCACACGATGGAAACCTGGAATTCCACCGTCGGCATCGTGGTCCGCGAGGATCTCTGCACCGAGGAATACGGCGTCATCGACTTCCGTTTCATTTCCCCCCACGCCGCGACCACCGCGCGTACCGCCCTCTCTTCTTCCCTCTACTCCCCCGTCCCGCAAGCCTTCCTCGACGCGATCGGCGGAGCCAATAACTACGGGGTCCGCGGATCGACCGCGAATTCCCGCTTCGACAACTTCCTTTGCTTCGGCGCCTACATCCCCGTCGAATGGCAAGACCAAAAAGAACTCATCTACAAAAAGAACGAGAACTACCACGACGCGGCCCGTTACCACTTCGATGGCTACGTCGAAAAGGTCTACACTTCCGATAAGGCCGACGAACTCGCTTGGGAAGACTTCAAGCTCAACAAACTCGACCAATGCACCATCCCGGTTTCCGCCCTCGTCCGCGGGGAAAGCTACGCTAAGACCTACCGCACCGAAGGCTCGACCATCATCAAAATTAACTTGAACACCTGCACCGTCAACGAATGGAATTACTTCTTCGGCCCGGATGGCAAGGTTTACAAGCACAGCGACCCGAGCGTCGCCACCAAAGGCAACGGCAAATGGAACGGGGTCAAGACGATCATGTCCAACCGGGACTTCCTCCGCGGCTTCTTCTACGCCATCAACCGCGAAGAACTCGCCAAAACCGCTGGGCGCAACCCCGCCATCTCCTACCTCTCGAACGCCTACATGATCGACCCGACCGGCAAGCAATCCTACCGCGCTTCCGAAGCTGCTAAGTCGGTCGTCCAAACCTACATCGACGACTCCGGCAGCGATTATTGCTATAACCGCGACCTCGCCGCCCTCTATTTCAAGAAGTGCGGGGAAGCCCTCCACGACATGGGCTGGGAAAACGAAGAAATCACCATCGAAGGCTTCTATCGTTACCAATCCACCATCGATAACCTCGGCGATTACATCAAAAAAGGCGTCGCGAGCGTCTTCAACGAAGCTTGCAAGAAATTCGGCCTCACCCTCGACGTCCAACTCAAGGTCGGCGGAACGAACTACACCGACACCTACACCATCATGGACCATGGCGAATTCGACTTCGCCGAAGGGGCGGTCTCCGGCAACGTCCTCGATCCGCTGAACTTCATGTCCACGACCTCTTCCTCCGCCTCCCTCAACCAAGGATTCAACCTGAACTGGGGCCATCCCACCAACAAACTCGGAAAGCGTCCCGCGGTTTACACCCCGCTTCCCACCGAAGGCAAGACCTACGATGAACTCCATTGGTCCTTCGACGCCCTCTGGACCGCGTCCCAAGGCTTCTGCGTCGTCGAAAACGGCGAAACCACCGAACTCGGCGCCAACCAACGCTTCCTCGGGCCGGATCAATCCGACGATTCCACCGGCGCCACGGCCAAATCCAGCGAAATCCTCTTCTTGATGGATATGCCCGACGGGGCCTTCGACGAGAACGGCGATTGCTACTATTCCTTCGAAGCCCTCGACGAAATGGCCATCTTCCCCAATGACGATGCGGGAACTTCCCAAGGCGGATACTATTTCCGCAGCGGCAAACTCGTCCCCGGCACCGAACTCAACGGCTACATCGCCGTCACGATGCCCCTCACGGACGTCAAGGGGAACTGCCAAGACATCGCCAACGCCATCAAGCGCGACGTCACTCGCTTCACCGTGCAGTTCTATCTGCGCTACAAAGTCTTCCCGGGCAAATCCAACGAACTCATCAAACAGATGATCGTCGTCTCGGAAGTGACCCTCGAGAGCCTCGGCCTCGAGCCCATCGCCCCCAAGGGAAACTAATCCTCACCGCCGCAAATTGGAGCCGGTCTTCCCGTGAAGGCCGGCTCTATTGTCGTATTCGCTAATGATTCGTCCCAATTCCTGGGGGAAAGAAGGAAAATGAAAGACTCCACCAAATACGTCATCGAGAGAATCCTGTTTATTTTCTTAACGGCTTTCATTATTCTCTCCCTAACCTACATTCTGCTGCAGCTATTGCCCATTGAGCCCCAAAGCAGCCAGTACGCGGAGCAATATCGCTTTTGGTCCCGCCAAGTCGAACTCGGCTTTTGCCAAGAATTCACTTTTGAAGAATACACCGCCTTGGCCGATAAGACGGGCGTCATCACCATCCCGCTCAACAACCGCGAATATTATTTCCGCCTCTACCCGGTGCTGATCCGTTACGTCCATTGGCTCGGCAACGTGGTCACCCGTTGGGATTGGGGCACCAGCACCTCGTCCATCGGCCTCAACCGCGACGTCGTCGAAATCATCATGGAGCGCCTCCCCTATTCGATGCGCCTCAACATCATTTCCATTTTCTTCTCCATTCCCTTGGGCCTGGGCCTTGGAGTCCTCGCCGCGCTCAAGAAGAACACTTGGGTGGACCACACCATCTCGACCGTGATCATGATTTTCATCTCGGTCCCGAGCTTCGTCTTGATTTCCTTCTTGCTTTTGTTATTCCGCCAAATCCCGGGATTCCCGACCCAATGGCCGAGCGATTCCCAAAGCGCCGCGAGCCCCCTCCTCGCTTTCCAAGCCTACATCATCCCCGTCATGTCCCTCTGCTTCGGATCGATTTGCTCCTTCGCCCGTTACACCCGCGCGGAACTCACCGAAGTCATGAGCAGCGAATTCTTGCTCCTCGCCCGGACCAAAGGCCTCACCAAAGGCCAATCCGTGGTGCGCCACGCCCTCCGCAACTCCATGGTTCCGATCGTCCCGATGATCATCGGCGAATTCATCGGAATCCTCTCGGGCTCGATGGTCCTCGAGCAGATTTACGGCATCCCCGGCATCGGACGGCTCTTCGTGGAAGGCATCACCAACCGCGATTACCCCGTCGTCATGGTCGACATGGCCATTTACACCTTGATTGGTTTATTCGCCACCCTCATCGTGGATTTGAGCTATGGCATCGTCGACCCGCGCATCCGCATGGGCGCGAAGAAATAAAAAGGAGGAGTTATGGACAACAAACCATCCAGCCAAGAAGAAATCGAAGTCCTTGACAGCGATTTTGTCTTCGTTCAGCAAGACGCCTCCATCCATGACGTCAAATTCAAAACCAAGCCGACGACCTTCTTCAAAGACGCGATGCGCCGCTTCGTCAAAAACAAGTCTTCCGTCGTGGCGGCTGGCATTTTGGCCATTCTCATCGGGATGGCCATCGTCGTTCCGGTCGCCGACAAAAACAACATCACCGTCCCCCAAGGATCCCTCAAATACCTCCCCCCGAAGTGGTTTGGGGTCAACGACGCCGGATTCTTGGATGGAACCCGGACGATCACCGACGCCCCGTTAGACCCCGTGACTTTGATGCCCAACCCCGACACCTACAAGGAACGGGCCATCATCCGCAAGAAGGGGCAGGAAGTGAGCGATGCGATCACCAAACGCGTGAGCAAGATCGACGGCATGTCCACCGACATCCTCAAATACGGCAAAAACGGATCAATCCGTTTGAACGCCGACGGCAAGGAAGAAGCGGGCCAATTCGTCCCCGCCCTTTCGGGGCGAAAAACCGCTCTTGCCAAACTCTTCGCGACCGACCTCGACGCGTCCTTGACCTTCGATTTCGACCAAGACTATTTCAATAAATTGCTCGTGGAGGGCACCTCCCTCTTCGTGGATATCGTCTTGGAGATCCAAAAAGACGACCCCGCGAGCCAAGAGGATCCCTTCCGTTTCGTCTTGAAAAAAGGCGCGGACCTCTCTTCCACCGACCTTTTGACCGTGAAGCCTTTCGCAAACGCGGAATTCATGGCGAAATTCGACGAGCTCGGCGCGCTTTCCCAAGACGTCAAATTCGACGTGGTGGTCTATTCCGATTCCTTGAAAGGCTCCGCCAATTCCTGCTATTTGACCTCGATCACCGGCACGAGCGAATCGGACAAAACGTTTGAGAACATCGTCTTCTCCGACGCGACCGCCCAAGTGAAAAAGGAAAACGCCTTCAAAGAGGCCGCGATCGCCGAAGATTCCTATTACGTCCAACTCGACGACGGCTCCAACACCTTCTATTACGGGGTCGCCAACCGTTCCCTCGTCCAAAGCGAAACGACGCTAGGGAGCTTCCGTTACGATCCTTACGAAGCGGCGTTTGGCAACGAAGAAGGGTACCATTTGGAACGCTTCTTGCTCGACGCCTTCGTCGACAAAGGCCTGATCGCCTTCGATTGGGAAAGCCTGCCCAACACGAGAAACAACCAATACCTCCCCGTGGACGAAGGGGATTACGAGATCCTCAATCCCAAGGAATGCCCGGTTTTGAAGATCGAATCCTACAACAAACGCACCACGAGCGATGGCCTCGTCACGGGCGAAGTGATTTGCACCCTCTCCCTTTACCGCCTCTATTATTACGAAGGGGCCTTGGGGGAATGCGCCTCCCCGTATTACCTTTTCGGCACGAGCAACAACGGGAAGGATTTCTTCAAGATCGTCTTCTCGGGCCTCCTCACTTCCCTCGGTCTTGGCTGTTTGAGCGCCGTCATCAATATCCTCATCGGCCTGGTTTGGGGTTCGATTTCGGGGTATTTCGGGGGTTGGACCGACATCCTCATGGAACGCTTCACCGAGATTCTCGGGGGCATGCCCTGGATCGTCATGATGACCCTCATCGTCTTGCTGCTTGGCTCGAGTTTCTGGACCTTGCTTTTGGCTTTGTGCTTGACGGGATGGATGGGCATATCCCATACCACCCGAAGCCAGTTCTACCGCTTTAAGGGCCGAGAATACGTCCTCGCCTCCCGCACCCTCGGGGCCAGCGACGCGCGGCTCATCTTCCGCCACATCTTGCCTAACGGCATCGGGACGATCGTCACCGGGGCGGTTTTGATGATCCCCTCGGTCATCTTCACCGAAGCCAACATCGCCTACCTCCTTCCGGGCGTCCTCCAATACCAAGGAGGGGTCGTGAGCTTCGGCATCACCTTGTCCGAGGCGCAGGGCTTCTTGAACAACTACCCCTACATGATCGTGAGCGCCTCCCTCGTCATGGTCCTGATCATGATTTGCTTCAATTTGTTCGGCAACGGCCTCCGCGATGCCTTGAACCCCTCGTTAAAAGGAGCGGATAACTGATATGTCTTACCCCTGCATTGATTACCCTTTCCTCGTCGGAGGAAACCCGGAGAACAAGGAAGTCGTCCTTTCGGTCCGGAATCTGAGCATCTCCTTCTCCACGGATGGGGGATCCGTCCACGCCGTCCGCGGGGTGGCCTTTGATTTGCTGAAGGAAGAGACCCTCTGCATCGTCGGGGAGTCCGGCTCGGGCAAATCCGTCACCAACAAAACCATCATGGGCATCCTTCCGAAGAACGCCCACATCGATTCGGGCGAGGTCGTCTACCAAGGCGAAGACCTCACCAAAGTCAGCGAAGAGGAATTCCACCGCATCCGCGGCACCAAGATCGGGATGATCTTCCAAGACCCGCTTTCCTCCCTCAACCCCATCATGAAGATCGGCAAGCAGATGACCGAGGTCATGATCATCAACGGGAACCACCTGAAACGGTATTTCTCCGAGCTCATCAACGAACCCTTCATCGCTTACAAGAACACCCTCCGTTTGCTCGAACTCGAAAAAAGCGAATGGAAACGGGAAACCAAACGCTTCAAAACGCGCCACAAATTCCTCAAAAAGGAAGGGATTGAAGAAAAACTCGAAGCCTTCTTGAAGGAATTCGAAGCCAAGAAAGAAAAGCACGAGGAGCAACTTCAAACCCTCAAAGCCGACGCGAAAGCCAAACGCATCGTCTTAATCGAGGCCAAAAAAGAAGCGAGAACCCTCGTTTCCAAGAAGAAGAAGGACATCCAAGCCCGCCACAAAGCCTTGCTTCGCCCCATCTTCGCGAGCATTCTTTCCGCCCTTCGTCCCGTCAAAAAGGAAAACGGCAAAACGGAGATCCCCTTCTTCACTTCCTTTTCCTCCCTTTATGGAGCCTTCATCGCGGAACACCGCCGCTACTTGAGCGAGATCCGCGTCACCCACCGCGAAGCCAAGGAACGCGCCCTCCGCATCATGGCGGAAGTCGGCATCCCCGAACCGGAAAAGCGGTTCTACCAATACCCCTTCGAGTTCTCCGGGGGCATGCGCCAACGCATCGTCATCGCCATCGCCTTGACCGCCGAACCCGACGTCCTCATCTGCGATGAACCGACCACCGCCCTCGACGTCACCATCCAAGCCCAAATCCTCGAACTCATCAACCGCTTGAAGAAAGACCACCACATGTCGGTCATCTTCATCACCCACGACCTCGGGGTCGTCGCCAACATGGCCGACCGGGTCGCCGTCATGTACGCGGGGAAAATCGTGGAATACGGCACCGCCAAAGACGTCTTCTATTCCCCGGCCCACCCCTATACCTGGGCCCTCCTTTCCTCAATCCCCGACGTCGACAGCAAAGAAAAACTCGAAGCGATCCCGGGCACCCCGCCCAACATGCTCTTCCCGCCTAACGGGGACGCTTTCGCCCTTCGCAGCAAATACGCCCTCGCCGTGGATTTCAAAAAGGAACCCCCGATGTTCCAAATCTCCCCCACCCATTACGCCGCCACTTGGCTATTGGACGACCGCGCCCCCAAGGCGACGATGCCCAAAATCGTCTCCACCCGCATCGCCAACAGCCTAGCCCGCGCCAAGGAGGCCACCCATGAATAAGGAAACGAAAACCCCATCCGTCACCTTTGACCAAAGCCTCGTGGACTCCCACGTCATCCTTTCGGTGCGCCATCTCAAGGAATATTTCGCCGCCGGCGATTTCAAGACCAAAGCCGTCCACGACGTCAGCTTCGACGTCAAGGAAGGGGAATGCTTCGGCCTCGTCGGGGAATCCGGATGCGGCAAAACCACGACCGGACGCACCGTCATCGGCCTCTACAAGCCCACGAGCGGTTCCATCTATTACAAGGGCTACCGCATCGCCGCGGGGACCCGTTACTACGAAAAAGAGATCAAATGGAGCCGAATCCACGCCAAAGAAAAGATCTTTGAACTCCGCAAGAAGATGAAAGAGGAGCTCTCGGACGCTTCCACCGCCGAAGAGAGCGAAAACATCAAAGCGTTCTACGGAAAGCAGATCCTCGACATTCAAAACGAACTCCGCGCCCACATCGCGGAGACGAAGGAAAAACTCCGCCGCATCGACTACGACAACAAGCATTGCCCGAAGAAACTCCGCCAAGAGATCCAAATGATCTTCCAAGATCCAATCGATTCCCTCGATCCCCGCATGACCGTGGAAGACATCATCGCCGAAGGCCTCCACATCCAAGGGCAATACAACCAAGCCAAAAACCGCGAAGTCGTGGCCCAAATCCTCTCCAAAGTCGGCCTCATCCCCGAATACGCCTCGCGCTACCCCCACGAATTCTCGGGCGGCCAGCGCCAGCGCATCGGCATCGCCCGGGCCCTCGTGATGAATCCCCGCGTCCTCATCTGCGACGAACCGATTTCCGCGTTAGACGTCTCCATCCGCGCCCAAGTCCTCAATTTGCTCAACGAAATCAAAGAGGAAATGAACCTCACGATGCTCTTCATCGCCCACGACTTGTCCGTGGTCAAGTATTTCTGCGACCGCATCGCCGTCATGTATTTTGGCAACATGGTGGAGCTCGCTTCGAGCGATGAGCTATTCGCCCATCCCCTCCACCCCTACACGAAAGCCCTCTTGAGCGCCATCCCCAAGCCCGACCCCGAAAGCGAAAGGACCCGCGTCCGCTTGACCTACCACCCGGAGAAAGACCACGACTATTCAAAGCAAAAGCCTTCCTTCCGCGAAGTCGCCCCCGGGCATTTCGTCCTTTGCAACGACGAAGAAGAAAAGGCGTATCAAGCGGCCATATCCGGAGGAAACGAACGATGAAAAAGAAATTCCGCATCCCCTGGCTTCATCTCATTTTGGGCCTGCTATTTCTCATCGCGGGCTATGCCTTAACCATGTATTTCGTGGCTTTGGGGAATCCCGCGAAATACAACTGGAGGGCCGATTACCTCCAAGGAGAAGCGATCGACGCCTACCTCCATACCCCGGAAGCCATCGTCCATTTGGTCTTCTTGATCGGATCGATCGGTTTCTTCCTTGCCCTGTTCTTCGATTTGCTGTTCCGGAAAAAGGCTTCCCACATCCTTTTGGTGGAACTGGGAACCCTTTGGACCCTCGCCTATTATTTGGCCCGTTCCATCACTTCCTTCCAAATCGGCTCGGTCCATGTCTTGACCGGGCTCATCTACCTCGCCGCTTTCCTTTCTAGCGCCGTATCGGGAATCCTCTTTTTCAAGAAAGCGCTCGATGGGGACAACCTCTCTTCGTATTGGATCTTCCTCATCGCTTCCTTGGTCCTGGGGTATTTCGCCTCCGCGGGGAACAATTCCTATTCGATCCTCTCGGCCTATTCCCATAACGGGGATTTCACCTATTGGTTCTCCTACGCCTCAAGCCGCTTGATGATTGGGGTGTTCGCCCTCTGCGCCTACGTCAATCTCCACTTCGATTTCTGCGCCGAAGAAGAAGCGCCCAAAGCCATCTGACCCCTTGCCCCTTCGGGGGCATTTTTTCGAGGGAAAAACGTTCCCGAACGAACGGGTTTTGGAATCCAAATCCCTCCCTATAAAAAACCCTTGATTTCTTCCTCTTTTGCCCCCATAATAATCGAGCGCTTGCGAAGGACTTGGACCATTGGTGTAGCGGCCCAACATGCTTCCCTGTCACGGAAGAGATCACGAGTTCGAATCTCGTATGGTCCGCCAAGCGTTGTGGCCCGGTAGCTCAGCTGGTAGAGCAACGGACTGAAAATCCGTGTGTCGGCGGTTCGACCCCGCCTTGGGCCACCACAAACCCACAAGCCTCGGTTCGTCCGAGGTTTTTTCTTTCTCGTCCCGCCAATCATCTTCCTTCTATACGAAGGAAGGAAATCGGGGTAAGATAGAAGAATGAATAGGGGAAAAGGAAACGAGAATATTTTGCCCAAGCCCTATTTCTTTTCCGGCGCGTTTTTCCTTTGCCTTATCCTGGTTGGCATCTTTTTCCTCAACGAGATCGCGTTTTTCAACGAAGGGTTCCCGTTAGTCAAGATGAACGACATCGAATACCTGATGACCTTCCTCGCCTTCACCGTCCTTTTCTTCGCTTATTGGGTTTTCGCCAAAACGCGATTTCGTTACCGCGAACCGGTATGGCTGGACCTCGTGATCCTTGGAATCCTCGTCTTTGGCATCGTCGGAATCTTGCTTTTCCCCGAAGAAACCCCGATTGGAGAAGTCGTTTACGTCGTGACTCCAAAAGAAAGAAGCAGGGACGTCCTCTCCTTTTTCGCCTCCGTGGCCTTGATTTACGCCTTGTTCGTGATTGGCCCCCGGGCCTCCAAAGGCAAGGCCTTTTCGCTGCTTATTTCCTGGGTCCTGGTGCTCTTAGCCTTCATTGCCTGTATCTATTCTTTCATCGCCGAATTCGATATTCTGTCCCACTTTTTCCGCAACGACGGCTCGATCGTCGGGCACGTCGCGCAGAGTTTCTGCAACAACCGAAACACCTTCGGGACCTTGTTGCTTTTCGCCCTCGGGGGACTCGCGGTGATCCATTCCCACCGCCCCCGTTTCCTCTATCTGCCCTTTGTCTTGCTCTTTGCCTTGTTTTTGTTTTTCACCCTTTCGAAGACGTCCATCCTCCTAGGGACGGCTTTCATCGGGGTTTATAGCATCTACCGGTTCGTTTTGACCTTGCCCCGGCATAAAATCCGAAACATCCTCGCCTTGGTCTTCAGTCTCCTCGCCGCGACGTTCGTCTTGCTGCTCAATTTCACTTCCTGGTTCGACTGGACGGGGAATTTGGCCGCGGGGACCAAGAACTTCTTCGAGGCCCTTGGGAAATTCGGGACCTTCCAAACGCGCATCGATTCCTGGGAGCATTGCCTCGCTTCTTTGGATTCCCCCAGCAAACTCTGGTTCGGCCTTGGCTTCCGAAACATCAATTATTACGTCTATACCCTCGAATTCGATGCGGTGGGGCGCACCTTCCCCACCCATAACGGGCTCATCGACGTGTTCTGCCGTTCGGGGATCGCCGGATCCGTGTTATTCGCCGTCTTGTTGCTCTATTTCTTCGTTTCCCTCGTCCTTTCCATCCAAAAGCAGAACCACTTAAGCGTCACCTATTTGCTGATCACCGCGGTTTTCTTATGCCATTCGATCACCGAGACCACCGATTTCTTCCTCATGGACGCCAAAGCGATGGCCTTAAGCCTCATCTCCTTGTTCCCTTTGCTTTCGATTCGGTATCGCGACGTTTCGGGGGTCGCCGAACAAGAAAGGGAATTCTTGATCCATTCTTCCCCTCTCCCGAAAGTCCGTTACGAAGTCCCGTCTTGGAGGAAGATCGGGCTCACGTTATTTTGGCTATCCCCCTTCCTTTTCGCCTTCTCTTGCGCTGGGGTTTCCCTCGGGTTCCATTATTCGATCGACCTCCTTTTGAACCGGGGGTTCTATCTTTCGGTCATTTTGAATTTCTTCTTGCTCCCTTACGCCTTCTATTGCCTTTCCTTCCTCCAAAAGAAGAGGGGCGTCTACGGGTTTTTCCTCGTCCTTTTCGCCTCTATCTCCTTGGTGGTCCCGATTTTCCTGGACGGGACTTTGTCCTTATTGATTTCCCCATTGTCCCTCGTCATGCCCATATGGATCGGGAGTTTTTCTAGAAACGCCAGAAAGGGAAAGCACCCCTCCTTGTTTTGGAAATCCTTCGCCCCCTATTTATTGCCCCTCATCGCCTCCAATCTCCTTTGCCACCTCTTCGACGGGGCAATCGCGGCCAACCATTCCCGTTATCTTTCCCTCGTCTTGGCATTCCTCGGACTTTTCTCCCTTCTTTTCTCCCTGGGGCTAGAGACGGTCCACCGCCATTGCCTCTATCCCCTTAACCGCATGGGGGAACGCTTCGAGATGCGGCTTTCCCGAATCCTCTTCGCCTTCTCGGGGAAGGCCAAAACGGCCCGGTATTTCGCTTCGATTCCCCCAAGGCTCGTCAAAGAAGAAAAACAAAGAATTAAGGCAATGGAAATGACCAAATTGCGCTAGAATAATAGAAATCCATGCAAAATATGCAATTGGCAACCAAAAGTTGCCACTTCCGAAAAGCAAAGTTGGTAGAGGGAATCTCTCCCGCAACCGTAAACTAGTGACGTAAGCAAAGGAGCCATCCCAATGAACATTGAAATCGCCAACCGCCTCGCGCAATTACGGAAGCAAAAAGGCCTCTCCCAAGAACAGCTCGCCGAGAAGCTCGGCCTCTCCCGCCAAGCCGTCTCCAAATGGGAACGCGCGGAAGCCTCCCCCGACACCGACAACCTCATCTGCCTCGCCCGCATATACGGGGTATCCTTAGATGATTTGCTCAACACGGAGGAACCCCTCGAAGACATCGTCCGCGACACCAAGGAGGCGACCAAGCCCGAAGAGCCCCAAGAAGACCCCAAACCCGAAGAACCTCGGAAAGGGGAGAGGAAGGACACCGTCCACATCGATTTCTCGGGAATCCACGTCGAGGACGAAGACGGGACGACCGTCCACATCGACGCCTCGGGCATCCACGTCCACGACCCCGTGAAGGGGGAGCGCGTCGACGTCGACGCTTCGGGAGTCCACACCCCCCATTTCCGTCCCAAGAAGAAATCCACCTTCCTCGACGAGATCGTTTGGCCCACCTTGATGCTGCTCGCCGCCATCGGCTACATCCTGCTTGGCTTCTTCTGGAAAGAGCCGGGCAACGTCGGCTGGGCCTGCGGATGGACCCTCTTCCTCTACGCGATCGCGCTAGGAAGCCTCTACGAATGCATCCGCAAGAAACGCTTCTCACCCTTCGCCCTCCCCGTCCTCATCGCCGGAATCTATGTTGGGTTAGGCATCGTCTCCACCGCCTATGGCTGGGCCATGCCCACTTGGCACCCTTGGTGGGTTCTCTTTCTCCTCATTCCGGTGTATTATCCTATTGCCTCCGCGATCGATAAGCGGATCCATTCTCCTAAGGTCAACGTCCATCTTGAGGACGCGATAGAGACCGAAGAATAAGACAGGTCTTAGTACTCCCTGTTTTTTCTCCCTCCGCGAGCCGTCACGCGGGGGTCTTTTTATTCAAAGATGGTGGCAATTTTCTTGGCTTCGGGTTACTATAAACCCAATCCAAAGGACTACGAACATGGAAAAAGAAACCCCCCGCGCCGAATCCGCGCCGTTTCGTTTAAACGTTAAACGGACAATGCTCATCGGCTTTGCCTTCTTCGGCATCCTGCTCATGTGGCAGATTTACGATTCCTGGTGCCCCACCTTCCTCACCGAGCTCTTTTGCAAGGCAATGGGTAAGGTTCCGACTGAGGATAACAGCGACGTCCAATACCTCGTCGGCATCATGATGGCCCTCGATAACCTCGCGGCCCTCATCCTCATGCCGATATTCGGGAAATTGAGCGATCGCACCCACACCAAAATCGGGAAGCGCATGCCCTTCATTTTAGTCGGCACCTTCCTTTGTGCGGTCGCCCTTCCCTTCATCCCCCTTCTCTTCTATTTCAACCAGCTCGGTGGCATGATCGCCGTCATGGCCATCGTGCTCATCTCCGGGATGATGTACCGCAACCCCGCGGTCGCCCTCATGCCGGACATCACCCCCAAACCCCTCCGTTCCAAGGCCAACGGCATCATCAACATCATGGGTTACGTCGGAGGGTTCGTCGCCACTTTGCTTGGCATGATCTTCGTCTTAAGCGACTTCCTCCGCCCCGGGCCTGAAGGAGCCACCTGGGCCTACCAAAATATTTGGGCGATTGAAGCCCCCTTCTTGGTCGCGAGCCTCTTCATGATCATCAGCGCCCTCGTTTTGTTCTTTTCCATTAACGAGAACCGTCTCGCCGTCGAACTCCACGAAGAACTCGACCGGGGCGAAAAAGTGGCGGAAATCGAAGACCGCATCACCGACGACGACGCCCCGCTTACCAAAGCCAACCTCCGCATGCTCATCTTCATCCTCGTGGCCGAATTCTTCTGGTTTATGGCGGACAACGCGATCGGCACCTTCATGGGCAACTTCGCCATCTATTACCTCGGTTGCTCGAGCCGCAACTCGATGATCAACACCATAGCCGGCGGGGTCGGCTCCGTGCTTGGCTTCGCATTAGGGGGGATCATCGCCGGGAAGATTGGGCGGAAATGGACCGTCTCGGGAGGCTTGTTCCTTTCGATTTTCTCCTACGCCCTTTGGGCCATCCTCACCTTCGCCATCCCCTCCGCGGGAAGCGGGGTTTTCCCTCCTTACATCTACGCGATTTTCCTCCTCAAGGGATTCGGGATGTCCCTCGTCCACATCAATTCCTTCCCGATGGTCGTCGAACTTTGCTCCAAAAAGAAGATCGGCGCCTTCACCGGGTATTACTACGCCGCGTCGATGGGAGCCCAAACCATCACCCCGATCGCCCTTGGCTCCTTAATGCTCATCCCAGAGTTCTCTTGGGAGATCCTCCCCATCTACGGCCTCGTCATGACCGTCGTTTCCGCCGCCATATTCCTGTTTGTGAAAAACGTCAAAACCTCGAAAACCAAGATCGCGAAGGGGTTAGAAGCCTTCGGCGAGGAGGAGTGATGCCCGCCGCGTTGCTCCATCGCCTCTTCACCGAGGACGCGCTAAAAGATTTTCCTAGCGACTACCCCGAGTTCGTTTTCGCCGGCGCCCAGGGGCCCGACCCTTTCATGGCCTATGGCACGAACCCCTTCTTGGGGAAGAAGGACGACGCCTCCCAAATCAATCCCTGGGGCAGCCAAATGCACCGGACCCATTTGAAAGAAGTTTACGGCCCGATGCTCCGTTACGCCTATGAAAAATCGGGGAGAGAAGCCGAGATTTTGTTCGCCTACATCGAAGGGCTGCTCCTCCATTTCACCCTGGACCGCCTCGTCCATCCTTACGTCTTCTACCGTTCGGGATTCGACGAAAACGGCAAATACGGGGGGATCTACGTCTTTTACCATGGGGCTTTCGAATCCATTTTGGACAAGACCTACGCGAAACGAACCCACCGGTTTATCCCTCCCGCGAAAGCCTTGCCTCGTTTATCCGAGGAAGACCTCTTGTCCCTTTCCCAAATGTGGTCCGCCTGCGCGACGGTGCCCCTAAAACCTACCGCCTTTTCCGAGTCGTACCGCGAATTCGCCTCGGTATTGCGCCTTTTGTATAGCAGAACCGGGTTCAAGCGGAAACTCTTCCGATGGGTGCTCGGGAAAACCTCCAAAGCCTATTCCCTTTCTTACCCCGCCTCCTTGAAACGCTTCGCCCCGTTAGACGTTGAGAATGCGTCCCGCCAAGAATGGAAAGACCCTTGCACGGGGGAAGTCCATCATGAATCGATCCCCGACTTGCTCCAAAAGGCTTTAAAGGACGCTTGTCTGGTCCGCGATATCGTAAGCCGGGCCAAAAAAGGGGAGGACGTGGGGCTGCTACTAGAAGAACTCGAAGGAAACCGCGACCACGACGGGGAAGTGTACGGGGAAAAGAAGAAGTACTGCGACATCTGCTTCCTTTCCCATCCCGTTTCGATTTGAGCGCGTTTTTCCTTGCCCTCTCCCTTATCTTTCCTAGAAAGATGAAGTAGAATAAAAGGGATTATGAAACAATTCGGTCCGAGCTGTGGCATCATTTATTCCCAAGGCGCCGTTTTGACGTTGCGAAAACGCGGGGCGGACGGGTATCCCGAGACGGGATTCCATTTGCTTTTCGGGCATGGGGACGGCTTTTCTTCCCTCCAAGAAACGATTCTCTCCGAATGCAAAGCCAAACTCCGATTGATCCACGACGAAGGGAACTTCCCCGTTCGGGGAGGGGTGAGTCGGGTGTATCTCGTTAACGAAGAAAGCGCCCTCTTGCTCCCCAAACTCCACGAAGTCAAATTCCTGACCCCCGATGACCTGAATGCCGTTTACGTGGAACCCCGGTCCAAGCGCATCTTGGAACGCTTCTTCGCCTTGTCGTTCTTTTATCTTGGCTATGTCAAAGAAGGATACGACCCCAACTCCTCGAAGCAAGCCAACATCCTGGTTTCTTGCCTGCGGTATTTCCAAAGCAAGGGAACATTCCCTCATAGCGAAATGGCCTTATTCGAGGAGATGGTTTCCCATTCCGCGCCGGTAGAAGATCTCCGCAAGGCGCTCCGCTACTACGCGAACCTATACGAACTCGATATCAACGAATGGAAGGAACGGATGGAAATCGACCGTTCTTTCGTCAAATAAACAGGGAGATTTATGGAAATATCCACTCGAACCATACAAGGACATGACTTCATCTTATTGAAAAATAGCGCCGGAATTTCGTTAGAGCTGTCTTCTTTTGGAGCCGGAATCCGGGAAGTCCTCTTTCACGACGTCCCCATGACCTTGTCCCCCAAAAGCGACGAGGCCTACCTTCATGACGACGTGTTTTTCTTTGGCAAACTCATCGGCCCGGTCGCGGGAAGGTTAGACGAAGGGCGCTTCCCCGGGAAAGACGAATTCCGCTTCCCCGTGGGAGAAAACGGCATCACCCTCCACTCCGAAACCCTCGATTACGCCTTCGACGAATTCCCCTATTTCGTGGAGGAAACCAAGGATGGGGCGCGCGTGGTTTTTCGTGCCACCATTCCCCCGAAGAAAGGATACCCCGCTTCGGTGGAGGTCCGCGTCGAATACTTCCTTTTCGAGGACAAAGCCTCCTTCACCATGGAGATTTACGGCGCCCCCTCGAAAGAAGCCCCGATCCATTTGACCAACCACGTCTATTGGAATTTGGCGGAAGATAGCCTCGAAGACGATTTGCTTTGGCTCGATGCGAGCGAGGTCGTTTCCTATTCTCCGCGCCTCTTGCCCTTGAAGCGAGTTCTCGTTTCGGGTCCTTTGGATTTCTGCGCCCCGCAGAAAATCGGCCCTGCCGCGGAGATCATCGAAAAAGAATCCCCAACGCTAGGAGGCATCGACCACGGGTTCTACGTCAATAAACGGGAATATGAGGTGCCGACCTACGTCCTTTCCACCCCGAAATACCGCCTTTCCATCGGGACGGATGCCAAAGCGTTCCAAATCTACAGTTTCAATTTCCCCAAACCGGGATACGAATTCTCCTTCCCCGTCTCCCCCAAAAAGCGCATCGCCCTCACGAGCGAACCGGTCCTGGATTCGACCGAACTCGCGACCGATTTCCTGTTCTCCCCGACCCATCCCTTTATCACCAAAACCATGTTCACTTTGGAGGAAGTCCTATGATCCGACGCCAGGAAGCCCTTTCCCTCTACCTTTCCTCGTTCCAAAACGCCAAAAGCCCCATCCTCGTCTATTCCCATGGACGGATGGAGATTGTGGGCAACCACACCGACCACAACCACGGGCTTTGCCTCGTTTCGGGCGTGGACCTCGGCATCACCGCCGCGGTGAGCCCGCGGGACGACGGCATCGTCGCCATCCATTCGGAGGGCTACCGCCCTTTCCGCTTTTCGGTGCTGAACCTCTCTTTGAAAGAAGGGGAACGCTCCACCTCCCTTGGCTTAACCAAAGGGGTGCTGGAGGGAATGCGGAAACTCGGATATAAGATTGGGGGCTTCCAAGCCTCTCTCACGAGCGACATCCCCGCGGGAAGCGGGGTGTCTTCGAGCGCCTGCTACGAATCCCTGATCGTCAAAATCGTCGACGCCTTGTACAACAACAACATCGTCCCGCCCCTCGCGATGGCCAAAATCGGCCAATACGCGGAAAACGAATACTTTGGGAAGCCCTGCGGCTTGCTCGACCAAATCGGGACGAGCTTCGGGGGCACTTGCTTCCTCGATTTCCACGATCCCAAGAACATCTACATCGAGACCTGCCCCTTCGATTTGCCCTTGGACATCACCTTGGCCATCACCCCTTCCTCCCACGCGGGACTCGATTCCCTGTATGGGGAAATCCCCAGCGACATGAAATCGGTCGCGAGGAACCTCTTCCATCAAGAAGTCCTCGGGGACGTCGATGAAAGCGAATTCGCCCAAGGCATCGTCCGCCCCTGCGTCGGGGTGAGCGAGCGGGCCAAACTCCGCGCCCAGCATTTCTTTGACGAGAACAGCCGGGTCATGAACGCTTACGAAGCGATCAAAACCCATAACCCCGGCATGTTCTTGGACGCGATTGAACGCAGCCACAACTCTTCCGCTTCCCTCCTTGGCAACGCCATGATCCCAGGGCATTACGAGGATTCCCCCAAAGAAGCGGTGGACATCGCCATGAGCGTCCTCCGCTATGGCAGGGCCCGCCTTATGGGAGGGGGATTCGCCGGGTCGATTATCGCCTTCTCCCCCGCGGAAGAAACCCCTTTGCTCCGCCAAACCCTGATTGCCCGATACGGGGAAAACAACGTCATCCCCGTCACCATTTTCGAAGGGGGTCCTCGCCTCGTCGGGGAATGACGCCTTGCTGATCCTCCCTTCCCTTTACGCCATCCAAGTTGGGAATTTCGGGTATTTTCTGTTCCTCTTTTTGCTAGGAACCCTCTTTTTCCTCGCCCGCAGCTTAAGCCGGCACTATGGAATGGAATGGACCCATCGCTTCTTATTGGCCCTCTTTTGGGGGAATTTCGCCCTCCATTTCCTCAAATTGCTGAACCCCTTCTCGATGAAGTCGTTTCCCTTTTTCTTCACGCGTTCCTCCTTGGAGAATTTCTGCGCCATCTTGATCGTGGCGAGCCCCTTCATCTACCTGTATGGCAACGCCTATTGGAAGGATTACCTTTATTACATCGGCATCGTTTCGGGGGTGCTCGTCTACCTCACCCCGACCGCGGCCATCGGGGCGGATTTATCGAACCCCGCGAACTTCTTGGAAGTCATGCGGTTTTACCTCTGCCACGCCCCATTGGTGATCGGGGGGTATTTGACCGTCGACAGCGGGTTCCATAAACTCGATTACCATCGGTTATGGGCCGTGCCGTTTTGCTTCGTGGCCGTCAATTTGGTCGTGCTCTTCAACGCGGTTTTCCTCGGTTTGGTCCTCCATTACCCGGGATGGCCCGCCACTTGGGCCGAGCTCAGCGATCGGAGCATTTTCACCAACCAGTCTTTCACCTTCGGGCCTTCTCCGTCCTTTGATCCCTTGTTCGAAGATTGGCTCTATCCGATTTTGCCTCCCTTCCTTTGCACTTATTACGTGGAAGGAGAAATCCATTTCACCCCCTCGATTTGGCAACTAATCCCGGTGGGCTTCGCCACGTTGGTCCTAGGCCCCATATTGAGTTTCCCTTATGAATCGCGCCACATGAAAATCGATTGCCTCGTCCTCAAAGAAAAAATCGCTCGACGGTGAGCCACCTTCTAAAGAAGGCCTCCGCCCTTGCGCGAGCCCATCAGAATCACTAAACTTTATCCCGAGAGGTGTAATGAACCATGAATGAACATAAACGTCTTGCCGGGCTGCTTTGCTCGGTGACCTCCCTTCCTTCTAAGCACGGAATCGGGGATTTCGGTCCCTGCGGTTACGAACTCGTCGACGCCTTGGCCAAAAGCGGATTCTCCCTTTGGCAAATCCTGCCCCTGAACCCGATCGGCTACGGCCATTCCCCATATCAACCCTACAGTTCCTACGCGATTGACGAGCAATTCATTTCCCTGGAACTCTTACAGGAAGATGGCTTGCTCGAAGAAGTGCCCCCCTTGCCCCTGACCCCCCACGTGGATTACGAAGCCGCCCGCGCTTTTAAACTCCCGTTGCTAAGAAAAGCCTTTGAAGCGGACAAGGACGCGACCAAGAAGATCCGCGCCTTTGAAGCCAAGGAGCCTTGGGTGAAAGCCTATGCGGCGTTTGCCATGTTCCACCGGCGCTACCCGATGTCGTGGAACCTTTGGCCCGAAGAAGCCAAGAACTGGATCCAAACCAAAAAGCGCTTCTATGGCAAGGACCTCGCCGACTTCCGCTTCGAAAAATGGCTCCAAATGAAAGCCTACGAACAATGGGATGACCTCCATTCCTACGCCAAAAAACACGGAATCGCCATCATCGGGGACATCCCCTTTTACGTTGGGTTCGACAGCTGCGACGTTTGGGAACACCTCGACGCCTTCTTGATCAACGCGGTCACCTTGGAACCCGATTTCATCGCCGGGGTACCGCCCGATTATTTCTCGACGACCGGCCAGCGCTGGGGCAACCCCATTTATGACTGGGAATACCTCGAGAAAACGGATTTCGCCTTCCTCCAGGAACGCATCCTCCGCGCCTCGAAGATCTACGACGTCATCCGCCTCGACCATTTCCGCGCCTTCGACACCTTCTGGAAGATCCCTTCTTCTTGCCCCACCGCGATCGAAGGGCAATGGATCGAACCCCCGGGACGGGCGTTCTTCGATTCCCTCTTCCAAAAAGACCCTGAGCTCCGCGAAAAGATCATCGCCGAAGACCTCGGCGACCTCCGCCCCGAAGTCTTGTTGCTCCGCGACCATTATGGCTTCCCCGGCATGAACGTCGTCGAATTCACCTTCGAAGACGCCGAAATCGCCCATAAGGGAAGTTGGCACGATGAAAACATGGTCGCTTACCTCGGCACCCACGACAACGACACGATGCGCTCCTATTTTGAGCACCTTCCCTCCGAACAGGCAGGCCGCTGGGAGGCCGCCCTGGCTCACCTTGGCTTTGGTGAAGGGGACATCGTTTCCCGCTTCTCTTCCTATTGCCTCCACCTCCCGGCCAAATGGGCGATTCTCTCCCTCCAAGACGTGCTTGGGCTCGGGGAAGAAGCCAGAACCAACGTCCCAAGCACCGTCAATTCGGTCAACTGGACCTACCGCGCCACCTCGATGGAAGAAATCGTTTCGGGACTCGCTTCCGTTTCTCCCCTGATTTCCTCTAGTGGGAGGGAAGCGTGATTCGCGTCGGATGCATCAGCCTCGGATGCGCCAAAAACCGCGTGGACAGCGAGATGATTCTCGCGATGTTTCCTCGCGATGAAGTCACCCTCACCTCCTCCCCTTCCGAAGCCGATCTCCTCATCGTCAACACCTGCGGGTTCATCGAAAGCGCCAAAAAGGAATCGATCGACGCGATTTTGGAAATGGCGCAATACGGCAAAAAACTCGTGGTCACCGGTTGCTTGGCGGAACGCTACGCCGAAGAGCTGCGAAAAGAAATCCCCGAAGCCGACGCGATCGTCCCGATCCGCGATTATGGCAAACTCCACGAGGTGTTTTCTTCCTTGCTTTCCTCTTCTTCGATTTTGCCCATCTCGCCCCTTCGCCGCGTCGTAAGCACCGAACCCTATTCCGCGTTTTTGCGGATTTCGGAAGGGTGCAACAATTTTTGTTCCTTCTGCGCGATCCCCTTGATTCGGGGGCGTTTCGTTTCCCGTCCCATGGAAGAGATCCTCAAAGAAGCGAAGGATTTGTTCTCCAAGGGGGTCCGCGAGATTTCGGTGATTTCCCAAGACACGACCGCCTATGGGAGGGATTTCCCTCATCAATCCCCGAACATCGTCGATTTGCTCCGCGCCTTAGAAAAAGTGGGCTTCTTTTCGATCCGCTTGCTCTACCTCTATCCCAGCGAAATCTCCGACGAACTCATCGATTGCATCGCTTCGAGCAAGGTCATCGCCCATTATTTCGACGTCCCCGTCCAATGCGCGAGCGACCACCTCTTGAAACTCATGCGCCGGCACGCGGACGCGGAAGAGACGGTTCTCCTTTTCGACCGAATCCGTCAAAAATGCCCCGACGCCATCTTGCGGACCACCCTCATCTCCGGCTTCCCCGGAGAAACCGAGGAAGATCACCAACAATCCCTTGCTTTCATGGAACGCGTGGGATTTGACCACCTCGGCTGCTTCGTCTATTCCCGAGAAGAAGGAACGGCCTCCTACGATTATCCTAATCAAGTAGAAGAAGCGGTCGCGAAGGCCCGGCAAGAAGAGATCATGAAACTCCAACGCAAGATCTCTTTCCGCAAGGCCAAACTCCAGGTCGGCAAGCGCTATACCGGGCTCGTCGTAGGCAAGGATCCCCGAAGCGGCAAATACCTCTTCCGGTGCGCCTGGAACGCCCCCGACGACATCGACGGGGCCATTTACCTCTCCTCCCCCCGTCCCCTTGAAATGGGGGAAATCGTTTCTTGCCGCATCACCGACAGCCTCGTTTACGACCTCTTTGCCGAACTCGAGGAAGAATAATTTTTCCTTTTCGCTAGCAACAAGAACGGGATGCCCTTCCCCAATGCGCCAGAAAATGAAAAAAGTGGTTGCGTCCATCCCTTCCTCTTACTATAATCCTTCTTGCGACCGGAAAAGACCCGGAAGCCACGCTGCCCTCATAGTTCAGCGGTAGAACAGATCCATGGTAAGGATCAGACCTCTTTTCGACTAAGGGTGAGGGCACCACGAAACGGAAATGGCTTAACGTTCGTTAGGCCTTTTTTCTTACCGGGATTCCCCTTCCCCGCTCTTTCCCTTAAGGGAAAAGTGTCTTATACTTCTAGGGCGAAATACGGGGATTGCCCGTTTTTAGGAGAACGACGACTGTCATGGCAAATTACAAGAAACTCGCGAAAGGATATTTTTCCAAGGCGTTAGACGCGCTGAAGGTCCTGCTTAGCAAAAAATCGGTCTACGACGCGACTTCGATCGCGGAGGGGGCTCCCTTTGGGAAAGGGGTCAAAACCGCCCTCGACTTCGTGGCCAAACTCGGACGCGATTATGGGTTTAAAGTCGATACCTGCCAAGGGTATGCGACCGAACTGACCGCGGGAAGCGAAGGCCCGATCGTCGGGATTTACGCCCACGCGGACGTCGTCCCCGCCTCGGGAAATTGGACGACCAAGAATCCCTTTGAGCCCCAGGTTGTCGGAGAAGGGAAGGAAGCTAAACTCATCGCCCGCGGGGCCAGCGACGACAAAGGGCCCCTCATCGCCGCTTTCTACGCGATGAAATTGCTCAAGGACAACGGCCTCCTCCGCGGATTCCGCGTCCGCATGGTCGTCGGAGGGGACGAAGAACGCGGTTCTTCCTGCCTCCATCATTATTTTGAAACGCTGAAGAAACCCCATTGCGACCTCGGATTCACCCCCGACGCCGAATTCCCCCTCATCTTCGCCGAAAAAGGAATGGCCAAGAAGGCTTTCCTCCGGGGCAAAGTCGATTGCTCCCCCATCATCGGAATGGATGGTGGAGTCGTTTCCAACGCCGTCTGCGACAAGGTGATCCTCACCCTCCCCCGCGACAAGAAATTCGTGGAAGCCTTCGCTTCTTCCGGGCTAAATGGGGAAATCACCGAGGAGAAGGATTTCCTGATCGTGGTGATCAAAGGGATTTCCGCTCACGGGTCCACCCCGGAAAAAGGGGTGAACGCCGCCCTAAAAGCCATGGAATTCATCGGTTCCTTCTACCAAAACGCCTCCCTTATTTCCCTGGCCAAAACCTTAAGCGACCCCTTCGGCACGGGGTTTGGAGGGGACCATGTCTCCCCGGTTTTGGGCAAGAGCACCTACAATTACGGCCTCGTCCATTACGATTCGACGAAAAAGGACCTCTCCCTTTCCTTGGATTACCGTTATGGGGAGACCGCGAAGCCCAAGGAAGCCCTTGCCGCGTTAGAAAAGGCCACTGGACTCACGGTGACAAGCGAAGGCTTCGTCGAACCCCTCTACTACGATTTGAAGTCGACCCTCGTTTCCACCCTCATGAAGAGCTACCGCCGCAGCACC
This sequence comes from Candidatus Alloenteromonas sp., assembly GCA_034089705.1. Lineage (GTDB taxonomy): Bacteria > Bacillota_I > Bacilli_A > RFN20 > CAG-826 > Alloenteromonas. The sequence goes on along the minus strand of JAXDTZ010000009.1, from coordinate 185,921 downwards.
TTCCGCCTCTTTGATAAGCCAATGGCGATCGGCGGGGGGACGTATGCGAAAGAAGCCAAGAACACGGTGGCGTTTGGTTCCGCCTTCAAAGGCCACGACGGGGCCATCCATTCCCCCGATGAATACATCTACCTTGAGGATTTCTACGCCCAAATCGCCATTTACGCCGACGCGATCGCGTCCTTAGGAAAGGCCTTAACCAAGTGAGGGGCCGTTTCAAGAAGTGGGCGGCGCCTTACCTTGCTGCCCACGAAGAAGTCGCCTTCGCTTCGATCGATCCGAAGGACCCGTTCTTCGAAGGCGCTCCCCTTGCCCTAGAGATCGGAATCGGAAAAGGCGATTTCTTGCTCCAATATAGCGATCTCGAGCCTTCCACCCATTTTTTGGGATTGGAACGCGACGTCTCCGTTTTGGGGATGGCCGCGAAGAAATTCGTGGAAGCGGGAAAGACCAACATCCGCGTCTGCGGAGAAGATTTCGACGATTTGTTCGAATCCCTCTCTTCCCTTTCCTTCCAAACCATCTTCCTCAATTTCTCCGACCCCTGGCCCAAAAAACGGCACGAGAAGCGCCGTTTGACCTATTTGCCGCGCCTTACCAAGATTGCTTCGCTTCTTAGTAAAGGAGGCGAACTCCGCATCAAAACGGACAACGACATCCTCTATTCCTTCACCTTGGAGCAAATCCCAGGCCTTCGGGGAATGAGGATGGTGGAAAACGAAAGCGATTACGTTTTCGACGAAGCCCACGACGCCATGAGCGAATACGAACGGAATTTCCGCTCCCAAAACCACCCCATCCACCGCATCGTGCTAAGAAAGGAGGATGCTCGATGAAAGCCTTATTTTCGTCCAAATTCCATGACAAACCCGTCCTTTACCTCGTGGAGGACCCCACCGCTGTCCCCGAAGAAACGAGGGAATGCGAAGGGATGACCCTTCTTTACCGAAATAATAAGCGGATCGGGGCCAATTTCTTCGGCATCGAAACGGAAGAAGAAGGACTAATCTTCGCCCCTTCCGAGACTTTGGTTTCTTCCATCAACGACCGCTTGAAAGCGGAGAACGAAGAAACGGTTTCTTTCCCTTCTTCGGGATATCGAAACGCGACGGTGACTTCGGTCCGGGAACACCCCCTCGACGAACGGAAATCGATCGTTGGGCTCGACCTTGGTTCTTCTAGCCTCATCACCTCCACCCGGTATTCCCTGCAGGTGGGGGATTCCGTGGTCGTCTTGACCGACGGGGGATTCCGAAGGGACGGGACGGCGTTTCACTCTTCGGTGATCCGCAACATCCCCCAAGAAGCGGAAATCTGCTCCCCCTACGATTTGAAGATCGGGGAAGAATCCAAAGTACCCGCCGCCGGAAACGGATTGCCCGGCACCGACTACTTCCCCCGGTAAGGAAAAAGTAACCATAGGAAACGGCTTCTCCTGCGCCGTTTCCTTTTTTTGCTTTGCAGAATGTAATGTTTTGCATTCTTTTTACATCAATTTTCAGAAAATGCATTATAATGAAGGCGGTTTGAAGGAGCACTGCCAATGGAAAACATGAAAGACCGCGTCACGATTTACCAAGTCGCCAAAGCCGCCGGAGTTTCCCTCGCCACCGTAAGCCGCGTCATCAACAAACGGGGCACGGTCACCGAGCAAACCCGCGAACGGGTCCAAGCCATGATCACCAAACTCGGTTACAAGCCTTCTGGGCTTGCCCAGGGCCTCGCGACCAACCGCACGACCAACATCGGGGTGGTCATCCCCAGCGCCAACTACGTCTACATCTCCAACCTCCTCTCGGGCATCACCGAAACCGCCCGCGACAAGAACTACGTCCTCACCCTCTTCGCCACCTCCCATTCCCGGGAAGAGGCGATCGCGATGATCGAGAAAGTCATCTCCACCCACGTGGACGGGGCCATCGTCTTCGATGACCAACTCAACACGGAAGACATCGCCACCATTTCCTCCTACAACGTCCCCATCGTCGTCATCGACAACAAAGTGGAAGGGGAAAAGGTCGGCCACATCCATTTCTCCTACAGCGCCACCCTCCGCAACTTGATCGCCGCTTACTGGGAGAACGGGGGCGAGGTCCCGATGACCTTCCTCCACGTCCATAACGCCGGGCGCTTGCTCTCGCGGTGCGAACGCGTCTTCGTGGAGACCCATAAGGAACTCGGAAAGCCCTTCTCCGTCATCAACAGCGACGATTCCTACACCCACACCTACCAGGACTTCCTCGAATATTTCAAGAAACCCGAGAACCGAAAGGGATTCTTCATCGGCTACCGCGATTCCCTCGCCTGCGCCATCATGAACGCCGCGACCGATTCCGGGCTCTCGATCCCCGACGACATTCAGATCGTCTCCCTCGTCGGCACCAAGTATTCCTACATCGTCCGCCCGATGCTCTCGGCGATGCACATCGACATGTTCGAAGTCGGAAAACGCGCGATGTACATGCTCACGGACCTCATGAACCACGACCTGATCGAACGGGGCGCCCACTTCGACGCGAAATTCGTCCCCGGGCAAAGCACCAAACCGTTCAAAAAATAAAGAAGCTCCGGCTTCTTTTTTCTAGTCGCGCATTTTGAACAATTTGTCCAAAATCAAGGTTTTCCCTTCGTTTTCCTTTCTTGTATCTTTTCCAAACCCTTTTTTGGCCATTTTTCCTAAAATTCCCATTTCATCGAAGAAATGTTTTAGGAATCTTTTACCGATTCCCCGATTTCTTTTCCTTTTTCCGCGCCTCGAATGAAGGTAAACTGGTAAGCAAAGGAGGCGATTTAGCCAATGCCAAGATTCATTCTCAACGAAACCTCTTACCACGGGAAAGGGGCCATCGGAAACATCCTTCACGAAGCCAAAGCGCGCGGATTCACCAAAGCGTTTGTCTGCTCGGACCCCGATCTTTTGAAGTTCGGCGTCACCCAAAAAGTGACCGCTTTGCTCGACGAGGCGTCCTTCCCGTATTCCATCTATAGCGAAATCAAACCCAACCCCACCATCCAAAACGTCCTCGACGGGGTGAAAGCCTTCCAAGCTTCCGGGGCCGATTTCATCATCGCCATCGGAGGAGGCTCCTCCATGGACACCGCGAAAGCCATCGGCATCATCATCACGAACCCCGAGTTCGGCGATGTGCGTTCCCTCGAAGGGGTGGCTCCGACCAAGAACCCCTGCGTCCCGACCTTCGCCGTCCCGACCACCGCGGGCACGGCGGCCGAAGTCACCATCAACTACGTCATCACCGACGTGGAGAAGAACCGCAAATTCGTCTGCGTCGACCCCCACGACATCCCCGTGGTCGCCTTCGTTGACCCCGAGATGATGGAGACGATGCCCAAAGGCCTCACCGCCGCGACGGGCATGGACGCCCTCACCCACGCCATCGAAGGGTACATCACCCGCGGGGCCTGGGCCCTCTCGGACATGTTCCACCTCGAAGCCATCCGCTTGATCTCCAAATCCCTCCGCGGGGCGGTCAACAACGACCCCGAAGGACGGGAAGGAATGGCCCTTGGCCAATACGTCGCCGGCATGGGATTCTCCAACGTCGGCCTTGGCCTCGTCCACTCCATGGCCCACCCCTTGGGCGCCGTCTACGACACCCCGCATGGTGTCGCCAACGCGATCCTGCTGCCGACCGTCATGGCCTACAACGCGGAAGCGACCGGGGAGAAATACCGCGAAATCGCCCGCGCCATGGGCGTCGAAGGCGTCGATTCGATGAGCCAAGAGGAATACCGCAAAGCCGCCATCGAAGCGGTGGCCAAGCTCTCCGCGGATGTTGGCATCTCCTCTTCCTTGAAACAAATCGTCAAGGAAGAAGATCTCGACTTCCTCGCCGATAGCGCTCTAGCGGATGCCTGCTGCCCGGGCAACCCCAAGACGCCGAGCAAGGAAGACGTCCTCGCCCTCTATCGTTCCTTGATGTAATCCGATCACCGCGGAGTTCTCCCTCCGCGGTTTTTTTGTGCTTCCGCCTATCCAAATCAAAGGTTTCATGGGATAATTAAGCAATCTTGATAAGGGGGTCCTGCATGTCCAAAATCCGGTCCTTATTCCTGCTTCTTGCCACTTTTTCCTTGAGCGGTTGCGCTTTGTTTCCTACTCTCCAAATCCCAAGTGAGCCGGAGGTTTCTAGCTCCGTCCACGAGACTTCGAATCCTGCCGAACCGATTTCCATCTCCGTCAACCAGACGGAAATTACGTTGGAAGTCGGGCAAAACGTTTTTGTCTCGGCGAGGGTTACCGGAAGCATGAACAAGAACGTCACTTGGACTTCGAACGACCCGGCCGTCGCCACGGTTTCCGGCGGAACCATCACCGGCGTCAAAGCGGGATCGGCCACCATCACGGCCAAATCCGTCGCCGACCCGACCAAAACCGCGACCGTCGAAGTCACCGTCACCGAACCCGTGGTGCAAATCACTAAGATTTCCGAAGTTTTGCAAATCGGATCCCAATTGCCCAATGACGGGAAAACTTTTTTGGCAGAATTCACCATTCGCGGCGTTTACACCGGCATGAACAACGTGGTTAGCCAATATGATAACAAAGATCAGCACGTCGCCCGATTCATCCAAGACGGGGATTCCGCTTTGATGCTTTTCAGAACCTACGACGAGGATTGGAGCGGTATCCAAATCGGCGACGTCGTGGAAGTCACCACCGCCGTTTGCAATTACCAGGGTTTGATCGAAGCCGGGGCGGGAAAGACCAAATCCGTCAAAAAGGTGACCGATTCCTCGATCGTTACCCCCAATATCCTCAACGTTTCCGCGACCTCGAACCCGACCCTCACTTCCGCCGACCTGAGCCGCAGAGCCCACCTCGAAAAAGTCGAAGTCACCAACGTTTCCACCAGCTCCAGCGGCAACATGGTCATCACATTCTCCGCGGGAGAGGACAAAAAGGAAGAAACCCTCTACCTCAAAAGCTCGCAAAATGACCTTGAGCAGATGGCCGATGTCAAAGCCAAATCCCTCATCACCCTCGACACCTGGGTGGGCGTCATCTATGGCGGCGAAGGGTTCCAATACACCTATTTCGACAACTTGACCGTCGACAACTCCAATGTTCCGGACGCAAAAGAAGTAAAGATGGGGGAAATCGCCGAAGCGGGAAGCTACATCGTCGAAGGCGTCGTGACCCTCATCACCAAAGCCGCGGTGTACCTCGACGACGGCACCGGCGCCGTTTCGATCAATTACGGATCCGGCAAAGTCCCCTCAACTTACGAGGTCGGGCAAAAATACAAAATCACCGGCGTGGCCAGCAGCTATCACGGCGAATACCAATTCGCGGCGGATTCCGAAATCGTGAGCTCCACCGTCGAAGTCGCGGAGACCTTCCTTTCCAAACCTTCCATCACGAACCTCGAGCAATTGACCGCGGACACCAAACAAACCCGCAACCTCGTCGCCTTTGAAGGCACGTTAATCGCCAAGAAAAACGGGAATTTCACGAACCTTTACTTCGGCGGTGACATCTCCACCCCGGCCATCTCCCCCAAGAATTACAACGGATCCTTCGCCGTTGACGGGGAATACGTCGTCAAAGGCTACCTCGCTTCGTGGATTTCCAAATACTCTTATTTCGGCCTCTACGTCGCTTCCGCCGTGAGGAATCATGTCAACGTGGAGTCCATTGCTTTGGACAAAACCGAAGTTTCTCTCAAGGAAGGGACCAGGACCACCATTGTTTCCACCATCACCCCCGCCGCCGCGGACCAATCCGTGAGCTGGACTTCGAGCGACACGGCCGTCGCCACCGTTGAGGGCGGAAAAGTCACCGGCGTCGCCCCCGGCACCGCCACCATCACGGCGACCTCAGTCGACAACCTGACCAAGAGCGCTTCCGCGACGGTCACCGTCGTGGCCGACACCGCCACCTATACCAAAGTCGGTTCTTACGATTTCGGCACGGGCAATACAAGCAACGCCTTAATCACCGACCCCGCCGTGGCTTTGGCGAGGTTCGATTCTTCCAAAAGCGCGGATTTCCCGGAAAGTGTCGTTACGGAAGTCAAAGGCATCAGCAAACTTAGTGCCGGTTATCCGAAATATTATCAATTTGGTTTGAAATTCGGAACTAGCAAAGTGGCCGGAACCATGACCACCGTGCTATCCGCCTCTGTGTCCCGCGTCGTCGTGAAATGGATCGGTATGTATGCCGCCGAAACGCTGAAAGTCGGCGATTGCGAACCCATCGCGTCGGGCAAAAATTATAACGAAGAAGGAGTGACACTTCGCGAAGATCAGTTTGACATCACCGCTTCGAACGAGGTTTCCTTCAGGATTACCAGACGCGGGTTCATTCAAGCGATTGAGTTTTATTCCGCTTCTTAATTAATTTTTGGGAGCGTTTCTTTTTTATATGTAAACCAATGGGAACGCTTTTCCGTTGCGTTTTGAAATGGCGATGGCAGCCTGCTGAGGTCTAATTTAAGACCGCGACTAGAAAGGTTTTCTTTTCCTCTATCGTTTGTTGTGATCGAATCCTGTTTCCATGAAGATTCCTTCCAAGGCTTTTCGCCCATTGCCCCTATTCAAATTGTGGGTTCAATGGGATAATGAAATGACCTAATAAGGGGGGCTCGCATGTCCAAAATCCAATCCTTATTCCTGCTTCTTGCCACTTTTTCCTTGAGCGGTTGCTCTTTGTTTCCTGCTATCCAAGCCCCAAATGAGCCGGAGGTTTCTAGTTCCGTCCACGAGACTTCGAATCCTGTCGAGCCGCAGATAACTTCGATTGAGACGAATGAACCCCAAGTACCCAGTTCCGTCCACGAGACTTCGAATCCCGGGATACCAAGTGACTCGGAATCCTCTTCTTCTGAACAAGTGGAAAGCATCGTCATCACCGTCGACCAAACGGCAGTTACGTTGAAAGTCGGGCAAACTATTTTTGTCACCGCCACGGTCTCCGGAAGCATGAACAAGAACGTCACTTGGACTTCGAGCGTCCCGGCCGTCGCCACGGTTTCCGGCGGAACCATCACTGCCCTACAAGCGGGATCGGCCATCATCGCGGCCGCTTCCGTCGCCGACCCGACCAAAACCGCGACCGTCCAAGTCACCGTCACCGAACCGGTGGTGGGAAACATGAAGATTTCCGAGGTTTTGCAAATTGGATCCCAATTGCCTAACGACGGTTATACTTTTTCGGAAGAATTCACCACTCGCGGCGTTTACACCGGCATGAACAATGTGGTTGTCCAAAGTCAAGGTAAAGACCAACGCGTCGCCCGATTCATCCAAGACGGGGATTCCGCTTTGCTGATCTACACAACCTATGACGAGGATTGGGCCGGCGTCCAAATCGGCGACGTCGTGGAAGTCACCACCGCCGTTTGCAATTCCTTCGGTTTGATCAAAACTGGATTTTGGAAGAACAAATCTGTTAAAAAAGTGACCGATCCTTCGATCGTTACCCCCAATATCCTCAACGTTTCCGCGACCTCGAACCCGATCCTCACTTCCGCCGACGTGAACCGCAAAGCCCACCTCGAAGCGGTCGAAGTCACAAGTGCTTCCACCGACTCCTACGGCAACATGACCGTCAGATTCTCCGCGGGAGAGGGCCAAAAGGAAGAAACCCTCTACCTCAAAGGCTCGGACAATGACCTGAATCTGATGGCAGGCGTCATAGTCGGATCTCTCATCACCCTCGATACCTGGGTGGGCGTCGGCTATAAAGGGGAAGGGTTCCAATACACCTATTTCGACAACTTGGAAGTCGATAATTCCAATGTTTCGAACGCGAAGGAAGCCAAGATGGGGGAAATCGCCGAAGCGGGAAGCTACATCGTCGAAGGCGTCGTGACCCTCATCACCAAAGCCGCGGTTTACCTCGACGATGGCACCGGCGCCGTTTCGATCTATTACGGATCCGGCAATGTCCCCGCCACTTACGAGGTCGGGCAAAAGTACAAGATCACCGGCGCGGCCAGCGCTTATCACGGGGAATACCTATTCGCTGCCGATTCCATCGTTGAGGAATCCACCGTCGAAGTCGCGGAAACCTTCCTTTCCAAGCCTACCGTCACGAACCTCGAGCAATTGAATGCGGACACCAAACAAACCCGCAACCTCGTCGCTTTCAAAGGCTCCTTGACCGTTAAGAAAAAAGGAGATTCCACGAATTTTTTCTTTGGCGGCGACATCACCACGTCGGCCATTTCCCCCATCGATTGCGACGAAACCTTCGCCGTCGGCGGGGAATACGTCGTCAAAGGCTACCTCGCTTCGTGGAATTCCAAAACCTCTTATTTCAGCCTTTACGTTGCTTCCGCTTCGCGAATCCGTTACGACGTGGAGTCCGTCGCTTTGAATAAAACCGAAGCCTCCCTTATAGTTGGGCTCAAGACCGCCCTCGTTTCCACCATTACCCCCGCCGCCGCGGACCAATCCGTGACCTGGGCTTCGAGCGACCCGGCCGTCGCCACCGTTGAGGGCGGAAAAGTTACCGGCGTCGCCCCCGGCATCGCCACCATCACTGCGACCTCGGTCGCCGACCCGAGCAAGAGCGCTTCCGCGACGGTCACCGTCGTGGCCGAGCCCACTAGCTACACCAAAGTCGGTTCTTACGATTTCGGGACGGGCAATACAAGCTACGCCATGATCACCGACCCCGCCGTGGCTTTGGCGAGGTTTGACTCCTCCAAGAGCGCGGATTTCCCGGAAAGCGTCGTTACGGAAGTCAAAGACATCAGCAAACTTATTGCCGGTTATGCTAATTATTATCAATTTGGCTTGAAATTAGGAGCTGCCTCTGGGGCCGGATCCATGACCACCGTGCTTTCCGTTTCTGTCTTCCGCGTCGTCGTGAAATGGATCGGCTGGACTGCCACCGACACGTTGGCGGTCGGCGATTGCGAACCCGTCGTGTCGGGTAAAAAATACAACGACGAGGGAGTGGAACTCCGTGAAGATCAGTTCGACATCAACCCTTCGAACGAAATTTCCTTCGCGTTCAACAAGCGCGGATTCATCCAAGCGATTGAGTTCTATTCCGCTTCTTAAGATTTCTTATCTTTATTTATATAAGGTTTGGAAAACGAACGGGTGATTTTCCGTTCAACCATTGCGGTTTTATGAGCGTTACTATTCTTCCAAGCCCTTTCTTTTTCGCGTGTTATTAACACGTTTTAGCAAACAAGATAAATATTTGCTAAAAATTAGCACTCATAACTTGACACTGCTAAAAAAATGGATAAAGTAATGGTGCAACTCAGAAAGGAAGTTCGCATTATCATGATTCAACCCTTACATGACTATGTCCTCCTCGAAAAAGTCCCCCAGGAGAAAAAGGTGGGATCCATCGTGCTCACGACCGAAAAGAAGGTCGGGAACGTCGCAACCGTCGTCGCCCTTGGCGATTCCGGAGTCGACGAGAACGGGAAGAAAGTCCCCTTCACCGTCGCTTTGGGAGACAAAGTGGTTTTCCGGGAATACTCGGGAACCGATTATGAGGAAGACGGCCACAAATACATTTTGATCAAAGAAGAGGACATTCTCGCAATCGTCCGCTAAGAAAGAAGGAATTGTTCACTATGGCAAAAGAAATCAAATGGGGCAAATCCGCTCGCGACGAAATGGTCGACGGAGTGGATATCCTCGCGAATACCGTAAAACTTACCCTCGGCCCCAAAGGCCGCAACGTCGTGCTCGACAAAGGCTATGGCTCCCCGCTTATCACCAACGACGGCGTGACCATCGCTCGGGAAATCGAACTCAAGAACCCCTATCAGAACATGGGGGCCAAACTCGTCTACGAAGTTGCCAACAAAACCAATGACGCGGCGGGGGATGGCACCACCACCGCCACCTTGCTCGCCCAAGCCATGATCCACCGCGGATTCGAGGCCGTCGAACGTGGCGCCAACCCCGTGTTCGTCCGCGCCGGCATGGAGAAGGCGGGGAAAGCCGTCGCCAGCGAATTGCTCGCGATTTCCCGCCCCATCGACACCAACGCTGACATCGAATCCGTCGCCACTATTTCGAGCGGAGACCCCGAAACCGGGAAACTGATCGCCGAAGCGATGGCCAAAGTCGGCAAGAACGGGGTGATTTCGGTCGATGATTCCAAAGGCATCGAAGACGAACTCACCATCACCCAAGGCATGGAATTCGAAAAAGGCTACGTTTCTCCTTATATGGCGAGCGACCGGGAAAAGATGGTCGCCGAACTCGAAGACGCCTTGGTTCTCGTCACCGACCAAAAAGTCTCCGACATCAATTCCATCCTCCCCATCCTCCAAGGAATCTGCGACGCCCACAAGCCTTTGCTTATGATCGCCGAAGATTACGACAACGACGTGATTTCCACGATCGTCGTCAATAAACTCCGCGGCACCTTCAACGTTGTGGCCGTCAAGGCTCCGGAATTCGGCGACGCCCAAAAGGCCGCTTTGCAAGACATCGCGATCCTCACCGGCGCCCGCTTCCTCTCCAAAGACCTCGGAATGGAACTCAAAGACGCGACGATGGAGGATCTCGGCAAAGTCCGCAAGGCCACCATCAAAAAGGACAAAACGGTCCTCGTGGGAGGAGAAGGGGATAAGAGCGAACTCGAAGCCCGTATCCACGAACTCTCGAAGCAAATGGAAGCCTCCTCGAGCGAATACGACAAGAAAGCCTTGGCCAAACGCATCGCCAAGCTCTCGGATGGGGTCGCCGTGCTCAAGATCGGGGCTCTGACCGAAAGCGAACTGAAAGAAAAGAAACTCCGCATCGAAGACGCATTGAACGCGACCAAAGCCGCGGTCGCCGAAGGCATCGTGATCGGCGGAGGGGCCGCCTTAAGCGAAGTCTACGCCGCCTTGAAGGGCAAACTCGTTGACGAGAACCCCGATGTCCAAGCGGGCATCGACGCGGTCTTGGAATCCCTCCACGAACCGCTTCGCCAAATCGCCTTCAACGCCGGCTACGATCCCGACGAGATCGAAAAAGGACAAGCGGAAGCCAAGAAGGATTTCGGCTTCAACGCCAAAGACGGCACCTGGGTCAATTTGTTCGCCTCGGGCATCGTCGATCCGACCAAGGTCACCCGCAGCGCCATCTTGAACGCCTCCTCGATCGCCGCCTTGTTCGTCACCACCGAAGCCGCCGTCACCGAGATCAAGGAAGAAAAACCCTCCCCGGCCCCGACTCCGGAGATGTATTGATTCGTCCCTAACGCTTTTGGGCGAAGAGGTCCCCTCCTCTTCGCCCCTTTTTTGGAGAAAGCCCATGAACAAACCCTTGCAAGAACTCGCCACGATCGAAAACCGCTTCTTTGAAATCGACGAAGAAACGGGAATCGCGAACATGAAACTTCATTTTTCCTCTCCTTCGGAGCTCTTCGAAGAGAACACGGTGACGAAAATCCCCGTGTTCACCGACGATTTCCTCGAATGGTTGGATTTCGCGTTGGAATACACCCCCAAGAAGACCAAAATCGCCTTGGACATCTCTTTCTCCGATTGGGGAGGTTACAGCGAAGAAGAAATCCAAGCCATCTTCCGAGCGAACATGGGACTCGAGATCAAAAGAAACTTACGGGGCTATTCCGAGAAGAAAAACCTCGCTTATTCCTTGTTTGGAATCGGGATTGTCTTCTTTTTGGCCATGGTTTTGATGAGCTTGTTTTGGAAGGAAGGCGGGATTCTGGAAGAGATGATCCGTTACGTCGCCGACGTCGCGACCTGCGTCACCTTCTGGGAAGCCATCTACATCTTGGTGGTGGAAAACAAGGAGCGGCGGACCAAGGTGAAATCCTTGCTCAAACGTTTCCATTCCATTTCCTTTTCTCATGGTTCCGCGGAATTGGAAAACGCGGGGAAGTAGAGTAGAATAGCGGGGCTATGGAAAACTTATTCGACGATTTGATGTACCGCGGGCTCATCCAACAATGCTCGAACGAAGAGCATGTCCGCGAAATGCTGAACACCAAACAAGCCGTTTATTGCGGCTTCGACCCAAGCGCCGGCAGCATGCACCTTGGCAACTACGTGATGATTTCTTTGCTCAAACGCTTCCAAAAAGCGGGGCATAAGGTGGTCGCCCTCGTGGGAGGGGCTACTGGGATGATTGGGGATCCTTCGGGCAAAAGCAAGGAACGAAACCTCCAAACCAAGGAGCAACTCGAGGAAAACACCGCCTCCATCCGACGCCAACTCGAACGTTACATCGACCTTTCCGATCCAGAAAAGGGGGAACTCGTTTCCAATTACGAGTGGCTTGGCCCCTTATCGATGATCGATTTCCTCCGGGATTATGGGAAATTCTTCCCCATCAACTACATGCTTTCCAAGGAAATCGTCAAAAGCCGCCTCGAAGCCGGCATCTCCTTCACCGAATTCGCCTATCAAATCCTCCAATCCATCGATTTCTATCACCTCCATTCCACGAAGGGGGTCACGATGCAACTCGGGGGCAACGACCAATGGGGCAACCTTACCTCGGGCCTCGAACTCATCCGAAAAATCGATGGGGAAGAAGCGGAAGCCGAAGTCCTCACTTCCCGTTTGATCCTCCGAAGCGATGGCAAGAAATTCGGGAAATCGGAAAAAGGAGCCCTATTCCTGGATCCGAACCTCACTTCGCCGTATACGATGTACCAATACTTCCTCAACGTCACCGACGAAGACGCGATCCGTTTCCTCAAAGTCTTCTCCTTCCTTTCCCAAGAAGAGATCGAAGCGGTGGCCCGCGAGCATTTCGCCACACCAGGAGCCCGAATCGGCCAAAAGAAGGTGGCCTATGAAATCGTGAAGGACATCTATGGGGAAGATGGGGCGAAAGAAGCCATCGCCATGACGGAAGCCCTCTTCCAGGGCAACGTCTCCACCCTCCGGGAGGACCAGATCGAAACCTTGTTCGGGGATAGCAAAGTCAAGCTCGAACCGGGCATGATGCTCGAAGACATCCTGATCGCCTTAGGCGCGGCCACTTCCAAGCGCGAAGCCCGAACCTTCGCCACGGGCAACTCGGTCCTCGTTAACGGCGCGAAGGTCACCGACCCCAAAGCGACCTTCGAAGCGAAGGATGCGATGCACGGCAAATACCTCGTGGTCCGTCGAGGGAAGAAGAACTACTACCTCGGAGAATTCTAACTCTTTGGCCCGGAATCCCGGGCTTTTCTTTTCTTCATGGAAAGGCTTACGTTTGGTTCTTTTCCCTTCTCAAAAAGGTTCGGAGGTTTCCTTTCTTTTTCCCTACTATTGCGTCGATTTGTTTCTCTAAAATAAGAAAGGATTTCACCTTCCTAACCCGAAAGAGGGGAAACGGTCCTAGAACGCGAAGGGTACCGTGAAAATTTATCAGTGACAATTCCTTACTTTTTTCTTATTATAAGTTCATGGCTAATTATATCATCGATGTGGTTGAGTCCTCCCCCACGATCATGCATCAGGTTTCGGAGGCTCTCAGGGGAACCAAATTCACCGTGAGGGGTTTTGTCAAAGCAACTCCCTTCCTCAATACTTTCGCCGTCAATCCTCCGGATTTGGCGATCATTGACCTTCGGATTTTCGATGAATACGGCATTAACGTCCTAAAGAAGATCCGTTCTTCCGAAGGGGAAAAACGCGATACCCGCGTCATTTTGATCGGCACGAGCGCCACCTGCGAAGACCGGTGCAACGTCTACCATGCCGGAGGAGATGGCTATTTGTCCTTCCCGTTTGAGCCCCGCGAGCTCTACGCGATGGTCATCGCCCAAATGCGCCGCGTCCAAAAAAGAAAAGAAGTGATCCATTGGGGTCCCTTCACCTTGGACAAAATCGAACGCGAAGCCAGAAAACTCAACCAAACCTTGAATCTCACCAACTGCGAATTCTTGATTTACCAAGTGCTGATGGAAGCCCAAGGCGCCGTCGTGACTCGTGAGCAGCTCTACGTCGCCTTCGGGGATCCCCATAAACCCTACGACCCCCGTTCCAAAGCCCTGGACATGCACATCAAATCCCTCCGCGAGAAGCTCGGCGAAGGCGGACGCTTCATCGAATCGATTTACGGCGGGGGATACCGCCTCCTCGAATAGTTATGGATTTTCGCTTTGCCACCCCATTGGATGCCACTTCCTTAAGCAGCCTCCTTTCTTCCCGGAATTTCCTTCCTAGGCGCGCTTCTGATTTCATTAAGAATCCCGGCAACATCGTGATTCTAGCCATCGATTGCGCGAAACTCATCGGGGCATCCCTCGTGGATGAAACCGGACGGTTGCTTGGGATCTACGTCATCCCTTCCTATCGAAGGCAAGGGGTTGGGACTTCGTTATTTCGCCTCAGCTACCTAGAAGCCCAGAAGCGGGGCAAAACGAAATTCTACGCGGAACTGGATTCTAGCGACCTGACCGCGGAGAAATTCCTATCTTCCTTAGGGATGAAAGAAACGAAGAAAACCCTGGAATTCCTCATCTAGGTAAACGAAAACCCCAGGACTTGCCTGGGGTTTTGTTGTGCCGTATTAGAGCTTGCGGTTGTAGTATTCGATGATTTGGGATTCTTGGATTTCGCTCGGAAGCTCGTTGCGTTCGGGCTTGCGGGTGTAAACTCCGGTGATCTTTTCGGCATCGACGGTGACGTAAGGGGCGACGGGAAGCTTGGCTTCGACGCATTCCTTGACGACTTTGAGGGGGCTGTCACCCTTGAAGGAGATGACGTCGCCGAGTTTGCAGAGGTAGGAAGCGATGTCGACTTTCTTGCCGTTGACGAGCACGTGGCCGTGGTTCACGAGTTGGCGAGCGGCGGCGCGGGTGCGGGCGAATCCCATGCGGTAGACGAGGTTGTCGAGGCGGGATTCGAGGATGCGGAAGAAGGCGAGGCCGGTAACGGTTTCCTTATCGGCTTTGGCGATCATGAACAAGCGGCGGAATTGCCGTTCGTTGACTCCGTAAAGGGTGCGGAGTTTTTGCTTTTCGAGCAACTGCGTTCCGTATTCGGACGCTTTGCGTTTGCGGTCTTGGCCGTGTTGGCCGGGACCATAGGCCCTCTTTTTCAATTCGTCACCGGTTTCGAGGACGGAGAATCCAAGGTGACGGCTCTTTTTCCAAGAGCTTCCAGTGTATCTAGACATTCTTCGATGTCTCCTTTCTTTCGCGCAAAGAGAGGAGTGTTCCTTCCATCTTCCCGGGTGTCTCAGGGTTTCAGGCCAGTAGCGCGGCCTTACTTGACTAGGTCCTAGACGTCAGTCGGAAGCGTAGAAACCTGCTGCTTCGTTACGCAAGTGTGATTATACGCGTACGCACGAGAAGAAACAAGGCTAAGTTTTCTTGCTTTGGAATGTGGCGTTTCCTCGAAAGAAAACTCGTCGTGGAAAAGAGAGAAAGAGGCTCTCAAATCCCGTTCCTTGTTCATCGTAATTCGCAAATTCGCATATACGTCCTCTCTCTTTTTTCGGCGTCGAGGTGTTTCTTGGATCACGCAAAAACGAAAAGAGCCAAGGAAAAATTCTTGTTTTCTTTGCGTTGCCCCTGCTCACGGGCGCGCAAGCGTGTTACACTATACGCGTATGAAAATATTCGCTGATACCGTTAACCTCCCCTTGATCATCACCCTCGTTTCCATCGGGGTCGTTTTGGTCGTCGTTTTGCTGATTGTTCTCAATTTCACCGTCTTCGCCCATATGCGCGCGAACCGGATGGTCAATGAACTCATTCGCCGCTTCGAATACCTGCATGCCTTGCTTTTCGGCCAATGCGCGACCCATTTGAAACGCATCGAAAGCATTTCCAATTACAACATCGAATACATCGCCATCTTCCAATCGTTCTCCAAACGCGTCAAAGACATTCGGGAGAAAGGGGACGCGGTCGCCCAACTCGAAGTCAATAAACTCAAGGATCTCATCGCGGAACGGGATTACAAAACCCTCAAAATCGAATTCGGCAACGCCTCCAACGCGGTGGCCCGTTATGGCCAAGACGTGGATTCCCTCGCCCGCGACCTCCAAGCGGTGGTTCGCCCCGAAGAAGATTGCCGCACCGCTTCCTTGCAATTGAAAGAAAAACTCCGCAAGGTCAAACAGGACTATTACGTGAAACAAGCCGACCTCTCGCTCGTCAGCGCTTCCTTTGAAAAAGCCTTTGGCTTGCTCGAAGACCATTTCAAGGAATTCGAGGATTTCGTGGAAAAAGCCGATTACGACGAAGCCAAGGAACTCCTTCCCCGAATCGGGGGAGTCATCGACGCCTTGGGCAAAATCCTCGTGGACATGCCGAATCTTTGCATTACCATCCAATCGATGATTCCCGAGAAAATCGCTTCGTTGCAAAACCGTTATGAGGAACTCCTCAAGGCGGGATACCCCCTCCAACACCTCATCAGCTCGGCCTCCATTCAAGACATGCAGACCCAGTTGAAAGACATCACCTTGCGCGTCCAGGACTTCAATCTCCCCGGGGTTCAGCAAGAACTCGACGCCATCCTTGCCCGGATCGACGATTACATGACCGCTTTTGAAAAGGAAAAAGACGCCCGGGTCACCTTCGATTCGGAATGCGATGGCATCTACAAAGAAGAGGCCGTCGTGGAAAAACGCTACATCCGCCTCTGCAATTCCTTGACCGACGTGAAACGGATTTACGCCCTCCCAAGCTCCGAACAAGAGAAAATCGATGAGATCAAAAAGCTCATTAACGTCTCCGGCGCGGCGAAGCGCACCCTGGATACCTTGATCCATTCCGGGTCGCGCCAACCCTTCACCCTCCTCGTCGAGCGCATGTACGCCCTGCGTGACGACGCGATACGCGCTTCCAACGCCATCGAGGATTTCAACCGTTTCCTCCTTTCCATGAAAGCCGACAGCGAAGAAGCGAGCCGTTCCCTTTACCTCTACGACACCCGCCTCCGCGATGCCGAATACCGCCTCTCCACCATGCGGGTCCCCGCCTTTTGCGAGCCCATGGAAGAACGCATCAACGCCCTTTATGGCGTCGTCGACCAAATCAAGGCCAAACTCACGATGCCGATCGACGTCATCGCCGTCAACGAACTCGTCAATCGCTTGAAAACGGAAGGGGACGCCGTCGTCCGGGAAATCGATTTGGGCCTGCAAAACCAACGCTTGACCGACAGCACCGTCAAATTCTGCAACCGTTACCGTTCTATGAACCCGGAATACAACGCCCGGGTCGCCCAAGGGGAAGGCCTCTATTTCGCCGGCCAATTCGCCGCCGCTTACGCCACCATTTCGGAACTCGCCAAAAAGGATACCCAAGGGGAAGAATAGGAGCCTCGCGCCATGATCTATTTTGACGCCGCCTCCACCACCCCTGTCTCTTCCCTTGCCCTAGAAGCCTATGTCGAGGTGGCCAAGAACCATTACGGCAATCCTTCTTCCTTGCACGGGCTTGGCTTTGACGCTTCCAAAATCGTGGAAAAAACCAGAAACGACCTCCTTTCTGCATTTGGACTGGGATCCTCCCATCGCTTGCTTTTCCTATCGGGAGCGACCGAAGCCAATAATCTGGCCCTCAAGGGAACCGCCTTTTCTTACCAAAACCGGGGAAAACGCATTTTAAGCACCCCCATTGAGCACCCATCGGTCAAAAACGCCTTGGAGGAATTGTCGAAACGGTTCGGCTTCGTCGTGGAATACCTACCCCTGGATGAACGCGGCGTTTTGCTTCCTTCCACCTTGCGCTCTTCCATGGGAAACGACGTGATTCTCGTCTCGGTCATGGGGGTCAACAACGAAACGGGGACCATTGAGCCCCTCCGAGAACTCGCGGAGGTGGTCCACCATTTCCCCAAAGCCTTCTTCCATAGCGACGTCACTCAGATGATCGGGAAGCTGCCAGTTCCCTACCAAAGCCTCGATTTGTTCTCTTTTTCCGGCCATAAATTCGGCGCGGTGAAAGGAGTGGGCGCCCTTTGTTTCAAGAAAACCATTCGCCTCGTCCCCCAAAATAACGGAGGGGAACAGGAATACGGGCTTCGCGGAGGCACGAGCGACGCCCCATCCATCGCCTCGATGGGAAAGGCTTTGATCGATGCCTTGTCTTGCGAAGCGGAGAATCTCCGAAAAGAGCAGGCCTTATGCGCGTATCTAAGAAAAGGCTTGTCCCAAATTGAGGGGATTGAACTGAATTCGCCTCTCGACGCTTCCCCTTACGTGTTGAATTTCTCGTTGACCCGCCACAAAGCATCGGTCGTCGTGGAAGCCCTCTCTTCTTCGGGCATCTACGTTTCTTCCGTTTCGGCCTGTTCCTCGAAAAAAGAAAACGTGAGTTATGTGCTAGAGGCCATGGGGAAATCCCCCCGGGCCTGCGCCAACCCCATCCGCGTATCGATGCTCCCTAGCGCGAGCCTAGAAGACATCGATGCCTTCCTCTCCCATTTGTCCGCCATCCTTCAGGAGATCCGCCCAATATGAAATACGATTCCTTGCTCATCCATTATGGTGAATTGTCCACCAAAGGGAACAACCGTTCCTCCTTCATCGACCGCTTGACCCACAATATCCGCGTCGCCCTTTCTTCCTTCCCGACTTTGGAAGTGAAAGGCAATCACGATTTCTGCGCGGTCTACCTTCATCAAGAAAACCATGAAGCCGTGGTCGCTAGGCTCCAAGAAATCAGCGGAATCCAAAAGATTTCCCTCGTCGCCCAGGTGGGCAGATCCGTCGAAGAGATCGCGAAGGCGGCCTTAGAACTCCTCCAAAACGAAGAGGGCACGACGTTTAAAATCGACGTGAAACGCGTGGACAAATCCTATCCCCTCGATTCCTATTCCTTGGCCTGCCAAGTCGCGGATTACCTTCTTGACCATTCTTCCTTGCAAGTCGATCTGCACCATTACGACATTCTCCTTCGCATCACCGTTCGGGAGAAAGGGGTCTACCTTTCTTGCCATGAATTCCTCGGACTCGGGGGATATCCTTTGGGGATGAACGGGAAAGCCGGCTTGCTTCTTTCCGGGGGCATCGATAGCCCCGTCGCCGCGTATTCTTTGCTGCGAAGGGGAATCCTCGTGGAAGGCATCCATTTCGCTTCCCCGCCTTATACTTCCGAACGCGTCATCGACAAATTGACTGATTTGCTCGGCGCTTTGACCGCCTACCAGCCCTCTTTCCGCCTCCACATCGTCCCCTTCACCAAGATCCAAGAGGCGATTTACGAGCACGTCCCCGAACCGTATTGCATCACCATCATGCGGAGGATGATGCTCCGTTTGGCGGAACGCGTGGCCAAAACCAAGGGGTGCCTGGCTCTAGCGACCGGGGAATCCATCGGCCAAGTGGCTTCCCAAACCCTCGATTCCCTCTATGTCATCAATGAAGTGACCAACTACCCAATTCTCCGTCCCCTTGCCACAAGCGACAAGCTCTCCATCATCAACACGGCGAAACGGATCGGAACGTACGAGATTTCCATCCGCCCGTTTGAAGATTGCTGCACCATCTTCAAGCCCAAAAAGCCCAAGACCAAGCCCAAACTCGACGATTGCCTCTATTACGAATCCAAATGGGATTACGCCTCCCAAATCGAAGAAGCGGTGCAGAACATCCAAACGATCCGAGTGCCAGGGGGAAGCGGGGAAACATGCGAATAATCCAAGGGGAAACCTACCAAGGGGAACGGCCCTTGTTTGGGTGCGCCGATGCCAAAATCGCCTCCTGCACCTTCAATGAAGGGGAGTCTTGTTTAAAAGAAACCGGCAACCTCGAAATCTCCCAATGCCTTTTCCGGGGGAAATATCCCTTATGGTATGGGGAAAACGAAAACGTCACCGAATGCCTCTTCGAGGAAGGGGCCCGCGCGGGGATTTGGTATACCTCGCATTCGAGTTTCTCTGCTCTTCGTTACGATGCTCCCAAAGGATTCCGCCATTGTCAGGACATTTCCCTTCGCGATATCACCTTTTCTTCCCCGTTAGAAACCCTTTGGTGGAACGAGCAGGTCACCATGGACCATCTCCTTGTCCAAGGGGGAACTTATTTTGGAAAAGAGATGGAACAAGGAGAAGGGAACGCTTTGACTCTAAAAGACAGCGATTATTGCTTTGATGGGGCCAAGAAAGTGAGGCTTTCTCGTTGCCAAATCACTTCCAAAGACGCCTTCTGGAATAGCGAAGACTGCACTTTGGTCGATTGCTCCATTTCGGGAGAATATTTTGGCTGGAATTCGAAAAACCTTACTTTGATCCGTTGTACTATCTCATCCTTGCAGGGGTTTTGCTACATCGATGGCCTCACCTTGATTGACTGCGTCTTCGACGGGGTCGACCGTTGCTTTGAATATTGCTCCCGGATTGACGCGCGAATCCTCTCTTCCATCGTCTCGGTCAAAAACCCCATCTCGGGGAGAATCCTCGCGAAAGGAATCGGGGAAATCATCCGCGACGACCCTTCCATTCCCTTGGAAAATACGGAGATTATCGTCGATGAATCCCTTTGATCAAATCTTCGACCGCGTCCATAGCGATTCGGTCAAATACGAGGGTTTGGGGGAAGACAGCATCGCTTTATCCCTCGCGGACATGGATTTCCCCACCGCCCCATGCATCGTGAACGCCTTGAAAAAGCGGATGGAATTCCCTCTATTTGGCTACGTGAAGGACGATCCGAAGTTCCAAAGCAGCATCGCGAGGTTCTATGATCTGCGATTTGGGCTCGGCCTTGTCCCTGGCGACGTCCTTTTTTCCACCGGGGTCATCGCCACTTTGACCGCCTGCATCCGAGCTTTTGGGCAAAAAGGGGTGGGTTTGATGACTCCCGCCTACAATGGCTTTTTGTCGACCGCCCTCCATTCTGGGGTTCCCGTGAAGAAAATCCCGTTTGATTTTGATGGAGTGAATTATTCTTATCCTTGGGACAAGCTCGAAGAAGCGTTCGGTTCGATTTCCCTTTTCGTTCTTTGCAATCCCCATAACCCCTTGGGCCGAAACCATAGTGAAGAGGAGTTGAAGCGCTTGATCGCCCTAGCCAAAAAGCACCACGTCGTCCTTTTCAGCGATGAAATCCATGGGCCGATTTCCCCTTCCTCCACGACGTATCTCCCCTTGTTTTCGATTCCAGGGGCAAAAGAAGTCGCCATCATGGCCTCTTCCCCTTCCAAATCCTTCAACCTCGCGGGCATCCAGACCTCCTTTGCTTACGTGGAACGCCCCGACTGGAAACGCCTCTTGCAAGACACCCTGTACGCGGATGACTGCGGAGAACCTTCTTCCTTCGCCTTACTGGCAAGCATCGCGGCCTATGAAGAAGGAGGACCTTACCTTGACGCGTTAAACGAATACCTCCAAGAGAACAAACGCCTCGTGGAAGCATTCGTTTCGAGGCACGAAGAATTCTCCCTCGATTCCCAAGAAGCGACTTACCTTCTTTGGATTGGATGCGAAAAGGCAGAAAAAGCCGTGGAACTTTTCCAAAGCAAAGGAGTGTATCTAAGCAAAGGCTCCCTTTACGAAGATCCCACCCATTTCCGGATGAACATCGCGTTGCCTCGTTCTCGCCTCCTCGAAGCGTTACGGCGGATGGAAGAAGCTTGGGATAGCCGAGAATAAATTCCGATAGATTCGAGATTCTATAAAATATTTTTATACAAGTGTAAAAAAACCGCGGAATGGTATTTCCGCGGTTTTTGATGGAATCACTTCCTTATTTGGCTTTCTCAACGAGCGCAGTGAAGGCTTTCGGATCGGCGATGGCGATTTCCGAGAGCATCTTGCGGTTCATTTCGATGCCGGCTTTCTTGAGCCCGCCCATGAACTTGGAGTAGGAGATGCCATTGAGGCGGCAAGCGGCGTTGATGCGCTTGATCCAAAGCTTGCGGTAGTCGCGCTTGAGGAGGCGACGGGAATTGTACGAGTAACGGAGCGAGTGGCAAACTTGCTCTTTGGCGGTCTTGAAGAGAAGGTGCTTCGCGCCGAAGTAGCCTTCTGCGCGCTTCAAGATTTTTTTGCGACGGGCACGGGTAACGGTGCCACCTTTAACTCTAGCCATTGATCATTGCCTCCTTTATTTCGCGATGAAGAAGCGGATACGCTTGTAGTCCGTCTTGTCGATCATTCCCGCGCGACGGAGTTGGCGGGATTGTTTGGCCGTTTTGTACGGCGCATGGTGTCCTTTGTAAGCGTGGACGAATTTGAGTTTACCGGTGCCGGTAACTTTAACGCGCTTGCTGATGGAGCGGTTGCTTTTCATTTTTGGCATAGTGTGTTTCTCCTTCCTTACTTCTTGCCTTTCGGTGCGACGATGCAGGAATAGCATTTTCCATCCCAACTCGGCTTTTTCTCGATCTGGGTGGGGGCTTCCCCTTCTTGGAGCAATCCGATGAATCGGACCATGAGCTCCTCGCCAATCTCTTTGTGAACCATTTCGCGACCCTTGAGGATGACGCGGATATTCACTTTGTCGCCGTCTTTCAGGAAGCCTTTTCCTTGCTTGGCCTTCGTTTGAAGGTCGTGCTCTCCGATGGAGATGTGGAGCTGGATTTCCTTGAGTTCGCTCGCGGCGGCTTTCGATTTCCGTTTGTTTTCTTTCTCGGACTTTTCTTTCTCGTAACGGTATTTCCCGTAATTGAGGATCTTGCAGACCGGGGGATTGGCTTGCGGGGCGACGCAATAGAGGTCGAGGTCGTAGCCGGCGGCGATTTCATTCGCGCGGCGGGAAGACATGCGGCCGAGGTTTTCTCCGTTAGGGCCAATGACTTGAACTTCCGGGTAACGGATGTTCTCGTTGATCGGATCGAGGCGCTTCTGCGGGCGAGCGCGGTTTTGGTTCATGTTGTAAGCGATGGGACATTTCCTCCAGATAGTCAATAAAAGCCGGGCGCAATGGGTCCGGCTTCTGAAGCTAAGGCAGTTTCAGTAGTGCTTGGCCAACTTCCCGTGGGAGTCTGGCGAATCGCCGGAAGCGATTGCTTTCTACATTTATCGACGGCTACAAGTATACTCGAATTCGCCCTTCCTTCAAGAAGGAATATCGTCGATTGGCTTCCCCCTTACTTTTGGAGGTTCTTTAGCAGTTCCGGGATGGGGCCATCCTGGGTTCGTTCGAGTTTTCGAGGGAACTTTTTCCCTTTGGGGAGCCCGCTGCAAGAGAAGAGGCCAGAAGGAGAGAAATATACCGTTTTGGATGGGTGAAGAAGCGCTTCGAGATCGATCAAGGCAGCTTCGGCCGGGGAATGGAACAAGAAACGGAAGATGGGGGAAAGGAAAGCGGCGAAAGCCTTGGGGTATCCTTTGAAAAAGAGGGGGGTGAAGGTGATCCCGGGATGGGTTAACACGGGGACATAAGGAAGGGACTCCGTTTTCTGGCAATTCCGCGCGTAAAGGTAAATCCCGCGTTTGCTTTCCGCGTAAAGGCCGACCTTGCTTTTGGGGTAGGGATTTTGGATGGAAGAGAAGGAAATCTTCGACCAAGTGGCGCTTAAGGAAGAAGTGAAAACCACCACGGGAGGCTCCTTTTGCTTGGCGAATAAAGGAACCAAACCTTCGTTTAAGCGGATCGTCCCGATCAAATTGGTCATGAGGGTCAAATCGTATCCGTCTTCCGTCTTCCGCTTTTCTTGCCGGAAGGTCCCGGCGTTATGCACGAAACCGTGGATGGGGAAGGAAGAAGAAGCGAGTTCCTCCAGGAACGAATCGATGCTATCAAAACGCGAGAGATCGAGGGAATGGAGGTGAACTTGCCCGTTAGGAAAGGAAGAAAGCAAAGCGCGCTTGGCTTCCTCGGCCTTCTCTTGGTTTCGGCAGCAAAGGTGGGGGATCCCGCCTAAGGACAAAACGTGTTGAGCAAGACCTAGTCCGATCCCGGAATTCCCTCCCGTAATGAAAATGTGCTTCCCAAGCAAACTAGTAGGCGGGAAGGAAGAGAGATAACGGGCCGCTTTTTTCTTCATTGATAGGGATTTTAGGCAGGGGAACGGGGGATTGGCAAGAAAAGAAAGGCGAATCGTGGTATACTCTATCTCGCTATGAAAATGCAATCGACGGGAAAATTCCCTTGCCTCTTCGTTCTTGGGGCGTTTTTGCTCGGTTCCTGCGGAGGAACTTCTTCCGTAACTAGTGAAGAAGAATCCTTGGAATCGACTCTTTCGGATTCTGTTCCGAGCCTATCTACGGACGAATCCTCCAGCCTAGAAGAAAATTCGTCTCCTGTTTTGGGTGAATCTTCTAGTTCCAGCGAAGAAACGGGGAAGTCGTATCGCATTGAGTTCGGGGAAACAAAATACACGGGTTCCTCCGTCTTTGATTCGAAATGTTACGAAAGCGAAATCGAGGTATCCGTCCATGGTTCGAATTGCTATTCCGGCGGAGTCGGAAGCGCGGTTCGTATCGGTAGCGGAAACAAATCCGGCAGCATGTCGTTTACTTTTTCGACCCCAATCCAAGCGATTGAAGTCTATTCTTTCGTCTATTCTTCGCCCTATTCCTTGATTTTGACTTGGGGAGGAAACGAACTCACTTCCCCTGTTTTGGAAGAGACCGTCCCTTCTTCCTCCCCGACCTATTCCACCTCGTTTGGGATTCCGGTTTCTTCTTTTTCTCTCTCGGGAAGCATTCGTTTTTGCCTATCTTCCCTCACTGTGTACGTGGGAGGAAGTTTGCCCGAAACCTCGACGCCGGAAACCTCTTCCTCGGAAGTGTTGGATTCGACGACGGAAAGCGAATCTAGCAGCGTTTCTTCATCGACCTCGACGACCTTGCCCTCTTCTTCCGACGAATACTACCAAGGGATCAATTGGTCCTTAAAAGGGGCCAACCTCAAAACTGCCTTGTGCGAACGCATTTCCAAAGGCTACCAAAGCAAAGGTTACGATTTCGCATATGAGGCCTATTCGAGCACGGACACCGACGAAGAAGGGAAAATCGTGGATATGTATTCCGCCTATCGTTATTCCCCGACCGCGGACCATCAAGGGGCTCCTGGGAAAGGGAATTACAGCAAGGAAGGGCAGATGTTCAACCGAGAACACACGATTCCCCAAAGCGTCTTCTCCGAGCGCGCCCCGATGAAAAGCGACCTCCACCATCTATTGCCCACGGACGCCTACGTCAATAACCGCCGCTCGAATTTCCCTCATGGTTACGTGGGAAGCAACGTGAGCTACAAGTCCACCAACGGCACGACCGTGGGAACGGGGGACTCTCAGAAAAACCGCGGTTATTCGGGGTCTTGTTGTGAAGTCATCGACGAATACAAAGGGGATATCGCCCGAATCTATTTCTATTTTGTGACCCGTTACCAAAGCGAATTGCCTGGATGGAAATCCTATGCTTCGTTCGATGGGAAAGCCTATCCCTCCTTATCGAGTTGGGCGATCGAAACCTATCTTGAATGGAACGACCTCGATCCCATTTCCGACCGGGAAAGGGAACGAAACGACGCGGTTTTCGCCTATCAAAAAAACCGGAACCCCTTCGTGGATGTTCCGGGTTTGGCCCATCAGATTTGGGACGTTTGATTGATCTCGTCGCGGATCATGGCGTCCTGGGACAAGGCGATCATCGATATGAGGAAGGCCACCCCAAGGACGAATAGGAACCCTAACAGAACGCTGGATAACTTCGGGCGTGAGGTTTTGAAATAGGCGTAAAAAGGAAGAAGAAGGAGCGCTAAGGAAGCGAAGACCACCGCGAGGATGGCGAGGAAGGTTTTGTCGTTCGCGTAAATTCTGGCAAACCCAATGCTTCCGGAAATGGCGAAAGCCAAAAGCCCGAGCCCAAGCAAACTCCCCGAGAGGATACGAAAAGGCAAAGAGGATTTGGTTTTCGGCAAAACGCCGAGGATGAATCCGGCGCAATAGAGCAAAAAGGAAGCGATGGCGCAGTAAATCATGGTTCAAGGACCTTTCGATACCGTTGGTTGCGGTCGGTGGGGGAGAGGGGATTGGCCATCTCGATCCGCTTGGATGCCAAAGCGGGCCGGAGGTAATTTTTGGCAAGCCCTAAGCGAGAAGTGAGGCCAAGCAAGGCCAACAGCTCGCTCGCCTTGTAATATTTCCCATCTTCCATGAGGGAAAGGAGGCGGTCCACCAAAGGGGTGGATTCGGCTTTTTGCCGAACGCTTTTCCGTTGGGCTTTGAGGATCTCGGCTTCGAGCAACCGCATCGCCTCTTTCAAGAAGGGCGCGGTGTCTTGGGAAGCGACGGATTCTGCGTAGGCTTTTTCGATCTGTTCTTTATGGAGATAAAAAGCCCGGGCGAGGGGGATCGCGGCGAATTCCTTGGAATAAGAAACCAAAATCGCCTTCATGAGGTAGGTGGCGAGGGTTTTGCTGAATTGGGAATAGGGTTGCACCGCGAGGATTTCGTAATAGAAGAGCAAGGCCACGAGCAAGGGATGCCGTTCTTTGCTTTGGGCGAAATGGTAAATTCCCCGCATCATCGAGGGGATCTTCGCCCGTAAGGGAAGGGGATAAGGAAAGCCTTCCACCTTCCGTCCCATGCGGTTGGGGGTGCCATCGGGGAACATCGATTTTTCAAATTCCGTTAAGAACTCGGGGTCGCAGGGACGGATGCGGCCTATCTTGGAATAAAGCGAAAACAACGCCTTGGCTTCTTTCCTTCCTGCGATTTCTTCGCCTCTTCGCAAGGCCCGAAACTGGGAAGGGGTGAGGAGAATCCCTTCTTCTTTGAGGGAAGCCTCCACTTCCTGGGCAAGGAGGGCGGGGGTGGGGGAAGAGACGCCCGAAAGGGAGAGCCTTCCGACTTCGTAAGCGATATTCGCGGCGCTCGTGAGAATTTCGCTGTTGACCGATATCGCGGCGGTATAGGGGGCTAATACTTTTGTCATGCTTTCATTTTACTTCGATTTTTTCGAATTGAAAGTACCTCATAGGTATTTTCCTCTATATTTTCCTTCCTTATCGCTCCTTTGCCTTCGAAGCGAATTCCCTCTTGACCTTCAAAGGAGAAATTCCAAAATGAATACAGCATGAGCGATTCCTATTTCTATGAGACCTACGACACCCCGTTAGGCAACGTCACCATGATTGCCTCTGAAGAGGCGATCCTCACGGTTCACCTTGGGGAAGGCGTCCCCCAAGGATGCATCCACGAGGAAAACCGAATCCTCTTCCAAGCGATCGAGGAATTCAACCAATATTGCGCCGGGCAACGCGAAACCTTTGACGTTCCTTGCTCCCCGATGGGAAGCGAAGAAGAGCAGAAGGTCCTTTCCTTCGTCAAAAAGTCCATCCCCTATGCCCGGCTAAGCACTTACGAAACGATTGGGGCGAAACTCGGGATGTCTCCAGAACAAGTGGAAGAAATCCTCTCTTCCAATTCTTGCCCCATCCTTATCCCCTGCCACCGGGTCATCCGGGCGAACGGAAAACTCGGGACCTACGTCGCCGAATCCTCCCTCAAGAAAAAGCTGATTACCTTCGAACGGACGAGGAACCTCGAAGTCCTCGAAGAAGGGCTGGAATAAAAAACGGGCCATCCTCGCGGGTGGCCCGTTATTCTTAGTAACGGAGTTTTTTCGAAATCGACTCGGAAATCAAGGCTTTGAATTCTTCCAAGGAGACGGTGATCTGCTCCTTTTGGCCATAGATGCGGTAAGTGACGAGATGATTTTCCTTTTCCTTGTCCCCGATGACCAAGGTATAAGGAATCTTGCTTACGACGGCTTGGCGGAGGCGATAACCGAGTTTTTCGTTGCTCGAATCGATTTCCGCGCGGACCTTCATGCCTTGAAGTTCGGCAAGAACTTCCGATGCGTATTCCAGGTGGGCGTCGTTGTTCACCGGCAAAATCTCCACTTGGACGGGGGCTAGCCAAGTCGGGAAGGCGCCTCCGTAGTTTTCAATCAAGATGCCGAGGAAGCGCTCGACCGAACCGAACACCACGCGATGCAGCATGACGGGTTCCACCTTGTTCCCGGATTCGTCGATGTAGAAGCATCCGAAGCGGTGGGGCAAGTTCACGTCGAGCTGAATCGTTCCGCATTGCCAGGTGCGACCCATGGAATCGCGGAGCTTGAAGTCGAGCTTCGGGCCATAGAAGGCGCCATCCCCGGGGTTGATTTGGAAGTCGTGCCCGGAATCGCGGCAAGCGGAAGCGAGGGCTTCTTCGCTTTGGTTCCAGAATTCGATTTCCCCGATGTAATCGTCCGGACGGGTCGAGAGGACGATGCGGTAGGTGAGGCCGAAGACGTCGTAGACTTCGTCCATGAGTTTCATGATCGATTTGACTTCCTCTTCGATCTGGTCGCGGCGAATCAAGATGTGGGCGTCGTCTTGGGTGAAGGCGCGGACGCGGAATAGGCCGTTGAGGGCCCCGCTAGCTTCGTGGCGATGGACATGGCCGAGTTCGGCGTACCGAAGCGGGAGATCGCGGTAGCTGTGGATGCCGTTTTGGTAAACCAGAATCGCCCCAGGGCAATTCATCGGCTTGATCGCGTAATCGGCTTCATCGACCTTCGTCGTGTACATGTTGTCCTTGTAATGGTCCCAGTGACCGGAAGTTT
The DNA here is from genome assembly GCA_034089705.1 of Candidatus Alloenteromonas sp. Lineage (GTDB taxonomy): Bacteria > Bacillota_I > Bacilli_A > RFN20 > CAG-826 > Alloenteromonas. The sequence goes on along the minus strand of JAXDTZ010000009.1, from coordinate 157,509 downwards.
CCCACAATTCCCGGGACATCATCGTCGGGGTCGTGATTTCGCTGTAGCCGTATTTTTGATGGATTTCGCGCCAATAAGAAAGGAGTTCGTTGTAAACGATTTGACCCTTGGGGAGGAAGAAGGGCATTCCGGGAGCGTAATCGCTCAGCATGAAGAGCCCGAGTTCCTTCCCTAAGCGGCGGTGGTCGTTGGCCTTGCGGCGTTCTAACGTTTCGAGGTGTTCCTTTAAGGACTCTTCGGTCGGATAGCAGGTCGCGTAGATGCGCGTGAGCATCTTGTTTTTGCTATCGCCCCTCCAATAGGCCCCGGCGAGGCTCAGAAGGCGGAAGTGCTTCAAATACCCGGTGCTCGGGACGTGAGGACCGCGGCAAAGGTCCTTGAATTCCCCTTGCTCGTAAACCGAAATGGTCCCTTCGAGCTCTTGGATGCGCTCGATTTTGTAGGGATTGTCGGCGAACAAGGCTAGGGCTTCCTCTTTGGAAACCTCCTTGCGGCGGAAGGGGATGTTTTCCTTGACGATTTTCTTCATCTCCGCTTCGATCGCGGGGAAGTCTTTGTCGGTGAGGACGACGTCCCCGAAATCGACGTCGTAATAGAACCCCTCCTCGATCGCGGGGCCGAAACCGAATTTGGCCTGCGGGTAGAGGCGGAGAATGGCCTGCGCCATCAAGTGGGAGCAGGAATGGTTGATCATCTCAAAACCCTCGGGGGAATCCGGAAGGACGAATTCGATTTCCCCTTCTTCCACCGAAACGTTCATGTCGGTCAAACGTCCGTTTTGCTTGACGGCAATGGCCTTGTTTTTCTTGCTGGGATCCAAGATCTTCGCGGCTTCGAACCCGTTCAACGGGGAAGCGACCTCGAATTCCTTTCCTTCGTAAATGAGTAACATGTGGTAACCTCCAATAAAAACGTCCCCGAAATCCTTTCTGCAAGGACGTCGGGGACGACGCGGTACCACCTTACTTCGAAAAAAGGCGAACCCTTTTTCGCTCTTTGGCCCCTTTATCGCAGGGAATACGCTTCACTTATTTCGCGGAGTGGCTCCCGAGTGGTGCCTGTCTTGCTCCGTATTCGGAGTAGGCTTGTCTCGTTCATCGCCAAAAAGAGTATAGAACGATTTTAAAACCATTCAAGAGAAATCCGCGGAAAAGGAGAGAATTTCCAGTCGGAATCATTACTAAGATTCCATCGATAAACAGGAAAGAAAAAACGAAAAGTAAAATCCTACAGGGCAAAAGATGTCGCAATTGAGATGGAATGGTAGAAAGAAAATAACCGTTATCTAATAAAAAACCACCGAAAATTTAGATTTCTAAATTAATAAAATCGCTAAAATAAAATCCAAAAAACGAAAAGTAATCCGGGAAAAAGAATTCAAAGGAAACGGGGTTATTCCGCTTGAAAATATTACTCGTATTCATGATAATACATGTGCGCGAATAGCGTGGCCTCCTGGTTTCCCCCTAATCCTGGAGGCCTTTTTCGTATCGTTTTCTGCTATTTTTCGCCCAAAAAGAGAATCCGGGTTTTTGCGCGATTTGTGCTCACCGTTGCCACACTTGTTTCGCGGTACGGATTCGCCGTTGCTTTGATAACTGTCCCGATTTTAAAAAGGACGATTTCCCGTATTTGATATTTGGGATTTTGATTCCAAAAGAAAACCCCACTTCAAGGAAAGGAAAGCTTTTTCCGTCAAAGTGGGGAAACCCGTTCCGATTACTTCGTTTCGAAGCAAGTGACTTCGACTATTTCGAGGACTCCGAGGAATTTGCTTCCGAACAGGAGGTCGAGGACTCCAAGGGTGATTCCCTTGGCAAGCCCGTTCGGTTTGCTTTCGTCGCGGGAAGAAGTAGTGATGAGGATATCCACGATGAGCCCGGGGATCAAGAGGAACCCCAAAGCAATAACAGCCCAGCCAAAAGTGAAGATCCCCATTTGGATTTCCGCCTCGGTTGGGACGTAAGGATTGGTTTGGGGGATTTTGGAGAGGATGTAGGAAATGAGTCTAGGATCCTGGCTCCAATAGAGAACGAAACCTCCAAAGAGGAAGTGGGCGAGGATGCTGATGGCGAGGAGAATGATGGCGACGATGCCAAGGGGGAACACAACTTTTTTCATGGGACATTCCTTTCCCAACCATTATGCGCTTCCTCTTTGCCAACCGAAAGCAATCTGCGGTTGCGTATCTTCTTATATATAGGGCGTTTTCACCTTAGGCCAATATTCCTTCTTTCCTCCATTTTCTCTCGTTTTGGACAAAATTCGCGTTTCCTTCTTCCCAAAATCCATGCTTTTTCCCAATTCTGCAGTTGGGTAAACAGGAAATAAACCAAAATCGGCGAATTTCCATCGGCAAAAGAATACCGATAATTCGGTTTTCCCTTCCTCTTGATATAAGAAATGCCTATAATGTTTTCGCTGATTGCAAAGCAATCTAGTTAAAGGAGAAAACTTTACTTACATGGACACCAAAATCGTCAAAGTCTATGGCCGCCAAATCATTGATTCCCGCGGCAACCCGACCGTTGAAGCCGAAGTCACCCTTGCCGATGGCACCGTTGGCCGCAGCGCTTCCCCCTCGGGCGCTTCCACCGGCACTCGCGAAGCCCTCGAACTCCGTGACGGAGACAAATCCGTTTACGGCGGAAAAGGCGTTTTGACCGCCGTTCGCAACATCAACGAAATCATCGCTCCGGCCCTCATCGGCATGGATGCCCGCGACACCTTCGCCGTCGATCACAAGATGATCGAACTCGATGGCACCGAAAACAAATCCAAACTCGGCGCTAATGCCATCCTCGCGGTCTCCCTCGCCGCTGCCCACGCCGCCGCCGCGAGCCTCCATGAACCGCTCTACCGCTTCATTGGCGGAACGAGCGCCAACGTCCTCCCCGTCCCGATGATGAACATCATGAACGGCGGAGCCCACGCCGACGACAACATCGACTCCCAAGAATTCTTGATCATGCCGGTCGGCGCCCCCTCTTGGAGCGAAGCTCTCCGCTGGTGCACCGAAGTCTTCCACGCCCTTCAAAGCATCTTGAAGAAGGCCGGCCTCTCCACCGGAGCCGGCGATGAAGGCGGATTCGCCCCCAACACCAAGCACGGCTCGGACGAAGAAGTCCTCACCCTCATCATGGAAGGCATCGAGAAAGCCGGTTACAAGCCGGGCGTTGACTTCATGCTCGCCATGGACGCCGCCGCTTCCGAATGGGCCAAAGACGGCGAAAAGACCGAAGATGGCCAATTCGTCTACCGTCAACCCAAATCCGGCAAGGTCTACACCTCGAAGACCCTTGTCCGCCACTGGGAAAAAATCGCCAAGGAATTCCCGCTCATCTCCCTCGAAGACGGCATGGCCGAAGGCGACTGGGAAGGCTGGAAACTCCTCAACGAGAAACTCGGCAAGAAGATCCAACTCGTCGGCGATGACCTCTTCGTCACCAATACCAAGATCATTGCCCGCGGCATCGAACTCGGCGTCGCCAACTCCGTTTTGATCAAATTGAACCAAATCGGAACCCTCTCCGAGACCATCGCCGCCATCAAGATGGCCAAGAACGCTGGCTGGACCGCCGTTGTCTCCCACCGTTCCGGCGAAACCGCTGACACCACCATCGCGGACCTCGTCGTCGCCCTCAACGCCGGCCAAATCAAGACCGGTGCCCCGAACCGTACCGAACGCGTCGCCAAATACAACCAACTTCTCCGCATCGAAGAAGAACTCGGCGAAAACGCGGTCTACCTCGGACGCGAGGCCTTCCGCTTCGGCAAATAAGGATTCGCATCTCCTAGGACACCCGATTCCACGGGTGTCCTTTTTCTTTGTTGTCTTTTGTGCTAAAGTCTAGAGTATGAAACCGAAAATGAATTTATGGGAACGGATCGCCGTCTATGGAGCAGTCCTCGTCGCCTTTGTCGTGTCGCTTTTCCTGGATTTGAAGATCACCCAATCCCTTTATGATCCAGAGAACCTCTTTGGCCAAATCTTCGAACTCATCGCCGAACTTCCAGCCTTCACCTTGGTGGTCTTCGCTCTTTCTTGCCTTGCTTTCCACCATCCCAAATTCGAGAAGAAGTGGTTGAACATTCTCTTGACCGCGGTGTTCTTCGCCCTTGCCCTCGCCGCTTCCTTATATGGGGGCAATCACTTCCGTCACTTGTTGAACCGCGTCACCCATTTGGACTTCCCTTCGTGGTTGACCCTCGTTTACTCCCTCGTCTATTTGGCGTGCGGGGTCCCTTGGGTATTCATGATCAAAAACCCGAACGTCAAAGAAATCTGCGTCTTTGGGGCGAGCATCCTTTGTATGTTCGTTGTCACCTTGGGGGTCATGCAAGGGCTCAAGATGCTTTGGCTCCGTCCCCGTTATCGGACTTTGGTGGCCTTGTATGGGGAAAACGCGGCTTCGTATTGGTTGCCGGTCTATCAGCCCCAAGGATTCTGGAGTTTCTCCAAATACGGCACCCCCGGGAATTCCGTCTTGAAAGCCCTCGGCATCCAAGAATGGGGCAAAGAAGAATTCTACAGTTTCCCGAGCGGACACACCCTCCATGCGGTGGTCCCGATGGCCATTACCTTGCTCTTCCCTTTGTTTCCAAAACTCGAAGGCAAGCAAGGCTATGTCCGAATTGGATTCTACGTTTGGGGAGCCTTAACCGCGGTTTCCCGCATCCTCCGTGGGGCGCACAACCTCTCCGACGTGGCCTTTGGCTTCTTCCTTGGGGTTCTCGCCTTTGATCTCGTCAGCACCTTCCTCCTCCCCGCGCTTCGAAAGCTCTACGAAAAGATCTTCGAACGAAAGCCCATTCCCCAAAAAGAGGCATAATCCCAAGGACGGGTCTCCCGTCCTTTTTTAGTAAATAAGAAGCAAGAAAAAAACCGGATGAACCGGTTTTTTCTGTTAGGTAGGTTTATTCGATTTCCCGAACCGAATTCACCGTGAGGATGCGCATGAAGTTGGTTTTTCCTGCGCCGGTGGGGGTTCCTCCGGACATCAAGATGGGGCTGCCCGCGGGGATGCCGAGGTCCCGGGCGATCTTGAGGGCGATGACTTCCATTTCCTCGATGAAGTCCGGCATGTTGGGGGTCTTCAAAAGCACGGAGTAGACGCCCCAATGGAGGGCTCCCGCCATCGCGGTGCGGCGGTGGTTGGTGACCGAAACGATCGGGCAGCAAGGACGGGCTTTGGAAATGCGGATGGTGCTATTTCCGGTTTCGGTGAAGCTCACGATGAGGCGGGCGCCGATTAACAAAGCCGTGTTGGCGACGGCGTTGGAAATCGCGTCGTTGTTGGTCTTTTCGGAGGTGTCGTAACTCTCTTTGGCGAGGCGTTCGTAATCGAGGAATTTTTCCATCGTCGCGGCGATCTTGGCTTGCATTTCCACGGCCAAGACGGGGTAGGCTCCCGAGGCGCTTTCGGCGCTTAACATGACGCAGTCGCTGCCTTCGGTGATCGCGTTGGCCACGTCGCTGACTTCCGCGCGGGTGGGGCGGGGGTGGGTGACCATGGAATCGAGCATCTGGGTGGCCGTGATGACGGGTTTCCCTTTCACGCGGCAAAGGTCGATGATGCGTTTTTGGACCACCGGGACTTGCTCGGGGGGAATTTCGACTCCGAGGTCACCGCGGGCGACCATGATGCCATCCGCCTCATCGACGATGGCTTCGATTTTCTCCACGCCTTCCGGATTTTCGATTTTGGCGAAGATGGGGATGGTGGGATCGCCGTATTCGGCGAGCAAGGCGCGAAGGTCTTTGATGTCTTCCGGGCGGCGGACGAAGGAAGCGAAGATCACGTCCACGTGGTTTTCGCATCCGAATTTGAGATCCTGTTTGTCTTTCTCGGAGATATAAGGGACGGAAAGGCGGGAGAAGGGGCAGTTGATGCCCTTGCGGTCCTTTAAGACGTGGTTGTTTTGGGCGGTGACGTGGATTTCGTGGGTCTTGGGGTCGATGGAATCGACGAGGAAGTCGAGGTTTCCATCATCGATGAGGATGTGGTCTCCGGGCTTGACGTCCTTGTAAAGGTCGCTGTGGGTGGTGCTGAACCCATCGTGGCCCCCCAGACGTTCGGTCATGGAGATGACCATTTGATCCCCGGTGGAAACTTTGACGGCCCCGTCTTGGAATTTGTGGCAACGGATTTCCGGCCCTTTGGTGTCGAGGGCCACCGGAATCAAAATCCCTTCCTTTTCGAGGTCCCGGGCGATTTGGATTTTGGCCAATTGCTCCGGGTATTCCCCATGGGAGAAATTGATGCGCATGACGTTCATCCCGGCTTTGTAGAGTTCCAAGACGCGTTCTTTGGTGTCGGAAGCCGGGCCGATCGTGGCGACGATTTTAGTTTTCTTCGAAATGTTGAGTAACATCGTTTTGTCCTTCTTATTTGAGGATATCAATAAGGCGAAGCATGGACGGATGCTTGTCCCGGGGGAGTTGCAAGGCTTCAAGGATGTCGAAGTCGACGATCTTGTTGTCGATCATCCCGACGCAGATGCCGCCTTTCCCTTCGAGGAGGCAATCCACCGCGTAAGCGCCCATTCTCGCAGCGAGGATGCGGTCGAAGGCGCTGGGGGTTCCACCCCGTTGCACGCGCCCGAGGACTTCGGCTTTGGCTTCAAACCCGGTTTCTTGGGCGATGCGGCGGGCGAATTCGTGGATGTCGGGGAACATTTTTTCTGAGACGATGACGATGGCGCGTTTCCGTTTGGCGTCGTGGAGTTCTTTTAGGCTCGCGACGATTTCCTCTTCCGGAATCGGATGGTCGGGGGTGATGATCATTTCCACCCCTTCCCCAATGCCGGAGAAAAGGGCGAGGTCGCCGCAATGGTTGCCCATGACTTCGATGATGGCGCAACGTTGATGGGAAGAAGTCGTGTCGCGGATGTGGTCCACGCAATAAAGGATGGTATTCAAGCAGGTATCGAAACCGATGGTGTAATCGGTCGAAGCGATGTCGTTGTCGATGGTGCCGGGGAGGCCAACGCAGTTGATGCCCATTTCGGTCAAGCGTTTGGCGCCCATGTAGGAACCGTCCCCGCCGATGACGACAAGGGCATCGATTCCGCGGCGACGGAGGTTATCCACGGCGATTTGGCGGACGCTTTCTTCTTTGAATTCGCGAAGGCGGGCTGTGCCGAGCACGGTTCCCCCGCGGTTGACGATGTCGGAGACCGAGTGCCGGTCCATTAAGAACATGTCGTCGTTTACCAAACCCTTGTATCCGTCCATGACGCCATAGACTTCCAGGCCGTATTTGAGTCCCGCGCGGACAACGGCGCGGATGGCGCAGTTCATTCCCGGGGCATCGCCGCCGGAAGTCAGAACACCAATTTTTCGAATCATATCGTTACCTCAACAAAAAGTTGCCTAATTCGAAAACATTATAACACGTGACGCGCGCGCATGAATAAAAAAAGGAAAACTTCTCGGATGTGGAAAACTCAAAAATGTCCACTATTCATCGCGTTTTTGCTGTGGAAAACTCAAAAAGGCTCGATGTTATGGGAGTTTTTCCTATGGAAATAGATGCGAGTTTCCGATTACAATAGCGCGTATGGAAATCCTCGGTTCGAAAGATTACGTCTCCTTGAGCTTGTCTCGCCCGATCGGCAACGATTCGTTTGAGACCCTGGGAAAACTCTATCTCCCCATCCTCGGATCCACCGCGATGGGGGTTTACCAAGGTCTTTTCGCGTTAGCGGGTTTCTCTTCTTTCTGCACCGGAGAAGACGTCGTGAAGTTCTTGGGGGTTTCTTACCAACAGTTCGAGGATTCTTCCAAAGCCTTAGAGGCCCTAGGCCTTCTTCGTTCTTATCTAAGGCAAGACAACAGCCAAAAGGTGTATTCCTTGTTCCTGTATCCTCCTTTGTCCCCGCAAGCTTTTTTGAACCATTTCTTGCTTTCAAGTCTTCTAGAAGAATCAGTAGGCAAGGAAACCATGGCCAAAATCCGAAAAGGGTATTCCGAAAAAGGCGCCCCCAAAGGAGCGGAAGACGTCTCGACCTCTTTCCGCGCCTATTTCCGGAAAAGCGGATGGAACGAAGAACTCCATCCCTTGGAAGACCAAGAAGCGCGGAAGATCTTGGACCTTGGGTTTGACGTGTCCGCGTTAGATGAAGAGCTCTCTTCCCGGGGCTATTCCAGCAAGATGCTTTCTCCTGAAGAGAAGGCCTTCTTGGAAGAAGTCGCGGCCTTTTATGGCTATTCGAGCGCCACAATCGCCCAATTCGCCGCGGAAAGCCTAAGCCCCTACAAACCCCTCGGGGAGAAACTCCTCCGTCCTTCCTTCCTCAAGAAGTGCCGGGAAGGGATGAAATTTTCCTACCTTCGGGACGCTCCGACGGACAGCGCGTTGCCCCAAGAAAAAGACGAACTCGCCAAGAAGATCGCCCTCATGGACAGAACCCCTCCCGCGCAATTCCTCTCCATCAAGCAGGGATTCCACAAACCCGCGGAAGCCGACCTCAAACTCGTGGAACGCCTCCGTTTGGACCTCGGGCTTCCCGGCCCTTGCGTCAACGCGGTCATCGATTACGTCCTCGGCATCAACGACAACGTCTTGTCCGCCCCATTATGCGAAAAGCTCGCCGCGTTGCTCGTGAGGAAAAAACTCACCAACGCCCGGGATGCCATGGAAGCCCTCTTGGGTTCGAAATCCCCCAAGAAAAAATCGGAACCAAAACCCGTAACGGAAGATTATCCAGATAATATCCAAGAAACCAAAAAAGACGAGGAAATATCGGACGAAGAACTCGATGCTTTGTTCGATAACATCTATTCGAGAAAGGACTCCCGATGAAAAAAGCGCTCGTGAAAACTCCTCTTACCGCGGGAGGCGGCTTGGAAGAAGCCCAAAAGGAAATGCTCGAACTCCTTCGCGGGGATTCGCGGCTTTGCTCCTTGATCCGCGACGAGTTCCACCTTTCGATCGCCGAGACCAAACTCGCCCTCGTTCCCCTTTTGGATTTCTACGACGACCTCCATTATTGCGACACTTGCCCGGGCTACCAATCCTGCGCGAAAGAAATCCCCCATTACCAAATGGAACTCTTCCGCGAAGACGGGCTCATCGATCGAAGGCTCCATCTTTGCCCTCTTGCGAAGAAAGTCGAACGTCTCCGTTCGTATTTCTTGTACCGCGATTTCCCCGAATCTTGGAGTGATGAATCCTTAAAAACTTCCGTTGAACGAAGCGAAAAGAAGAAGAAAGCCTTGGTTTTCTTGTCCAAGATTTTGTCGGGGAAGAGTTCGGTTTGGCCTTATATCACGGGGAACCGGGGGTGCGGAAGGACGTTCTTGCTCGCTTGCTTCGCCTTGGACTTTGCCCGCGGAGAAGACGAGCCCCAAACGGTGGCCTTCTGCGACACCCCCTCTTTGGTCGAAAAGCTTCGTTCCGATTCTTTCCAAGCGAAAGAGAAATTCGCCAAAGAGATCGAGGAATTGACCCAAGTCCCCTTGCTCGTCCTCGACGATTTTGGAAGCGAGATGAAAGACAAAAGCGGATTCGCCTATTCTTCCATCCTTTTCCCCATTCTGAATGCCCGAGCAAAAGTTAACCGCCTCACGGCGTTTTCCAGCGACTTCAAAATGGGGGAAATCGCCCAGATGTATTCCCCTTCGATTGGCTCCCCTCGGGCGAGACAACTCCAAAACCTCCTCCGTTCTTGCTGCGGGGAAGAAATGGATTTGACCGGTTTGGTCTTTTCAGGGAAGAGGAAGAGTTGATAAAGAAGCGAAGAGCTCTTCTTTGCTCCCACTATTTTCTATCCGAAAAGTCGCGATTTCCGCGGCTTTTTTCATGGGGTAATCCGCGTTTAAGGAAAGCAACGCTTCCGCGTCTTTCCCTTCGATTTCCAGGCGGCGCATCCTCGTTTCTTCCGGGGAAGAGAGGAAAATCACCGCGTCGGTGAAATTTAGCAAGGAACTTCTAGGCAAAAGAGGAACATCGAATACGACGCGGGGAAACTCTTCCACCATTTCCTTGGCCCGTTTGAAAAGCAAAGGGTCGAGATACGCTTCCCATTCCCGTTTCTTCTTGGTGTTGCTTGCCAAGGCTTCCCGAAGAAACGGCGCGTTGATGGTTCCCTTATGGACGGCTTCCTTGCCAAACACCCGTTTCAAAGCCGCCTGAACGCTTTGAAGGCGATAGAGGGCTTTGACTTCTCGATCCGCGTCAAATACCGCGTATCCTTTGCTCGCAAAATAGGAAGTCGCCGTGCTTTTTCCACAATGGATGGGGCCGGTGATCCCTAGGACAAAGGAAGGGGAAGTTTGGCAAACGGGGCAATAGGTCGTCCCCCTGCCTCCGATTTTTCGATACGTGAACCTCGTTCCACATTGGGGGCAACATTCCCCTTTCCTTCCGTAAACGCGGAGGTGATTCTGCATGGAAGGAAGGTGGTTTGGGGTTTCAAACGTCGCGATTTTACTCCCGCCGTTTTGAATAGCAAAATTTAGGATTCTTCGCGATTCTTGAATGATTTTTTGACATTGTATGAACGAGATGTCCTTTCCCTTGGTTCTTGGAGAAATATGGCACGCGTAGAGGATCTCATCCGCGTAGATATTCCCAATCCCCGCGAGGAGGGATTGGTCTAGGAGCAAGGATTTGATGGGAAGAGTTTTGCCGACAAGCTTTTCATAAAGTTCTTCCGCTTCCATTTGGCTCGGCTCTTTTCCTAAATGAAGCAAAGGAAGGAAGGAGGGGAGGTCTTCCTTCTTCATGAGGTCGAAGGTTCCGAATTTCCGTTTGTCTCCATAATGGAGGATATCTTTCCCAAAACCAAAGGAAAGCCGTTCGTAAGGAAGCAAAGAAGAAGAGGCGTTCACCTCGTAATGCCCTTCCATGCGGAGATGGGAGACGAGAACCAAGGAATCGAACTCGAAAATCAGGAATTTCCCTTTTCGACGGATCTCTTGCAATCTTTGTCCCACCAAGGCGGGAAGGAGATCCTTGCCTTTAAAATTCGAAGCGAAAAGCAACGAATAGGAAGTGAGGGTTTTTCCTAGCAAAGCGCTACGCAGATAACGGGCGACCGTTTCGACTTCGGGGAGTTCCGGCATATCAGTCTTTCGCCTCGAACCAACTCTCCCCGACGCTGCCTTCGACCTTCAAGGGGACGGAAAGCTTCACTGCGCTTTCCATGGTCTTTGTCAAAAGGGGGATGAGGTATTCTTCGCCGGGAGCGAGCGCGAAAAGGAGTTCGTCGTGGATCTGGAGGACCATCTTGGTTTTCGCTTGTTTTTCTTTTAACAAAGAATCCACGGCGATCATCGCGACTTTGATGAGGTCCGCCGCGGTGCCTTGGACTGGGGCGTTTAAGGCCGCGCGCTTCGCGGCTTCCCGTTTTACGTAACTCGGGTCATGGAGTTCGCTTAAATACCTTCGGCGGTGGAACATCGTGGAGACGTAACCATCCCTTTCCCCGTCTTCGAGGATTTGCTTCAAATAGGCCGCGATCTCGGGATAGGCCTCGTAAAAGGAAGCGATGATCCTCGCGGCTTCCGCCGGGGAATCCCCGATTTGCTCGCTTAAGCCAAAAGGCGTGGTCCCGTAGATGATCGCGAAGTTGATCGCCTTGGCTTTTCGCCGCAACTCATGGGGGACTTCTTGCCCTTCGGGGATGTGGAAGATGGCCCGGGCGGTCTCGCTATGGACGTCCCGCCCGCTTTGGAAGACGGAGATGTAACTCGAGCATCCGCTCAAGGAAGCGAGGATGCGGAGTTCGATTTGGGAATAGTCGAGGCTTAGGATTCGTGTTCCGTCCGAATAATGGAACGCTTTTCGGATCTCTTTGCTCTCTTCATCGCGCGTGGAGATGTTTTGGAGGTTGGGGTCGGAAGAAGAGAGGCGGCCGGTCGCGGTCTGGGTTTGATGGAACACCGTGTGGATCTTCCCTTCCGAATCGATGTGGGGCAAGATGCCATCGATGTAGGTGCCCACGAGTTTCGCGTATTTCCGGTATTCCAAAATTTTGCCGACGATGGGATGGAGGGGGATCAGTTTTTTGAGTTCCTCGATGGAAGTGCTTCGGGATTTGGGGCCCCGCAGAAGCAATTCGTCGTAAAGGACGCTCGCCACTTGCTTGGGGCTGGAGATATTGAAGGGGTGGCCCGCCAAAGAGGCGATTTCCCTTTCCAAAGCGTCTTTCTTTTTCCGGAATTCCTCCCCGATTACGGCGAGTTCCTCTCCGTTACAAGGAAAGCCTTCGTTTTCCATGTTCGCGAGGATCGAAAGCAAAGGCAACTCGATGTCGAAATACAAAGAAGCGTTCCCGCTTTCTTGGAGTTTGGTTAAGGCTTTGGGCTGCAAGAGCAAGGAATACGCCGCTAAGGCAGAAGTCGTTTCGGGATATCCAAAGGAAAGAAGGTTCGATTCTTCTTCGGGCAAACTCGCCCCGAAATAGCCCAGGACCAAATGGGGATCGCTCCCCAAGGTGGAATCGAGGAGATAGGCGGCGAGTTCCAAAGAGAAGGACAAACCGGAAAGGGAAATGCCGACCTTCTTCAAGGAACAGGCAATGGCCTTGAGGTCATAGCCGTATTTGGGAAGAGGGGACTCTAGTAAAGCGATCAGCCTTGGATTTTGAAGCAATTCCTCTTGGGTCAGGTAATGGCGAGATGTTTTGGTGGCTAACCCAATTCCCCGAAACGGGGAAGTGTGGTAGGTTTCTTCCCCATCGATGGCGATGCCGATGGCTTCGGCGTCCCATAAAGGGGAAAGGTCTTCGGTAAGCGGAGGCAAAGCGTTTTCTTCGCTACTAGAAGAACGAATCGCGGATTTCGGCATTTTGGAAAGCAAACTCTTGAGTTCGTAACTCTCCGCGAAATGGGCCACCTCTTCGGGGGAATAGCCGCGATATTCCATTTCGCTTAACCCAAAGGGGAGAGGGCAATCCGTCTTGATGGTCGCGAGGTTATAGCAGAGCCGCCCCATGGATTCCCCGGCGATCAAGTTCTCGCCGAGCTTCCCTTTGATCGTCCCGGCTTTAGCGGCTTCCATGATGGCGTCGAAGGAACCGTATTCCGCGATCAATTTGGTCGCGGTTTTGTCCCCCACCCCGGGAATCCCGGGGAGGTTGTCGGAAGCATCGCCCCGAAGCCCCTTGTAATCGATGATTTGGAGCGGGGAAAACCCAAAGTTCTCCACCATCGATTCGGGGGTGATGTCGAGCAAATCGCGGAATCCCTTTTTGAGCAGATGGACCGTGACGCTGGGGCTCACGAGCTGGAGATAATCTTTGTCGCTCGTGTAGATTTCCACTTGATACCCCTCTTTTTCGGCGAGTTTGGCCGCCGAACCGCAGAGATCATCAGCCTCGACCCCGTGCTCTTCGTGCATGGGGATGCCCATGGCCCTCACGAGGTCTCGGGCGGGGGCGAATTGGGATTTGAGCTCTTCCGGGGTGGCTTTGCGATTGGCTTTGTACCCTTCGAATTCCTCTTTCCGGAAGGTTTGGGAATCCTTGTCGAATGCTAAGAAAATCAAATCCCCGGGCTCGAGGAGGCTCAGCAATTTGCAAAGCATGTTGGAAAAGGCGAAAATCGCGTTGCTCGGCCGTCCGTCTTTGGTCCGCATCAAGGTGCTTGGATCCCCGAAATAGGTCGCGTAGAAGGCGCGGAAGAGCAATGAATTCCCGTCGATGCAATAAAGGCGTTTTCCGTTCATGATTGGGCTCCTGATAACAGTCGAATGTCCTTGGCGATGTATTTCCCTTCTTTCCGGGGATCTTTTTGGAGGACCAAGGACAAGGCGTTCCCCTCTTTTAAGAAGGGGAAGGATTCGTTGTAAGTTTCTTCAAACACCACGGCTTCCACGCTCGCGACTTCGTCTTCGAGGACGAGGAAAGCCATTTTCTTCCCGCTTCGCGAAGAAAAGGCGCGGCAAGAAGAGAGGATTCCGGCGACGCGTAACGACGGTGCATCCCCCATCTCCCCGATCTTTTGGATTCCTTGGGTTTGCATCGCTTCCGCGTAACGGTCTAGAGGCGATCCCGAAACCATCATCCCAAGGACCGCTTTCTCGTTTGAGAGGTCTTCTTCCTTGTTCGAAGCGATATCCACGTAAACGGGGGGTTCGCTCCCAAAGGAAGAAAGAAGGCTGTTTTCCCCTCCGAAGAGTTCTGCGTAGCGCATCGCCGAAGGGGCGGTGAGGCGCAACGAATTTCGGTTCGGGAAAAGGGAATCGAAAGCCCCCGCGTTAATGAGGGAAATCAAGACGGGCAAGGTTAACCCCAGGTGGATGCTGCGGAGGCAGAAAGAGAAGAAGTCTGCGTATTCGCCATGTTCGATCCGTTCGTCGATTACCGAAGAAGCGAATCCCGTGGGAACCCCTTGGATGGAAGAAAAGGGAATGAGGATGCCATCCTGGCAAGGAGAGAATTGAAGCGTGGACGCGTTTAAAGAAGGCAAGAGGAAAGGGATCCTTTTCTTCTTGAGTTCGCGCAAGAGCAAAGGCATTTTCTCTTTGCCTCCCGCCCCGTAATCCAAAAGGCCACAGTAGAAGCATAACGGGTATTTGGCTTTCAAATAGGCCATTTGGGAGGCTAGCATCGCATAGGAGAGGGAATGGGATTTGTTGAACCCATAACCCGCGAATTTCTCGATGAAGGAATAGAGGGCCGGGGCTTCTTTCTCGTGGCCGTTTTCTTGGCATCCCCTCAGGAATTCCTCTTTCATGGCGAGGATCGCGGAAATGTCTTTATGCGAAATGGCGCGACGGAAGATATCCGCTTTCCCAAGGTCGAACCCCGCGACGACCTGCAAGATGCGCATGATCTGCTCTTGGTAGACGATGACCCCATAGGTAGAAGAAAGGATGGGCTCGAGTTCGGGGCAAAGGTAAGTCGTTTTCTCTTTCCCGGCTTTTCGCCTCGCAAACAAAGGGATGTTCTCCATTGGACCCGGACGGAAGAGCGCCAAAATGGCGCATAAATCTTCTAAGGAAGTGGGTTTCACTTCCGCGATCGCCCGGTTCATGCCCGGAGATTCGAGCTGGAAGAGCCCCATGGTTTCTCCCCGGGCGATGAGGGCGATGGCTTCGGGAGAATCCACGGGAATGTCTTCGTAACGGAGGTGGACGCCATGATGTTCTTCGATCAAATCGAGGATGTGATGGATCAAGGACAAATTGGTGATGCCCAAAAGATCCATCTTGTAGAACCCTTGGTCCTGGAGGTCGTCCTTATCGAGTTGTTCGACGTATCCGACGCTCGGATCGCTTGTGATTGGCAAAACGGAATCGAGGGGCTCTTCGTTTAAGACGATGCCGGCCGCGTGGAGGCCGCTTTGCCGGGGAAGCCCTTCGATTTTATGGGCCAACGAGACGAATTCCTTGTAGTAGGCGTCGCTGTCGACCAAAGAATGGAAGGCTTCGTTTTTCTTGTAGTTCTCCACGAGGTCCCACCGGGGGTTGATGGAGGAAGACAAGAGGCGGACTTGGGTGGAAGGGTATCCATACACCCGTCCGACATCGGTCACGGCCTGCCTTGCCATGATGCTTTGGGTGGTCATCACGTGGGCGACGCGGTTCGACCCGTATTTCACGGCGAGGTAACGGATGACTTCCTCCCGGCGCGTGTCTTCAAAGTCGACGTCGATGTCGGGGAGTTCGTGACGGGAGGGGTTCAAGAAGCGTTCGAAGAGCAAGCCGTATTGGATGGGGTCGGCTTTGACGATGCCTAAAGCAAAGGCGACCAAGCTTCCGGCGCTTGATCCTCTCCCAGGCCCCACGAGGATGCCGGAATTCTTCGCGTAAGCAACGTAATCGGCGACCACCAAAAAATAATCGCAATACCCCATGGAGGAGATGACGCCGAGTTCGTAGTCCAACCGTTCTTTATAGACGGGATTTTGGAGCAATCCTTTTTTGGCGAGCCCTTCCATGCAGGCTTTTGCCAGGGCGGTTTCCGCTGATAAGCCATTCAAAGGATAAGAAATCGGTTTGCCTCGCTTTTTGGTAAACGTAAAAGAAGAAAGGCGATTGGCGAACTCGAATGTGGCGAGCAATTCCTCTTCGAAAAAGGAGACGTTCGCTTCCGCTTCGCTTAAGAAATGGAAGGGTCCGGAATGGGATTTGACGTCCAAAGTATTTCCCTCGTTCACCGAAGAAAGGATGGAGACGGTGATCGCGTCTTCTTCCTTCGCGTAAAGCATCTTGGGGAAGGCGATCAAGGGATAGGGGAATTCGCGGACGAAGTCATGGATATAGGCGACGAGTTCGGGATATACCTCCATCCGGGGCAATCCCAGAGTAAAAGAGGCGAAATGCCGCGCGATCTCGGATAAACGCGAGGCGAGTTCCTTCTTTTCCTGGGGCAAGGCGTTTCGGAACGGGGCTTCCCCCAGATCGTAAACCGCGCAGAACCCATCTTCGGAAGAAGAAAAATCATCCAGGGTTAAGGCGTTTCGGGAATATTTCTCAACCTTGCTCAATAAGAGTCGATACCCTTCTTCGCTCGAAGGGTAGCAAACCAAAGTCCCTTCTCCTAAGGCAAAGGCCACCCCATGGACGGGGGTGATGTTCCGCGGAAGGCAAAGCTTCTCGAGTTCCGGGGATCCCCGGAAGGATCCTAAATCGGCGATTCCCACATGGGAAAAACCCTTCTTCAAAGCGCTGCCGACCATCTTGGAAACGGTCCATCCGCTTTGGAGAAAGGAATATCCGCTGCGGCAATTGAGGGGGACGAATTTCATCGGGATGATTATACCATAATTCTCGTACGTGGTAAGCGCACGCGCGAGAGCGAAGGAAAAGATATAGAGCAACGTATTCAAGAAAAAGAAAACCCGCCTACGTTAGGCGGGTCTTCGTTAGATGAAGAGGTTGTCGAGATCGGCGATGAAGGCGTCGAGGTCGTCCAAACTGTCGATGCGTGCCCCCGAAGCTTGGGCATGGCCTCCCCCGCCCCACTTCTGGGCGATTTGGGAGATGTCCGCGTGTTTGCTTCGGATGGAAATCCGCCAGCAATAATCCTTGGGCTGGGGGTCTTCGGTGATGGAGCACCAGGCGTTGATCCCTTCGATGTTGGAGAAGGCGTTCACGTGTTCCTTGCCCATGATGGGGGTAATGTGGAGTTCTTCTTGGACGGAAGAAGGGAGGAGGTAATAAGCGACCCCATGGGGAGATACATGGAAATGGGAGAGGACGTATCCAAGGGAGGTGAGGGAATCGATGGATTTTTGATACATCGAGAGGTACGTCTCATGGAGGGGGAATCCGGTGGAAATCAAGGATTCCGCCACCGCGAAGGTATGGGGGGAAGTGGACGAATAGAGGAACCGACCCGAATCCCCGACGATGCCGATGTAGAGGTAACGAGCGGCTTTCGCGGAGAGGGTTTTCCCTTTGTAATTGAGTAACAAGTCAGCGACGAGTTCGCTCGCGGAGGCGCTTTCCAAATTGAGGTAAGTGGCCCGCTTGGCGATTTCGCATCCCGCGGGATGGTGGTCAATCTTTATCTTATAGCGCGCGTGCGCAAACCGGGGGTCGGCGATGCGCTTGGGCTCCCCGACGTCGCAGACGATGGCGAGGAAGTCCCGCCCCTGGAACCATTCGTTGGGCAAACTTTCGGGCTCGGGGAAAAGACGGGGGACGAACGTGGGATGGGAATCTCCCACGAAATGGATTTCCTTTTCGGGGAAATTCTCCTTCAAAAAGGTCGCAAGGCCCATTTGGCATCCTAATGCGTCGAAGTCCGGTTTGATGTGGCGGAAAACGACGATCTTTTGGTAACGTTCGATCGCTTTGTAAATGGTTTTGAAGAGTTTCTTGTTGGTTTTGCCGACTTCGGCGATTAAGGGATGGATCGAGTTGGCTTTCATTGGGAAATCCTGGCGTAGCAATCGCGGGCGATCATGACTTCTTCGTCGGTGGGGATGACCGCGACTTTGATTTTGGAATCGGGTTTGGAAAGCAAGGCTTGCTTGCCGCGGACTTTGGCGTTGAGCTCGTAATCGATGGATAAGCCAAGGGCTTCTTGGGTTTCTTCGAGCACGAGTTTGCGCATGTCGGGGGCGTTCTCGCCCATGCCAGCGGAGAAGACGATCATGTCGACGTGGCCGAGGCGGACGTAGTATTGGCCGATGAAGTTCGCGATGGTGCGGGCGAACATTTGGATGGCCAAGATGGCGCGGGGATTGCCTTGGGCGGCCGCCGCTTCGACGTCGCGGGAATCGTTGGAGACCCCCGAAACGCCAAGGAAGCCGGATTTCTTATTGAAGATATCGTAGATTTCCGCGGCGTTCATTCCGGTGCAATCGCACAAATAGGACATGACGGAGGGGTCGAGGTCGCCGGTGCGGGTGCCCATCATGACTCCCCCAAGCGGGGTGAGTCCCATGGAAGTCGCGACGCATTTGCCATCCGAAATCGCGGCCAAAGAAGCGCCCGATCCAATATGGCAGGTGATGATGTTGACGTGCTCTTGACCCGGGAAATAGTCCTTTTTGGCTTTGTCTTGCAGGTAGTTGTGGGAAGTTCCGTGCGCCCCATAACGGCGGCAATCGTATTTCTCGCTCATTTCATAGGGAATCGGATAGAGGTAATCTTCCGGGGCCATGGTTTGGTGGAAGGCGGTGTCGAATACGGCGATTTCGGGAACCCCGGGAAGGGCTTTGGCGAAAGCGTGGTATCCGGTCAAGTGCGCCGGGGCGTGGAGGGGATCCAAGGGAATGAGCTTGGTGATTTTGGCGATGGTGTCCTCGGTGAAATCCGCCCAGGAGCTGAAGTACTTCCCGCCTTGGACCACGCGGTGCCCGACGGCGACGATTTCCTTCAAATCCTTGACGATGCCGTATTGGATGAGGGCCTTAAACAGCAATTGGACGGCCACCCCATGGTCGGGAAGGGGAAGGATTTCCGTGTGCTTTTCCTCCCCGAATTTGATGGTGAAGATCCCATCTTCGTGCCCAATCCGCTCGGCGATGCCGGAGCAGAGAACTTTCTCTTCGGGCATCTCGAAGAGTTTGTATTTCAGCGAGCTGGAGCCCGCGTTGACGGCGATGCATTTTGCCATTGGTCGATAATCTCCTATTCGGCGCGAAGCCGAAACATAACGGCAAAATGATAAATCATTTTCCCCTTAAACTCGAGCCACAACGGGAAAAAATCACACAAAAAATAAAAGAATGAGGAAAAAAATCTCGTATTTATCGGCACTCATTTAACAAAAGTAAGGATGCTATTTCCTATTGCCTCTTGAAATAATCTCGATAATACCGAATTCTTTTGAATTTGGGATAAAAACGCTTTCTTAGAAAGTGTTATGTCATCTCAAATCGTCTACGAAAAATTTGTTTTTTTCCCGATTTGGCCGTATAAATTACTCCGTAAGCGGTTACATTCGTTTGAAGTAGCCACTTTTAAAATCAAAAGGACTATTTTTATGAAGAAAAGAAATTTAATTCTCGGACTTGCCGCTATGGCGATGTCCGCCGGGGCACTAGCGACCGTCGTTGCGGTGAACGCCAACGAGCCCGCCATTCAAACGAAAGCTGACATCAGCAAACGTTCTACGATTTATCTCAAAGTTAACGAAAATTGGAAAAAGGATAACGCCCGTTTTGCTGCGTATTTTTATGTAGGGGATAAGAACGCTTGGAGCGGTATGACCCAGGTCGAAAACCAAACAGATCTTTACCGGGCAACTGTCCCCAATGGTGGTTATACAACGGTGATTTTTTGCCGTATGAATCCAAACACCACTGAAAATAATTGGAATAATAGATGGACCGAAACTGGAAGTTTAGCGTTAAAAGATGTGCCGGATGACGGAAATACATACATGCTTAAAGATGACTCTTGGGGAGAAGGGACATGGCGGAGCGTATACAATGTTACGTTGAATGTTCTTAAAGACGGAGCCTACCAACAAATTCAATCGCAACTGGAATACCCCGTTGCAGGGCAGAAGTATTATCCCCAGATTCATAAAAAAGGCGTTCGTTACGATTGGTATTCCGACGAAGCAAGACAAACTAAATTCAGCCCGTCAATTCTTGATAAAGATTTAACGCTTTACGGCACGGCTACCGCTTTGGAAAATGACGATTATTTCTATGTCACCCAATCCAGCCATATTATGGTTTTTTGGTCCGCGTATGCCTTTAATACTGAGTCTACGTTGGACGAGCACTTGGGATCCTGGCCGGGTTTGAGCCTCCAGGGTTCGAATGAGGTTGTAGATATGAATCCTACCGCGGATTCAGTGAAAATTGGGGGTGCCGATATCAGCTATTATAAGGTTCCTTTCTCTTCCGGTTCGAAAGACAATAAGATCATAATCAACAACGGATTAAGCGGTGATAAAGAAAAGAAAACAAAAGACTTAGACCTTGTATCGAAATCTCTTCTTTATTGGGACGGTTCCGCGGATGGTGTTGTCGATGGAAACAAGGGAAAGATCGTTGATTTCGTTCTTCGCGTGAAATCCGCCATTAACGACGCTGAAAGCAAATCCGTTTGCAACGTTAACAAAGAGACCGCTTCGGCTTTGGTTGGAGAATATGATACGTTCACCTTAGATGCGGGATACTCAGAAGAACAACTTAAATTCTTGAAAGATTCTTCGATTATGACTTATGAAAGCACCCTTGACGGTAGGGAGGATTGGGTCGGAATCGAACAAATCGTTGGCCAACTTCGTGCCATTGCCAATTCCAAGACCAATTCCTTGAATCATACAGGCATGAATGCCAGCGGCGATCAAACCACCGGGTTCGTCGTCGCCGGCGTCTCGGTCCTCGGACTTATTGCCGTTGGCGGGGTCTTCCTCCTTCGCAAGAAGAAAGAGAACTAATCGATTCTTTTACAACAAAAAGCCAAGCTTCACGCTTGGTTTTTTTGATCATTCTTCCGTGTTTGAATGGGCAGAACCTCATGAATGCCATGTCTCAAGGAGGCGCCACTATTGTTTTCTTCCTTAAGGAAGACGATGGTGTTAGAATAAGTCACATACCGACAACTAAAAGGAGTTATTTTTAGCATGGCATATGGCATTCTAGCGGACTTCCTCTATGGTCAAAGCACTCATGCATATGAGTATTTCGGAGCCCATTTCGGCTATATCGAAGACGATCATGGGGAGAAGACGTACGGAGTATTCTTCCGGTTGTATTGCCCCTGCGGAAGCGATGTTTCCGTCATCGGGGAATTCAACGGTTGGGATATCCGCACCCACAAGATGAAAAAGATCGACGATGCCGGGGTTTACGAAATCTTCATCCCGGGCCTCCACGATTACCAATCCTACAAATACCATTTCAAAAACGCCCTCGGGCAATACGTTGACAAGGCCGATCCCTTCGCCTTCTACAGCGAATTGAGGCCCCTCAATTGCTCGAGGCTTTACGGCATCGAAGGCTTCCCTTGGGCAGACCAAGAATGGATGAGCAAGAGAACCCGGAATTTCGACGCCCCGATGTCCATTTACGAGCTTCACCTCGGCAGTTGGAAAGGAAAGGTCGGCGAACGCTTCTTGAGTTACGAAGAAGTCGCCGATTACTTGATCCCCTATCTCCAAGAAACGGGATACACCCACATCGAAATCATGCCGATCACCCAATATCCCTTCGATGGTTCGTGGGGATACCAAGCCACCGGCTTCTATTCGGTGGATTCCCGTTACGGCAACCCCAAACAGCTGATGTCCTTCGTTGACCGCATGCACCGCGCGGGATTCGGGGTCATCCTCGATTTCGCTCCCGTCCATTTCGCCAGCGACGCCTTTGGCCTCCGCCGGTTCGATGGGACTTGCCTCTACGAATACCAAGGGGAACATGAGATTTCGCCTTGGGGATCCCCCCAATTCGACCTTGGGAAAGACCCGGTCCGTTCGTTCTTGATGTCGGCGATGAATTATTTCATCACCTATTTCCATTTCGACGGCATCCGTTGCGACGCCGTGTCCAACATCGTTTATTGGGACGGCAACAAATCCAAAGGCGAGAACACCGGGGCGACCGAATTCATCCGCCGCCTCAATTCCAAAATCCACGCGGAACACCCCAGCGTCATGATGATCGCCGAGGATTCCACCGATTTCACCAAAGTCACCCACCCGGTGGAATACGGGGGACTCGGATTCGATTACAAATGGGATTTGGGTTGGATGAACGATACGTTGAAGTATTACGAAAAAGACCCGATTTACAAGAAATACGAGCACAACAAACTCACCTTCTCGATGGCCTATTTCTTCAGCGAGAACTTCCTCCTCCCGCTTTCCCACGACGAGGTGGTGCACGGCAAGGGAACCATCATCAACAAGATGCATGGGGATTACGAAACCAAATTCGCCTTGCTCCGCAACCTCTATGCCTACCAATTCGCCCATCCCGGAAAGAAATTGAACTTCATGGGCAACGAACTCGCTTCCTTCGACGAATGGAACGAAAACAAATCCCTCCCCTGGAACTTGCTTTCTTATCCCAAGCACGATTCCATCCGTCGGATGATCCGCGACTTGAACCTCATTTACCGCGCGGAAGAAGCGATGCATTTCGAAGAGTACAACCCCGCGCATTTCCGCTGGCTCATGGTCGACAACAAAGACCAAAGCGTGTTCGCGTTTGAACGCATCGTCGGGGACAGCGATTTGATCTTCGTCTTCAACATGACCCCCAATTACTACGAGAATTACGCGATCGGCAGCTACGAACCCGGAACCTTCGTCGAAATCTTCAACAGCGACAAAGACGTATACGGGGGATGGAACCAATACAACGGCTTGCCCGCGATCAGCTACGAAGGCATGGGGCCCGAAGGCCGTCCTTGCCACCTCGTGCTCGAGAAGTTGACCGGCTACGCGGCCTGCATCTTCAAAAAGGCCATCGAAAAGAAGCGGGAAGAACCGAAAGCAAATCCCCTTCCCAGCGAACCGAAGAAGGCCAAGAGGGCCGTCGCGAAGAAACCTTCCGCGAAGAAGCCCGCCGCGAAAAAGGCCACCGCTAAAAAATCCCCGTCGAAGAAGAAGACGGCAAGCAAAGAATAAGGAACAATGAACGATGTTTGATAACAAAACCGATTTCAAGCGCACCTTCGCCTTGCGCTTAGAGGAAAAATACGGCCGCAGCGTCCCCGATTCCCACATCACCGAACGTTATGACGTGCTCGGGGAAATGGTCCGCGACTACGCGGGAGCCCATTGGCGGGTCTGCCGAGAGGAACTCCTCGCGAAGAACAAACGCCAACTCGTCTATTTCTCCATGGAATTCCTGATTGGGAGGTTGCTCACCTCCAACATGCAGAACCTCGGAATCTATGACGTGGCCAAAGAAGGGCTTTCCGACCTCGGCATCGATATCGGGGAACTCGAGGACATGGAAGCCGACGCCGGGCTTGGCAACGGGGGCCTTGGCCGCCTTGCCGCCTGCTTCCTCGATTCCATCGCGTCGCTTGGCTATCCAGGACATGGCAACACCATCCGTTACGAATACGGATTCTTCCGCCAGAAATTCGTCGGGGGACAGCAAGTCGAACTCCCCGACCAATGGCTTTCCAACGGCTTCGTCTTCGAAGTCCGCAAGCCCAAGCATTCCGTGGAAGTTCAATTCTACGGGAATGCCGAAACCTATTTGAAACCCAATGGGGAATACGGCCTCCGCACGGTCAACGCCACCGCGGTCCGCGCCGTTCCGTATGACGTCTCCGTCCCCGGATATCGGAATGGAGTGGCCAACACCCTTCGCCTTTGGAGCGCCGAACCGAGCGAAAAGCACCTCCCGACGGACCAAAACTTCGAGGACTACCTCAACACCTTGAAGGAACTCTGCCATGGCCTCTATCCCGATGATTCCACGGAACACGGCAGAATGCTCCGCCTCCGCCAACAATACTTCCTCGTCTCCGCGGGCCTCCAATCCTGCGTGCGGAGCTATTTCAACCGCCACCACACTTTGGAGGGCCTCGATAAAGCCTACGTCTTCCAACTCAACGACACCCATCCGATCCTCGCCATCCCCGAAGCCATGCGCTTGTTCATGGACGAATACGGATACGGTTGGGACGATTCCTGGGCGATCGTCACCAAGATGTTTGCTTACACCAACCACACCGTCATGCCGGAAGCCCTCGAGAAATGGCCGGTTCGTTACGTCCAACAACTCGTTCCGCGCGTCTACATGATCATCGAGGAAATCAACCGCCGCTTCAATCTTTTCCTCGCTTCGAAGCATGTCAGCGACGGGGCCCGTTACGCCATGCAAATCATCAAAGACGGGCAAATCCACATGACCAACATGGCCATTTACACGGGCTACTCGGTCAACGGGGTCGCGAAAATCCACACCGAAATCCTCGAGAACTATACCTTCAAGGACTTCTACGAACTTTTCCCCGAAAAATTCAACAACAAGACCAACGGGGTGACCCACCGCCGCTGGCTGATGTACGCCAACCCCCGCTTAGCGAAGGTCATCGACGAACGCATCGGGGAAGGATGGAAGACCGATTTCGAGCATGAAATCGGGAAACTCGCCGCTTTCGCGGACGACGAAGCCACCTTGCAAGCCATCATGGACGTGAAAGCGGAGAACAAGAAGGACTTCGCCGCCTTCGTCAAGAAAGCCTATGGCATCGACATTGACCCGACTTCGATCATCGACGTCCAGATCAAGCGCCTCCACGCCTACAAACGCCAACTCCTCAACGTCTTCCACATCATGTACCTCTATAAGCGCCTCCACGAAGAGAAGGACTTCAAGATGGTTCCCCATACCTATATCTTTGGGGCGAAGGCGGCGCCGAGTTACGTTTACGCCAAAAAGATCATCGAGCTCATCCTCGCCGTGGCCAAAGTCGTCAACAACGATCCCATCGTTTCTCCCTTCATCAAGATCGTGTTCGTGGAGAACTATGGGGTGACCCTCGCCGAACGCATCATCCCCGCCGCGGATGTCTCGGAGCAAATCTCCACCGCCGGGAAAGAAGCCTCGGGAACTTCCAACATGAAACTCATGATGAACGGGGCGGTGACCTTGGGAACCCTCGACGGGGCCAACATCGAAATCGCCCAGGCCGCGGGGGAAGAGAACGAAGTCATCTTCGGCCTCACCGCGGAAGAAGTGCAACAACGCGTCGACGAAGGCACGTATTCCCCGTGGAACGTCTACAACAACGATTCCCGCGTCAAGAGCGTCATGGATTCCCTCTTCTCCGGCCCCTGGACCAATGGAGACGTCGGGCGCTTCCGCATGATCTTCGACGAAATCATGAACGCGAACGACCAATTCTTCGTCTTGGAGGATTTCTCCGCTTACGTCAAGGCCTGCGAAGAAGTCGACCGTTTCTACCTCGACAAGAAGCGTTGGGCCAGAGCTTGCTTGCTCAACATCGCCGCTTCCGGCCCCTTCACGAGCGACCGAACCATCGAAGAATATAACCGAGACATCTGGCACCTCGAAAAGATGTCGGTCAAATAACGATGCAACCGATCGCTTCCTCTTCGGGAAAAAAGTTTCCCAAAGGGGCATGGACCATCGCCAACATCCTTCTGTATTTGATCCTAGGATGCGTCATCGCCTTTACCCCGATTTACGATTGTTCCGAAGAACTCGGATCGGGGTATGGGGTGGCCTTCCTCGCGTATCGGGGGCTGGAAGGGAATAACGGGATCGCATTCCTCGTCTTCTATTCCCTCTTCTTGGCTCTTGTGGTCGCCGGAATCGTCTTCCAAATCCTTTCCCCGGTGCTTGCTCGCTTCAAAGGAGGGGACGCGGGAGACAAATCCTTCGTCCTCGCCGCCATCTTCTTTACCTCGGGAAATCTCATCCATTGCATCAACTCGATGACTTACACTTTCCCGATTCCCTTGATTCTTTCGTTAATCGGGGGGTTGCTCGGGTTTGGTTCCATCTTCCTCCACATCAAGAAGTTCGCCGAACTCTCCAACGTTTAAGGGAACGGGCCTAGTAAATAGGCCCGTTTTTTTCATGAAAAAAGCAGCCCCGAAGGGCTGCCTAGGATGAATGAAGGATCTTAGTTGGCTTTTCCCGTGCTGCCGAAGAGGTCGCATTTTTCTTGGACCTTCTTTTGGATGGCTTGGAATCCGGGCTTCAGGAGTTTGCGAGGATCGTATCCTTTTTCCTTGTTTTCGCTCGTGGGATCGGCTTTGCCGGCGAGGCAGTAGTCGCGGGTGGCTTCGGCGAAGACGAGTTGGCAATCGGTGTTGACGTTGATCTTGGACATGCCATGGGCGATCGCGTCGCGGATTTGGTTATCGGGGATGCCGGTTCCGCCATGGAGGACAAGGGGGATGCCGCCCGTCGCCTCTTGGATGGCTTTGAGGGCTTCGATGTTGAGTCCCTTCCAATCCTTGGGGTAAAGGCCGTGGATGTTGCCGATTCCGGCGGCGAGGAAATCCACTCCCAAGGCGGCAATTTCGGCGCATTCCTTCGGATCGGCGACTTCTCCGTCCGCGGTGATGCCATCTTCGGTTCCGCCGATGGCGCCGACTTCGGCTTCGATGGAGAGGCCTTTGTCATGGGCGATTTTGATGAGTTCTTTGGTTTTGGCGATGTTCTGCTCAAAGGGGAAGTGGGAGCCGTCGAACATAATGGACGTGAATCCCGCTTCGATGCATTTCAAGCAGCCTTCGTAAGAACCGTGGTCGAGGTGAAGAACGACCGGAACGGTGATGCCGAGGGATTTGTCCATCGCGCGGACCATGGCGGCGACGACTTCGAATCCGCCCATGTATTTGGCGGCGCCTTCGGAGACGCCGAGGATCACCGGGCTCTTCAGGGCTTCCGCCTCGAGCAAGATGGCTTTGGTCCATTCGAGGTTGTTGATGTTGAATTGGCCGACCGCGTAGTGTCCCGCGTGGGCTTCCTTCAAGATGCGTGTTGCGTTGACTAACATTTGATTCTGTTTCCTCCGGGTAAAGATTTACCGCGTCTATTATCCTACGGATAACGGCGCATTTCCACTTGTAAGTACCATGTTACCGATATCTCGATTGGCGGACCTTCTTCTTTCGAAGCAGCAAAAGGGATGCGAAGGCGATGATTCCTAACAAGAAGAACAGGGCGAGAGAAGAAGAAACCGAAGCGTGGGGGATGGTGTTAGAAGGGTTGTTCGTGGCCAATAAGGATGCGAAATCTTCCCCGATTTGTCCCCCATATTTGGTTTGGAGCAAGGAATAGAGGCTTCTTGCTTCTAAGATGCTTTCTTCTTCGCTTGAGACGAACGCGACTTGGGTGGCTTCGGAAGCATACCCCCATTCCGTTTGGAGGGTTGCCCAAGAAGAAGAAATCGCTTCGAGGTCGCTGCCGACCCCGTTATTTGAGCAAGAAGGACGGATCAACGCTAAGAAATACGAAGCGAAGGCCTTCGCCGCGCCTAAGGGAGTCGTATCGAAACTCGCCGCCCCCTGGGAGAGGGAGACGATGTCCACCCCGATGATGTAGATGGAGTTGGTCGAGCAAGTAACCGCGATCTTCACGTTTCCGCTGGGAGAATCCTCAAAGGATAATTCTTGAGATTTTTTCGTGGTGCCGTTGCTAGAAGGGGCGGTAATCGAGAAGGATTTCGAACTGTTTCCCGCGGAGATGGTGACGGCGCCTTTGCCGGATTTCGAGTTCGTGCAGTAATGGACGACCACTTTCTTAATTTGTTGGAATTCGGTTTGGGTCGTCGCGTTAGCTCCGCTTGCCCCAGTGGTGATTTGGACCCCTGAGTTTGCAAAGCCGTTCCCTGCTTTTCCGGATGTCCATTTCGTTTGTCCGGTTTTGGTCGCCCACGATTTGCCGGTAAAGGTGCTCGAATCCGTCGATTCGACTCCGGTTTCCTTATCTTCGATACTGGCCCCATTTAACGAGACCAAATATTGGGTTTTGCCGGATAAATAAACCCCATCCACGGTCGCGGAGAAGGAAAGGGAGTGGGTTCCTAGCGTGGAAGTGTCGATCGCCTCCATCGTGGGACTCGAAACCAAGGAAGAGGAACCGTCGGAATAGAGGGCGTTCACCGTTAACTGGGAAGAATCAAAGGTCGAGGCGAAGGGAATAGACTTGGGAAGCCCCGTTAAGGAAAGGCTCCTAGGAACCAGTTCGATGACGGTGACTTCGCAGGTGTCGAAGATGGTAGGATCCGCGGTGGAATAGGCTTTGATTGTGGTCTTGCCAGCCGACAAAGCGGTGATGGCCCCGTTATCCACGGCGGCGACATTTGGATCGCTAGAAGACCAAGCGATGGGGGAACCGCTCGCGGAAGAAGGGGAGATGGTCGCCGACAAGGTGGCGGTCGTGTTTTTCTTGGTGTCGAGGCTCAGCGCGTGGGAATCCAGGGTGATTGATTCGGGGGTTTGGGCCTTCATCGAGAAACGAATCTCGTAGATGGTGGCGCGTTTGCCGTTCGTGGCGATTTGAATGGAAGAGGTTCCTCCAAGGCTAGAGAAGGAAAGGGCCTCTTCGACGCTTTCTTTGCTTGCGCCTTTTTGCCCAAGCCCTCCCGTTCCTGCCTTTCCGTTGATGGTGAAGGAGCCTCCGGAGTCCCAAGAGGTTCCCACGAGAACCGCGGAGGTGATTTTCACTGAAGAGGCAAAGGTCAACGTCAGAGATCCAGAGGCACTTCCAGTTCCCATGGCGATGCCTCCTGAACGGTAATACGCTTTGGTGGATTGGATTCCGCTTAGCAGATTTCCCGCCGCGGAACTCCCGATTTTGAGTTTTCCTTGGAGTTGGGTAAGATTTGGCGCTGTTTCGCCAGAAGTATTCGATAAAGTCGACGAATCGTAGACGTCAAGAACGATGACGGTCGTATCTTGGTAATCCTGCACGGCGAGGGAATAAACGGAGGTATAGGTTTTTCCGTTGTCGGTGATTTTCATCGTGATGCTCGCTTGGCCCGCGGAAAGGGCGGTGACAAGCCCGGAACTAGAAACGCTCGCCACCGTTTCGTTGCTGGAAGTCAGGGAATAAGAGGCGTTGGTCGCGTTGACTGGAGACACGGAAGGAACGAGTTGCAACGTCTCGCCCGGAACCAAAGAAGAAGCACTGCCCCCGTTTTCATCGGTCAAGGAAACGCCGCTAACCGGGACAAAGGGAGAAACCGTGACATTGATATTCGCGGAATAACCCCCATCTTCCGCCCTGGCGGTGATGACGGCTTCCCCCACTTCTAAGGCAGTGACTTCGATTTCGGCGAATCCGTCGGAATAATCCGCGCTCAACTGGATGAGGTTAGGATTGTCCACGGAATAATGGATGGTGGTATTGTCCGCGTTGGAGGGAACGACTTCCGCAAGGAAACTTGCTGTTGGGGTTCCTCCTTCCCCGAGGGTCAACTGCAAGGAGTCTGGTTCCACCTCGATTCCCGTCACGGGATGGGGGACCTTTATGAGATTTTCGATGTTGAGGGCCCCGTTTTCGATCAAAGAAGGACCGACGTCCGAATAACCCGATTTCCAGCTGGAAACCGGAACGTTTTTCGAGGCAAACGAGCCGCTGTTGATCGCCGATTGTTGGACATCGTTCAAGAAATCGTCTACGGATCTATTTGGGTATTTTTGCTTCCACAAAGCCGCGGCCCCCGAGAGGATCGGCGCGGAGAAAGAGGTCCCGTTCCAGGAGGAATATCCGTTGTTATAGGAAGAAGAACTATTCCCGGATATCATCGCGGAATAGACGCTTCCCGGAGCCAAAATGTCGACGTTTTTCTCTCTGGTTTGCGAAGAGGAGTTGTAATTCGTGTAACCGGCCAAATCGACGACGCTGTTCTTGGCCAAGGCGCCGACCCCGATGACCCCGCTGCTGCAGGCGGGATAGAAGGAATGGTTCGTCGCGTCGTTTCCGGCGCTTGCGATCACGATTATCCCTTGGTCTTTCGCTTCTTGGGTGACCGCGTTGAAATAGGTCGTCATGCTCGGATTCCCGGTTTGGGCTTTCCCAAACGAGTCGGTGAACGATTCGGAGTAAATCCCAAGGGAGAGATTGATGACGTCCGCGCCTTGCTCGGTCGCGTAGGAAATCGCCGCTTTGATGGAAGGGACCGACATATCGACTTTCAGGCAAAGAAGGGTCGCTTCGGGGGCGATTCCCACGATTCCCCCGTTGCCGATGGGAGCCGCCAAAGTGGCTGCCGTGGCGGTGCCATGGCTTACCCAACTTTTCGAATCATAGTTTTCCTTGATGCAATCGGGATTGGACGAATAGTATTCCGGAACGATTTCGGTTCCGGCGCTATTGGCGTGGAAATAGGCGCTACTCGAGGAGATGACGCTCGTGCCATCCGCCCGGGTGAATTCGGGGTGGTCGATCGCGAACCCGGTGTCGATGACGGCGACGGTCACCCCTTTTCCGGTGTAGGTGTCCCAAACCGATTCGATATCCCCCAAAGAAGACATCGAACAGTTCTTTTGGGTGTTGTAGAGGTTATCGCTTGGGGCGAGCGCCGGTTGGGCGTAGACCCCTCGGACGTTTTCTTCGATGATCGCGACGGGCATTCCCTGCTCGACGGAAGCGCGATTTTGCGCCGGGGCGGAGCCAAACAAAAGGCCTAGCAAGGCGAGAACGGGGAATAATTTCATGGAAAAACCCTCCTCATACCAAGCCATTGTACGCGCGCGAACGCGCCTAGAGAAGGAGAAGGAGGGCGATGGATTATTTTCCCTCGAACGCGTCGGGGAAAACTTCCATTTGGACGTCGATGGATAGCTCTTCGAATTGGGACATGAACAGGTCGTAATACCGGCCTTTTTTCTTCATGAGTTCCTCGTGGGATCCGTCTTCGACGATCGTGCCTTTGTCCATGAAGAGGATTCGGTCGCATCCGACGACCGTGGACAAGCGGTGGGCGATGAGGATGGAGGTTCTTCCCTGGAGCATCGCGTTCACGGTGCCTTGGAGGCGGGCTTCGGTCAAAGTGTCGATGGAAGAAGTGGCTTCATCGAGAATTAATAAGGCGGGGTTGCGGAGCAAGGCGCGGGCGAAGGCGATGAGTTGCTTCTGCCCTTGGGAGAGGGCGTCTCCCCCAAGGGAACACTCCGTCAGGTATCCATTGGGTTCGGAAGCGATGAAGTCGTGGATGCCGACGGCTTTCGCGGCCTCGATGATTTCTTCCATGGTGGCGTCTTCCTTTCCATAACGGATGTTGTCCGCGTAAGTCCCTTTGAAAACGAAGGGGGTTTGTTGGACGTAACCGATCTGGGAACGGAGGTAGCCAAGGGACAAGGAACGGTATTCCTTTTCGTCGAGGTAGATGTTTCCGGAAGTGGGCTCGTAGAAGCGGCAAAGCAAATTCACGAGGGTTGTTTTCCCAGAGCCGGTTTCCCCAACGATGGCCACGCTTTGGCCACTGGGGATATCGAGGCTCAAGGGATGGATGACTTCGATGCCGTTGCCGTAATCGAAGGTGACGTTTTCAAAACGGATGTTCCCGTGGAAGGGAGGGAAGTTCTCGCGTTTTGGATGGAAAAGATCCCCATACCGTTCGATGACTTCGGGGGTATCGTGGATGCTCACTTCCGCTTCGAGAAGCTGGATGACTTTTTCCGCCCCCGCCTGGGAAGCCATGAATTCCGACATGGTCTCCGCAAGGCCCGTGATGGGGTCGTAGATGTTGCGGACGAAGGTCAAGAACAAGACGACGGTCGCCGCGGTGGTGAGGCCTTGGGCGATTTGGTGGTTCCCAAAGAAGATGACGAGAACCACCATTAGGCCCGAGATGAGGGACAAAACCGGGTTGAAGAAGGCGTTCACGAGGTGGGCTTTGTACCGTTTCTCGCAAAGATCGGAGGCGATTTCCCTCTCTTCTTGGATGCGTCCTTTTTCCAAGGACAGGGCTTTGATGGTCTTGGCCCCCGCGATCGATTCGGCTAGATAACTGACGTAGGCGCTGTGGGATTGCCTTGCGATGCGGTGCTTGACCAAGATGGCTTTTTCAAACAAGGGGGCGATGACGAAGACGATGGGGAGGGAAGCCAAGACGAGCAAGGAGAACTTCCAATCCGTGGAGAACATCGTCCCCAAAGAGAACACGATTTCGAATCCGCACCAAAGGAGGCTGTTGACGCTCCAAACGAGGGTTTGGGACAAGGTGGACGTGTCCGATTGCATGCGGGCGATGAGCCACCCGCTGGAGTTCTTGTCAAAATAAGAGAAAGAGAGTTCCTGGATTCGCTCGAAGGTGTCCCTTCTCAAATCGATGACGATGTTCATGGACACAAGGTTCAGGAAGTAAAACGAGATGTAAATGCTCAAACTGCGGAGGAGCAGCATGGCCACGAGGAGGATGAGGAAGACGTAGAAAGGGAAGGAGACTTGGATGCCAAAGAGGAACGTGGCCTGCACGTTCACGAGCCAGAAATTGGTTTCCGTGACGAGCCCTTGCCCGATTTTGTCGGCCAAATCGATGGAAGCCGCGTTCATGACGGGGATGAAACTCGCGTCGTGGAACGTGGCGAACAAGGTCGCGAAAATCGAGACGAGGAAAAGCCATTTATGGCGCATCGCATAACGGGAGATTTTGAGCCAGACGCCGAAATTGACTTTCTTCGGCAACGCTTCTTCTTGAAATCCGCTGTTCATGCTTCCACCTCCTTTCTCGACGTTTGGATGGATGCGATTTCGGCGTAGAGGCCATGGGCGGCCAATAGGTCTTCGTGCTTTCCTCTTTCCACCACTTTCCCGTGGTCCATGACGAGGATCAAATCCGCGTCTTTGGCCGTGGCGATGCGGTGGGTGATGAGGATTTGGGTGACGCCTTTGGCCTCTTCCTTCAACCGTTTGCGGATCGCGAGGTCGGTTTGGGCGTCGACGGCGCTTAACGAATCGTCAAAGACCAAGATGGGGGAATGCGGGAGCAAGGCGCGGGCGATCGCGAGGCGCTGCTTTTGGCCCCCCGATAAGGTGACGCCTTTTCCCCGACCGGGGTATCATACCCGTGGTCAAAGCGCTCGATGGCCCCGTCCACGTGGGCGATGTTGGCCACATGGGCGATGGATTCGTGGCTCGCCTCCGGAACGGCGATGCGGATGTTGTCCTCGATCGAACGGGAGAAGAGGAAGGGGTCTTGGAGGACGCTTGCGATGTCTTTTCGCAGGCGCGCTTTGGATTTCTCCTTCACCGGGATCCCATCGACGGAGATGGTGCCGGAAGTGGTTTCGTAAAGGCGGGTGAGCAAGGCGAACAAGGTGCTTTTCCCCGACCCGGTTTTGCCCATGATGGCCACGGTTTGGCCCGGGGCGATGGAAAAGGAGACGTCTTGGATGACGGGGACGCTCGGATCGTCGGGGTAAGAGAAGCTGACGTGATCGAAGACGATGCCTCCTTGAAGCGGGGCGTCATCCCCGTCTTCGACATTCTCGGTTTCCTTGTTTAGCAACAATTGGATTCGGTCGCTCGAAGCAAGGGTTTGCCCAAAGGCCGACATGGTTTGAGCCGCGTTTCGAAGCGGCCACACCATCATGTTGACGAACAAGAAGGAGATGGCGAGGGATCCTCCGGAAATCTCCCCGGTGAAAACGAGGTAAACGGCAAAGCAGACCGCCACGACTCGGGAAGTGAAGATAAAGATATCGGACGTGCTATAGAAGACGGATTCTAACCAACGATCGTACTTGGATACTTTCTTATATGCTTGAAGAGCGTGTTCGAAACGATCGATTTCCTTTTGCTCTCCCCCGAAGGCTTTGATGACGCGGACCCCGGAGAGGTTGTCGTTGATGCGGTCAACGATTTCCGCTTCCGCATCATCCGCCGCGCGGTAGGCGGAACGGAGCTTTTTCATAAAGAAGAAAGAGAAGAGGAATAACGGGGGCATGAGGGCCAAGGAAGCGAGGGCGAGTTTCCAAGAAATCTGCAAGAGGATGAAGGAACAGAAAATGCTCATCCAGATGGAATAGAGGATCTGCGAAGCCTGCATGATGAGGAATTTTCGGATCACGTCGATGTCGTTGGTGCAGGTTTGGATCAAATCGCCCGGCTTGGCGGTTTTGTATTCGGAGAAGGGAAGGGAGAGTAACTTCTCATACAGGTGGTTTTGCATGTTCTTGTTGATGAGGCTGCTCGCTCTTGCCCGCAAGGCAAAGCGAATCCACGACATCAACACCAAAACGAGGGCGCTGCCCAAGACCCAGAATCCGATGACTTCGCGGTGTTCGTAAAGGAAAGTATCTCCCCGCCCCATGGCGATGAGGTCGGCGACCCAGCGTTCCACCAAGGCGGCCTTGTGGAGTTGGTGCATGTAACTGTCCACGAGGACGGAAGAAAGGAAAGAGGAGAAAACCTCGGATAAGACCATGAATAACTGGGCGACGTAGGAGGCGACGTAGATGCCCACGTGGCCTTTGAGCATGATTTTGACGGCAGTAGATAACGAAGAGGAACGTTTCGACATAACAAGAATTACTATACATTTTGTTTCACGTTTGTCACGCGCCTATAAGCGAGAAGCCGATAATTCGGTGGGAATTCCCAAATTTATCGAAAAAAAGTCCGATTCGTCCCCTATATAGGGGAGGTCCGTTTCTTTCTTCCCGAATGAAGGAAAAATTCAAAAAGAATCGAATTTCTCGCACCTTTTCCCGAAAAAGAGGCTTATAATAATTGCATGAAAAAGACATATTGGTGGCGCGATTGCGTCGGATATATTCTTTATCCACAGACTTTTCAAGACAGCAACGGCGACGGCATCGGAGACCTCCCCGGGATCATTTCGAGGCTCGACTACCTCCGCGAACTCGGGGTGAACCTCCTTTGGATTTGCCCGATTTTCGCTTCCCCGATGGACGATAACGGATACGATGTGTCCGATTATTATTCGGTCAATCCCCTCTATGGGACCAACGAGGACCTCCAAACCTTGCTCCGCGAAGCCCACGCCCGAGGGATCCGCGTGTGCCTCGATTTCGTCATGAACCACACGAGCGACGAGCACCCCTGGTTCCAAAAAGCGATACAAGATCCTTCCAGCGAGGAACGCGGATATTACTACATTCGCAAAGGCCGCTACAAAGGCGGAAAACTCCTTCCCCCGAACAATTGGAAGGGATTTTTTGCCACCAGCGCATGGGAGAGAATCGGGGAGACCGATGAATTCTACCTCCATATTTTCTCCAAAAAGATGCCGGACGTGAACTGGAGCAACCCCAAACTTCGGGAACGCTATTACGAAATCGCCCGGCATTACCTCGACATGGGGGTCGATGGCTTCCGGCTGGACGCCTTGGCCCATTTGGGGAAGGACCAAACCTTCTCCGACTCCTACCTTCCCGCGGAAAGCGACGGCCTTGTGATGGACGCCTCCAAATTCTCCAACCGGGAAGAAGTATTCGAGTATTTGAGGGAATTCAAGGAAAAGGTCCTCGACCATTACGATTGCTTAACGATCGGAGAAGTGGGCGGAGGATGCACCCCCGACGCGGCCCTCCGTTACGCCTCGATCGACCATGGCCCCATCGACATGGTCTTCAATTTCGACAACTCCTGGAGCAATGGGGCTTTTGGATCCATCGACAAGAAGGACGAAGAAATCCAAACCGACGTGGTGGGGCTCAAGCGCGCCTTCTACCGATGGTACGAACGTTGCCACGAATTCGCGGACATGCCTTTGTATTGGGACAACCACGACCACCCTCGGGCCCTTTCCCAATACGGATCGGTTCGCTACCGCAACGAATCCGCGAAGGCTTTGCTCACCGTGTTGCTCTTCTTATACGGCACCCCCTGGATTTATAACGGGGACGAAATCGGGATGAGCAACGTCACGTATACTTCCTTAGATGATTTCGCCCTGGACGTCGCGAACGTCAACGACATCGAGGAAAAGAGGAAACTCGGCTACAGCGATGAGCAAATCCTCCATTACCTTTGCCGCTGCTCGAGGACCAACGCCAGGACTCCTTTCCCTTGGAACGGGGGAGAAAACGCGGGTTTCAGCACCGTTGCCCCGCGAGCCAAACTGAACGAGAACTACAAGGAAGGGGTCAACGCCCTCGACCAAATGAAGGATCCTTGGAGCATCATCAATTTCGCCCAATACGCCATCTGGAAGAGGCGTTCCCCCCAAATCCGGGAACTCATGAAAGGGGAACTCCGCTTCCTAGAAATCGAAAACCCCGACGTCATCGCCTATGTCCACGAAGGACCCGCGGGAAAACTCATCGTCGTCGCCAACATGCGCGACCGCGAAGTGAAGTTCCCCTTCTATTATTCGGTGGAGGATTGTTACCTTCACAATTACGGGGAGGCGATCCTCGTCGACCACGTTTTCACCCTTCGTCCGTTCGAATGCTTCTTGTTCAAAGCCTAACCCAATATGGAAAAGCACTATTTGTTCAAATCCGGCAATCCTTTTGACCGCATCGCTTTCGAGGATACCCTTGGTTTCCTTGGCGTGAAGGACGTCACCTATTTTTCTCCGACCGAAGGGATGTTCCTCGCGGATTCGACCTTGTTCGCCGAACTCGTTTCCCAACTCCCCATCATGCGCGAAGACCTCGGCGTCTCCTTTTCCTTCCTCATTTCCCACGAATCCACCGGGCTAGAGAAGAAGCTTCTGGAAGAGGCCTTTTCCTATTTCCCAAACCAAGCCCTGTTTCCGACGGACGTCCTCCTCCACGAGATGTCGTTCGGGGATTATTCGAGTTACCCCATATTGAAGGATAAGTTCCGAAACGTGCCTTCCGATTTGTTGCTCAGCGTCGGGACGTATCTCCGGTGCGGACTCGACGCCAAGTTGGCCGCGAAGACCCTATTTATCCACCGAAACACCTTTTTGTACCGTTTGAACCGCTTCATCGAGATCACGAACCTCGATATCCGGGATTACCATAATGCCCTATTTCTCGAGCTTTATTTCCAACTCGAGCATGGATTTTTGCCCACGAGAAGTTGATTTGTGCACGGTGCACTAGACCATCGGTATTGGAAGCGCTATCATTACTCCAACTGGAGGACATTTTTAAAATGCCAAACAATGAAAGAACCGAAATGGTGACCCCGGAAAAAACCTCGGACATGGGCTATGTTTCCCTTCGCCATATCGACAAAATCTACGACAACAACGTTCAAGCCGTCTTCGATTTCAACCTCGAAATCTCCAAGAAGGAATTCATCGTCTTCGTTGGACCTTCCGGATGCGGAAAATCCACCACCCTCCGCATGATCGCCGGGCTGGAAGATATTTCCGCCGGTGAACTCTGGATCGACGGGGAATACTCCAACGACCGCACCCCGAAAGACCGCGACATCGCCATGGTCTTCCAATCCTATGCGCTTTATCCGCATATGACCGTTTACAACAACATGGCGTTCGGCTTGAAGATTCGCCACCTTCCCAAGGAGGAAATCGATCGCCGCGTCCGCGAAGCCGCCAAGATCCTCCAAATCGAAGAATTCCTCGACCGCAAGCCGAAGGCCCTCTCTGGCGGACAGCGTCAGCGTGTCGCCCTTGGCCGCGCCATCGTCCGTAACGCCAAAGTCTTCTTGATGGACGAGCCGCTCTCCAACCTCGACGCCAAACTCCGCGTCCAAATGCGTTCGGAGATCATCAAACTCCACGAAGCCATCGGCGCCACCACGATCTACGTCACCCACGACCAGACCGAAGCCATGACCATGGCGAGCCGCATCGTCGTCATGAGCAAAGGCCGCGTCCAACAAATCGGCTCTCCGATTGAGATCTACAACCACCCGGCGAACCTCTTCGTCGCCACCTTCATCGGCTCTCCTTCGATGAACGTCATGAAAGCCGAATACGAAGCGGGCAAGATCATCCTCGCCAATGGCGTGGAAATCGCCCTCGGCAAAGACGCCGTGAAAGCCCACGACGAGTTCTACGCCGAATATTTGAAGCAAGTGGAGGGGGAACTCGAAGAAGCGACCGCCGCCTACCAAGCTCTCGGTGAGAAAGCCGAAGAAGACCAAGCGGCCACCAAGCTCTACCAGGCCGCTCAAGAGCGTTACGCCCAAGTCAAAGCCTGCCTCGAAGGCCGTCATCCGATTGTCTATGGCATCCGTCCGGAAGACATCCATGACGTCGAGAACGATTCCCACCACGAAGGACTTGGCGACACCTACGAAATCAAGGTCGCCGTCGCTGAGCTTCTTGGCCACGAATACTATGTCCACACCGATTTCGGCGGAATCGACATGGTTGCCAAGATTCCTCTCGTCCACGAGATCAAGATCGGCGACACCATGAAGATCGCCTTCAGCCTCAAGAAGGGGCACGTCTTCGACCTCTACAGCGAAAAGCGCATCTTCTGATCGTTGCTCTTCTAGGCCCGGACCTCAAAAATCCGGGCCTTTTTTCGTTTCATTGCCTTCCTAAGCCTCCCAAAAAGGCCCAGGGCGAAAAAGGTCCATTCCGGTATTTATCCCCTTTCGATGCCACAATCTCCCTAGGAGGCCGAATCTGGGCTTCGCTTGAGATAGCGAAACAGAACCACTAAAATAGTGCCATGCCAGAACTGGGAAGCCCAAAGCCAAAAAAGAAGCCCGAAACGAAAGTCGATAGCAGGGAAGTCGTTAGCGCTTATAGCGAGGAAGGGAAGTTTCGCGCGAAAAAAGAAATCTCGAAAGCCCACGTATGGACCGTCGTGGCGATCGTCGCGGCGTTGGTGCTTTTCGTAGGAATCATCCTGTTGTTCCGCATCGTCGGTTCCTAAAAAGTGGTAAGGGGAAACCACTAAATTTGTTCCGTGTTTATCGGAACTTTTTATTTTGTTTCAAGGAATTTTGCCCAAAGGTAAGGAAAATTTGAAAGATTTCCCTATATAAGTAGAGGTGCGCGTTCGGCGAGATGGCCGCGATGCGAGACTCGGGCGAAGCCTTCTGGTATCTCGATGCCCTAATGGAAGGCGCGCAACGTTCGTGGGGATGCGTTTGGCAAACGCTCACCCAAGGGAACCCTCTGCCAAAGGATTCTTCCCGTCGTTGCTTTCCCCCTGGCGCCCCAATCGCTCTTTCCCTTGGAGAGCTAAGGAATGCGTACCTTCAGAGAAAGGAAGGGACCCCCCGGAAGGAAGGTTTCCCGTCCTGACTTCCACCCCCCGTTTTTCTCCCCTTCCTTTCTCTTTTTATGATTTCGTGCGCTTTCATTTGCCCTGAGCCATGAAGGAGGATTATGAATTTCAATGAACCGTTCGCCAAAGTGAAGAAAACCGGATTCCTCTTGTTCGGAGGATTGTTCGGCGCGTTCTTCTTAACCGGCTCGATTGTCTTTTTCACCAAACTTCAAACGGATGCTTCTATAGCCGATTTGTCATCCCGTTTGAGCATGGTTTTGTTTGCCTTATTCGTCTTGATCGGTTTATCCATTCTTGTCATCGGCTTGTTCTTGCTTCAACTCTACGCCCGGATCGACGAAATCAAGGATGCGATGTCTTCGTTCCCCCAAGGAGAAGAAGAACATGACAAAGGCTTCTAAAAGAAAACTCCCGTTTCCGGGAGTCGAAGTTATTCTTCGGAATGTTTTGCCCCGTCCTTGCGGAAGGTACGCCGCGGGCGGTCCTTGGAGAATGGCTTTTTCCCAAACGAACCTTTCTTGCCGAATCCTCCTTTTCCGGAATGGCCAAACCGTTTTTCTCCGCGATCTTTTGCGAAACGGCCCCCATCGCGGCGAGGCGTCCGTTCTTCACCTTCCTTCCGAGGCTTGCGATCGAATCTTGCCTCGCGGGGTTTGCGATCTCCGTCATTTTCGCGAGGTTTGCTTTCACCGTTGAAGTGATGGTGAGTCGAAGGATAACGACGTTCTTCCCTGGGCTTCCGAGGTTTCCGTTCTTCCTGGGTTTCTTCATGAGCCTCTTCGCGCGGAGCTTCCGCCGAAGCAGCCTGTTCGCGCTCGGCGATCAAGGCCTCGCGGCGAGCTTCGCGGTCGCGGCAAACTTGTAAGAAGGAATCGATTTCTTCTTCGGAAATGACGCGGATGCCATGGGCTTTTAGGAAACGCGCCGCAATTCCCATTCCGGGAACCACTCCACCGTCAAATAATCCATTATGGATTTGGTGGGTTCCGCAGGCTGGGGATTTTTCTTTCAGAATGACTGTGCGGATATTGAGATAACGGCAAAGCGCATACGCTTTGGCCGCGCCTTCGTTATAATAAGAAGTAACGTCTTTGCCGTCCTTGGTGAAGACGCCGTTTCCGCGGATTTCCGCGGGATCGCGAGGGCACTTGAGCCCGCCTTCCATTTCGGGGCAGAAAGGAACGAGATCGTAATAGCGGTTGAGTTCTTCCAGTTCGGGAATTCGGTTGGAACCCCCGTCAAAACGAGTGGGGTCGCCAACGAGGCAGGCAGAAATAAGGATTTTTTCCATAACGGGCAAATTATAAGTGGCTTTATTTAATAAAGGAACGAAAAAATGAGAAAACGCGTTTTGAAAAGCTGTGTTGGGAGGATTGAAATCGACGCGGTAACGTATGAAGTTCTCGTTTTTTATTCTCGCCGAAGAAGCGTCTATCTCTCCATGTCTACGAAAAAACCCAACACCATTCGCCTCCATGTTCCGGTCGTTTCGTTGTTTTCCGTTCAAGGCGTCATCGAGAAACACCGGGAATCGATCACGAAACTCGTTCGGCGGTATGTCCGCGGGAATTGCAATCATAGAGATGGTTACTTCCATGACGGAATGTTATTTGTCCAAGGGCTTCCTGAACCTCATCCGGATTGGAGCGAATCGCAGGTGGAGTCCTATTTGAAGAAAATCGCGTTGCCTTACCTATCCGATCGGGTGGAATATTGGGCGAACCGGATGGGAGTGCCCTTGATTTACCAAACCAAAATCCGAACGATGAGTTCTCGATACGGCGTCATCAACTTCCAGCGCCGCCGAATCACATTCACGACGCGCCTTATTTGCTTCCCTCCCGAAGTGATCGATTCCGTGGTCGTCCATGAATTGGCCCACCATTTTGAACCCAACCACCAAAAAGGGTTTTATGCGATTGTTCTTCGATACATTCCGAATTATTATGAACTCCACAAAAAACTCCGGAGAAACGAATATGCCCGATAAATACACATCCCGCGCCAATTCAAAAATCAAATCTCTCGCCCAAATCGCAAAAAAGCCAAGGCCGGAATGCTTTATCGCGGAAGGTTTCCATATGGTGGAAATGGCTTTGCAATCCGGAGCGGTCGTCGAGATCTTCGCCGTGGAAGATCCGAAAATCGAAGGGGCGAAAGTTTCGTTGGTAACCCAAGAAATCGTCGAGAAAATCTGCCAAAGTAAAAACCCCGAACCGATTTTCGCCCTTTGTTCTCTGAAAGACGCAAAAGAAAATCTTGGAAACCGGATTCTCATCTTGGACCGTTTGCAAGACCCGGGCAACGTGGGAACATTGCTTCGAACCGCCTGCGCGTTTGGTTTCCATGACGTTTTCTTGCTCCCAGGAACTTGTTCCCCGTTCAATGCGAAATCCCTCGCTTCTTCCCAAGGAGCCATTTTCCGTGTTCGTTTGAAAATGATCGGGTTTGAGGATTTGCAGAAACTCTCCACCAAAGGATACGAAATCATCGGAACCTCATTGACGGATTCCAAACCCCTAAAAGGCTATGAACCCAAAGAAAAACTGGCATTGATCCTCGGAAACGAAGGCCGCGGAATGAGCCAGGAAGCCAAAGAAAAATGCGACACATTGTTAAAAATTTCTATTGCGACGATGGAATCGCTCAACGTTGCCGCCGCTGGGGCGATATTTATGCATCAATTTGCTTTGATTTAGCTAAAAAGTGATGCATAGTATAACTATGAGATATTCCAATTTTTCCAAAGCAATTCTTGTCTTCTCCCTAGGAGTCCTTGCCTCCTGCGGCGTTAGCCGGGGTCCCTTGCCGAGCGAGGAATCCACTCCTTCGGTCCCGGAGGATTCTTCCTCTCCGTCTGTTTCTTTCGATGCGCCGGAATCCAAGGAGGATTATTTGCTCGCTTATTCCCGCGCGGCGACTACGAGTTCCAATGAACCGAACATTCGCGCGGCCATGACCGGTGGAGCGTTCTCCATGGGATTTGAAACCAAGGAAAAGAGCGCGGAAACCTGGAACGACATGCGTTTGGAAGTGCAGGATTTCGGATACGATTTGCGATTGAAGAACATCGGAACCACCGGAAGAAAGCGTTTTGGAATGAGCTTTGAAACGACTCGCAGCAAGATTAGCGTTTCGGGCCAATCGCTCCCTTCGTTTGTCGGGGATACCACGAATGTCACGCTTTCCGCCAAGACTTATATCACCGAAGGCACCCTTTATCTCGATTTGACGGGCCAAGAACTTCTCAATACCGCCATTCAACTCCTTCTCCGCAATCTCACCGGGGA
Organism: Candidatus Alloenteromonas sp.; assembly: GCA_034089705.1. Classification (GTDB taxonomy): domain Bacteria; phylum Bacillota_I; class Bacilli_A; order RFN20; family CAG-826; genus Alloenteromonas. The sequence goes on along the minus strand of JAXDTZ010000009.1, from coordinate 115,246 downwards.
TACTTCTTGGGAACTTCTCGACTTGGGCAAACACGAACTTACCGCCGATGAGTATTCCTCCTTGCAAGCGGGCATGCTCATGATTCAAGGGCAAGATTACGAAAATTCCCTTTTCTCCCAAGTGAATAAGGTTCTTCCCGAGCGTTTGGTCACAAGCGTCAACGAAGACGGATCGATTTACAAAATGAGCGTCTCGGTGGAAGGAGAACAGGAGCTCAAGGACGTCTTGATGAACCTTTGGAACCAGATGGAAGAACAGACCTCCGGCCTCGATTTCAGTTACGATTTCTCTTATGACATGAGCGGAATCGATCTTGGCGGTATTTCCATGCCCACGAAAGAGCAAGTCTCCGACGCGATTGATGAGATGCTTCTCATGATGGATTTCAAGCGATTCTCCGAAGAGGTGACCTACCATCCCAAGGGAGGAATCTATTCTTCCAAGAAATCGTTCGAGATTTCCTCTTTTGACCGGGATAAGTTTGTCGAGTTCTACGAAAAGGCCGAAGCGAAAGCGGAAGAAAACGTCACTTCGGAAGAGACCTCTGCCCCAGCGGAAACGGAAGAGATCACTTACATCGTTCCCGCGGGAAAATGGGAATATTCTTCCTACACCGAACTGCAATACAAAGACTTCGATGTGAAAACATTGACGGCAGAAGAACTCGCCGAATACAAATACGAATTGACCTTGCCGGAATGGAAGCGTGGCACTTCGGGGGATGAAAGCTCCCAAGACTCCACCGCATCGGCTTAAATTTGCCAAAAATGAAGAGGAAAGGAGGAAATGTCTTCCTTTTCTTTTTATTTTGAATAAAATAATTCCGTTCGTTGAAGAGGAGTAGTACCGGGTCGCTTTCGAACAAAGGGAAGAAGGGATAGTGAGACCCTTCCGCAGAAAGTCCGCGAATTCGCCTTGGAGAACGTTAGGGAGACCTAACCGCCCCGCGTTATAGGGATAAAGAGCAATTTTTTTAAAATTGAATTGGGATGGCACCGCGGGGAGACCCGTTCCCTAGGTGCCGTTTTTTGTTAGGAGGAACGATTATGTCGTATATCGACGAATGCGCTTCGCTAAAAGAAGAAGCGCTTCATGCGTTGGAGGGAGTCACCGACGAGATTTCCCTTGCTTCGTTTTTCGCTTCATACCTTGCCAAAAAGGGCAGCTTGAGCATGCTCATGGGCAAGATGCGCGAGATTCCGCCCCAAGAGAAGGCGGCTTTCGGGCAAGCGGTGAACCAAGCAAAAAAGGAAGTGGAAGCGGCTTTCGCGTTGAAGAAAGAGGCGATGGAAGAAGCCAAATTGCAGGCCAAACTCGCTAGCGAATCCATCGACGTGACCTTGCCGGGACGCACCGCGGAAAGCGGAAGGAAAAACCCTTTCTACGTCGTAATCGACGACGTGACGAACATCTTCGTCAACATGGGATATGAAGTGGCCGAAGGCAGAGACGTGGAAACCGATCTGTATAATTTCGAGCTGCTCAACGTCCCCAAGGATCACCCGTCCCGGGATATGCAAGACACGTTCTATATCGATGGGGATGGCGATATGCTTCTCCGCACCCAAACCAGCGCCGCGCAAGCCCACGCGATGCTGGAGAAGAATCCCAAAGGACCCATCAAGCTCATTTGCCCGGGCAAAGCGTATCGCCGCGATGACGACGATATGACCCACAGTCACCAATTCGCCCAAATTGAAGGGCTTATCATCGACCGCAACATCTCCATGGCCAATTTGAAAGCCACGTTGGAATTGTTCGCCCGGAAAATGTTCGGCGAAAAGCGGGAAATTCGGTTCCGTTCTTCCTACTTCCCGTTTACCGAACCGAGCGTGGAAGTCGACGTTTCTTGCTTCAATTGCGGAGGAAAGGGATGCAGCATGTGCAAAGGCACCGGCTGGATCGAAATCCTCGGGGCCGGCATGGTGAATCCCAAAGTCCTCGAGGCCTGTGGCTATGACCCGAAAGAATGGAGCGGTTTCGCCTTTGGCGTTGGAGTGGAACGCGTGGCGATGCTTCGTTTTGGCATCGATGACATTCGCCGCATCTATGCCAATGATGTCCGATTCCTCGAACCCTACATCGGAAAGTGAGTTGTTATGAAAATCTCCTATAAATATCTCGCAAACCATGTCGCCATCGGCGATATGACCCCCGAACGCCTCGGGGATATCCTCACCTTTGCCGGCGCGGAAGTGGAAGAGATTTCTCGTTTCGCTTCGGGAACCAATCTCGTGATCGGCAAAGTCCTTTCCTGCGCGAATCACCCGGATTCGGACCATCTCCACGTTCTCCAAGTCGATGAGGGAACCAAATACGGTGTCCATCAAATCGTCTGCGGCGCTCCCAATGCCCGCGAAGGCCTCAAGGTCATCGTTGCCCGCAATGGTGCCGTTTTGCCCGGAGGCACGATTAAGCCAAGCGTGATCCGCGGAGTGGAAAGCGACGGCATGTGTTGCTCCTTGCTCGAACTCGGGGTCGACCGCAAATTCCTTACAGAGTACCAATGCTCTGGAATTGAAGAACTTCCAGAAGACGCGCCGGTCGGAGAAGAAAACGTTTTGGGATACCTCGGACTCGACGATGTCGCCCTCGACATTTCGATTCTTCCCAACCGCCCGGATTTATACGCCTTCGAAAACGTGGTCCGCGAAGTCGCTTGCTTGCTGAAGTCGGAAGCCCGCATTCCCGCGCCAAGGGAAATCCCCGCTAATCCAACCGCCTTTTCGGTGGGATCGGCAACCCCAAAATGCCCTCTGTTCTCGGGTCGCGTCATCCGCAACGTGAAGACGCACGCTTCCCCGGCATGGTTAAAGCAAATTTTAGAGACCGCGGGAATTCGTTCCATCAACAACATCGTCGACATTGGCAATTACATCATGTTGCTCACCGGTCAACCGCTCAACATGTACGACCTCGACAAACTTCCGAAGAAAGAACTCATTGTTCGCGATGACCTCGAAGGCGAATTCCTGGCCATGGATGGCAACGTCTATCCCTTGGTCCCCGGAGATTTGGTGGTCACTAGCGATGGCCAGCCCATGTGCCTTGCCGGCATCATGACCGCCGACGCTTGCCGCGTCGACGAGAACACAAAGAACATCGTTGTCGAAGCCGCTTATTTCGATTACGCTTCGATTCGCCACACTTCCAACCGCATCGGCCTTTCCAGCGATTCGAGTCTTCGTTTCTGCAAAGGAATCAACCCCGACCAGGCGGAATACGTCCAAGAGAAAACGACCGAAGCCCTCGTGGATTTGGCGGAAGCGAGTGAAGTGGAGCAAACCGCTTTGTATGACGTCTATCCTCACGCGAAGAAGGTGATTGAGACCACCGCGTCCTATATTGATGGAAGACTTGGAACCAACTTTGGGGAAGAGCTTATCGTGGAGACGCTCCGTCGCGACAACATGAACGTCGAAACCAAAGACGGCAAATTGTTGATCGAAGTCCCCTCCTACCGAATTGATATGGACGGCGAAGCCGATGTCTCCGAAGAGGTCATCCGCATTTTGGGATTCTCCAACATCCAGAGTTCCCTCCCGGTTACCGAGTTGAGCCTCCTTGGGTTGACTCCGGCTCAACAGAAAAAAGAGGATGTCCGCAAATATTTGCTGGCCCACGGAATGGACGAAATCGTGTCCTATACCTTAGTCTCGAGTGCCTCCGCGAAACGCTTCCGCGTCCTTGGGCACGCAGAGCCATATTGCCTCAAGAACCCAATGACCGTCGAACGGGAAGTGGTTCGTCCCTCCCTTCTCCCGAGCGTGTTGGAAAACGCCTCCTACAATTTCGCGCACCAAAACAAGGATTTCGCGTTGTTTGAAATCAGCGATATTGATGCGAAAGGGTTCGCGGGTCGCTATTTGTCGTTCGTCTTATGCGGAAACGCCAAATCCCAAGGACGGATTGGCGAACGGCCGTATGATTTCTACGACGCGAAAGGATACGCGGAAGGCATCATGGCTATTCTCGGAATCCAACCCACCCGCTATAGCGTCGTCCCCTGGAGCTTAGGCGGCAACGAAATGCATCCTGGGCGCAGCGCGGAAATCCGCGTTGGCAAAAAGATTCTCGGCTACCTTGGCGAATTGCATCCAAAAGCCTTGAAGGAAGCCGGAATTAAAGGGACCGCGGTTGTGGCCGAACTCGATTTCGGAGCGCTTTGCGAAATGAAATCCGGCGCCCCGAAAGGCGTGATTCCTCCGAAGTTCCCGCGCGTTTTCCGCGATTTGGCTCCCCTCGTTGATCGGAAAGTCAATTACGAAGACATTCGAAAAGAACTCCTTCGCGCCTCGAACCTCATCAAATCCGTCGAAGTGTTTGACGTCTACGACGGGAAAGGAATCCCGGAAGGAAAGAAATCGGTTGCCTTGACGCTTTGCATTGGGCTCGATGAACGGACCTTGCAAGAAGCCGAAATCGCCGAGGCCGTAAGTAAAGCGATCAACGTTTTGAAGATGCGGTTTGGCGCGGAGATTCGCGGAGAATGAAAATCTATCGCAGTTCTATCCCCAGCGGAAACCCTTTGAAGATCGAAGAATCCTTCCCTTCGTTCCCAAAAGAGAAGTTTGAGGGAAGTTATCCGCTTCTCGGCATTGAAAACCCCTCCATTTCCGGGGTGTTCGAAAAGCCAAGCGATGTCGTGATTTTCAATGGCACCATCGCGGGGACCTTGGTTTTGGCGGATGCCAGAACCAACGAGCCATTTCCCCAAGAAGTGTCCGTCACGGGAATTATCCAATTGCTTGAGGAGGATTTGGACGAATCTGAGGGTTATGTGTTTCCCGGGAACGGAATTGAAGTCGAAGACATCATCTATTCGGTTCTTCGTTCAGAAACCCCGTTGAAGCCATTAAAAAAAGGCTCGAAGTGTCCTACTTCGGGCGATGGTTGGTCCGTTATCATGGAAGGGGAAGAAGAGCAAAAGCATTCTTCACCCTTCGACGTATTAGCGGATTACGATTTCCAATCCGAGGACTAGGCAATCCCTAGTCCTTTTTAATTGGGCTTCCGCAAAGTGCGCAACGTTTATCGGTTTTCTTATTGATGAATCCGCATTTGGGGCAAACGACGGTTTCACTCGCGATATCGGCTCCTTGAGCGCGCATTTGCTGGGCATCGTCATCGACAAGGCCGGTGCGAAAACGATTCATGTCAGCGGGGCAATCTTCCCTTCCGTTTTTCGGCGTGGGGTGGTACCCGGGAACGTCTTCCTGAATTTCTTTCGCTTTCTTGACGATTTTCACGATATTTACCACCATGGAAATGAGGGCGAAGAGAAATATGGCGCAAAAAGCGATTGCGAAAAGGAGGAAGGGACCATCGATGTTTACGAAGCCCGCGGCGTCCTCGAAAATACTGACGGCCATAATGCCGAAAGTGATCAGGATTATCACAAGGTTGACGATGGAAGAAACAAGTTTATTTTTCATGCGGAAATCATAACACACGATGGAATCGAATGAGAATGAATTCTTTTGAAAATTCTTGAATCAACTGAAATTTAATGTATGATATGAATTGGGAGGAGGAATCATCATGGAAGAAATACACTGGTACCAAGAGGAATCCAGAGGCTATGTCTCCCTGTATGCGACCAATATCACGTTGAACATGCAAGCGAAAGCTCCGTTTGAAGAGATTCCGTACGTACGCGTGGGTATTAATGAAAAAGGACAATTGCTGATTGTTCCCGTGGCCGCAGGGGAAGAGGATCGCTATAAAGCCCAAGGGATTACCTTATTCGCGGTTTCCTCAAAGAAGAGTTACGCGCGAATCAATTCGACTTCCCTGGTTCGGTTCATTGCGAGCAAGATGGGGTTGTCATTGGAAAACACGCCTGTAAAATTAGTTTGCCATTACGACGATAACATCGGGCTTATCGCTGAAAAGGAGTAATTATGAACATTGAAGAATGGATGTGGCTCGTCTGGCTCGTCCTAATGATCGTGGCATTCGTGATTGAAGCCGCTTCTGAAGCCTTGGTCTCTTTGTGGTTTGCCGCGGGAGCCATTGTGGCATTGGGGCTCAGCTTTATTCCTGGACTCCCCTTTTATTGGGAAATCGTCGCCTTCTTGGTGGTTTCCACCGTGGCGTTCTTCTTAATACGTCCATTGTTCACGAAGCTGCTGAAGAAGCGCATCGTGAAAACGAACGTGGATTCATTGGTCGGATCCAAAGCAATCGCCAAAACCGAAGGGGATTCTCTCCATCCGGGTGAAGTCATTCTTCGCGGATCGGTTTGGACTGCCCTTCCGATTCAAGATGGCGTATCCTTTCGAAAAGGAGACATCGTCAAAGTTCTTGCCGTGGAAGGCAATAAACTATTAGTTGATATGTTTACAAAGGAGTAAATCAATGAACATTCTCTCTGACACCTCCGGCGAAGCCGGAATCATTGTCTTGGTCATCCTCTTGATTGTGCTTGCAATCATCGTCATCGTCATCCTCGCAAACATCAAGGTTATTGGCCAAACCGAAAAAGGAATCGTGGAACGTTTCGGCGCTTACCGCACCACTTGGGAAACCGGCGTTCACTTCAAGATCCCGTTCTTCGATCGCCTTGCCCACCGCATCGATATGAAAGAACGCGTCGCGGACTTCCCGCCGCAAAACGTTATCACCAAAGATAACGTCACGATGCAAATTGACACGGTCGTCTTCTTCTATGTGACCGATCCGAAGCTCTTTGCTTATGGGGTTGCCGAGCCGATCCGCGCTATCGAACTTTTGACCGCGACCACTCTCCGTAACGTTATCGGCGAACTCGACCTCGATGAAACCTTGACTTCTCGTGACGTCATCAACGATAAAATCCGTCAAATTCTCGATGCCGCGACCGATCCTTGGGGCATCAAAGTCAACCGCGTGGAAGTGAAAAACATCCTCCCTCCGAAAGACATCCAAGACGCGATGGAGCGCCAAATGCGCGCCGAGCGTGAAAAACGCGAAAAAGTCTTGCTCGCCGAAGGTCAAAAACAATCCGCCATCTTGATCGCCGAAGGAAACAAGGAATCCATGATTCTCAGCGCCGAAGCCGATCGCGAATCGACTATTCGTCGAGCGGAAGGCGAAGCGCAAAAAGTCCTCGCCCTCAAGAAAGCGGAAGCCGAAGGTATTCGCCTCGTTCGCCAAGCGGAAGCGGATGGTATTGCCGCCATCAAAGCCGCCGGCGCCGATCACTCCGTGTTGACCATTCGCGGATACGAAGCGCTTAAAGACATCGCCGATGGGAAAGCCACCAAGATCTTCTTGCCCTCCGGTCTTGATAAGTTGAGCAGCGTCGCTTGCGCCATTGCCGAATCGGTCAAAGACCAACCCGAAGCGAAATAATCGGAATTATGCGGGATTCTCTTTGTTGAGAACCCCGCTTTTCTTTTTGGGTGAGAACGAATTTGTTGGAAATGAAAATCCAGGAGGAGAAGAAGGGAATCCATTCTTTCCCACCGCCTCAAAAAAAGAGTGGAATGCATCCCGTTTCGGACGAAGAAGAAAGCGTTCTATTTGAAGCGGTATCTCTCGATATTCGCTTTCGAGACTCCACCTATCGAGAAGCGAATCAGAATCTGCCATCCATCTTAAGAATTCGCGGAAACTGAATCCGAAAAAATTCCCAAAAAACAACGATAAAACCCTTGCAAGAAATGGAAGGGCGGAATATAGTTAAGTCACGAGGTGGGAAAAAGTGGGAAAATTGATGTTCGGTCGGTACAACCGCTCCCTTGACGTCAAAGGCCGCTTACTGATTCCCGCGAAACTTCTCGGCGACGAAGCAAAAGTGCTTTACGTCCTAAAAGGGTTCGATGGCTGCTTGTCCGTTTATTTGGAAGAAGCCTTCGAAAAATTCTTGCAGGATTTAGGAAGCATGGACTTCAAAGACGAGGAGCAACGCGCGTATATCCGCCTCGCGGCGAGTTCGGTCAACGAAATGAAGATCGACTCGCACGGACGCATCCTTCTCGGCAAGCAATTGCTTGAGGAGTACTGCATTGGCGAAGATGTCACGATCGTCGGATGCCTGGACCATTTCGAAATCTGGGATTCCGTCGCCTTCGCTCGATATCTCGTCCGACATGGGTCCGCCTACGATAATGCGGGCGTTCCTTCCAAGGGGCATCGCTCATGAGTTACGAACACATACCCGTGCTCTTGAACGAATGCATCGAAGGGCTCAACATCCGCGATGGTGGGATCTATGTCGATTTGACCTTAGGCAGAGGTGGTCATTCCTCGGAAATCCTAAAAAGGATTCCCCACGGCAAACTCTACGCCTTCGATCAAGACGAGGAAGCGATGAAGCCTTCTCGGGAACGTCTCGAAACCATCGGGAACCCCTTCGAACTCATCGCCAGCAATTTCGAGAACATCCAAGCGGAACTGCAGAAACGAGGCGTTCACAAGGTCGACGGCATTCTCGCGGACTTAGGGGTATCGAGCCCACAACTCGATGACCCGAAGCGGGGATTCTCCTACAAAGAGGAGGAGCCCTTGGACATGAGGATGGACTTGACCAACCCCTTAACCGCCGCCAGGGTTTGCAACGAATACTCGGTCAACGAGCTCGCTCGAATCTTGCGGCAATACGGAGAAGAAAAAGATGCGTACCGAATCGCGCAAACCATCGCGCGTCGTCGGGAAACGTCTCCTCTCCGTACCACACTCGATCTCGTCCAGTGCGTGAAGGAGTCGAAGTCTTCCAAGGAGCTCTCCAAAAAAGGGCATCCGGCGAAGCAAACCTTCCAGGCGATAAGGATCGAAGTCAACCACGAAGAAGATTCGCTTCACCGAATGCTTCTCGATGCGCCTTCCCTGCTCAATAGCGGAGGAAGAATCGCCATCATCACCTTCATGTCGATCGATGACCGGATGGTCAAAGATCGCTTCCGAGAACTCTCCACGATTGAGGGTTCCCGGCACGGACCCGCGCTTCTCCCCAATGAAATCGAGGAGCCCGAGTTCACCCTTGTCAATCGGAAACCGATTGTCCCCACGGATGAAGAACTGGCAACGAATCGACGTTCCGCCAGCGCCAAACTCCGTATATTGGAAAAGAGATAGAATCGCAATTCCATTACCCTAGAAAGGAGGAACGAACCATGAAAGACAAACTCGAAAAAGCCGGCCACAAGAAAGCCTATTATCGTTTTCGTCGCGTGGGGAAGGCCTTCGCTTTCGCCGCGATTCTGGCCTTAGGAAGCGCCCTTCCCATCGTCCTTGTTGCCAACGCTTCGACGAACACTACCGCCGCGGAAACCGCCTCGGTTTGTAGTTCGGTCGATCTCGACGCTGGCAATAGCGAAGTTGAGATTGTCACCTCCTCAGATGCCGACTGAGTACACAATTCGAAACAAACCCCGAAAATATCGGGGTTTTTTCGTTGTTTTTAGGCGATTTTTCGTAGAAATTTTACTAATCTTCGTTCTTCTTATTTTTGGCAGTCTATATTAATATATAGCCGTATGAGCAAACAATTAGCATGCATGGAAGTCACCAACGAAGGAATTCGCCTTCTCGTTGGGCAGGAACTGGAAGGAAAAGTCTGCGCGGTTTTCACCCGCGAGATGTTGGTTCCTGGCGCGGTCAAAGACGGCTTAATCGTCAATGAAGAAACCTTGGTCGCCGCCTTAAGTTCCTTTCACCATAACCTTAACAGCAGCTATCGCATCAACATTAATATCTCCAACGTCAACATTGTGATTCCTTCGATCGGATTCAATGCCTTCACCGATGAGAAAACCTCCAATACTGTGGGTGCGCAAATCTCGACGGTGGACGCGAGCAACCTGGTCTCCATGTTCACCAAAAACGCCTTGGAGCCCGGGCAAGCCATCGTGGATATCATCCCCATTGAATATATCCTCGATGACGGACAACGGTTTGCCGAACCTCCATTCGGGCAATCCAGCAAAATGCTCACGCTTCACGCTTACGTCCACATCATGCCCGAGCAAATCAAATCTTCCTACACGAACGCTTTCTTGCGGGCGGGCTTCCGCGTTGGCCGCGTCTGTTGCGCAAGTTATTGCCAAGCCCTCGCGCTCGATGATTGCGCCAATATGCCAAGCAAATGCTTAGTCATCGATTGCGGCGCCAAAATGACTTCGATCAATTACGTCGGGAATCGAAATTCCCTTCTTTGCAAGGTCGCCTTCGGAGGCAGCGCCATGTTCACCGAAGCCATCATGAAGGAGTTCGGGATTTCTCAAGAAATGGCGGAAACCCTCAAAACCCACCATGGCTACGATTCTCGGAAGCGCGTGTTCAAGAACCCGCTTCTCCCGGCGAGCGAAATCCTCCCAAGGCCGATTTACCAAGAGGATTTGAATCGCGTGTTGGAAAAAACGTTCAACGAATATTTCCAAGCCGTTTTCGCGGCCTATTCGGACATTCTCAAGAAAGTGAAGAAAGCAGAAGAACTCCCCATCGTCTTAACCGGAGGGGGATCCCTGATGCGCGGAATCCGCGAATTGTTCGAGAAAGCGTTGCCCAATCGCGCATTCTTCTCCTACATCCCCGAAGTCATTGGGGTCCAGGATCCCGCTTACATGAATTTAATTGGCCTCGTTCACGCGGGGAGCCACTATACCGGAAGTCTTGCCGACAACTTCAAGAATCTTCCCCCCGTTGCGCGAACCCCCGGAAAGAAGGAAACCAAAGGCAAGAAGGCCTCCTCCAATCCGGAAGACGATGTTCTCTAAAGAAAGGACGGCATCGAAATGGAACCCACTATGGATTTAGATAATTACGAACCCGTGATCCGCATTGTCGTGATCGGCTGCGGCGGAGCGGGAAGCAATGCAGTGAACCGCATGATCGACGACCGCATCGAGAATGTGGAATTTTACGTTTTCAACACCGATAAGCAAGCTTTGGCCACTTCCAAGGCCCCGAACCGCATCGTTCTCGGGGAAGAAGTGACCCGCGGCCTAGGCGCAGGAGGAGATCCCTCGGTTGGCAAAGCCGCGGCGGAACAATCCAAAGAAACCATCCGCGACATCGTCCGCGGGGCGAACATGGTGTTCATCGCCGCCGGCATGGGCGGAGGAACCGGCACCGGCGCCTCTCCCGTCGTCGCCCAAGTCGCCCGCGAAGAAGGCGCCCTCACCATCGCCATCGTCACCCGTCCGTTTGCCTTTGAGGGAAAAACCCGCATCGCCAATTCGGTGGCTGGCCTCAGCGAACTCAAAGACGCGGTGGACTCCATCATCATCGTTTCCAATGACAAACTTCTGATGACTTCGGGCAATTTGCCTCTTTCCCAAGCGTTCTCGGAATCCGATCGCGTTTTGGCACAATCCGTCAAAACCGTCGTGGAACTCATCCTCCTTCCCGCGGTCATCAACCGCGATTTCGCCGACGTCCGCGCGATTTTGAAGAATTCCGGCATCGCCTTGATCGGATTTGGCGAAGGGCATGGGGAACACAAAGCCGAAGAAGCCGCGGAAAACGCGATCAACAGCCCGCTTTTGGAAGCCTCCATCAGCGGAGCGAGAAAAGCGATTTGCGCGATTACCTGCGGATCGGAAGTCTCCTTGTACGAGACCCAAGAATGCGTGAACCGCATCATCGAGCAAGCCGGGAATTCCGTGGACGTCAAATTCGGCGTTTCCATCAACCCGCAGCTGAGCGATTGCATGCTCGTTTCGGTCATCGCGAGCGATTTCACCGAAGAATACGACTTCACTTCCATTCCAACCTTCAAAGTCCCGACCTCGGCGTCCCAAGTCGGATCCGGCGTGGAGCGCGCCCGCCAAGAGCGAATCCGCGAAACCGAGGAAATGGAAGAGGAGAACCCCAGCGAAGAATCTTCCCTTTCCGCTTCCATCCTTCCCGACTTCCTCCGCAACGGACTTGGCGAGAGGGATTGAAACTTTCCCTTAGGGAAACTAGAATACCCGTGGCGTAGAAAAAGACACGGTCGATACCGCACCGACAGAGAGCCCTGCTGAAGCTGAGAAAGGGCACGCACCATCGATCATCACTTTGGAGCCTGTTTCCTGAATGGAGTAGGGAAGCCGCGAGCTTGCGTTATCCAGCGAATGAGTGCCCTTTTTAGGGAAACAAGGTGGTACCGCGCGCCAGAGCGTCCTTGAAGTTCTGGCGCTTTTGTTTGTAAGGAGAACCCTATGTCCTTGAAAGATACCCTTCACATGCCCTCCAACGCCTTCCCCATGCGGGCCGGCCTTGCGGAAAAAGAACCGAAGATGGTCCAAAAATGGATCGATGGCCATCTCTACGAAAGAATGAACGAAAACCGCGTCAACGCGCCGGTTTTCATGCTCCATGACGGACCTCCATATGCCAACGGGGACATCCATTGCGGCCACGCCCTCAACCGTTGCCTTAAGGATTTCATCGTCCGTTTCAAGAACATGGATGGCTACCAAACCCCATTCGTGTTTGGCTGGGATACCCATGGCCTCCCCATCGAAATCAAAGTCACCAAAAGCGGGGTGAACCGCAAAACCACTCCGGTTCCCCAGTTCCGGAAAATCTGCGAAGATTACGCCCGCACCCAAGTCGAACACCAGAAAGGCCAAATCCAACGCCTCGGTTGCCTTGGGGATTACGAGAAACCCTATTTGACCTTGCTTCCGGAGTTTGAAGCCCGTCAAATCGAAGTGTTCGCCACGATGGCCCTCAAGGGATTGATTTTCAAAGGGGTGAAGCCGGTATATTGGTCCCCTTCGAGCGAATCCGCCCTCGCGGAAGCCGAAGTCGAATACCATGACGTTTCGGCCAGAACCATGTATGTCGCGATGGATGTCAAAGATGGGAAGGGATTGATCCCAGAAGATGCTTCCTTCCTTATCTGGACCACCACCCCCTGGACCATTCCCGCGAACCAAGCGATCGCCGCGAACCCCAAGTTCGAATACGGTTTATTCTCCACGAGCAAAGGAAAATTCGTTTTCCTCACCTCCCTCCAAGAAAAGCTTTCCGAAGAACTCGGGCTCGAAAACGTCGAGCTTCTCGCTTCTTTCCGCGGGCAAGACATGGAAGGGGCGACTTATCTCCATCCGCTTTATGGCCGCGTTTCCCCCATCATCGTCGCCAATTACGTCACCGATGATTCCGGAACTGGGCTTGTCCATATCGCTCCCGACCACGGTGTCGACGACTTCAATGCCTGCTTGAAATACGGCATCAAACCGTTCTGCCCCGTGGACGAAAAAGGATTCATGCATTTGGAAGAAGGCGATCCTTGCAACGGGAAGTTCTACGAAGAGGCCAACGACATCGTGGTCGAGGAACTCGAGAAGAACGGCCACTTATTGAAAGAAATCGACATCGTCCACAGTTATCCCCACGATTGGAGGACCAAAAAACCCGTCATTTTCCGCGCGACCCCGCAATGGTTCTGCTCCATCGACCCGATTCGCGAGGAATTGCTCCAAGCCATTCACGAGATTTCTTGGTATCCCGCTTGGGGAGAAGCCAAGATGGCCAACATGATCAAAGACCGCGCGGATTGGTGCATTTCTCGCCAACGCGTCTGGGGCGTCCCCATCCCCATCATTTACAACGAAGACGGATCTCCCATCATCGAGAAAGGCGTTTTCGACCACATCCGCGAATTGATCGCCGCCCATGGTTCGAACATCTGGTTCGAAAAAGAAGCCGTCGACCTTCTCCCGGAAGGCTATACCAATCCGGCTTCCCCGAATGGTTTGTTCAAAAAAGAAACCGACATCATGGACGTTTGGTTCGATTCGGGAAGTTCCTGGAACGGCACCCTCGTGGAACGCGGGCTCAAATACCCCTCGGACCTCTATTTAGAAGGAGCCGATCAGTACCGCGGTTGGTTCAATAGTTCCCTCATCGTCTCCATGGCCGTCAATGGCGTCCCACCCTTCCGGAGTTGCGTAACCCATGGCTGGGTCATGGACGAAAAGTGGGCCAAAATGTCCAAAAGCGCCGGAAACGGCATCGATCCGAACAAACTCGCCGCCCAATACGGCGCGGATATCTTGCGCCTTTGGGCCGCCAGCGTGGATTACCATGCGGATGTCCGCTTGGGCGAATCGATTATCCAAACCACGACCGACAATTACCGCAAAATCCGCAATACCTTCAAATTCATGATCGGGAACCTCGATGGATACGTTCCTGGGCAAGCCGTCACTTATTCGCTTCTCGACCGTTTCCTCCTTTGCAAGCTCGAAGCGGTCAAGAACAAAGCGCTCTCTTGCTACAACTCCTATGATTTCGCCGGAGTGGTGAATTCCATCGTATCCTTCTTAAGCGGCGACATGTCTTCCTTCTATTTGGATTATTCCAAAGACATTCTGTATTGCGATTCGCTTTCTTCTCCGCGCCGGAAGGCCATCCAAGACGTCATCGCCAAAACCGCGGAGCAGATTTCCTACCTTCTCGCCCCAATCCTCCCTTTCACGATGGAAGAGGTTCACGGCTATTTGCCGGGACAAACCCACGACGCCGTCCAACTCGAGGATATGCCGAAAGAAAGCCATGAATTCCCCAAGGAAACCTTGGATTTGTATGGTCAATTCCTCTCCTTGCGCGACGTGGCGCTCAAAGCCTTGGAAAAAGGCCGCGCCGAAGGGGAATATGGCGTTTCTAGCGACGCAGAGCTTTCCTTGACTGTGGCTTCGAAACCCCTTCTCCAAGCATTAGAAGCGGAAAGCGAAGAGATGCGTCGGAAATTCTTCATGGTCGCGCGCCTTTTGTTGCAAGAAGGAAAAGAAGATCAAGCGACTGCCAAAGCTTCTGCAGGCTTAAGCTGCCCGCGTTGCCGAACCAAAGCCGACGAACTCCATCATCACGAAGAAGGAGAAGTTTGCCTCCGTTGCCTCCACGCCTTAATGGAGGAAGGGAAATGAAATTTACCCGAAAACTCACTTGGGCCGATTCGAAGAAACTTCTGTTTTTCGGCCTTGGGGCGTTGACGTTATTGATTTTGGATTTCGCTTCCAAATGGATTGTCGAACTCAATATCGCCGAAGGGCAACTCGTCACGGTCATTCCGAATTTCTTCTATTTCACCAAATCCTACAATGTCGCGGTGGCTTTCTCCCTGGGCTCGAGTTTGCCGATGCCCGTTGGTCGCTCCATCAACATCACGATTTCGGTGCTCATGAGCGTCGCCATCATTTGGTATTGGATATTGCATGACCCGAAGTTTACCAATTTTCAGCGCGTCATCGCGATGCTTTTGGCCTCCGGAGCCGTCGGAAACCTAATTGACCGGGCTTTCTACTGGGAAGCTACGACGGGATTCAACGGAGTCATCGATTTCCTGTCCTTCTATTTCGGAGGAGGTCCTTCCCAACCTCAGAATTCGATGGGGATGAACCCTTTTGCGACCTTTAACTTGGCCGATTCCTATCTTGTCATCGGGGTGATTTTGTTGCTCATCCTCACCATCATCGACATGATTCGCGAGAAGCGGAAAGACGGGCTTTCCGAAGACCCGCGCTTGAAGGAGACGCCAAAGCCGATCGAAAACGAGGAGACAAAGGAATGAAGCGCGTCATCGTGGATTCTTCCATCGCCGGAAAACGCCTAGACGAGGCGCTTTTCGCTTTGAAAGCCGCCCCAAGCCGTAGCAAAACCAAGCCTTTCTTCGAGCAAGACCTCGTGCGAGTTAACGGAAAAAAATACAAGGCCCACGACAAGGTGGAAGAAGGCGACGAAATCGTTTACGAAGAACCAGTCGCTCCTCAAACCCGTTTGGAACCGCAGGACATTCCCTTGAATATTGTTTACGAGGACGACGACATCCTCGTGATCGACAAACCTGCGGGACTTGTGGTCCATCCTGGAAACGGCCATAGCGACGGCACCTTGGTGAACGGCCTTCTCTTCCATCGTGGGGATTTGCCAAGCGGGGATGCCAGGCGCCCTGGAATAGTTCACCGAATCGACAAGGACACCAGCGGCCTCCTTGTCTGCGCCAAATCCGAATTGGCCTTCTCTAGCCTCTCCGAGCAACTCTCGGACCATTCCATGCACCGAGAATATTACGCCCTGGTGAAAGGAATCATCCTCGAAGACGACGGGAAAATCGATGCTCCCATCGGGCGGAGCGCCAAAGACCCCCTCAAAAACGAAGTCCGCTTGAAAAACGCCAAGGAAGCCATCACGTATTTCCACGTGGAAAAACGCTTCAAAAAATCCGATGTTACCTTTATTTCTTGCCGTTTGTTAACGGGAAGAACCCATCAGATTCGCGTGCATATGGAATACATTGGACATCCGATTATCGGAGATCCGATTTACGGAGAAGGGAATCGGAAAATCGCAAAGGACGGCCAGCTCCTTCACGCGTATTCCTTAACCTTGACGCATCCTCGAAGCGGCGAAAGCATGACGTTCTCCTCCCCGCTTCCGCAAAGATTCCTCGATTTGATGGATTCCTTGCGTTAAGAAATGATTTTCTTGAAGTTCGCGAAATTCTTCTTCACGAATTTGCCCAAATAATCCTCCCCCTTCGCGAGGAGGATTTTTTTCGCGAATTGGTCGACGGCGGGTCCTGCTCCAAACGGAATGGGGGCGCCGAGTTCCTTGCCCATGCGTTGCATGTGGACCAAAAAGGCGTAGCGAGCAATGACCGAAGCGAGGGCGACAGAAGGGAATTTGGTTTCGCCTTTCGTGGCAAAGGTAATGTTTCGAACCACGTTTTCATCCCCGCGGAGGTAATGGTAATAAAGGCCTTCTTCGGCGAATTGGTCTTGAAACAATCGGGCGGATGGGTGCCTAGAAGAAACGATGCCAAGGCAACGGTTGTGCATCTTCGCTTTGATCGCGTTCATGTTGAGCCCGGAAGCGAACACCTCGTTATATCTTTCGTTTCGAAGTACGAGCAAAGAGTGGTCGTAATGAAGGGAAAGCTCCGCCCCGATTTGAAGGATGTATTCATCGTTCATTTTCTTCGAATCGGTTACCCCGAGTTCCCTTAGCCGTCCAATGCCGTCTTCTCCCACGTAAGCGGCGCAGACGACGATCGGGCCGAAGAAATCCCCCGTTCCCACTTCGTCGGATCCGATTTGGCTCACGAAGCGGTAAGGCGTTTTCCGGGTGTTAGAAAAAGGAACGGTGGCGGTGGTTTTTGGAAGCGGAGAAAAAATGGAGGATTCTTTCTCGGCTTCCATTCCTTGGAAGACAACCTTCCTTTTTCCTTCCTTATCTATTTTCTTATATATTGAAATCGTGCAGGAACCCGTCTCGGCGAAAAACATCATGTGCTCGCTTGGAATTGTCTTGGCAAGCGAAGCGTAGTACGCCATGACATAACGGATATCCCCCTCCCCTAAGGTTAATGTGACAGTGGTGGATTTCATAATGAAAATGATAAAGGAAATTTCGCCATTGGGAAGCACTCAAGTGAAGAAAAGATTTCCCGCTCGTGCGTAAGCGCATTTACACGCGCGGGAAAGATTGGAATAATGTTAACCATGCAAGATATTTTTGATGTGTTGGAATGGGGCCGGTTGCTCGAGAAAATCGCCGCGCATTCTCGAAGCGAACGCGGAAAACGGCTTGTGGAAACCCTCGCTCCCCTTAGCAAGGAAGATTTGGAGAAAGAACTCGGATTCCTTTCCGAGATGACCAAGACGTTTGATTTGCTTGGCCGCCTTCCGATCGATAGCAGCGCCGATTTGTCTTCCAGCCTGGATTTCGCCCGAAAAGGCGGGGTCTTGACGATTGAAGAACTGGAACGCATTTGCCATGACGTTTCCCTCATCGCTTCGGTTCAACAATACTTTACCAAGGCCAGCGAAGCCCCGAAGCTTCGTCAACGCCTTTCTTTCCTTGAGGATTGTTCTTTCGTGGAAAAAGACATCCACAAAGTCATCGCCCCGGATTTGTCCATTTTCGATAACGCATCCCCCTTGTTACGGAAAATCCGGTATTCCATCGCATCGTTGGAACGCCAGATGATGCAATATCTCGACGTCGCCATCGGGGAGAACAAGGAATATTTGAGTTCAACCACCTTGACGATGAAGAACGGGCATTACGTCCTTCCGGTCGCCAACGCCTATAAGCACAAGGTCAGCGGCATCGTCCAAGACATTTCGGGATCAGGGGGAACCACGTTCATCGAACCCGAAAAACTCGTTCGACTCAACAACCAAATGATGGATCTTCGGAATCAAGAACGGGAGGAAATCGCCCGATTGCTCAAGGAACTTTCCGCGGAAGTCGGGGGCTGCTCCGAAGCCTTAAAACAAATCAACGGAATGATCGGATATTTGGATTTCTTGCAAACCAAAGTGTGCTTTGGGGAGGAATTCCATTGCCATTTGGCCGGCTTGTCCGACGATGGAAGCCTCTTCATCCCAGAAGGCCGCCACCCCCTTCTTGATCAAAAAAAGGTGGTTCCCAACGATTTTCGCATTTTGCCCAAGCAAAAGGTCGTCATCATTTCTGGCCCCAACGCGGGTGGAAAAACGGTGGCGTTAAAAACCATCGGAATGCTTGTCCTCATGTTTGAAAGCGCCCTTCCCTTGCCCGCTAAAGAAGGGGCGGTAATCCCTTATTATTCCTCCATTTACCTCGATATCGGGGATTCCCAATCCTTAAGCGATAACCTTTCCACCTTCTCCGGACACATGGCCAATATCGCTTCGATCTGTTCGCGGGTCGGAGGGAAGGATTTGGTGCTTTTGGACGAAGTCGGGACCGGAACTTCCCCAAGAGAAGGGGAGGCCTTGGCCAAAGCCATATGCCGATTCCTCCTTTCCAAGCACTGCACCGCCTTGATTTCCAGCCACTTCGAGGGGCTCAAGGCCTTCGCTTTTGAACACGAAGACGTCGAGAACGCCTCCATGTTGTTCGACGATGAGCTTCTAGCCCCGACCTATCGACTCAAGATGGGCTTGCCGGGAGAATCTTATGGCCTCAAAGTCGCGAGACGATTCGGTTTGCCCGAAAGCGTCGTTTCGGACGCGGAAGAAGACCTTGCAAGCCAAAGCGACCTCCACGTCTCCGATGCCATCGCGCGCCTTGGGGCTTTGACCAAGGAGACGGAAGATTTGAAAGAAGAGTTGAACCGCCAAATTTACTTGGCTCAGAAAAAAGAAAGGGAACTGGCCGCGAAGGAAAAAGCCCTCGCCCAAAAAGAAGAAAAACTCTTCGGCGAAGTCAACAAAGAAAAGAAGAAGATCCTGGAAGAAGCCGAAGCGAGAATCGACGCGATCATCGCTTCCTTAAACTCCCCCGGAGTCAAGCTCCATCACGCGATTGCCGCCAAACGAGCCTTAAAAGAACTACACGAAAAGCAAGAAGAGCAGACCTTCCTCACCGAAGTCCAAGAAGGGGATTACGTCTCCATTCCTTCTTTGGGAGTGGTGGGAAAAGTCCTCAAGATGGAGGGAAAGCGCTTGTTTATCGCCACCCCCGATGGCTTCCGGTTCGACACCACCAAGGATAAAGTCGTCAAAACCGTAAAACCGGAAGAAAAGAAACCGCGAATCATGGGACGGATGGTGGATCAAGTGGGAGCCGGCCCAAGCGTGGGGCTCGAACTCAACATCATCGGCCTCCACGTCGATGAGGCTTTGACGGAGATCGACCGTTATTTGGACGCCTGCCGCAGAAAAGGGTTTGAACGCGTCCGCATCATCCATGGATACGGAAGCGGAGCCTTAAGAAAAGCCACGCACGAGTACCTGAAATCCCATTCTTCGTTTGTGAAAAAATACGAGCTTGGAGGGGAATACGATGGGGGCTCCGGAGCCACGGTCGTTTATCTGAAATGATATGTTGAGCGAAAAATTGACGCGCCTGATTTCCCTCCTTCCCGACAAACCGGGCGTCTACCAAATGAAGGACGAAAACGACGCCATCATCTACATCGGGAAGGCCAAGAACCTCAAAAAACGGGTGAGCCAGTATTTTTTGCGCCCCCAAGAAGGCAAGGTCGCGGCGATGGTTTCTCACGTCGACCATTTCGATTTCATCATCGTTTCCAGCGAAAAAGAAGCCTTCATTTTGGAAATGAACATGATTCAAACCCATTATCCGCGGTACAACATCATGCTCATGGACGATTCCCATTATCCGTACTTGGCCTTGAAACGGCATGGGGATCCATTGCTAAAAATCGCAAGAAACACGAAGGACCCCAAATATTTTTATTTCGGCCCTTTCCCGGATGCTTCCTCTTGCTATTCGATGATCGATTTGCTCAATAAGGTTTACCCGACGAGAAAATGCAAAAACATCCCTTCGAAAGCCTGCATTTATTATTCGATGGGCCAATGCCTCGCCCCATGCATCCATTCCATTGAGAAAGAAAAGTTCGATTCGCTCTATAGCGAGATCAAACGTTTCTTGGGCGGAGACACTTCCGAAGCCAAAGCCATGCTCAAAAAGAGGATGGGGGAGGCGGTGGAGCGCTTGGATTACGAATCCGCCGCGGAATACAAGAAGTCTTTGGACGCGATCGATTACGTCACCAGCAAACAAAACGTGGAAACCCCAACCGACACCACGAGCCGTGACGTCATCGCCTACGCCGAACGGGAGGGGTATCGATCCTTGGCCATTTTAACTTACCGCCGTGGTTTGCTTCTTGGCAAAAACACCCATGTCGTCGCTAGTTTCGGCAGCGCGGAAGAACAGATTCCCGAGTTGCTTCTCCAATATTATTCGAACCACGAAACCCCCAAGGAATTGGTGACACGTCTGCCGTCGGTCCAAGAGGAATTGGAGCCCGTTTTCGACCTCGATGTCGTGATTCCCAAGGAAGGAAGGCTGCTTGACATGATTGCGATGGCGGACCTTAACGCCAGGCAATCTTTGGACGCGCATTTCCTCACCGCTCGGTTAGAGGACGATAACTTGGCCCTTTTGGAGAATTTGGGGCAACTCCTCCAAATCAAGACCCCGTTTCGGATCGAACTTTTCGACAACTCCCATTTGCAAGGAAGTTCCCCCGTTGGGGCGATGGTCTGTTACATCAATGGGGCGCCCGCGAAAAAGATGTATCGGAAATTTCATTTAAAAGAAGAAGATGCGGGCGATGATTACCATTCGATGGTCGAAGTGGTCTCGCGGCGTTATGGCCGATTGAAAGAAGAGAACCTTTCGTTCCCGGATTTGATTTTGACCGACGGGGGCCTTGCCCAAGTCCACGCGGCGAAAGAGGGACTTGCCTTGGCCAAAGCCGAAGGAATCCCCGTATTCGGTTTGTTCAAAAACGCGAAACACCAAACCGAAGGCCTCATCGATGAGAACGGAGAAATCTATCCCTTGGACAGCAAATCTCCTTTGTTTTTCTTGTTGATGCGCATGCAAGACGAAGTGCACCGCTTCGCCATTTCTTTCCATCGTTCTCTCCGAAGCAAAGCGATGAAGAATTCCTTGTTCGACGGAATCGAGGGAATCGGAGCAAAACGAAAAGAACTGCTTCATTCCCGTTATCCCACGATTGACGCCCTTCTTTCCGCCTCCCTGGAAGAACTCTCCCAATTCATTCCACTGGAATCGGCGAAATCGCTGTACGAAAAACTACACAACGGCGAAAAAGTGGCGTAACATAATGCGGCGTGCGCCCGTAGCTCAGCTGGATAGAGCAACAGCCTTCTAAGCTGTGGGTCAAGCGTTCGAGTCGCTTCGGGCGCGCCATCGAAAGTAACAGTGATTGGATATCGCTGTTTTTTTCTTTACCCATTTGTTTGCCGTTAAAATTTCGCTTGCTAAGGTCACGGAAGAATTGCTATAGCAGTACTTCGGTAAACATACATGGATTCAGTATTTTTATGATAAAATAGCGTAGGAATTTTGGTGTTCTATGAAAAAGTCTCTTCCTATCGTTTTGTTATCTTTTGCGCTATTCCTCGCTGGGTGCGTATCTTCAGGTGAAGAAGAAAAGCAAAGCGGTGAAGTGGACTCCACTTTAATTTTGTCAACCAATAAGGATTTTGAAAACGTCTTTTTTGATAGCAAAACTTTAATTTATGACGGGGAATCTCATATCTTAGATGAAGTTAGGGGAGCACCAGAAGGAACTCAAATAACATATATAGGAAGAGAAACTCATGTTGATGCCGGTACATATACCGCTAGCGCGCTTTTAACTAAAGAAGGGTATAACAATAAAACGTTAACAGCGACTTTAACCATTGCGGAAGCCTCTTTTGAAAATATCACTTTTAGCGATGAAGCTTTTGAATACGATGGCCAAGTTCATTCCATTTATGTAAGCGGCGCGCCTTCTTTTGCTAGCGTGACCTATTCAAATAACGGGAAAACTAATGTAGGAACTTATATCGTCACCGCAACAATAGAAGCCGCTAATTATGAAACAATGATAAAGACTGCGACATTAAGTATCGTAGGCAAACAAATAACTGGTGTTACTATTGAAGACAAAGAATTCCAATATGATGGCAAACCTCATTCTTTAGAGGTATCTGGTGAAATACCTTTAGGAGTATCTGTTGCTTATTCAAATAACGGAAAAACCAATTCCGGTTCTTATACCGTGACAGCAAAACTCTCTGGAACAGGATACGAATCGCTTACATTGACAGCAAAATTGACTATTACGCCAATTGAATTGCCTGATTCCGGTTATTTTTATAGCAAAGCCTATATTTATGATGGTCAAGATCATAGCATTTATGTGGATAGCGCACCTTCCGGAGCTACCATTACTTATCAATGCTTAAACGCCAGCGGAACAAACACATTTAAAAATATCGGTGTTTATGAAATTGAGGCAACGGTTAAATCCGATATTAATCATCTAAGCAAGAAATATGCAACGTTAACCATTACAACCCCAGCTACCGCGAGCATCGATTCATCCAAAACGCCTCTTGCTATTGATGAGAATTTGAAATGGGATCCATTTTATGACGCTTTAGAAGATGGCAACTTTACCATGAAAGGCTTTGCTGGAAGCTATGATGTTGAACATGTGGATGATGCCGCTCCAACTGATTTATTTGATGATGCTTTTGAAGGCCACACTAGCGGTTATCTATTTGCTTCTAATGGAAAAGAAGCCTTTCAGCATTCGCGTTCATTAATTAATTCAGATTCGATCAATTTTTATGATTTTTATAAAGAAAATGGTAATGACATTATTCATCTCGAATTTGATGATCAAACTAACGAAGGAACTATAGTTAAATTTCCAAAACAAGCATTTAAAGAAACCGTTACATATTCCTACGCATCAAACGCTTTTGCTTCGTTAACTAAAGGGGAAAATGGAGAATTTTTAGCTGGAATTGATGGTGACGATTATTATAAGAATGTGGGAATTCCATATATCGATAATGGCGTCTTCACTGTATTGATGCAGCACCCTAGAGTTATTAGTACTGGATATCGATATTTCTATGAAATCGTCAAATTCTACAATATAGGAAACACTATCGTTGAGGTCCCATCTGATTATTTACCGTCTAAAGGGCATATCGATACAAAAATGGGAATCGATAAGTTCTGTCTTGATGGAGTCGAATACGGCACCGAAACGTTTCGCACTGCCTCATCTTTTGATTATTACTACACTGCTCAGTTATATGTTGATTATCATCGCGCTATCTTTTTAAAACCTGGCACATATACCGTGTTACCAACCATCTACGATCGAGTTGTCGAGGCCATTGTCTACACAAATTCCTACTATTCTTATAATAATGGTCAATCCGGTTACAATTTCAGATTATATGTTGATAGTAACGGTGTTTATCAAGGCGAATACTCTGACTATGAATCATTAGCAAGGTTCACGATCGATAGTTTCCTAGATAATGGTGGAACCATTGAATATTATGATCAGTGGAATGATTGATTCATCGTTAAGTATCATACGTTAATAAAATGAATCTACTCATGGTGTAATTTCATTTCATCCACGGCAGTTCGCTATTAACGTCATTGCATGAGACAGACAACGATTTCGAGATGACCTTGGTTATCTCGTTTTTTATTGGAACGAGAAGCGTGGTTTTCGCCTGAGAAAGACGTGTCTCGTTCGACAAAACCTCGCGAAAACGAGTATCATATTCACATGAGAAAAATCTTCCCATTTTCATTATTGGCCGTATTAGCCATTACTTCTTGCGGATCGGTTTCCGGAAATGATTCAAGTCATTCTTCCGAAGGAACGCTTTCCTCTCCGGATACCGCCGTTTCGACGGACCAAACTTCCCTAAACTCCAGTGAGCAATCGGAACCCGGTACGATCGTCTCGTCTTTCGAAGAATCGACTTCTGAATCGGATAAAGTGTCCTCTTCTTCCTCGAGTGAGGTTTCTTCCGAATCGTCTGCGCTTCCGGACGATATCCCATCCGCTTATCGAAAAGTGACTTCGACGGAGGAACTCACCGACGGATCTTATTTGATTGGCGCCCCAGAACTTGGCTATTTTTTGAATGCCTCGGCCGCGCAAATCGATAGCGTTTCCAACTATGTTTCCCTTTCCGTTACCGAGGATTTGATTTCGTCGAGCGACATCGCCAATTCCTGCGCATTGACCTACGATTCCTCTTCTCGGTCGTTGATCCTACCTGACGGAAACTCCATCTACGCCCAATCGGGATCGAATTCGCTTCTTTCCTCCCCTTCGAAGCAACCGGTCTCCATTGAAATCAATAGCAGCGGTTATGCGGATATCGTTTCGAATTCCAATCATTTTGCCTTCAATAACACGTCTGGCCAAACTCGCTTCCGGTTTTATAAACCCTCTTCGTACGCGAATTTTGAACCGGTTAGCCTTTATAAAAAGGTTGTGATTACCCCGGTTTATCCCACCGCGGTGTATTTGACGAATGCCATCTCCGCCGAAGTCGGGGACCTCGTGGAATTGAATCCCACCTTCGCTCCTTCCGACGCGAATGTTTTGGAACTTACCTATTCTTCCTCTAATCCGGATGTGGTTTCGGTAGAAGGAGGCAAACTCACCTGCTTGAAAGCTGGAACTTCCACCGTTACGGTTTCCGCCAACACTCAAAACGGAGGCCAGGTTTCCGCTTCCACCACCGTGACCGTAACGGAAAAAGCTTTATCCGATTACACCGTCATGATCTATATGTGCGGTTCCGATTTGGAAAGCGCAAGCGACGGCAAACTCGCGTCTGCGAACATCAAAGAGATCCTTTCGGTGGACTACGGGGATTCCGTGAACGTGATTCTCCAAACCGGGGGATCCAAGAAATGGTGGACCAGCGGAATCAGCGCATCCAAACTCGGACGTTACCACGTCGAGAATGGCAAATTGGTGCAAGACGCATCCTTGCCAAAGGCCAGCATGGGGTCGCCCAAAACATTCCAATCCTTCCTGGAATGGGGTTTGAACGAATATCCCGCCAAACAAACCGGCGTTATCCTGTGGAACCATGGCGGCGCGATGTCCGGAGTTTGCTACGACGAGAATTATGCCGACGATTCGCTCTTGAATTCCGAAGTCCGCGCGGCCTTGCGAGGCGCTTTCCAATCCACGAACCGAACCGAAAAGCTTTCTTGGATCGGGTATGACGCCTGCCTTATGTCCGTCGCCGATATCGCCGATTTCAACTCGGATTATTTCGATTACATGATCTCTTCTCAGGAAGCCGAACCGGGCGAAGGCTGGGATTATGATTCCTGGCTTGGGGATTTGGCGAACAATCCGAAGATTTCCGTCTCCGATTTAGGGAAATCCATCATCGATTCCTATGTCGCCAAATGCGGAAAGGTTTATCAGGAATACGGGTACCCAAGCGGGTATAACGACGCGACCCTTGCCCTTTTGGATTTGTCCAAAGCCGAAGAGTTTGCCGTGGCCTACGAAAACCTTGGCACGGCTTTGCAAGGCAAAATAACGAGCAAATCGGCCTTTTCGAGTTTCGCCAAGGTCGCCGATCAAGCCCTTCGGTTTGGAATGATTGAGGAGGACAGGGCCGAGTATTATCCCTACGATGTTTTCGATTTGTCTAGCTTGCTCACCAAAATGAAGGCCAGTTCCGCGTATAACGTTGCCCAAATCAGCGGTGTGGAAACCGCGATGAACGATTTGGTGGAATACCGGAAGAACGGAAAGACCCTCGCTTCCGCCTGCGGACTCAGCGTGTTCGTCCCGACTTCGGGATATTCCTACGCCTCCGATTATTCCTCCTCGGAAAGCGATTATTCGACTTGGGTGAATTTCTTCTCCCAATACGGCACTTTCTATCGATAGTCGCTATCTCTTTCGCTTTGGGGTTTTGGGTTATCCAAACCCCTTTTTGCTCTGGGTGGAATGGATATTGTAAAATGGCGAAAAGAAGAAGTGCCCTTTTCAAACTCCAGGATGAAGGCAAGAAAAAGGCCCGAAGGCCTTGGTTGCATTTGATTGCACCAGGGTTTGTCGGGCTATTTCTTTTCTTCTAAGTGATAGAACCGCGCTTCCTTGTCTTCGAATCGTTTGAGAATCAAGTTTCGTGTGATCTCGGCGAGTTCGGTGGAAGTTTTCTCGTTGACCGTCGAGGAATCCACGACTCCCACAACGTCGAGGTAGACGTCCGTCGCTTTCAACGGGTAGCGGTGGGAAACCGCGTAAGTGTTTTGGAGGGCTACAACCACGATGGGGCAGTGGGCGTCTTTCGCCAAATTGAAGGTTCCGGGGTGGAAGGGGAGAAGCATCGGATTGGGGAAGTCCTTGTTACGGGTTCCTTCCGGGGCGACGCAGATGGAATTTTTTCCGGTTTGGATATATTCCACCGCTTTGGCGATGGTTTCCTTCCCGTTGAGGAGGTCGCCTTGGACGATGGAGAGGTAACCCGCTTTTCGAATCCAGTTGCCGGCGATGGGAATCCGGAAATTCGCTTCCTTGGAGATGAAGAGAACGTCGTGATGGCGGAAGGCCCAAATCATCGCGAATTCATCGAACATCGATAGGTGATTGTGGACGATCATGACCGGGGTTTTCTTGGAAGGGAGTTTCCCAAGGCCCGAGGAATGGAGATGGACGCGGAGGAAGAGCATGACGATGAAGACGGTTTGCTCCACCAAGAATTTCGCGAATTTGCTTGGCTTTTTCGGTTCTTTGGTTCCAAGCAAAGCCCCAACGAAGAACAGAAGCACGAGGTAACCCGCGAATAAGGCGAGGAGGAAGACGATCGGGAAGACGATCCAGGTCCAGAACATGTACCAACTCTCATACCACCCGTTGGTCCAATACATCAGGCCTTGCAGGCCGAAGGAAATCAGCAATAAAACAATGAGCAAACACATAACGGGAAAAATATAGCCCAAACGCAATTCATCGACAAGAGCAAAGCGTTTGTCTAGAATTTTTTTGTTTCCCCCGTGTTTTCTATCTTGCTTTTAGCAAAAGCATGGTATCATATTGCCCGATGACGAATTGGGATTCACTAGCAAAATCGCAAAACTACGAAGCCATGCTGGAAGCGGAAGCCGAAGCGGTAACGCCCAAGCAGGTTTTTTTGGTCATCTCCTCCGCCCTTGCCTTAGGCAAAGGGAAGAAAGCGTTGGAGCTCCTCCTTGCCAAACGGACCCTCCTTTGGGAGGCCAACCCGCTGCTTTTGCTCAAGGTGCATTTCGAGACCCGATTCCTTCTTGGGCAATTCGACGAAGCCTATGAGGATTACGCTTATTTCTCCTCCCTTCCTTACGTCTCCCAAGCGGTGGAAGAACAACTTCGGGATTTGCCCCACCGCATTCGGGTGGAAGAAGTCTCCTCCCGAGGGCCCAAGGCTTTCGACGAAGAAGAGATGCATTCCATTCTCTCCACCGAACGCGACCCCGCCGCGCTCCTCGCGTATTTGAATTCGCTGAAGCGCTGCGATTTGACCCCGTTTATCGGGGACCTTCATTCTCTTTTAGAATCCAACGACGTCCACGACGACGCGAAGAGCTTCGTGTTGATGCTCCTCTCCGCCGCCCACGACGAAGTCACGGTTTCTTTTGAAAAAGGAGGAAAGAGGTTCACCCTCGTTCCCGCGGAAGTGAGGATGCCTTATGGGGAGCCTTATTACCGTTCCGTTCGCGAAATCATCGCCGCTTCCAAAGACCCCAGCGTCGGAAACATCGCCGGAGACTTGCTCGATCAGTACGTGCTTCTCCTATATCCTTCTATATATAAAGGGGAGTCCCTTCCCCAAGAGGAGGCCGATGCCTTCTTGACCCTGGCTTCGATTTATCTCCATGCCCCCACCCCAAACGGGGAAGTCCCGAAACGGGTCCAGGAAATCAGCGATTTCTTCGAAATGGCCCAAAAACAAGCCCAATAATCGGATTTCGCGTCATTTTATTTGGAACATCCCATCAATTGCTTTATAGTACATACGCTTTTTTACAGCGCAAAAGGAAAGATTATGAGTTACACCATCAAAGAACTCGGCGATTGCCGCGTTGAAATCACCGTCGAAGTCGAAAAAGACGTCTGGGTCGGCGCCCAAAAAACCGCCATGAACAAAGCCCTCGCCGGGGTCCAAATCAAAGGATTCCGCAAAGGCAAAGCCCCTGCGCAACTCGCCATGGCCCACGTGGATCAAAACCGCGTGATCAACTCCGCCCTCGACAGCATCCTCACCCCCGTTTACTCCCAAGTCCTCGGTGAGGCTCACCTCTCCCCCTTCTCCCGTCCGGACGTCAACATTTCCAAGATTGAACCGGAAGCCTTGACCCTCGTTTTCACCGTTACCCTCATGCCGAAAGTCACTCTCGGCGCTTACACCGGCATCCACGCCGAACGCGCCGCGGTTTCCGTCACGGAAGAAGAAGTCGCCGAAGCCATTTCCAAACGCCTCGCCGCTACCGCTGAACTCGCGGTCGTCGAACGCGAAGCCAAAGAAGGCGACACCGTCGTCCTCGACTTCAAAGGATACGTCGATGGAGAAGCCTTCGACGGAGGGGAAGCCGACAATTATTCCTTGGAGCTTGGCTCCCACACCTTCGTCCCCGGTTTCGAAGAAGCCCTCATCGGCGCCAAAGCCGGCGACACCCCGACGGTCAACGTGACCTTCCCGGAACAATACGTCAAAGAACTCGCCGGCAAAGCCGCGACCTTTGAATGCCGCATCCACGAAGTCAAGGAAAAGAGCATTCCCGAACTCACCGAAGAAGCCATCGCTGACATGAACATCGAAGGCGTCAAGACGGTGGAGGAACTCAAAGCCCACGAAAAGAACGCGATCCTCCAACGCAAGACCAACGCCGCCACCAACGCCTACTACGAAGCCATCGTCGAGAAAATCGTCGAAGGCTCCCAAGTGGAAATCGCCTCTTCCATCATCGATGGGGACGTCGCTGCCCGCGAAGAAGAAACCAAGAAGCAAATCGAATCCAACGGCCTTACCTTCGAACAATACCTCGAAATCACCGGCCAAACCGAAGAAAAGCTCAAAGCCGACCTCCGCGTTTCCTGCGTCAAGAACCTCAAGACCTTCCTCGTCCTCCAAGCGATCGCCGCGAAAGAGCACATGCTCGTTGACGATGCCGAACTCGACGTCGAACTCTCCCGCATGGCGGAACAATACAAGATGAAGGTCGAAGAGATCCGCAAAGCCCTCGGCGCTTCCCTCGAGAACTTCCGTTCCAACCTCCAAGATCGCAAGATCCGCGAATTCCTCCTCGCCAACAACGGGGAAAACGCCAAGGCCGAAGAACCCGCTGCTCCCAGCGAAGAAGCCGTGAAAGAAGAGGCTCCGAAGCCCAAGAAAGCCCGGAAATCCACCAAGAAGGCAGCTCCGAAGCCCGAAGAACCCGCCGAAGAACCCAAGGCGGAGTAACATCGTCTCTAATTGAGGCGGAAAGGAGGCTATATGCCAGAAAAGAAATCAGAAACTTTGACCCTTCCCCTCCTCGTCGCGAGATCCCTCGTTGTGTTCCCCGGAACCAACGAGGAGATCGCCGCTTCTCGCCCCCAATCGGCGAAAGCGATCTCGTATTCCTTAGACGAAACCAACAATCTTTTGATTTTGGTTTCCCAAATCGATCCCAACGTCGATGAGATTGAGGAAAAGAACCTCTATCAGGTCGGCACCCTCGTCCGCATCGTAAGCGCCAAAGAAATCCCCGAAGGGGGATATCGCATTCGGGTCATCGGCTCGAAGCGCGTCGCGATCGGAAACGTGCAAAACAACGGGGAATTCCTCCTCGCGGATGCGAGCATCATCACTCCATTCCATTCTCACCCGGAGGAAGAAGAAGACCTCGCCAACCAAATCCTCCAGGAAATCGGCTCCAATCGCGAGTTTTCCTCGCACCTTTCCCGGAGTGCCTTGACGGTTTTGGCGAAAGACGGAATCGGCACCGATGAAATCGTCGATACCCTGGGACCGTATTTGCCCGTCGGCATCGACAAAAAGGTTCGCCTTTTGGAAGTCGGCGACGTTTATGAGCGCCTCCGGCTCTTCCAAAGCTTCCTCAACCTCGCCAAAGAAGCGGCAGAACTCGACCGCAAACTCGACGCGAAGGTTCGGGAATCCAGCGAAAAAAGCCAGAAGGAATACTTGTTGCGGGAGCGCATGAAAGCCATCCGCAGCGAACTTGGCGAAGACGGGAGTTCCGAGTCCACCGTGGATTCGATCCGCGAAAAACTCAAAACCAATCCCTACCCCCAATCCTTGATTGACCGCGTCAACCACGAGCTCAATCGCCTCTCCATGATGCCCGAGTCTTCCTTGGAGGCCTCCCTCATCATGAGTTACATCGAAACCCTCCTCGCCGTGCCTTGGTTTGAAAAAACCGAGGACAACGAGGACCTCGACAACGTCCGCCGCGTGTTGGACGAAGACCATTTCGGACTCGAAAAGGTCAAAAAGCGCATCATCGAATACCTCGCGGTCAAGAAGATGACCGGGCACCTCAAGGCCCCGATTCTTTGCTTCTACGGGCCTCCTGGATGCGGCAAGACTTCCCTTGCCCGTTCCATCGCCCGCGCTTTGGGGCGCAAATTCTTCAAAGCCGCCCTCGGGGGAATTTCCGATGAAGCTGAAATCCGCGGCCACCGCCGGACCTACGTCGGGGCGATGCCCGGACGCATCATCCAAGGCATGACCAAAGCCGGAACCATCAACCCCGTGTTCCTGCTCGATGAAATCGACAAGGTCGGCGGGCAGAATTACCATGGCGATCCTTCGAGCGCCTTGCTCGAAGTCCTGGACCCCGAGCAAAATATCGTTTTCAACGACAATTACCTCGAAGAGCCTTACGATTTGAGCAACGTCCTCTTCATTTGCACGGCCAATTACCTCGAAAACGTCCCGGCCCCGCTTCGCGACCGTTTGGAACTCATCGAAGTCCCCTCCTACACCGAACCGGAAAAGGTCAAGATCGCCGAAGGCTTCCTCGTTGGGAAGCAATCGAAGCTCAACGGGCTCAAGGAAGGGGACGTCATCTTCCCCGAAGAAGGGATCAAAACCCTCATTGAGCATTACTCGATGGAAGCCGGCGTCCGCCAACTCGAACGCCTCATCGCTTCCTGCTGCCGCAAGGCCGTGGTCGAGCTCATCGACCATCCGGATACCCCGCGCCCCATCGTGATGGATACCGAGCGCATCCATCAATACCTCGGCGTGGAACTCTTCGAAGGCAGCAAGAAGGAGAAGGAAGACCAAGTCGGCGTCGTCACCGGGCTCGCCTACACCGAATTCGGCGGGGACATCCTCCCCATCGAAGTCACCTACTTCCATGGCAAGGGCACCTTGGTGCTAACCGGAAAACTCGGGGAAGTCATGCGCGAAAGCGCCTCCATCGCCCTCGATTACGTCCGCGCGAACGCGACGCGCTATGGCATTGACCCGAAGATTTTCGAAACCAACGACATCCACATCCACGTCCCAGAAGGCGCCGTTCCGAAAGACGGGCCTAGCGCGGGCGTGGCCATGACCATCGCCCTCATTTCCTGTCTCTCGGGCAAGAAGGTGAACGCCAACGTGGCCATGACCGGGGAAGTCACCTTGCGCGGAAAAGCCCTTCCCATCGGGGGTTTGAGGGAAAAATCCCTCGCCGCGCTCCGCAGCGGCATCACCGACATCATCGTCCCTAACGACAACAAAAAGGACGTCCAAGAGCTTCCCCAAGAAGTCAAGGACGGCTTAAAGATCCATTTCATGTCCTGCGTCGACGACGCGATGAAAATCGCTCTCGTCGAACCCCATGAGTAATCCCTTCGCGAGGGTGCGCTTCGTCGCAAGCGCGCCCTCCGTCAAGGAGTTCAAGGGGATCTACAAACCCGGGATTTTGATGGTGGGTCGGTCCAACGTGGGGAAAAGCACCCTGATCAATTCCGTTTTGAATCAGAAAATCGCCTTTTCCTCCAAGAAAGCGGGGAAGACCAAAAGCCTCAATTTCTTCCTCGTGGACGAATCGTTTTACCTGATCGACACCCCGGGGTATGGCTCGACCAACTTCGCGACCATGTCGACCGTCCAATTCTCCACCCTCATGGAAGAAACGCTCCCCAACCCCCTGATCAAGGCGATTTGCCTCTTGGTGGATCTTCGCCGAGAACCGGTAAAAGAGGATTTGGATTTCTATCGGTATCTGCAAGGATACGGCAAAAAAATCATCGTGGTCCTCACCAAAACGGATTCGATGAACCAAAGCGAAAAAGCGCGCGCCTTGAAATGGGCGGACGCCTTCGGTTTCTCCCGGCCCATTTGCAGCGACGCAAAGGGCTCCGCGAGGGAGAAAATCCGCGCCGCGATCCTCGCGAGCATCTGAATTCCACGCTTCGGCGTGGTTTTTTCTTCCTTTTTTGCTCGGCAAGGACTATCATGGGGGCGTTCCGAAGAACAAGAGGGACCTAGTGCGAAACGGCAAAGAGAGCGGGGGAAGGTGAAAGCCCGTCCGGATAACCTAGGAAGTCGCTTGGGAGGAAACCGTATTCCGCGTTAAGGAGTCAAAGTGGGCCGAGGAATTGGCCAATTTGGGTGGTACCGCGCGCCGCGCCCCAAAACGGGCAGGCGCTTTTTATTTGCGAGGTGAGAATATGCTAGAAAAACATTACGACCCCAAAACCGTCGAAAGCGGGAAATACGACACGTGGAAAAGCCGCGGATATTTTACCGCGGGAGATACCTCCAAACAGCCGTTTTCCATGGTGATCCCCCCGCCCAACGTCACGGGCAAATTGCATCTTGGCCACGTGATGGACACGGTTCCCGACGACATCATCGCCCGGTATAAGAAAATGAAGGGTTTTGACGTCCTTTGGGTTCCGGGGATGGACCACGCGGGCATCGCGACCCAAGCCAAAGTCGAAGAAAAGCTCCGCGCACAAGGGGTTTCCCGTTACGACCTCGGGCGGGAAGGCTTCCTCGAGCAAGCCTGGAAATGGAAGGAGGAGTACGCCTCCACCATCCATTCCCAATGGGCCAAGATCGGGTTGTCGGTGGATTACACCCGGGAACGCTTCACCTTGGACGAAGGGCTCAGCCAAGCCGTGAAGCACGTCTTCGTGGAACTCTATAAGCAAGGCCTCATTTACCAAGGGGAGAGGATCATCAACTGGGATCCCGAACTCCGCACCGCGCTGAGCAACATCGAAGTCATCCACAAGGACGACGAAGGGGAATTCTTCTATTTCCGATACGACGTGGAGGACAGCAACGAATATTTGATCGTCGCCACCACCCGTCCCGAAACCATGTGGGGCGACACCGCCGTGTTCGTGAACCCCAAAGACCCCCGTTACGCCCATTTGATCGGGAAACGGGTGAAAAACCCCTGCAACGGGGAATGGCTACCCTTGATGGGCGATTCCTACGTTGACATTTCCTTTGGGACCGGGGCGATGAAATGCACCCCCGCCCACGACCCGAACGACTTCGCCCTCGCCAAAAAATACGGTTTCCCCTTGATCCGCGTGATGGACGACACCGCCCATCTCCTCCCCATCGCCGGGGAATTCGCCGGGATGGACCGTTACGAAGCCCGCGCGGCTTTGGTGAAGAAAATCGAAGCGGAAGGCCACCTCGACCACATCGAGAAATTCGTCCATAGCGTCGGCCACAGCGAACGAAGCGGATGCGTCGTCGAACCGATGCTTTCCAAGCAATGGTTCGTGAAGATGAAACCCCTCGCCGATTGGGTCCTCCGCGAACAGCAAGGGGAAAACAAAGTCGAATTCCTCCCCCGTCGGTTTGAGAACGTGTTGATCCGTTGGATGAAGAACTGCGAGGATTGGTGCATTTCCCGCCAACTCTGGTGGGGCCACCGCATCCCCGCCTATTACCATAAGGAAACCGGGGAGGTCCTCGTAAGCGAGAACCCGCCCGACATGAGCCAATACGTCCAAGACGAGGACGTCCTTGATACCTGGTTCTCCAGCGGGCTTTGGCCCTTTGCCACCATGGGATGGCCTAACGAAACCGAAGATTTCCGGCGTTATTTCCCGACCTCCGTCCTCAACACGGGCTACGACATCATTTTCTTCTGGGTTTCCCGCATGATCTTCCAAAGCGAACACTTCACGGGCAAACCCCCTTTCCGCACCGTGGTCATCCACGGCTTGATCCGCGATGAGCAGGGGCGGAAGATGTCCAAATCCTTGGGCAACGGGATCGATCCGATTGACGTGATCGAGAAATACGGGGTGGACGCCCTCCGTTACTTCATCACCACCAATTCGACGCCAGGGCAAGACATGCGCTACAGCGAGGAAAAACTGCAAGCCGCGGAAAACTACCTCAATAAGATTTGGAACGCGACCCGTTACGTGGAGATGACGCTAGGCGAAGGTTTTGTTCCAAAGCCCCTCGACAAGAAAACCCTCGGGGTGCTCGATAAATTCATCCTTTCTCGCTTGCAAAAGACCATCAAGAAGGTCACCGCGAAGATGGACGCCTACGAATTCGGCGCCGCTTCGAGCGTACTTTACGATTTCGTTTACGACGATTTCTGCTCCTATTACCTCGAAATGAGCAAGGTGAGCCTCGCAAACCCCGATAAGGCGGAAGCCACGCGCCAAACCCTCTACGCGGTTATCCGCGCGATCATTTTGATGATCGACCCGTATTGCCCGTTCGTCGGGGAAGAACTCTACCTTTCTCTCCCGGGCCACAAGGAATCGGTGATGCTCGAAACCTACCCCGAATTCGATAAAGGGCTCGTTTTTCCCGCCGCGGAGAAGAAAGGTAAACGTCTCCAAGAGCTCCTTCGCGACGTCCGGGGATACAAAAGCGCCCACAAGATGACCCCCAATGAGCCGATCAAAATGCTTCTTTCTCCCAAATCCCCCTTCCCGGGAATCGAAGAATACCTCTCCCGCTTCCTATTCGCCAAAGAAGTGGAAGTGGTCCAGGAAGCTCCCAAGGGAGACGCCTTCGTCTATCCCGAATTCACGGCCGTGATCGCCCTCGACAAATCCGTCGAAGAGATCCGCGCTGGGTTAGAAAAGGAAAAAGCGAGGCTTGAAGGAGAAATCGCCCGCGGGCAAAAGATGCTTTCGAACCCGGGTTTCCTCGCCAAAGCCCCGAAAGAGAAACTCCAACTCGAAAAAGGCAAACTCGAAGAAAACCAGGCTAAGATGGCGGACGTTTTGTCTCGCCTCGCGGCCTTGGACTGATTTGGGGGCTTGTTCGTTTCCCAAATTGTGGTTAACTACTTTTAGGGGCGGCCGTCGCAAAGGAGGTTTATCGGTTCGGCCTTTCATGCAGAACAAATCAACTATCCCCTTGGGGAGGGATACCTGGGAATCGGAGGAAACGTATGCATCCCACCGCCTTATCGCCCGAAGAACGCTCTTCGGTGCGCCCAGGGGAAGCACTGACCCTTGCAACCGTCGCGGTTGTATTCGCGGTCGTCATCTTAACCATCGCCGCTTACAAGATCTACCAATCGGACAAAGCCAAGGTCACCACGCCGGAAGGCTTTAAGTTCGAGTGGGACCTCTAACAAGCATTCGCCCCTTTCGCCCCGTCCCTTCGAAAGGGGCTTTTTTCCGAAAAAATGCGAGAAACTTGTTCGTTTCTGAAAATAATGCTTCCCTTAAGGGAAAGGACCTGCTTATAATAAGCGCGTTGTCCGCCTTGCTTTGGGCGCGCAACCGCTTAGAAGAGGTTCAAGTGCATCCGCCACCTCCATAGCGAGTCTCGAAAAGCAGCAAGGAGGAATACCCATGTACGCAATCATCGAAACGGGTGGAAAGCAAATCAAGGTCTCCGTCGGCGACAAGATCTACGTTGAGAAAATCGACGCGGAAGCCGGGAGCGAAATTACCATCGGCAAAGTTCTCTTCGTCGGTGGAGAATCCACCAAAGTCGGATCCCCGTATGTTGAAGGCGCCAGCGTCGATTGCAAAGTCGAAAAGCAAGGCAAGAACAAGAAGATCCGCATCTACAAGTACAAGGCCAAGACCAATGAGCGCAAGACCATCGGACACCGTCAGCCTTATACTTGCCTCGTCGTGAAAGCCATTAACGCCTAAGGAGCGGGCTTGTGGTCAAGGTTGAAATCAACTATCGGGGCAAAGGAATTTCCTCGATTCTCGTCAAAGGACACGCCGGCAGCGGCCCGCTAGGCAAAGACATCGTCTGCGCCGCGGTCTCCGCCGTCTGCATCGGTTCGCTCAATGCGCTGGAAAATAGCGACGATTACGAAATCGAAATCGACGACGGGCTCGTTTCCGTCTCGGTTCCGGGAGCTCTCTCGGAGCACGACGAAATCGTGTTCGAAACGATGATCATTCAACTGAAAACCATTGAGGTCTCTTACTCGGAGGCCATCACCATTAAAGAAAGGAAGTAACCCACATGAAATTTGTTCTGAATCTTCAACTCTTCGCTTCCAAAAAAGGCGTTGGTTCGACTAAGAACGGCCGTGATTCCGCCGGACGCCGCTTGGGCGCCAAGGTCGGAGATGGCCAAATCGTTACCGCCGGATCCATTCTCTACCGTCAACGCGGCACCAAAATCATGCCGGGGGCCAATGTTAAGAAAGGCGGGGACGACACCCTCTTCGCCTGCATCGCTGGCACCGTCAAATTCGAACGCGTCGGCAAAGATGGAAAGCGCGTGAGCGTCTATCCCGTCGGCGAATAATCCGCTATCAAGGGCCGCTCCAACACGGGGCGGCTTTTTCTTTTGCGCGAATCTTCCTAAGCGATCGAAAAGTCCCTTAATACCGACGTTTCGAAAATGAAAGGGCTTTCATTTCCCTCTTGATAATGGTTTTTCGCAGGCATAGAATTAGGACATGTTGATAAAGGAAACCCAAACATTTGCCTTTTGCTAACGATTCGTCTGAAACGGTGATTGGTGAGTCTTTGGGCTTTTTGATGAAGAAAGGAACATTTATGATCAACAAAAAACTTTTGGCGATTGCCATGGGCGCATTGGCCATGGGACTCGCCTCCTGCGGTGGGAAACCGGCCACCAGCAGCGAATCGAAACCCGACAACTCCCCGGAAGCTTCCCAGGAAACCGTTGAAATTCCGGAAGTAGAAGGAAAGACCGCCATTTATTTTGAAGTCGGCGAAGGCAGCGTCGCGCTCCCCGCTTGGGCTTCTTATTACGCGAGCGGCTGCTGGAACGGCTGGGCGACCGGCGCCCCGACCGCGGAAAACGGAATCGTGGAATTCCAACAATTGGGCGATACCAATGTTTATTATGGCTATATCGCCGGTTATGACGATACCCAATACACCGCGGACCGCGGCTTCCAACTCGCGATTGGTTATAACGCATCCGCGAAACTCGCCCCTTCTGCCTCGGGCATGAACTGGACCTACAAGTCCGTTTCCTGCGTTTCTTGGCCCGGCGTTGAGCACCCGACATACGCCGAACCGACCGATGGCAAAATCTTCCTCCAAGCGATTTATAAGGATGGCACCCTTGGCAAAGGCCATGTCTTCGAAGCCTTCCCGCCCGAACCCATCCTTTTGAAGAACTATTCCTTGGAATTCGCCGTCAGCGATGCCCTCAAGGAAAAACTCGCTGGGGATTATTCTTATTGCAAGCTCGCCATTAAGGGCTCCTTCAACGACTGGTCCGTCGTGCCTCTTGATTACGTTAAAGATAAGGATGTTTATTCCATCAAACTTGGCGATGTCATCGCCGGGGCTCCCGGAGAAATGTGCGTTGGTCTTGTAAACCAAACCGGAATTCTCGAAGACAAATACAGCTTGACCAAAGGCAAAGACGCCGCAGGAAAAGAGTCCGAAGGTTCCAAGAAGGAAGATACAATGGACAAAGATGGCGTCTATCACCTTGGAAATCTCGCCTACAACCCGATTAAATTAGACGGAGATAACCACGCAGCTTTCTGGGGCACCCTCGATATTCCCGCCAAGCAAAACGGCTCCAAAGACGCAGACAAGGTTGCCTACGAATTCCCGGGCCTTCCCAAGAAAGTCGAAAGCGCGTTTGATATCGTTTTGAAGAATTCGGGTACCGGAGCTCTTCCGAAGGGAACCGTCCCCCATTATGCGGGCATGTTCAATGGATGGACCCATCAAGCATTCACCCTCGGAGAAGATGGAACTTATACTTACAAAGTTACCCCGACCGAAGATAGCCCCGTCTACTATGACGTCGCTTACGAAATGAAGGTCACTGCTGGAAATTGGGATAAGCCCCAAGTCGAGTCGGAAACCGGCAATATCGCCATCAAGCTCACCAGCGCGATGTCCATGCCCGTTACCGTTTCCTTCGACTTCGCCAAACTCGGCGTTGAAAAAACGCTCGCGACGGTGCAATACGGCAATCCGATGACCAAAGACATCAAGATCAACGTTTCTTCGGATTCCGCCGAACATGTCCTCGCGGAAGGCGCGAACCTCTACGTTGCCGGAAGCTGGAATGGCTGGGCCGCTGCCGTCACCACCGAAGCCGGAAAGATGGCCAAAGAAGGCGATAAGTACGTCTACACCATCCCCGCGAACACCATGAATATCGGGACTTCTCTCCAATTCGGCATCATCACTAATAAGGATTGGAGCGGAAAGCTTTCCGCCGACAAAGGCGCGAATTTCTCCTTCACCATTGAAGGCGACAAAACCAACGTCAACATCGTCGGCGATTTGTCTCAGTGCGGCGTTAAGGATTCCGTCGGCACCCTGGAATACGTTGCCTAATCCGAAAAGGATCATTCGAATACGGACCAAGGACCCCTTGGTCCGTATTTTTGGAGGAAAACAATGAAAAAATCTTTAATCCTTGCGTTTGCCTCTGCTGGATTGCTTATTTCCTGCGGGGGAACCCCAAGCGAAAACAAAGGCATTTCTTTTAGCAACGCCAAAGGGAATTTCACCTTCCCCGTCATCACCCCATTCGACGATTCGAAACTTCCGGCGCCAACAGAAAACGAAATCGTGGCTTTCTGTCCGGTGAACGCCGGTTATTCCAACGTCTACAACTGGGTTCGCGCCGAAGGGCAACCCGATACCCCGTTTAACGATTGGCCAGGCGTCCCGATGACCGAAAAATACGATGATAACTGGTATAAAGTCACCTATAAGGGCTATACCGATCTGTGGATCATCTTCAACGGCGGGGGACAAACCCAAGACATGCACATGGACCATCCGGGTTATTGGTGGTTCTGGCAAAGCGACGGCGACATGCACGACTCCGTTCCGGTTTCGAGTTGGCTCGATTCCGCCAAATTCACGGATGAGAAAACGATCCAGGTGGTCGCGAGCAAGAACATCACCGAATTCGTTCTCAAGGAAGGCGAAAAAGAGATTTTCCGCGGCAATCCCTCGAGCAACGCGATCGACATTTCCCTCGGCAGCCGCGAAGTGGACATCGAAAAAGGCTATTCCGTCAGCGCCACGCTCGAAGGCGGAGTGACCCAAGAGATGAACGTCGCCATCCAAAGCCTCTTCAAAACGGATGGCTTCAACGCGAAATACGCTTACGAAGGCGATGACCTTGGCCTAACGTACACCAAAACCAAATCCACCTTCAAAGTTTGGAGCCCCTTGTCGACCTCGATCAAACTCCGCCTTTACAGAAACGGAACCCCCGTTTCGGTGGATGCATCTAGAGGCAGCGATGAAGTGGCTCAAGAAGTCGCGATGACCAAAGGCGAAAAAGGCGTTTGGACCGCTTCCCTTGATGGGGATTTCGACGGGTATTACTACACTTACGTCGTCACCAACGCCACCTATCAAGACAAAGAAATCGTCGATCCCTACGTCCGTTCCACCGGAGTGAATGGGCTTCGCGGGATGATTTTGGATTTGTCGCGCACCAACCCCGAAGGCTGGGAGAACATCAAACCCCACGCGATCGACCGCAAAGCCGCGACGGTGTGGGAATGCCATATCGCGGATTTGACGAGTTCGACCACTTGGACCGGAACGGAGGAAAACCGCAAAAAATACGCGGGTTTCCACGAATCGGGAACCACCTACACCGAAGAGGGGAAGACCGTCAAAACCGGGTTTGACCACGTCAAGGAACTCGGCGTCAACGAAGTGCAAATCCTCCCGATGTTCGACCAAGCCAACGATGAAGTGAACGTAAAATTCAACTGGGGTTACAATCCTTTGAATTACAACGTTCCCGAAGGCGCCTATTCGTCCAATCCTTACGACGGGGCGGTTCGCGTCAAGGAATTGAAGGAACTCATCGCCGATTACAACAAGGCGGGGATCAACATCATCATGGACGTCGTGTACAACCACGTCAACGGCGCCATCATGAGCAATTTCGACGTTCTCTTCCCCGGATATTATTTCCGTTACAACAAAAACGGATCGCTGAGCAACGGCTCGGGATGCGGAAACGAAACCGCCTCGGACCATTACATGTTCCGGAAGTTCATGATCGATTCCACGACCTATTGGGCCAAGGAATACAAGCTCGGCGGTTTCCGTTTCGACCTCATGGGCCTTCACGACGTCGAAACCATGAATCTTTTGACCGCGGCATGCCAAAAAGTCTTCCCCGAAATCATCATTTACGGGGAGCCCTGGATGGGCGGAACCTCCACCGACGATTATGAATCCGCGGCCCAGGCAAATGGCAATAAGTACGTAGGATACGGCCAATTCAACGACGGGCTCCGCGATTCCCTCATCAAAGGAGGGCTCAACGCCGCCGAATCGAAAGGCTGGGCCACCGATTTGCTCGACGAGCATTCCAAAGACATGAGTTCCCTCGTGGCGGGCATCAAAGGGACGACGCTTTCCAACGGAGAAATCCCCGATCCGAACAAAACGGTCAATTACGTCACTTGCCACGACAACTACACCTTGTACGACCGCATCGCCTACAACTGGGGGAACCGCGCCCAATTCCGGCCCTTCGTCAAAAAGATGGCGATGCTCGCCCAAAGCATCGTCTTCACTTCCCAAGGCACCGCGTTCATGCTGTCGGGAGAAGAGTTCCTTCGCACCAAAGGCGGAGACCACAACTCCTACGAGTCCTCCTACGAAGTGAATGAGCTCAATTACTCTTTGAAGGTTCAAAACTTCGATATGTTCGAACATTATCAAAAACTGATTCGGCTGAAACAAACCGTTTCGGGGCTCCATTTGAACCAAGAAGAAGCATCGAAGCTCCAGATTTCCTTCTCGAGCAGCAAAGACCTCATCACTTACGAGATCGTGGACGAAGCTTCCGGAAAGACGTACAAGATCGCCCATCAAGCGACGTGGACGTTGACCAAAAAGGACGACGTTTTGGTCTTGGAGAACCCCACCCCGGTGGATTTCTCTTCCTATAGCCAAGTTTATCTCGACACGGGAGAAAACAAGGCCGTTTTGGGGGCTTCGACCATTCTGGAGGCCGGCCAAACACTCATCGCCGTCAAGTAATTCGCTTAAGCCAAGGAAATCCGTTGCCTCCTTGGCTTTTTTCTATGTGGAAGCGTTTCCATTTGCGATGTAAGCGGTATCATTTCCTTCTTTACATACGCACGCGACCGCCCTAAAATTTAGTCATGTTAATCGAATGAGTTGGAATCAACTAGTTTGTTTCAGTGTTTTCCAACGGAAAGGAAATAGATGATTAGCAAAAAACTTATCGCGCTTTCTCTTGGCGCACTCGTCATGGGTTTGTCTTCTTGCGGAGTGACCGCCGGTTCCAAAGCCGACCTCACCTACTGGTGCGCGACCCCTGATGCCACCATCATGGAGGAATTCGTCGCCGAATTCAAAGCCAGCAAAGAAGAGTACAAAGATCTCAAGATCGAAGCTCTCGCCTATTATGGGGAAGGCGACGTCTACGCCCAACTCCACAAAGACCTCGAAGCCGCCGCTGACGTCATGGCCATCGCCGATGACAACATCCTCTCCGGCATCACCGCGGAAGAAATCGTGGCGTTCTCCGCTGAAGAAAAAGCCGCTGCCATCGCTTCCGATGGCGCTGCCGCCGTCGAAGCCTGCTCTTTGAACGGAACCATGTACGGCTTGCCCTACCGCGCCGACAATGCCCCGATGCCGATTTACGATTCCACCGTTTATGACGCCCCGGAAAAACTCGCTTCCTTGGAAGCGGTCCTCGAAACCGCCCAAAAAGCCGGCAAGAAGGTCTATTTCGATATCTGCAACGGCTGGTACAACGCCACCTTGCTCACCGCTGGTGGAGCCACCTTCACCCGCCAAAAGAACGCCAAAGGCGTCTATGAAATGTACACCGATGCCGCTGACGCCGACAAGATCGATGGCGTCGCCGCTGCGCTCGATTCCTTCAAAACCCTTTACAACACCTACAAGGATACCTGGGTCGTTAGCTCTGACAACGCCAAAGTCGAAGCCGGATTCGAAGACGGATCTATCGCCTACGTCTTCCTTTGGAACGATCTCAACGCCATTCTCGAGAAGAACGCGAACGCAAAAGTCGGGCTTTGGCCGACCATCAAAGTCAATTCCAAAGACGTTCAAATGAAGTGCTTCCTTGGCTATAAAGCCTACGTCTGCAAAGAGAATGACAACACCGAGCGCGTCGCCCTTGCCAAGGAATTCGCGAAATTCCTCGCCAGCAAGAATGCTCAAGTCAAGCGCGCCAAGGATTTGAAATACGGCCCGTCCAACTTGGAAGCCCAAGCCACGGAAGATGCCAAAGGCTTGGAATTCAGCGCCCGCATCGCCGACATGGCGGCCAGGGGAGCGACCATCGGCCAAGCCATCAACACCACCGGAGATTTCTGGACCCCGATGCAAAACCTCGGCAACGAAGTCACCAGCGGCAAAGAAGGATGGGGCGATGCCGGCTCCGCCAAACGTTTGATCCAAACCTTCGTGAGCAACCAAGGCTGGACCAACGTGAAAGCATAATAATCGGTTCACGATTTCGGAACCCGGGGATTCCCCGGGTTCCTTCTTCTCTAGGAGTAATATATGTCGGAAGAAAATGTTACGGTAACGACCAAAGACGCATCATTACCCGAAGAATACGTTGCTTCCGGAATCGATTTTTCCTCGGTCCACGAACTGGCCAATACCACTACCACGATTGTTCCTTGGTATCGGCGTTTGGGCGAAGGGCTGTTGAATTCCTTGATCAAGCTCGGCTTGTTCTTGCTGGGCTTCCTCATGGACATCGTCAAAGCGCTATGGACCCTCGTTTCCGGAATCTTCATTTATCTTTATAAAGGCGTTGTGTGGGTGCTCAAATACATTCGGCAACAAATTCGCTATTTCTGCGAAATGGATGTATGGGGTAAACTGACCTTCCTTTTCCAAGGAGTTGGCCCCGCAAAAAGCGGACAGATTGTTGACGGCATCGTCTTTTTTGCCGTTGAAATCGCTTTTTTCGTCTTTATGGCAGTCGCCGGCGTCCCCAATATCGCGGGGATCATCGGCGATAACCTGTCTTCGGAAAAACGAAAATCCCACCTCCACTTGATCAATGGCATTATCGCCATCCTGGTCATTCTTTGCTACCTCGTCGTGTATTTCAAAGGCATTAAGGCCGCTCACGACGATTTCCAGATTCTCCATTCATTGGAATTCCGCAAGGCCCACGAAGACGCCTTGTACGTCGCGGAGAATCCGCATCTTTTCCCCGAAGTGGATTTCGACCACGCAAGCCGGGGCAAAATCCGCCGGATCATGCGGGAAAAATATGGGTATTCCGCCCTTAGCGCCCGCTACATTTCCTACGTGGATTTCCGTTTGATTCACAAAAAACCTAACGTGTTTGTTGCGAAATCCAATGAAATCCGCCACAAAATCTTCGAAAAATACGCTTCTTGGCGCGACCGCGTCAAAGCTGGGGTTTGGGCAGACGCCTTTGCCGCTTTTCTCAATTTTGAATTCGTTAAGCACGAAATCCGCGCCGGACGAGAATACGTTGTTGGCGTCCAACGCCAAAAACTCCTTTCCTTCCGCCATAGCTTCGACAAATATAACGATTACCATCAAGTCGTACGCGATTCCAATTTCCGTTTAGCCGCTTTAGAGGATCCTCAAGAACTCCTGCTTGCTGCTTATGCGGAAGATCCGGTTTCCATCCGGAATGGCATCGCCCCGGTTCCTCACGAAACCAAGTTGAAAGCAAAAGAGTTGATCACCCGCATCGTAGGACGGTTTGAAACCCCTTTTGAAGTGGGAAAGGCTCTTTCCAAAACCGTCGCCAAGACCTTAAACGGCTGCGCCAACGACGAACAAAGACTCGCCGCCTTAGAGGCTTTGAAAGAAAAAGAAACGATCTTCCACGATGAATTCGTCCGGGTCAATCGGACCAACGCCGTCGCGGAAGCCAACGCGTTGGAACGCATTTATACCGAATACCGCATCCTTTTGGAAAAATCCCAAGAGGGCGGAAAAGCTTTGGCCACTTATTTGGCGGTTCAAGGGATTTCTCCCTTCCGCGCCAAAATCGTGATTTCCGATTTCAAGACCGCGACCAAAACGACGTCCACGGAAGAAGAAGCTTCCGCCCTGTTCGCGAAAATGGGCAAACAAGCCGCTTCCTATATCGCTTTGGTTCGTGATTTTGCCTACCACGGCAAGACCCTTACCTTCGAAAAGCAAGTGAAACAATACGCCGATGAGAAGTTCGCGACCACGATTCTCGCGATTCCGACCATTGG
Source organism: Candidatus Alloenteromonas sp. (assembly GCA_034089705.1). Lineage (GTDB taxonomy): Bacteria > Bacillota_I > Bacilli_A > RFN20 > CAG-826 > Alloenteromonas. The sequence continues at coordinate 70,341 of JAXDTZ010000009.1, read as the reverse complement.
TGCTGTTCTCACCTGCATTATTCCTTTGTTCTTCTCCATCGCCATCGCCTTCACCGGTTGGAACTCCACCGTAAAGAACTACACCTTCAATTGGGATATGGGCGCGTGGGCTGACGTGTTTGGGATGGGCACGGTTGGAGGCGACTTCATCAAGACCTTCGGCACGTTGCTCTTGTGGACCATCATTTGGGCTATTCTCGCGACGTTCACCAACTACATCGGCGGCATCGTCCTTGCGTTGCTGATCAATAAAAAAGGAATCAAAGGAAAAGGTTTCTGGCGGACTTGCTTCGTCATCACCATCGCGAGTCCGCAATTCATCACCCTCATGGTCGTCAACTTGTTACTTTCCGACGGGGGTCCGGTGAACACATGGTTGGAGGAAACGTTCCATTTCTCCATTCCTTTCCTTGGGGTCATCCGCAACGGGACTCCCTTGTTTGAACTCGATCGCGACGCCTCATTTATCAAATTCATGATCGTTTTGATCAATATGTGGGTTGGCATCCCGTACACGATGCTCTCCACTTCCGGGATTTTGATGAACATTCCCGCCGATTTGTACGAATCGGCTCAAATCGATGGCGCCAATCCTTGGACGCAGTTCTGGAAGATCACGATGCCTTACATCCTCTTCGTCACCGGGCCTTCCCTCCTTACCACGTTCATTGGGAACATCAACAACTTCAACGTCATCTTCTTCCTTTCCAACGGTGAACCGATGACCGCCGACGCGCTGGGCAACTTGAACGCCGGCCACACCGATTTGTTGATTACCTGGCTTTACAAGCTGACCGTCTCCAAACAGAATCCCGAATACGCCATGGGTTCCGTTATCGGAATCTTGGTCTTCGTGGTCTGCGCGTTCTTCTCGCTCATCATGTACAAGAGGATGGGCTCCGTCAAAAATGAGGAGGCTTTCCAATAATGGCAAACGTCGATATCATCAAGCCGGAAAGCCAAATCGAGCTTTCCAAGCAAAACAAGAAGAAGCACGAAGCTTCCATGAAAACCCGCCGAATCGTCGGCAACATCGTCGTTTACGCGATTCTCGCGGTAATGGTCTTCATTTGGCTTTTGCCCATCGCCTGGCTTCTTTTCCAAAGTTTCAATGCCGAACACGGATCGGCGGGTATGACCCGCCTCTTCCCGAAACAATTCGGTTTTGACAACTATTCGGAATTGTTCCGAAACGTCTATTTGGATTCGGGCACCTACAAAACGTCCCAATACCTTTTCTTCCTTGCGGTGGAAAATGGGCAACTTCGTTTGGGATCCTTCTTCTATACGCTGTTCATCGCGATCATCACTTCGCTCATTTCCACGCTGTTTGTCATGATGACCTCGTATGCCTTCTCCCGTCTTCGCTTCAAATCTCGCACCATGATGATGAAGGCCATCTTGCTCCTTGGCATGTTCCCGGGATTCTTGAGTCTCATCGTTCTCTATGAGATTTTCAAAATGATGCGCTTAACCGGCACCATTTGGTCGCTCATCATCATTTACAGCGGCGGCGCGGGTATGGGCTATTACATCTCCAAAGGCTTCTTCGACACCATCTCGAAGCAAATCGACGAGGCGGCCATGATTGACGGCGCCTCGAGATTCCAGATCTTCTACAAGATCACCTTGCCTTTGGCCAAGCCAATCGTCGTCTACCAAGTCATCACGGCGTTTATGGGCCCATGGGCGGAATACCTCACCGCGGGCTACATGTTGCGCAGTCCCCAAAACTACAAACTCGGCAATCCGATTACCGTGGCGGTTCAGTTGAAGGACATGCTCAAAGTGGAAGACAAAACGCGTGGGTTCTATTGGGGTCAGTTCTGCGCGGCTGCCGTTATCATCGCGATTCCGACCTCTATCCTATTCATCATCATGCAAAGAAACTACGTATCCGGCGTCACCGGAGGAGCCGTCAAAGGCTAATGTTTCCCCGGGCCCCGAAAGGGGCCCTTCTTCCTTCTTTTTCCGAGGCGATTTATGAATACCAAAACCAGAAAAAACGTTCTTGCCGGCCTGATTCTAGGCGGCCTTTTGTCTTCTTGCGGCTCCCCTTCCGGATATCGAATCGAAAACGTGAGCAACGCGGAAGGCTCGGTCGGTTACGAGATTTTCGTCGGTTCCTTTTGCGATTCCAATGGGGATGGAATCGGTGATTTGAAAGGAATCGAAAGCAAATTGGGGTACTTGCAGCGCCTTGGAATCAAATACCTGTGGCTCACTCCGATCCACCCATCGGACAGTTATCACAAATACGACGTCAAGGATTATTACGCCATCGATCCTTCCTTCGGCACCATGAAAGATTTCGAATCTTTGGTCGCCAAAGCCAATGAAAAGGGCATCTCCATTTTGCTCGACATGGTGTTCAACCACACATCGCGGAAGGGAACTTGGTTCCGCTCCTGGGCCGATGCGGTCAACAAGGGCGACCAGCAAAGCGAGTTCTACCACGATTTTGTTCCCATCCGAAACGGCGAAGGGAAGGCCGGTTATTCTTCCTTTCCCGAAGTGGGAGGGATGTATTTGGAAAGCAATTTCTCTTCCGACATGCCCGAATTCAACATGGACAGCCCCCATGTCCGGGATGAATTCAAAAAGATCCAGCGTTTCTGGCTTTCCAAAGGCGTTGGAGGATTCCGTTACGACGCGGTCAAATATTATTACTGCACCAATTCGAACGGAAACATCACCGGGGACGCGGAAAAGAACGTTGCCTTGATGAAAGAACTCGCCGATGACGCGAAATCCGTCAAACCGGACGTCTACCTCGTCGCCGAATGCTGGGTGGACGACCCCTCCCTCCTCGCCACCTATTGCAAAAGCGGGATGAACTTATTCCATTTCCCCACGAGCGAACTCAATTTCTCCGGTTCCATGGGGTTCTATCTGACGATTAACGGGGCGGATGCCTTCTCTAGCGCGGTGGAATCCGCTAACGCAGCCTACAAAGAAGCCCGCGAAGATTCCGATTTTGTTTATTTCATATCCAATCACGACCAGGACCGCTGGGGAAGCTTCGGAAATGGGAAATCCAAGGCCGCCGAACGGAGAAAAGCGATGGTCAGCGCTTATTTGCTGACTCCCGGAACCCCGTTTATGTATTATGGGGAAGAAATCGAGATGGTCGGACGTCGGGGCGAGAATGAGAAAACCGACGCCGCCCGCCGCCAAGCCATGGTTTGGGGAGGAAACGAGCCGATGTGCGCTCAGCCGGAAGGCGTGGTATTCCCCGGCCAAGTGACCAAAGGGGTGAAAGAAGCGGAAGCGGATGGGTATTCCATGCTCCAGCATTACCGAAAAGTCATCTCGATCCGCAACAAATACGGCAAAATGTTCCGTTATGGAACCTTCTCCGCCATCCCCTATGAATCGAAACGCTGCGCTGGATTCCGCATCGATTACGAAGGGGAAACCTATTATTTGATCCACAACGCCAACGGAAACGACGCGAAACTCTCCGTCCCCGGGGCCAGCAAAATCATCGAAACGATCCCCACAAGCAAAACGGACCCGAGTTTCGACGGGGAAACCCTCTCCCTCCCATTCTATTCGAGCGTCTTAATGAAATGAGGTAATTATGAAGAAGAACAACTGGTTATTGTTAACAACATCCGCCCTTGCCCTCCTTCTTTCTTCTTGCGGAAACGGAGCCTCCTCTAGCAACGACCCGAAGCCCAATACCTCCGATTCCGGGCCGGTGAGCGTTGTCAGCAACCCCAACGAAGTCGAAGAAGATTTCGAGGACACGGATTACCATGGCAAAATTCGCATTTATTACCATAACGACACCGGGAATTACGCCAACAAGCGCATCTGGGCTTGGACGACCGGCGTCGATGGGCAAGAATACGAATTCGACAACCAAAAGGATTTCGCAAGCGATGATTTCGGCGTTTACAAAACTTTTGATTTGAGCGAAGGAATTTGGAAAAACACCGTTTCGACGACATTCTCCTTCATTATTAAGGAAGCCTCGACTTGGAATGGCCAAAGCACCGACACGATTGTGCGGTTCGGCCGCTTCGTCCCCTACGCGGAAGATGGAATGATCACCGTCTACGCTTGCGATGGGGAAGGAGGCAACATCGATACCTTCACCCAAAAGAAGCAAGCCCTGGGCGATCGTCTTGGCAAAGCCGCGTTCACTTCTTGGAACACCTTGACCTTGGAAGGAACCGGGACCCCCGGGAACCGCAAGCCCGAAGAAATCGGGGTGATCGATTCTTACAAGATCTACGCTTTCGACGCAGCCTACCAAAGCGCCCCTAGCGACCAAAAAGCCTCGATGAAAGAAAGCTATTTGGTGAAGTCCGGGACTGGGGGAAGCAACAAACTCGAAATCCAATTCGACGAAGAAATCAAACCGTACTTGTCTTACACCATCGAGACCAAAATGGCCGACGATCCAAGCCGCACCAAGACCAAAATCGCTTCCTTCAACGCTCTTTACGACACCGAAACGTTCCAAACCAAATACACCTATACGGGGAATGACCTCGGTTTCCGCGAAGTCGATGGGAAAGCCCAGTTCAAGCTTTGGGCACCGACCGCGAGTTTCGTCCAAGTCCGCATCTATTTCTTAGGAACCCCCGGAGACCTTTTCGCGACCTATCAGCCCGTCAATAACTGGGGCAAATCCTATGATATGGAACTCGGCAAACAAGGGGTTTGGCAAGTCCAATTGAACCAAGACCTTACTGATCCGGAACTCCCGATTTTCTATACGTACTACGTCACGAACCCTTCCGGCACCATCGAGGCCGGAGACCCTTACGCGGAAAGCACGGGTTTGAATGGGGTCCGAAGCGCCATCATCGACTGGGCAAGTCTCGATAAACCGGAAAACTCTCCGGAAAAATGGGCGGAATTGACCGCGGGGACCCTTCTTCCCGAACTTCATACCCCCAATGAATTGAGCGTCTACGAAGTCCATATCCGCGACTTGACCATTGACGAGACTTGGAACGGCAAGGAACGCCCCGGGACCTACAAAGCCTTCATGGAAAAAGGCACCACCTACAGCGGAAAAACCCAAGAAGGGGAAGACATTACCGTCAAAACGGGATTCGATCACATTGTGGAAATGGGCGTCAATGCCATCCAAATCCTGCCGATGTTCGACCAAGACAACGACGAACGTTGGACGGACAAAGACGGGAATCTCGTCACCTCCGTGGATGAAGCGAAAAACGCAGTCAACCCACCGTCTTATAACTGGGGGTACAACCCCTACAATTTCAACTCGGTGGAAGGGGCGTATTCCTCCAATCCGATGGATGGAATCACCAAAGTCAAGGAATTCCGCGAACTCGTCGCCGCTTACGCCCGCGAAGGAATCCGCGTCATCATGGACGTCGTTTACAACCACGTCGCTTCCATCAACGGATCCAATTTCACCAAGATCGTTCCGGGGTATTATCTCCGGACCAACGAAGATGGCACCTATTTTGACGGAACCGGGGTTGGGAACGTCACCGCTTCCGAACGCCCGATGATGCGCAAATTCATCGTGGATTCCGTGAAATTCTGGGCCACGCGCTACAACGTAAAAGGATATCGCTTCGACCTCATGGGTTGCATCGACACCCAAACGATGCGGGAAGTCAAAGACGCCCTTTACGAGATCGACCCCGAGATTGTCGTGTATGGGGAAGGCTGGAGCGGGTATGGCGGACCCGGCCTCAAAGCGCCTTTTGACGCCTGTTCCACCGAAAACGTCTACTCCAAACTCGGCGATAACGGCAAAGGGTCCGTCGGCTGCTTCAACGACCGCTTCCGCGATGGGGTCAAAGGCAACACCGGTTGGGGGAGCGTCTCTCCCGATTGGGGCTTCGTTTCCAAAGGGCCGAACGACCTCAACAACGAAATCAAGGCCCGCGTGGCCGAAGGAATGATCGGGGCCAACGTGGACAACAAGAACTCGATCCGCGGAATGGACCCCGCCCAAGCCGTCAATTACGTGGCTTGCCATGACAATTACGGCCTCTACGACCAACTCAATTATTGCATCAATTATCTCGATGGGAACGGCAAAAAAGCCGATATCGACGATACGACCGGGGAAGTTTTCCGCGCGGTCGTCGCCTCCCAAGCCTCCTGTTATTTGAACCAAGGCATCGCTTTCACCAACGGAGGAGATGAGATCTTCCGCCAAAAAGTGATGAAGCCGGACGACCCCCTCTTCCCGAAGATGGTCAAATCCTACATTGGACGGGGCGAAGGCCATGATTACGAAGAAGGCGACGGCATCGAGATGGCTTCCGGCAATTGGCTCGTGCGCAATTCCTACCAATACGGAGACGAAGTCAATTCCTATAAATGGAACCGCAAAGCCACCTATTATTCTTATTATTCGAAGATTCAAGAAGCTTCGCTGCTCCGCCAAGAGATCCTCGGAAACATCCTTGGCCGAACCTATTCCGAAATCAAAGACCGCAAAGCCAACAACGTCTTCGGAACGACCTATGAAAACGAACACGGACCCATGGTCGCGGTTTATCTCCAAGGCAAACTCGATGCCGCGGATTATTACCTTTGCTTTGCCGGGCGCGCGGATACCGATTGGACGGATCTGGGATGCGGGAATTGCGACATCGAAGTCCTCTATTCTTCCACCGGAGTCCATGAATCCGGGCAAAAGTTCTCCATCACCAATGGAAAACTCGGCGCTGGCAAATACGAAGTCTTGCTTGTGAGAGCCAGCAGATAAGGAGCCATCCATGAAAACAAATCTCGGAATCTGGGCGACTTGCCTCGCCCTTGGCTTGGTTTCTTGCTCCGGAGGAGAAAAAACCGAAGCCTCTTATACCGTTGCGTTCGACACAAAAAACCTCGTTTCCATCCCTTCCCAAACCGTAAAAGCGGGGGAAAAGGCCGTTGAACCGACTTTCTCCACCCCGGCAACCTATGAGTTCGTCGGCTGGTACGCGGACTCATATTACCAAGTTCCGTTTGATTTCTCGTGGGTCATCACCGCGGATTGGACCATCTATGGCCACTTCGTCAAAGAAGGAACCATCGCTTCGGAACCGGAGAGTTCGGAAATCCAAAGCTCCGAAAGCGTAGGGTCTTCCGAAGAGAGCGGGAGCATCGAAGCTTCCTCTTCCGAAGAAACGCTCGTTTCTAGCGAGGAAACCACGGTTTCTTCAAGCGAAATAGAAGAGACCATTTCGGAAGAAACCCCGGAAGCAACGCGCATCTACCTCCATGGCACGACCTGGTGGGATGATACGGGCGCCATACTCACCGCCCATTATTGGGGAGCGGAGTCCACGACTTGGCCCGGCAATCCCATGACCGCTGTCGAAGGAATGGAAGATTATTTTTACGTGGATGTTCCCGTCGGAACCGAGGGCATGGTTTTCGCCCGTTCCGACCCAGCGAGCGGAGAAGTTTGGAATCAAACCGCCGACGCCGCGCTGGAAGAAGGGAAGAATCTCTTCGACATCTCCGCGGGCATACAAGACGACAAGAACCATTTCACGGGTTCCTGGTCTACTTTTGGAGCTAATTTATGAAACGTCACTCGATCGTCAAAGCCCTTGGGCTATTCGCATTAAGCGCCGCGTCCATCACCACTTTGGGCGCCTGCGGGTCATCGTTTAGCCAAAGCGCGGTTTACACCCTGACCTTCGCCACTTCCACCAAGCAAACCATCTCCCCCGTCACCTTCCGCGCCGGGGATAAGCTCACCCCGCCAAGCAAGGAACCGAGCAAATCCGGATACGCCTTCATCGGCTGGTTTGAAACCTACCATTCCAATATCGCGGAATACGCGAAAGACACCGTTTTCGATTGGTCCAAGGGGATGCCGGGGAAAAACCTCACACTCTACGCCGGCTTCGCCAAAGAAGGAGGAGAAGTCGTCGATCCAGCCGAACTCGACGCTTACATGGCTTCTCTCGCGGAATCTTCTCTCCCCAATCATCTCTACTATCATTATTACCGTTACGGCAACAGTCCATCCGTCTATTCGGATTGGGACGTGTGGGCTTGGCCTTATAAGCCCGACGCCGGGGAAGGCACCCGGTTTGACTGGGATGGCAGAACCCAATCTCCCGATGGCTTAACCGCTACCGGAGATGCCAAAATCGGCAAACTCGGCGGAGCGGTCGTCGACATCGACTTGACGAAGACCTACCAAGCCGGGTGGGACAACGCCGACAAGAAGATGCACATCACCACCACGACCTTCGTGGGGGCCACCTCCATTGGCCTCCAGATCGTCAATTCGGCGACCCGTACCTCCTCTTCGGGATTCTGGAAGAATGACGGATCCAACGTCTACATCAAACTCGATGATTACAAGATGGCCTTAAGCGGAGGAGGAGAAGCCTATCACGTCTTCGTCATCCAAAACGACGTGCCCCATCCTTCCCCCACCCCCATCACGGCGACGAGCAATCCTTTTGATGAAGACGACGGCAGCAAAGTCACGTATGGCGATTCCCGTTACGACAACGTCGATTGGTCCAAAAAGGCCGATAAAGTAGGAACTTCTCCGGATTTCTTGAACTTCGGGGTCGGTTACCAAATCATGGTTTCGAGTTTCGCCGATTCGGATGGCGATGGATTTGGCGACATCTACGGCATCGTCCAAAAACTCGATTACCTCAAAGACCTCGGAGTCAAAGCGCTTTGGCTCACCCCGATTCAAAAGAGCGATTCCTACCACGGATACGACATCACGGATTATTCCTTGGTGGACCCCAAATACGGTTCTTCGACCTCGCCGAACGCCAAAGACGGCGTCGTGAGCGAAGAAAGCGCCCTCGCGGATTACAAACTCTTGATTTCCAAAGCCCACGAAGCCGGAATGAAAGTGGTCATGGACTTGGTTTTGAACCATACCTCCACCTCCAATTCCTGGTTCACCTCCGCGGCCAACCTCGACGAGCAATACCGCGGATTCTACCAATGGGGCAACCACGAGAAGACCGACGCAATCTCCGAAGACAATTATTGGTATCCCTATAGTGACACCGAATATAGCTATTACGCGAAATTCGGCAGCGCGATGCCCGAGCTCAATTTCTCCTACGTCCCAACCCGGGAAGCGGTTGAAAAAGTCTCGACCTATTGGGCGAAAGACGTCGGGGTGGACGGATTCCGACTCGACGCGGTCAAGCACATCTACTTGACCGACGAAGTCTCTTCCACGAAGGGCGATACGGTCATCAAGGACGTTTCGAGCGCCGGAGATTATTCGAGCGACCTTACGAAAAACCTCCATTTCTTCCGCGAACTCAAGAAGAGCGTTTCCGATTCTAGCGGCAAGAACGTCTTCTTCGTCGGCGAGAACTTCGATGGCCACGCTTACCACGTCGCTCCCTACTACGAAGCCTTCGATTCGATGTTCGATTTCTATTCCTACTTCAATCTGACTTCTTCCGCGGCTACCGGGCGCACGAATACGACGAGTCGCTACGGCACCGCCGCGGGCTTCCTTTCTAACCCCAGCCCCTACACCACGAACTCCGATGCCAATTTGAATAACTCGGGAGGGGATATGACCCTCGCCAACAACAGTCCGTGGAATTTCGGCGCCGTTTACCAAACCTATGGCAAATACCGGGGCGACGTCGCGTTGCCGGGTTGCTTCACCTCGAATCACGATATCGCCCGCGTCATCAACCGCGTGGCGGGGAGCGGGGACAACAGCGGAATCCAAAAACAAGGAACGGTCACCGCTTCGAACTACGCTTCGATGGAGCAAAGCGCGAACTGCGTCAAGATCGCCGAACTCCTCTTCCCTGGCCTCACTTGGATTTATTATGGGGACGAAATCGGCATGACGGGCAACTTCCCCGAAGGCAAGAACGACAAATCCCCCTACGCCGACCTTTGGTACCGCCAACCGATGAAATGGACGCAAGATGGCAAGGTCGGAGACGGATCGGGAACCACTTCCTATTACGTCACCGGCTCCTCGATGCGCGTCGAAATGGATAGCGTGAACGCTTCTTCGGCCGTTAGGAGCGCCTCGGAGCAACAAAAAGATCCTAACAGCGACTTCTCCGTTTTGAAGAAGTTCATCGCCCTCAAGAATTCGACCCCGGCTTTAATCCGCGGGACCTTCAAGGCGGAGAACTTCGTCTCGGGATCCTTGGCGGCCAACGTCCTTTGCTTCTCGCGAACTTACGATGGCAAGACCGTCAAAGTCGCCGTGAACTTCAACGGAACCTCGATCAGCGCTTATGGTCTTACGGGAACGGTTCTGGCATCGTATAATAACGCCACCGCGACATCGCTTCCCGCTTACAGCGCGATCGTCGTCTCCTGATCATGAGCCGAACCAAAATCCCTTCTTACATCAAGCCCGCGGGAATCCTCCGGAATTCCGTAGGCTTTTTCATTGACGTCCTCTTTTTCCTGCTTTTTGGCACGATTTTCTATATTTCCCTCGGTCGCCCCGTCGTTTACCGCTCTTGGCTCCAAGGGGATGCCCATTACGCCCAATACGAAAAACTCGCGATCGCATCGGGGTTTTCTTACGTCGATGAAGAGGGAAAGGCCGTGGATTATGTGCCGAACGGCCGATTGACCGGAAAAGAATATTACCTCCAATTCCAGAAGGTGGAAGAACTCGTATGGAATTATTATTACGTCGTGATTCCTTCCGATCCGGATTTCGTTTTCCTCCCCGAGGATGAATTCGTGTCGACTCACGAAGAAGGAAGCCAAGGGTACGCCACGGACGTGGGGAAATGGATCTACGAAACGGTTTTTCGCGTTTTTGAGCAAGAAGCCAACCATTTTTGGGCCGTCCCTGACGAAGGATTCGATTACGCTACGATGCCTTCTTTGAACGCGGAAACCCAAGCGGCGCTTTCTTCTTCCGACCTTGACGTTGCCACCGCCAAAGCGAAAGACGTCTTCGTTTCGCTCTATTACCGCGGAGAAGGGAGCGAGGCTATTTATCAAACCGCCCAAAACCATTTCCTTTCCCAGCCTCGCGCGAAAAGCGAAAGCAACGCCTATAAAACCGCGACGTTGATGGCATTCGCCCCCTCCATCGTGATTTCTCCGATTTTGTCGTTCCTTTTACCTTCCGTTTTGTTCCGCGATGGGCGAAGCTTCGGCAAAAAGGCCATGAAAATCGCGGTGATTTCCGATAGCGGTTACAAAGCCAGCAAAGGGCAACTCGCGATTCGAGGCCTCATTCTTTGCCTACCGGTATGGCTCAATTTAATCCCCCATCCCTTCATCACTCTTCCCGTTACTACTCTCTTGTTTTTGGCGGATTACATGGTGCTCGTCATGCACAAGAACCACCAATCGATCCATGACCTCGTCGCGCGAACCCTTACCGTTCGAAGCGATTTGAGCCTTTGGTTCGCTAACGAAGAGATCGAAGAAGAATACATCGCTTCCCACCCTTCTTCCTTGCCGGCGAAATGGAAAAACGGGGAGTCCGCTAGCGGAGGAAGGAAATACGTCAGCCACGCCGTCCCTTCCAAAGAAGAACTGGGAATTCTCGACGCTTCTTGCTTACCCAAGAATTTGACGGAGCCCAAAGCGGAAGAAAGCGTTTCGCAAGAAAACTTCACCGACCAAAAAGAGTGAATCCCTTTCGCAACGCGCCGAGTTCTAGTATACAATATTGCGATTATGAAATTGTCGATTCTTTTGCCCAACAAATCCCAAGGGGAGAAACTCATCCAAAACCTCGTGAAGGAGATTTTGCCGTATTTCGATTCCAAGGGGTTTCCTTATGAGGTTTTGATTTGCCCCAATGGGTGCAACGAAGAAGAAATGGCCTATTTCCAAGAGGCTTCGTCTTCCCTTCCTCCCCGGGTTCGCGTTCTTCCTAACGCCGAAAAAGGGAAAGGAAGCGGAGTGAAACAAGGAATTTTGGCCGCACAAGGGGAGTACGTCCTTTTCATGGACGCCGACCTCGCCACAGGCCTAGAAGTCTTTGATCGCGTCTATCCCCTATTTGGCGTAAGCGACGCGATCGTGGCAAGCCGCGACGTCAAAGGGTCGCGTTATGGCAAAAAACAGCCCTTCGTCCGGAGATTGACCCATTTCGTAAGCCGTCAAATCATTGCGATGATGTTCCACCTCCACATCAAAGACACCCAATGCGGATACAAATGCTTCCGCCATGCCGTCGCGAAGAAGATGGTCGAAAAACAGACGATCCTCGATTTCGCCTTCGATGTCGAATACCTCTATTTCCTTCGCTTGAACGGATTCCGCATCGATGAAGTCCCTTGTGTTTGGACCGATGATCCTGACAGCACCATCACCAAAAAAGGAAGCGTTTATCGGAAGTTTTTCGCCGATTTAAAGAAGGTGAAGAAGAACAAAGACCATTATCGATTGTCTGAAAAAGAGAAGGAGGAGACCCATGCTCATTGATCGCGCCGTCATCGAAGTCCGAAGCGGAAACGGGGGTCCGGGAGCCATCTCTTTCCATCGCGAGAAAAACGTCCCCAAAGGGGGTCCTGACGGGGGGAACGGAGGAAAGGGCGGAAGCGTCTACCTCATCGCGAAGCGCAACGTCAACACCCTTTTGGCTTACCGCCATTCCCGTTGCCTCAAAGCCGAAGACGGGGAAAAAGGCGATAAGTGCCTGCGGTTTGGCCGCAATTCTCCCGACGTTTACGGGGAAGTCCCCTGCGGAACCGTTATTTTCGAAGAAGATGGGACCACCCTGATCGCCGATTTGCGCGAAGAAGGGGACGTTGTCTGCGTGGCCAAAGGAGGCCGGGGAGGGCGAGGCAACGCCGCCTTCAAATCCTCCCGCATCCGCATTCCCAAGGTGGCCGAGAACGGCTATCCCGGGGTGAAGAAGCGCATCGTCCTCGAATTGAAGCTTTTGGCGGACGCCGGATTGATCGGTTTTCCTAGCGTCGGGAAAAGCACCCTGCTTAACATCGTTTCCAAAGCCAACGTCGAAACCGCGGATTACCCCTTCACCACGATCGTCCCCAATCTTGGGGTCGTCACCTTGGAAGATGGATCCCACCAATTCGTATTGGCCGATATGCCCGGTCTCATCGAAGGGGCCCACGAAGGGAAGGGGCTCGGTATCCAATTTTTGCGCCACATCGAACGCTGCCGCGTTTTGGTCCACATGGTTTCCATGTCGGGGGAACGCGACCCGATTGAAGATTACCGAATCATCAACGAAGAACTCGCCCAGTTCGGGGCCAGGCTCGAAGAAAGGCCCCAAATCGTGGTGGCCACCAAGATGGACGAAGAGGGGGCGGAAGAACGCAAAAAAGCCTTCGACGAAGCCTTGGGATTTGAGTCCATTGGCATCTCCGCTTTAACCGATGAAAACGTCGATTTCTTGATGAAAAAGGTGTTCGAACTCATCCAAAAGACCCCAGAATTCAAGCCCTATGCCGAAAAAGAAGAGGAAGAAGGCGGAATGAAGATTTACGACGCGCACTTGGAAGAAAAAGAAGCCCCGTTCGTCATTCTCCATCCTTCCGAACACGTCTTCCTCATCACCGGGGAAGAGATTTTGCAGAAGTACGCGCTCATCAATCTTTCCACCGACGCGGGCGTGGCCAAACTCATCTCCACCCTTTCCCATTACGGGGTAGACGAGGCTTTGGCCGAAGCCGGAGCCAAAAACGGCGACACCGTGAAAATCCAAGATTTCGAATTCGATTATTTCGAGTAGGCATTTGCACCATTTCTCCGCATTTCGGTTTATAATACTTCCATGGGAAAAAACCCGCGCCTTTTGAAATCGGTCCTTTTGGGGGTCTCCGCGACCCTGGGATGCCTCCTTCTGTGCGCCCTATTCTTCCTTTTGTTCGTGAATCCATGATCTGTTCTCTGTTTGGCGAAATCGCCGAGGTCTTCGAAGACCGCATCCACGTCGATTTGGGACCCCTCGCTTTCGAGGTTCTCGTTTCGCGTCCCGAAGAATTCGGGCTAGGAAAGAAAACCAAAGTTTACATCGAGGAAATTTGGTCCCAGGACGATCATTACCTCGTTGGGTTTTCGACTCTGGAAGAGAAAAAATCCTTCCTCCATTTGACTTCCGTCAAGGGCATCGGGCCGAAGACCGCGTTAGCGGCCTTAAGCAAAACCACCCCCCAAGAGCTCTTGCTCGCCATCGAAAAAAGCGACGCGGCTTATTTGAAGCGACTCCCCGGAATCGGCCCAAAAGCCGCTTCCCAAATCATTTTGGATTTGAAGGGAAAACTCGTCCCTAAGCCGAGCAAAGGAAAAGAAAGCCGTTACCCGACCCTGAATAGCGCCTTGAAGGGGCTCGGTTTCAAAGCCAAGGAAATCGAAGAAGCGATCGCTTCTCTTCCCGATGGGCTTTCCGAGAACGAAGCTTTGCGCGCGGCGCTTCGCCATTTTGCGAAAGGAAAGGCCTAATCGATGTCCCGTTTGCTAAGCGCCAAAAAAGAAGCGGAAGACGTCACGAGCGAACTCACGCTTCGGCCCAAAACCCTCCAGGAATACGTGGGCCAAGAGAAGATGAAGGAGAACCTTTCCGTTTTCATTTCCGCCGCCAAAAAGAGGGAAGAGCCCCTCGACCACGTTCTCTTATATGGCCCTCCTGGATTAGGAAAAACGACGTTGGCGAGCGTCATCGCCAATGAACTCGGGGGCAAGATCAAAATCGTCAACGGACCTTCGATCGAACGCACGGGGGACCTCGCGGCCGTTTTAAGCGAAATCGAAGCCGGGGACGTGCTTTTCATCGATGAAATCCACCGTTTGCCTCGGCCAGTGGAGGAAGTCCTTTACGGCGCCATGGAAGATTTCACCTTGTCCATAATGGTCAATAACGCTGGAGAGTCGCGGGTTTTGCGCCTGCCTTTGCCTCCCTTCACCTTGGTGGGGGCCACCACCCGAAGCGGCGATCTTTCTAGCCCGCTCCGCGCTCGCTTTGGTATCTCGCTCAAGATCGATTTTTATAGCGAAGAGGAGTTGCAACGAATCATTTTGCGCACCTCTAAGGTCTTTGGCGCTCCGATCGATGAGGAGGCCGCTTCCCTCATCGCCAAGCGAAGCCGGGGGACCCCTCGAATCGCCAACCGCATCTACAAACGGGTTCGGGATTTCGCGGAAGTTTCCGGGGAATCCTCGATTTCCCTGGCTCGGGCCACATCTTCCCTCGAAGCCCTCAAGATCGACGCCCTCGGTTTGGATGACGTGGACCTCCGCTATCTCCATTGCATCATCGAGCGCTTCAACGGCGGTCCCGTCGGGCTAGAAGCCATCGCCAGCGCCATCGGGGAAGAAATCGCCAATTTGGAAGACGTTTACGAACCCTATCTCACGATGATCGGGCTCATCAATCGAACCCCTCGGGGCCGGGTTGCCACCAAAACGGCCTACGCCCATTTGAAAAAGAACCACCAGAATCTGCTTTTTTGACCGCGGAGCGCGGAATTTTCATTGTTAACAAAGCCAGAAAGGCGTATCCTATACGCCGACGGCATGATTTATTTATAAATCAGCGCTAGCACATCCCTTGGAGGAAACCCATGCGACGACTCATTGCTTACCTTGCCCTCTCTTCCACCCTTATTGTCGGGACGGCCGCTTTGACCTCTCCCCTTTTGATGAAAATGGATACGGACCTCGGATATTCCGATGGGAAGAAAATCTATTTCAAAGCCTCGAATTACGTGGAAGGATCCAAGTTGGGAAATTACGAAGATTTCTTGACCGAAGACGATCTCGACGGAACCACTCCGGTCATTGAGAGAATCGCCGACACGATGAGAAGCCGCCTCGACACCTGGGGCGTTTCGGACTACATCGTGGAAACCCAAGGCTACGACACCTTGGCCGTTTCGTTGCGCTCAATCGGCAACAAGAGCCTCGAATACACCCGCATCCAATCCTATTTGGCGTTCTCTGGCCAACATTACGAGCTGGATGCCTCCAACACCGCAGGCGAAGCGGGAAGCGGAGAAAGCGGAAGCACCGCGGGATACAACCACAACGTCCGATGGGAAACCATGCTCGATGGCAAAGAGGCCAAATTCCAATTGCTCGACAAGGATTCCTACCAAGTTCCCGTCGTGATCATCCCCATTGACGAAGAAGACAAATCCGCTTTCCTCGACCTCGTCAAATATTGCCAAGACAACACCGTCGCCGAAGAAACCGACGAAGAAGGTAACGTGACGACCGCCGGAAAAGACTGCAACATCGTCCTTTGGGCCAACCGCGAAGAAAGCGACCGTTACGAAGACAAAGCCGATCCCAACGTCGCAAGCCGCATTTTCTTCGAACACGCCGCATCCGAAGACCAAGTCGTCTACTACGCGAGCACCGATTCCGACAAGGAACACCCTTTCCTCCAGCTCCTCCCTTCTTCCAAAGCGACGGAAGGAGGCACCTATAATCCGACCTACGCCCAAGAAGCCACCGACGCAGCGAATTACCTCCTTCGGAAATTCAACGCTTCCGCCTACGAATACGGCGGAAACAGGTATCGCGTCAATTACACCTACAGCGAACCCATCAAAGCTTCGGTGGATCCTCTGATTTCCCTTGGCGATTTCAACGCCAACCCCTCGATGGGCCCGACCATGATTTCGATTGTCGTCGGAGGCGTCCTCTTGGCTTTGTTGCTCGCTTTCTTCGATAAAGCCTTCGCCGCCCAAGAGATGGCCGTTGCCATGACCACCGCGGTCGGAAGCTTGGCCCTCTTCATCGCCTTTGGCGCCCAGTTCAACATCGGCGCTTTGCTCGGGGTTGTCGCCGTGGTGCTCGTTTCGCTCTTCCAATCCCTCTTCTACACAAGCCGCATCCGCAATGAGGTTTACAAAGGACGCACTTTGAAAAAAGCCCAAGTGGAAGCATCCAAAGCCTCGGTTTTGCCGATGGTGGACGCTGGCATGATTTCCATTATCCTCGGAATCTTCTTCTATCTCCTTGGCGGTCCTTCCGCCGTGGGGGCGGGCGTCATGCTCACCGTCGGAGGCTTCGTTTCCATCTTCTCTTCCCTCCTTCTCACCCGCTTCATGGGCTGGATGCTTTGCAACGATTCCACCATCGCTTCCCATTTTGAGAAAGCCCTCGGCATCCGCCGTGACCGCATCCCCGACCTCATGAAAGAAGAACACCAAACCTATTTCGGGTCGTTCGCCGAAAAGAATTTCACCAAAAAGAAGAAGATCGCTTATATCGTCGCCGGCCTCTTCTTGCTCGCCGGTATCGGTTCCACGATCGGATTCGGGGTTGCCAACGAAGGAGAGATTTTTGCCTCCGCTTCCTCAGAGTCCAACACCATCCTCCGCATCGAAGTGAAATCGCATGACCACGAAATCATCAGCGTCCCGCGCTTTGCTTCCATCGCCGCCCTCAACGACGAAAACGACGAGACTTACGAAGACGTCTTCTCGCAATTCCGCATTGATGAAAAACCGATTTCTTCCTACGTTTCCTCGATTTCTTTGAGCGCATCGCCGAAGGACGTTTACGAAACTCCGGACACGGGAAGCTCGGGAACCCACTATTACTATTATTATTACACCGTCGAGCTGAACACCGTTTTGGACCTCCATCCCTCCAAAACCTATAAGATTGAAACGTACTCGGCAAACGGCTACGTTGACGCTGGGGTCAATTCCCTCGCCGGGCTCGCCGAAGAAATCGCCGATCTTGGCGGAGAAGACATCGAAGGGCCCTACGTCACCGTGAAGTTCGCTTCGAGGGATTCGGGCATCGCCAACCCCTACATTGGGGACATCTGCCTCGGATATGGGGTCGGACTTGCCGTCTTGTTCGCCTATTTCCTCCTCCGTTATCGGCCGTCTCGGGCCATCGGCACCTTGCTTGTGGCTTGCGTTTCCTCCTTCCTCGCCCTTTCCTTCTTCGTTTATACCCGCATCGCCGTTCTCCCGGTGTTGAGCCTTGGCTTGATCATCGGGTGCCTCCCGGTGCTTCTTGGATCCCTCTTCTTGCTCAACCGCGAGAAAGAACTCCAAAAAGAAGACCGCGAACCCGACCGCGGAAGCTACGAAAAGCGCACCGCGAATTTGGAGAAGGCCACTTCCTACGAAGCGGGCAACCTCATGGTGTATTCCCTCCTTTCCCTCTATCTCGCCTTGGCGGGATTTGGGTTTGGGCCCGTCGCTTATTGCTATCCCTACCTGCTCGCCATTCTCTTGGCGGTGGTGGGCACGGCCTTGGTCCTCATTACCCTCTCTCCGATTTCCGCGCGCTTTGGAAAATGGTTCTCCCATATCCGCTTCAAAGCCCCGAAACGGAAGAAGAAGGACACCGGCGGCCACTTGATGAAGAGAAAACGCGGCGCGGAGCCCGAAGAAGCCATTTTCATCGGAATTAACGACTAATGGATTCCTTTTGCGAGCGACTGCTAGATTATCTCCATATTTCCAAAGAGGAGTTCTTCGCTTTAGCCGAAGAGCCCTCTTTTTCCTCTTTGCCGCGCATCGACGATTCCCTTTCCGCCAAAACGGCGAAAGAGCGTATCCTCGAAGCCATCGAAAAAGGCGAAAAGATCCTCCTTTATGGGGATTACGATTGCGATGGGGTCATGGCGACCTCCATCATGAAAAAAGCGTTAGTAGAAATGGGGGCGGATGTGACCGCGTTCATTCCTTCCCGGTATCTTGACGGGTATGGCATCAACGAGAATAACGCTCGGCGAATCGCCAAAAGCCCTTTTTCCTTGATTATCGCCGTCGATAACGGCATTTCCGCGGTGGAACCCATCTCCTTCCTTCTCCAAGAAGGCAAGGAAACCATCGTCATCGACCACCACGAAGCCGGGGCGATTCTGCCTCCCGCGATTTCGCTCATCCACCCCGATCTCATCCATTATGGCGAGGTCGCGGTCTCCGCTGGCTATCTTTGTTTTGCCTTTAGCCGTTTTCTATTAAATCGCGACGACCCGTACTTGGCCACCTTGGCCGCCCTTTCCACGATCAGCGACTGCATGCCCATGAAGCAATACAACCGTACCCTCGTGGCTTTGGCCTTGCGGTTTATCCGAAAATACGGTTTTGAGGAAATTTCGCTTCTCACGACCAAAAAACGGATTGACGAGAAGGTCCTTTCCATGGAAATCACCCCGACGATCAACGCGGTTGGACGCATGGAAACCCCGCATAAAGTCATCAAGGCGGTGGATTATTTCTCCGATCCTTCTTCCCCCAAACTCACCCTTTCCGCTTATCTCATCGAGCAAAACCAAGCCAGGAAAACCGCAACCAAAGAAGCGGAATCCTCCTTGGAACTGGATTTGTCGAAACCGGGAATCCTCCTCCTTTCTTCGTTAAAAGAAGGGCTCAATGGCTTGCTTGCCAACAAACTGATGTTCGCTTACCATCGCCCGACCGCGGTTTTCTCCCCTAGCGAAGCCAATCCGGACGTCTACGTCGGTTCGCTTCGAGGGAAAAAAGGTTTCTCTTTCCTAGAATTCTTCCATCTCCTTGGGGATTTGCCGCTTCGGGGAGGAGGACACGAATTGGCGGGGGGGATTTCCATCGAAAAAGAGAAGTGGAAGCGATTCGAAGATATCTATTACGAATATTGCGCTTCCCATCCCTTTCAAAAAGAAGAACCCCAAGGAATGGAAATCGCCCTCGAAGACATCACCATGGAGCATTTCCGCTTCCTTCGCACCCTCGGGCCCTTTGGAAAGGACTTCGAAGAACCCCAGTTTGTGCTCCGGGATATTCCCGTTTCCCTTCTCCGTTTCTCCCGAAGCAAAGAGCACGTGCTCACTTCCTTCCCTGAGTTTTCTTTAAACGCCTTTGGGGTCTCGGAAGCTACGCTGAAAGGGGTCTCGACGGTGTCGTTCATCGGAACCATCGATCTGAACGAATTCAAAGGCAGACAAACCTTGACCTTCTATGCAAGGAAGTTAGACTAATACCGGAAAAACTACCTTATGGAATCCAAAGCATTCGTTCCCAATGGGGGCTACCCCATGCATACCTTCGATGATCTGCGCGAATCCTATTTTCCCTATATCCGAAACGAAAAAGATCGGAAAATGATTGAAGACGCCTTCCTTCTTGCCAAAGAAAAGCACGGAAATCAGTTCCGAAAATCCGGAGAACCCTACATCCAGCACCCCATCGAAGTCGCCTATATCTGTGCCTCGCTCCAAGCCGGGCCCGCGACTTTGGCGGCCGCCCTTCTCCATGACGTCGTGGAAGACACCGATGTCACGATCGAGGAAATCGAAGAACGCTTTGGGAAAGACGTGGCGAAAATCGTTGGGGCTTTGACGAAGATCCAACGCATGAAGCTTTCCCACATGACCGCGGAGGATTTCGAGGCGGAAGACCATCGGAAAATCTTTTTGGGCATGGCCCAAGACGTCCGCGTCATCATCGTGAAACTCGCCGACCGCCTGCATAACATGCGGACCTTGGATTCCCTTTCCAAAGAACGCCAAGCCGCGTTAAGCAAGGAAACGATCGAAGTCTTTACCCCGATTGCCCACCGGCTTGGGATTTACACGGTCCAAAGCGAACTCGAAGACCTTTCCCTTAAATACCTCGAGCCCGAGAAATACCGCCATATCACCAACTTGGTCAACGAGAGGTTTTCTCGAAAGAAGCAAAGCCTCGAATCGTTTAAAAAACGTCTCGCGGACATCCTCTTCGAACAAAAGATTCCCTTCCGCATGGAATCCCGGGTCAAGTCGATTTATTCGATATACCGCAAAATGTATAAGAAGGACAAAAACTTCGATGATATTTATGATATTTTGGCCATCCGAATTATTACAAAGACGACTTTGAATTGTTATGAGGCGCTGGGGATCATCCATTCCACCTACAAACCAATCCCCGGGCGATTCAAAGATTACATCGCCATGCCGAAACCGAACATGTACCAATCCCTGCACACTTCGGTGCTTTCGGGAGATGGCAACTCCTTCGAAGTCCAGATCCGCACCGAAGAAATGGATCAAATCGCCGAGACCGGGGTCGCCGCGCATTGGCGGTACAAGGAAGGCGACTACAACCAGGCCGCCGAGCAAAAAGACATCGAGAACAACCTCGCGTGGTTCCGCGATTTCGTTTCTTTGAGCGACGAAAATTCCAGCGCGAGCGCCCACGAATACCTCTCTTCCCTGACCAGCGACATCTTCGGGGCCAATGTTTACGTTTTCACCCCCATGGGACGCGTCATCGATTTGCCCGCGGGTTCGACCACATTGGACTTCGCTTACAAAATCCACACGAAAGTCGGGGATTCCGCCGTCGGGGCCGTCGTCAACGGGGTGGGAGTCTCCCTCGCCACGGTTTTGAAGACGGGTGACGTCTGCGAAATCCGCACCTCCAAAACCGCTTCCCCCAACGATTCCTGGCTCGAGATCGCCAAAACCTCCTCCGCGAAAAGCCATATCCGCAGAGCGCTCCAAAAGAAGCAGGAAGCCTTCATGCGGGAAGAAAAAATCCGTCAAGGCAAGACCAACTTAATGGATGCTTTCCGGGCTTCGGGAATCGAAGAAGAAGCGGCGATGCGCTACCTCGAAGACCCCCGCATCGAAAACGAATTCCATTTCCCGACCATCGAAGATTTGCTGATTGGGGTTTCCGCCCGCAATCCGACGCCGTCGGCCATTATGGACGTCCTTGGCATCCGAAAGAAACCAAAACCCGTGGATTTGGTTCGGAAATCGCCCTCTAAACCCAAAGAAAGCGACGGATCGCCGGTGGAAGTGGCCGGGGGAGTCCAGGGGCTTGCCATCTCCTTGGCCCATTGCTGCGCCCCCATTCCCGGGGATGATATCGTCGGTTACATCACCAAAGGGAAAGGCATCACGGTCCACCGGGCCAATTGCCCCAACGTTTCCAAAGGGGAACGCCTCGTTTCGGTTTACTGGAAAGAAGACCTCGGGATATCCCGTTATCCGGTCGACATCGAGATCCTCGCCAACGACCGCCCGTCTTTGATCGCGGATATCCTCCAATGCCTGGGGGCCAAATCGGTCGGATGCAGCGATTTGAAGGCTCACCTCGTCAGTGAGACGATGAACGTCGTCGTCGACATGACGGTCTCGGTGCCCGACGCGAAAGTCCTGCAAGACTGCTTCGCCGACTTGCTCGGAACCAAAGGAATCTTCGAAGTTCGCCGCATCATTCATTGACGCGCGCGATTGCAACGCGCATGCGCGAAGTCTATACTATTTCTTGAGTTTTAGGAGATTTTTGCTATGCCCTATATTGCCGTCAAGGGAACCCATGATATCTTCGGGGAAGAAGGGAAAGGATACGCGTATATCCAAACGCTTTTCAAAGCGGTCGCGGAACTATACGGATATCGGCCCATCGAGACCCCGGTTTTGGAATACACCGAAGTGTTCCAGCGCTCGACAGGAGAATCGAGCGATGTCGTGCGGAAGGAAATGTACACCTTCCTCGATAAGGGAAACCGTTCGGTGACCCTCCGCCCGGAAGGAACCGCCGGAGTGGTTCGTTCGATCGTGGAGCACAAACTCACCGCGACGGAAGACATGCCCCTGAAAGTCTATTACGCGGGCCCGGTTTTCCGTTATGAACGGCCGCAGCTCGGGCGGTATCGCCAATTCCTCCAAGCCGGCATCGAAGCCGTTGGAATGGATTCCCCGCGGTTAGACGCCGAAGCCATCTGCCTTGCGATGCAAGTCCTCTCGATGTTGGGGTTTGAGAACCTCAAAATCAAAGTCAACACCCTCGGGGACGCCCAAAGCCGCGCCGCTTACGCCGCTTCCTTGCGGGAATACTTCTCTTCCAAAATCGATTCGATGTGCGACGATTGCAAGCAGAGGCTGACCCTCAACCCGATGCGTATCCTCGATTGCAAAGTCCCCGAAGACCACAAAATCGCCCTTGGCGCCCCGAAAATGCGAGAATTCCTCACCGAAGAAGCGGAAGCGAGATTCTACCAAACCCTTTCTCTGCTGGCCGAACGGGGCATCGATTACGAAATCGACGACGGGCTGGTCCGCGGGCTAGATTATTACGGCCAAATCGTCTTCGAAGTCCACGCGGTCTCTCCCTCGGGGAAAGATTACGGCGCGTTGCTTGGAGGAGGCCATTACGATGGCATGCTCCAGGAATTCGGCGGCCCGAAAGACTTCGACCACGGCGTCGGATTCGCCATGGGGGTGGAACGCATCTACGCTTTGATGAAGGAACTCGGATTGCTCGAAGGAGTCGATCCGGGCCTCGACCTCTATTTGATTCCGTTAGGAGAAGAAGTCATCGACGATTGCTTCTCCCTCGTTCAGGACATCCGGGCGTTAGGCTTCTCCATCGAGATGCCGTATAAAAGCGGAAAAATCGCCGCGATGTTCAAAAAAGCGGAACGAAAGGGCGCCAAATTCGCCTTGATCGTTGGGAAAGACGAACTCGATAAAGGCGTCATCCAAATCAAAAACCTTGCCACCCACGAACAAATCGAAGCTTCTTTGGAAGGGCTCGACGAAACGCTAGACGAACTCTTCGAATCCCTTGAGGAAGAAGAACACATTCACCACGAATAAGAAGGAGAATTTCAATCTATGGAACGCACCGCCTATTGCGGAAACCTTCGCATCACCAATGTCGGAGAATCCGTCACCCTGCTGGGATGGATCGCCAACAAACGCAACCTCGGGTCCCTTGTTTTCATCGACTTGCGCGACGCCTCCGGTTACGTCCAACTCATCGCCAAAAACCCCGATATTTTGCCGGAAATCAAGAACGAATCCGTCGTTCAGGTTCGGGGTGTCGTCTCGAAAAAAGACGTTCCGAACCCCTCTCTCCCCACAGGGGAAATCGAAGTGGAAATCACCTCGATGACCCTTCTTTCGAAAGCCGCGCTCACTCCGTTCATCATTGCGGATAAAAGCGACGCTTTGGAAGAAACCCGCCTCAAATACCGGTACCTCGATCTTCGCCGTCCCTGCATGCTGCATAACCTTCGCGTCCGCAGCAAAATCGTCTCGCTTTGGCACCGGTATTTCGAAGCCCATGACTTCTTGGAGGTCGAGACCCCGATTTTGAATTTGGCGACTCCCGAAGGCGCGCGCGACTATCTGGTCCCCAGCCGCCTCCATCACGGTTCTTTCTATGCGCTTCCCCAATCTCCCCAATTATGGAAACAATTGCTCATGATTGCGGGGGTGGAGCGTTATTTCCAAGTCGCCCGTTGCTTCCGCGACGAGGATTTGCGCGCCGACCGCCAGCCCGAATTCACCCAACTCGACGAAGAAGTCTCCTTCATGGACCAAGAAGAGATTTTGACGTTGAACGAAGGGTTCTTGGCCCTTCTTTTCAAGGAAATCAAAGGCATTGATATCTCCTTGCCGCTTCGCCGCATGCCCTATTGGGAAGCGATGGACGTGTACGGTTCGGATAAGCCCGATACGCGGTACGGCCTTCACCTCATTGATTTGAAAGACGTTTTCGCCGGAGTCGAATTCGACGGATTCCAGGGTGCTTACATCCGCGGCATCGTCGTCCCGGGAAGCGCCAAATCCACCTCGAGAAAAGCGGTGGACGAACTCAACATGGAGGCGAGGAAATTCCGCTTGAAAGGGGTCATGACCCTCAAGCTCGAAAACGGGGTTCTTGGAGGATCGTTCGCCAAATTCCTCA
The DNA here is from genome assembly GCA_034089705.1 of Candidatus Alloenteromonas sp. Lineage (GTDB taxonomy): Bacteria > Bacillota_I > Bacilli_A > RFN20 > CAG-826 > Alloenteromonas. The sequence continues at coordinate 45,790 of JAXDTZ010000009.1, read as the reverse complement.
ACGAAGAACAAAAAGCCAAAGTCATTTCCTCCCTTTCTTTGAAAGAAGACGATTTGCTCCTGTTTGCGGCATCTCCAGATCGCAGAGCCGTGGACTTCGGCATGGGCGCCATCCGTACCTTGGAAGCCAAAAAGCTCAATCTCATCGACCCCAACACGTTTGATTTGCTTTGGGTTGTGGATTTCCCGATGTTCGACCCCATCCCCGGAGAAGAAGGCAAATACACCGCCGAACACCACCCCTTCACGCGTCCCCGCGACGAAGATTTGCATCTTTTGGACAGCAATCCCGAAGAAGTGTTGGCTTACGCTTACGACATTGTTATCAATGGGTATGAATGCGGAGGCGGCACATTGCGCATTTATGACCACGATACCCAATGGAAGATCTTCAATCTCCTTGGCCTTAGCGACGAAGACGTCGCCCGGAAGTTCGGTTGGTTCATCGACGCTTTCCAATATGGCGTCCCGCCCCACGGGGGCATGGCGTATGGCTTGGACCGTTTGGTCATGATTTTCACGGGCACGGACAACATCCGCGACGTCATCGCTTTCCCCAAAAACCTCCAAGCCGTGGATCCGACTTCCAAAGCTCCCGCGCGAGTTTCCAAAGAACAACTCGACGCGGTGGGAATCACCCTTATCGAAGGAGACGAACATGAAGAAGAATAACGAAACCTCGTTGGCCATTGCGGCCATTCGTTCCCTCGTCATCGACGCCATCAACCGCGCCAACAGCGGGCATCCGGGAATGGCCCTCGACGCCACCCCGGCGATGGTCGCCCTTTTCCGCGATCACTTAATTAGCAATCCGGAAGAACCCAACTGGGAAAACCGCGATCGTTTCGTGCTTTCTTCGGGCCACGTCTCCGCCCTTCTTTATGCCATGCTCCACGTTTCGGGGTTCGGCGTTTCGATGGAGGATATGAAATCCTTCCGCCAACTTGGCTCCATCACCCCGGGCCACCCCGAAGTCGGACTCACTCCGGGAGTGGACGCCACAAGCGGCCCATTAGGACAAGGCATCGCCCAAGCGGTCGGCATGGCCATGGCGGAAGCCCATCTCTCCGCGACTTATCCCGATAGCGAAGGTTTCTTGCGCCATTACACTTACGTCCTCTGCGGGGACGGTTGCTTGGAAGAAGGCATCTCCCACGAAGCCATTTCGTTGGCGGGTTTGTACCGCTTGGAACGCTTGATTTTGCTTTATGACGCCAACGGTGCGACCTTGGATGGACCCCTTTCCGATTCCAGCGAAGAAAACGTGGAACTCCGTTTCTTGGCCGCGGGATGGAATACGATCGTCGTTCATAACGGCGACGACCCCGAAGCCATTTCCAAAGCCATTTCCAAAGCGAAATCCAAAGGGGCCAAAGACCATCGGCCCACTCTCATCCTTTTCCACACGACCATCGGAATCGGATCGAAAAACGAAGGTTCGAGCAAAACCCACGGATCTCCTCTTGGAGAAGAAGATGGGAATTACGCGAAAGCCCGATATGGCTATTCCGAACCTCCCTTCACGATTCCCGAGGCGGTCTATTCCCTTTTCGCCTCGACCTTTGGAAAACGCTCCAAAGAAGCCTACGCCGCTTCCAATGAAGCGTTGTCCGCGTACCGAATCTCCCATCCGGAAGATTACAAGCGTTACCGCGACGCCATGAAGAGGGATTTCGCCTCTTACCTTCCTAAACTCGTCGAAGAAATGACCAAACCCGAAGCAACCCGCGTGAGTTCGGGGAAATACCTGGAAAAACTCTACGCTTCCATGCCTTTCACCTTCGGGGGATCGGCCGATGTAGCCGGCAGCACCAAAACCGGCGTTAAGGGCAGCGTGATGTTCGGCTTCAACGCTTACCAAGGGCGCGATGTCCATTTCGGCATCCGCGAATTCGGCATGGCAAGCGTGGTCAACGGAGCGGCGCTCCATGGCGGAGTCGTTCCTTATTGCGCCACCTTCTTCGTGTTCTCCGATTATTGCAAACCCGCCATCCGGATGGCGGCGATGGAAAAGATTCCCTCCATTTTCCTTTTCACCCACGATTCGTTGGCGGTAGGGGAAGATGGGGCGACCCATGAACCGATTGAGCAACTCGCAAGCCTCCGTTCCATCCCAGGCTTAGACGTGATTCGCCCCGCGGACAAAAAGGAAACCGAAGCCGCTTGGCAACTCGCCGTGACCTCTTCCGACCATCCGACCGCCCTTATCTTGACGCGTCAAAACGTTCCGGCCTTGGAAGGAACGAATTTCGAAGGCGTGAAAGAAGGCGCCTATATTGTCCTTAAAAACGACGGCGCGGTCGGGCAAATCTTGGCCACCGGATCGGAAGTGGCCCTCGCTCTGGACGCATCAAAAGCCTTGCTTGAAAAAGGGATTGCCCTTGACGTCGTCTCGATGCCTTCTTTCTACCGCTTTGAAAAGCAAAGCAAGGAGAAGAAGGAAGCGGTGCTCTGCTTCCCCCGCGACAAACGCGTGAGCCTCGAAATGGCCTCCACCTTTGGCTGGGACAAATACGCCGATCACCACATCGGGCTCGACGAATACGGGGCTTCCGGCAAAGAAAGCGATCTCTACGCGCATTACGGCTTCACCAAAGACAAAGTGGTGGAAGCCTTGCTCGCGTTGTTCACAAAGGAGTAAACCATGCCCTATCTCCAAATCAACGATTATTCCAGCAACGGCAAGATGGGGATTTCCCTTGACGCCATCAACACGATTGCGAGCCGCGCCGTCAATGAAGTGGAAGGGGCTGCCGTTTACAAATCCCCAAAAGGCGGGAAACGGAAAGAAATCCCCTTCCAGAGCCTCTTTCATTTGAGCGGAGGGGTTTCCACGACCCTTAGCCAAGGAAAAGCTTTGGTCCGCATCAATGTTTCGTTAAGCAAGGAATCTCCCGTTTCGGATGTCTGCTTGGCCATCCAAAAAAGCGTGTCGGATGCGATTCACCTCGCTTGCGACGCCATCCCTTGCGAAATACGCATCAAGGTGATCGAGCTCGTCTAAGGCGTCTTGCGCATTGAAAGACCCGCTCTCTCGTGAGATAATAACCCGATTTTAACTGCTCTTTATGGAAAACGAAGAAACCATCTTAACCACCCCTTCCCGGAATTCGCTGCAAGTCACCGCCATGACGGCGATTTACGATGTTTTGACTTACGCGGACATGGGATCCCCCGTTGATGTGGAGGGAATCGTCTCCTCCCTTTGCGACCTCCCATACGAAGAATGCGATTATTTCGTGAAAGCCAATGTTTTGATGGTGATCAAACACCTCCAGGAGATGAAGGACGCTTTCACCCCGTATTTGAGGAAATGGACCTTTGATCGCCTTCCTCGCGTAGTCCAAGCCATCTTGCTTCTTTCCTATTCCCATTATTATTACGTGAATCCCGAAGTCTCCAAGGCCGTCATCATTGACGTCGCGGTCAACCTCGCGAAAAAATACGGCCGGGAAAAAGATTATGGGTTCACCAACGCGATCCTCGACAACGTTTTGAAAGAAAGGCTCGCATGAGCCGTTCTTTTTTATCCGTCAGCGAATTGGCCGCCCGAATCAAAGAGGGTTTGGAAACCCTTTTTCCGTATCCCGTCTCGGTAAAAGGAGAAGTGTCCAATTGGAAACGTTACCCTTCCGGGCACTGCTATTTTTCCTTAAAAGACAACCAATGCGTCATTTCCTGCGTGATTTGGTCTTCCGTCGTCGAAAAGCTCCTTTTCTTAGGGAAATCCCTTCCAAAAGACGGCGATCTTGTGGTTGTGGACGCGCGCGTCACTTCCTATCCCGGAAGAGGAACCACCCAATTAACCGTATTGAGCCTAACCCCGTTTGGACAAGGCGATGCTCTTTTAAAACTCGAAGAAACGAAGAAAAAACTCGCTTCCGAAGGGCTGTTTGACGAATCTCGGAAGCGCCCATTGCCGCGGTTTCCTGAGCGTATTGGGGTTATCGCGGGAGAAGGAAGCGCGGGAATGAAAGATATCGTCGTGAACGTCTCCCTGCGTTGGCCTTTATGCGAATTGCTGTTATTCCCCAGCCTTGTTCAAGGAGATGGCGCCCCCGAAGATTTGCTTCGCGCGTTGTCATTAGCCGAAGCGGCGAATCTCGATGTCCTCATCATTGGCCGAGGCGGAGGAAGCAAAGAGGATTTGTGGGCATTCAACGACGAGGCGCTTGCCCGTCGCGTTGCCGCCTTCCCCGTTCCCGTGATTTCCGCGGTCGGCCACGAGATCGACACGACCTTGGTGGATTATGTGGCGGATAAGCGAGTTTCCACCCCCACCGCGGCGGCTGTAGAAAGCACCCCGGACAAACAAGAACTCTTGCAGCGTTTAGATGATGCGCTGCTTCGTCTAGATTCCGGGGTGACAAACCAGATCCAAGCCAAAGAAGAAAAACTGCGTTCCCTTGCTTCCCGTCCATTCTTCTTACGGCCGGAATCGCTCTACGAAAACTCCATGGAAAAACTGGCCGGATATTCGGTTCGCCTCCTACTTGGGCTAGAACGAATTATCCAAGGAAAAGAAGGGCAAGTTTCCTCTTTGTTTGCTAAGTTAGAAGCCTTGGATCCCACCAAAGTCCTTCGCCGTGGCTATAGCATTACCTACGATGCGGAAGGCAAAGCGATCACTTCCGTGAAGGATGTTCAGGAAGGCGAAATTCTACGTACGCGCCTAGGGAATGGTATAATTGAATCGATCGTCGAGAAGAAGGAGGAATCCCAATGAACCAAGAAGAAGAAAAGAAAAGCTTCGAGGAGCGGTTGGCTCGCTTGAGCGAAATCGTCGCGAAAGTGGAAGAAGGAGTCCTCCCCATCGCAGAAGCCATGGAACTTTTCGAAGAAGGCAACGCTCTAATCGCTTCTCTCCAAAGCGAGTTAACCGAAGCAAAGACCAAAATCACCACGATTCGTGAGTCATTACAAAAATAGTAATATTTTAGTAGTTATTTAGTATGAAAAAGAAAGAAGGCATCGAGAAAATTCAGATTTCTGATTTCCGTAATCCTTCTTTTGTTCGTGCCCTGAAACCGTCTCAAATCCCAGAAGCTTGCCAGGTGATTCGGCAAGAGATCCTTCAAGTGACGTCCCAGGTCGGAGGACACCTTTCCAGCAACCTCGGCGTAGTGGAATTAACCGTGGCTCTACACCGCGTTTTTGATCTTCCAAAGGACAAATTGATCTTTGACGTCGGCCACCAATCCTACACTCACAAGATTTTATCCGGTCGCGATCTCTCCACTTTGAATCAAAAAGATGGAGTCATTGGCTTCCAAAATCGGAAGGAATCCGAATTCGATCCTTACGACGCCGGACATTCTTCCACAGCCCTTTCCGCGGCTCAGGCTTTCGCCATGTCTCGTGATTGGAACCAAGAAAGCTTCGAAGTTATCGCGGTTGTTGGCGATGCGTCCATCGTCAACGGCCTTTCTTTTGAAGCTTTGAACAGCATCGGGGGCCGCAAAAACCACTTAATCGTAGTTCTCAACGACAACGGAATGTCCATCACCCCTAGCGTAGGCGGACTCGGCAATTTCTTCCGTAAGGTTTCCTCAGCGCGTGGATACCGCGGTTTGAAAAAAGGTATCCGAAAAATACTTGTTTCCACCAAACCCGGCCGAAAATTGTTCGATCTGTTTGCCTCCGTTAAGAATTGGATCAAACGGAAGCTGATTCCTTTCAATATTTTCGATAATTTGGGCTTTTCTTACATGGGTCCGCTCGACGGACATAACGAAAAAGCGCTAGAAAAAGCCTTCAAAAAGGCAAAACGAATCCCAGGCCCCGTCGTCGTTCATGTCCATACCACCAAAGGCAAAGGATTCGAACCGGCGGAGAAAGACGAATCGGGTTATTGGCATGGGGTCACCCCATTCCACATCGAAACCGGTGAACCCGTGTCTGAACACCCTGGTTTCCTTTCTTGGTCCCATTTCCTCGCCGATCTCAGCGCTTCGTTCCTGGAGAGCCATCCCAAAATGCGGATCGTTACCGCCGGCACACTGAAAGGAAGCAATTTCGAATCCTTGTTTGAACGCTTTCCTAAGCAGTGCATCGAGCTCGGGATTTCCGAAGAGCACGCGTTAACTTTTTCCGGAGCAATTTCCTTAGCGGGTTTCCATCCGGTAATCAGCATGTACAGCACCTTCTTGCAACGGGCGTACGACGAAATTTCCCACGATTGCGCACGAATGGGAAGCAACATGACCATCCTCATTGAACGATCTGGGCTTGTGGGAAGCAACGGAGAAACCCATCAAGGGATTTACGACGAAGGATTCCTCTCTTCTATCCCCGGGGTCACCTTAACCATGCCTTCCAATGTTCATGAAGCAAAATTCCTTTATGAGACTTCTCTAGGAAATCATGGAGTGTTTTGCATCCGCGTTCCTCGGGAACTCGTGAAAAACGAAATCCCAAACCCCGACTTCCAATTGGAATACGGGGAACACACGGTAATTAACCAAGGCACCTCCAAGAAACTTTTAATCGTATCCGTGGGACCGAAATCTCGAGAAATCGAAAACCTCCGAGCGAAAGAAAACATCGATGTTACCTTGGTTACTCCGATTTGGCTTAATCCCATTTCGCAGTCGCTCGTGGATTTCGCGTTGGGTTACGAAAACATCTTGATTCACGACGCTTATTCCACCAAAGTCGGTTTTTGCAATTCCTTCCTTTCCTCATTGATGGAAAAAGGGTATTCCGGCAAGGTCATTGTCCGTTCCCTTCCTAACGAATTCATTTCTGCGCTAGACAAAAAAGAAGAAGAAAGCGCCTTTGGACTCACCGCAGAACAGGTTTTGGAAGAAGCGAAGGCTTTGCTTTAGCAAAAACGTTCCTTCCTTGCTTCTCTTGGCATAAAATATGCCATATGGGCAAGATCATTATGCATATTGACCTCAATGCCTTCTTTGCGGCATGTGAGGAATTGCGCCATCCCGAGCTTCGGGGCTTGCCTTTGGCCATCGGCGGGGAAGGAAGGAGCGGGATTGTTTCCACCGCAAACTACGTCGCGCGGAAATACGGCGTTCATAGCGGGCAACCTACTTTTCAAAGCCGCGCGTTGTGCAAGAATCTGACGGTTTTGCCCCCGGATTTCGATTATTACCGCATCATGAGCCGTTCCTTTTTCGGCATCGTGAAGGAAGTCAGTCCCCTCGTGGAGATGGCAAGCATCGATGAAGCTTACGTCGATATGACGGGTCCGCTCTCGCGACAAAAGGAGCCTCTTGCCTTTCTGCGAAACCTCCAATTCCATTTGAAAAAGGAAACGGGTTTGTCTTGCTCCATCGGGATCGGGCGTTCCAAATGGGTCGCCAAGATGGCAAGCGATATGAAGAAGCCCATGGGGCTCGTAATCATCAAAAACAGCGATATTCCCTCGATGATTTACCCTCTTCCTATCGAATCTTTCTGGGGAATCGGGAAAAAGACCGCCCCCGAATTGCGCAGCTGGGGCATCACCACCATCGGGGATTTGGCGGAAGCCTTACAGCGGAACGACCCCACGATCGTCAAAGCCCTTGGCAAATTCGCCAGCGTGGCAATGTCGTGGCTTCAGGGGAAGGGAAGCGATGAAGTCACCCCGGAATATCCCGACCCCAAAAGCATCGGGATGTCCGAAACATTAATGAACGATATTACCACTCCAGAAGAGGCAGTCGTGTCGTTCAAGCGGATCGTTAGTTCTGTACTAAGCAAAGCTGCGAATCAAAGAAAGGTTGGTCGAACGATTTCGGTCGTGGTCAAGGATTCTTCTTTCCATTCGCACCAAAAAAGCGCGACCTTAGAACGTCCTTCCTACAAAGAAAGCGAGATCTATCCGAAGGCTTTGGCCTTGTATCAGGCTTTGTTTGCCCAACTAGAGGGGAAGGAAATCCGTTTGATAGGGTTCACGCTTTCGCGGCTCGAAGACGAGGCGAAGCAAACCATCCAGATGAACTTCTGGAATTATTCGGAATACGAAGAAATGGACGCGACGAAACTGCTCATTGAAGAATTGAACCGCAAAGCGGAAGGATCGCCGTTTTTACGGGCGAGGGAAGCGAAAAAAGACGATGGAAATCATTGATGCAATCGACGAATTCTCCCGCTTTTTGTTGGCGGCGGAAGGCCTTTCTCCCAAAACCGTGACAGATTACCAAGAAGATCTCTCCCTTTTCCTTCGCGCATTTCCAAACAAGAGAAAAGTCGAGGATTTGACCGAATTCGACATCAGCGATTTCGTTTACCGGCAAAGCGAGGCGGACCGTTCGCAGGCCACCATCGCGAGGCGAGTCTCCACGTTGGCCCGTTTCTATTCCTTTTTAAGAAAGCGGAAATGGATTGACTTTGCGGTCGAAAACCTTCCGGAAGTCCGCATCGAAAGCCGAATCCCCGTTATCCTAAACGTAGAAGAAGTGGCCGCGTTGCTGGAAATGCCGGATTTGAAGAGTTATTCAGGATTGCGGGATAAGGCGATGCTCGAAACAATGTATTCCAGCGGTTTGCGCGTGAGCGAGCTCTGTGGATTAACTCTATCGGAACTTGTCCTAGATAAAGGGACCATCCAACTGAAGAAAGGAAAGGGATCGAAGCAAAGAACGGTTCCCCTCGACCCCGTCGCCATCAGCTATTTGGAAGATTATCTCCAATCTTCCCGAAAAGAATTCCTGAAAGGGAAACGCCCTTCCAAATACGTTTTCTTGAACCAACAAGGGCGTCCCTTAAGCCGCCAATACTTCTTCCTGCAAGTCAAAAAGTACGGAAAAATGGCCGGAATCGAGAAAGAGATCTCTCCCCATACCCTCCGCCATTGCTTCGCGACCCATTTGCTCGACGGAGGAGCGGAATTGCGGGTCGTGCAAATGCTTTTAGGCCATACGCATCTGTCCACCACCCAGATTTACACCCATGTAAGCGAAAGCCGATTGATGGAAGCCTATGGCAAATTCAGCAATCGGAAATGAATTGTCGTATAATGTGATTAGGAGTTGACCATATGAAGAAATACCCTTTCAAACGAATCTTCTTGATCGTCGCGGACAGCGTTGGCATCGGGGAAGAACCCGACGCGAAGGATTTCGGCGATGAAGGATCCTTTACCCTGGGCCATATCGCTGAAAAGATGGGCGGATTGCATCTCCCGACCATGCAATCGATGGGTCTTGGCAACCTCGCCCCGATTCAGGGGGTCGAACCCGTCGCCTCCCATCCCCATTCTTATTGTTTGCGATGCCGCGAAACCTCGAATGGCAAAGACACGATGACTGGGCATTGGGAAATGATGGGCGTTTATACCCAAAAACCGTTCCTGACGTTCACGGACACCGGCTTCCCGAAAGAACTCATCGATGAACTCGAAGAAAAAACCGGACACCGGGTCATCGGAAACAAGGCCGCAAGCGGCACCGCGATCCTTGACGAACTCGGAGAAGAGCAGCGTTTAACCAACTCTCTTATTGTTTACACCTCTGCGGATTCGGTTCTGCAAATCGCAGCCCACGAAGAAACCACGGGAGTAGAAGAACTGTACCGTTGTTGCCAAATCGCACGGGATTTGTGCATGCGCCCGGAATACAAAGTCGGACGCGTCATCGCCCGTCCTTTCCTTGGAACCGCGGCAACCGGATTCAAGCGCGTCGGCGCCCACCGCCATGATTACGCCCTTGCTCCGGAGAATTGCACCGTGATGGATGTGCTCAAGGAGAACGGGTTCGATGTTTCCTGCGTTGGCAAAATCTCCGATATCTTTGCCATGAAGGGGGTAACGGAAACCGTCCATACCTCCTCCAACGAAGACGGAATGGACAAAACCATCGCCCAAGCGAAAGACAAGGATTTCACCGGACTTTGTTTCGTCAACCTCGTCGAATTCGACAGCGAATTCGGCCATCGGCGGGACCCCATCGGGTATGGGAAAGCCTTGGAAGCGTTTGATCGGCGTCTCTCGGAATTGCTTCCCTTGCTTCGCGAAGACGATTTGCTCATGGTGACGGCCGACCACGGGAACGATCCGACCTTCAAAGGCACGGACCACACCCGCGAAAAAGTCCCTCTGTTGCTGTATTCCCCCTCCTTCCAAAAAGGGAAAGAACTCGAAGAAGCATCGACCTTCGCCGTGATGGGCGCAAGCGTGCTGGCGAATTTTGGGCTCAAGAAACCTGCGGACTTGCTAGGAGAGCCTTTGCCAGAAATTTTCGAATAAGCGGTGTATATCGGTTTTCAAAAATTCGAAATCCTTTATAATTCGGACCGTTAAAAGGCTGTTTTATGAAAAAGAATATACTCATCCCCGCGTTATCTTGCCTCGCTTTGCTCGCCTCTTGCTCTAATCCTTCCCCGAGTAACTCGAGCGTTGAGAGTTCGGAAACCCCCGCTCCCGAGACGGTGACTTTCGCGACTCCGACCGGCGCGCCCACTTTGGCTTTCTACGACCAAGCGACCAATCCGAATTGGTTCTCTTCTTCGCAACCCGCCACACAGATTTTGCCGCTTTTTACCAACAACAATTACGATGCCGTCGTCTTCGATGGCACACAAGCGTTGACCAACATTTCCACGAACCAACGCGACTATACGTTGGCCAAGTGGATTAGCAGCGGGGCCTTCTACGTCGTTTCGACCAAACACGACGCGACCTATGTCCCGACCTCCAAACCCCGCGTCTACGCCTTCATGCCTCAAGGCAATATCTCCAAAGCCTTCCGCACTTTAGCGAAAAACGCCTGGAATTGGGGCGAATATGGCGCAAGCAGCGACGAATTCGTCACGTATGGGGCAGCCGTCAGCGACGTCCAAGCCGCTTTGGCATCCATGATTAAAGCAGGATCGACCGAAGGGGATCTCTACGATTATTACCTCATCGCCGATCCCGCGTATTCCGCGCTCAGCGCTCAATTCAAAAAAGCAAATTTGACGCTGCATACCATTTACGACATGAACGCGGAATTTCAAAAGAAGTATTCCTGCGATATTCCCGCGGCCGCCATCTTCCTCAACAAAACGAACTATGCTTCTAAAAAAGCCTCGATTGACGCTTGGTTGGATGGAGTTCAAAAAGCGATGGATGTCGTCGCCGCCGATTTGGACGCGGTCATTCCTGCCGTGAAAGCCACGGATGCCGGCGATGGCTCCAATGCGAAATTCGGCGTTTCAAGCGCCGCTTTGACGATTGTGAAAAATCGCACTGGAAAGGATCAAAACCCTTTCCGTTATCACAAAACCGGCGAAATCTCGACAGCTGCCGAAAAAGCGTCGTTCGCGAACGCTTTCCAAACCGCGATTGGGGAAAAGGCGTTTGGCGAATCCCTGTTTTCGAACTAATTATGAAATTTTTTGCGAGGCACGAACGAACCATATTTACGCTCTTCGGCCTCGCTTTTTTGATCCTTATTTGGTGGATTATCGCCGTTTTGCTGCAACAAAACGGGACCACTTTGTTCTTAACTCCTGGGGAAACGGTTTCTCGGATCCTTCAACTTTGTTTTGGGAAAGAAGCTGGAAGCACCTTTTCTGCGATAGGATGGACATTGTTCCGGCTTGTTCTTGGATTTGTTTTTAGCTTTTTTCTCGCGGGAATCCTTGGAACCCTAGCAGGCTTGTTTCCCAAGCTAAGGCATTTTTTAAAACCGTTCGTGGGATTGAGCCGAAGCATCCCCACCGCGGCGGTGGTTCTGGTTTTCATGGGGTTATTGATCCACCCACGCCTTCTCCCCGTCTTGGATTACGTCGCGTGCTTCCTTACGACGATGATAGCCTTCCCCATCTTGTACGAAGCCTTTGCCAAGGGAATCGAAGAGGAAGAAGAAGACGTGAACATGAGTTTGGAACTCGAATGTGGGAAACGAAGTTTTGCCGCGGTCGTTTACGTCCTTTGGCCAGATTCTTTGCCTTATATTTCCTTAGGCCTTGTCCAAGCCCTGGGTCTCAGTTTGAAAGTCACCATCATGAGCGAAGTCCTGACGGCGAACAACGCTTCCCATCGAGGCATAGGAACCTTAATTTTCCGTTCCCAAACGGATCCCTTGTTCCGGACGGAAGACATTTTGCCTTACAGCATAATAGCCTTGCTCTTGATGATGATTCTCGATATTCCCAATTGGATATTACGGAATCGAATCAATCGAAAACAAAACGGAAACTCAAACATTCAATCTTAATCCAAGGATTGCAAAGGCCCACCCGTCTTCTTGACACAATAACCGTTGATGACCGGCTGGAAAGAAAAAGAAGAAGGCCGAATGATTTTAACAAGAACAGCCCAGGGAAATCCCCGCCGTTTTCCCTTTTCAATGCTTAGTAGATATTTAGTAGATTTGGAAAAGTGGAAAACTCAATGGGGAAAAACTAATTCCAATTCTTTGTCATAAATCTAGATTTACAAAATTTTAAACTAATAATCGTACTTTTTTATAAATAAGTTAACATAATAGACATTATGCGAAGTGAACCTTTTTAGAAGAAAACCGCTGAAATATTCAGCGGCATCTTAGGCAAAATTTTTAACGTTTATTTCTCTTGCTTTTTGATATGGATTCTCAGCAGGGATTCCAAGTCGATTTCCTTGCGGTTCGCGGCCAAGAACAATTGGCAGCAGACTTCTCCGCCTTGCACGATAACCCAACCAGATTCAGGCGTGCCTTCGGAAACGGAGACATGAATTCCAGCGAATTCAAACGCGTCTCCCAGTTGCTCTTTATACGCTCCAAGAGCCCTGGGGTTCGGGGCGGTCGCGATTACGTAATAAGTTGCAAACGGGGTGAAATCAGCGACGTAAATCACTTCGATTCCTTCCGCTTTATGGTCTTCCAATGTTTTGGTCGCTAACGCGAGTTCAGGACACTCGAGTACTTCTTTTTCCATTATTCGTCTCCTAGATACTGTTTCATGCATTCGGCAGTCAAAGAATTATCCACAATATACCCTTTGCCTTCAAGATACGCTTTATTGGCCCTCAAAATCGTTAAAAATCCGTAATGGATGCTTCGGTTGATCGCCGCGCGCAGCTTGGAGGAATCGTATCCTCGAAGGGGATCGGTCTTATCCGCGGAGTAAACGATCTTCCCCAAGGAACTCATGTGGGCTTTTCCGGTCGCATGGAAACAAATCGCATCCAGAATGGCCGGATCTTGAATATCGAAAATGTCTTTCGCGAGCTGCGCCCCGACGAATTGATGGAGCGTCCATTCCGGCATCGGCAAGAATTGGGAGTAATGTTGCTCCATGATTTCGTGGCATCGTAATGAACCGGTTCCTTTTCCCAAATCGTGGAGCAAACCCGCGATATAGGCGGCTTCTGGAGAATGGAATCGATTCCTCACGGCGATTTCATAGCAAAGACGGGCAACCGAGATGCTATGGACTAAGCGGTGTTTGCTGATGAGAGGGGCGATTTTCTCGAAATAATAAAGCTGTTTGGATTCGATGTATTCACGAACCGATGTCGGCAAATCCATAGAATGGAGGGTGCGGATCGCCGAAGAAGACACTTGCCCAGACCCTTCGTAATCGAGCCGGAGCATGCGGTATTCCTTCAAAACATCATCCTTTAAGACTACATTGGGGCGAGATACGTAAAGAGGCGTAGCGAGTTTCACGATTTCTTTGGCGTTTTTCCATTTCGGGAAAAGGTTCACTTCGTCCGCGCCAATCAAAAAATAGAGATTTTGGTTGGGATACCGTTTTTTGAAATAACGGAGCGTGTCAATCCAGTAATTGACCGGGCTTTCGGATTTGGTTTCGAATTCAGAGACGGAAAAGCTCGATGATCCGTTCTCCCGCAAGGCCAATTGCAACATGTTGAGGCGATCGGAAATCGAGGCGGAAGGTTGCTTGAACGCGGGATTTTTCGCCGGCACGAAAATGACGTCCGCGTTGAGGCGGAGGCTGGAGGCGCGGGCAATGCGAAGATGCCCGTTGTGAATGGGATCAAAGGTTCCCCCGAATAGAACCAGATTCTCCATGGGGTGTTATTTCTCTTTTTCGCGAGTCGGAACCACGATTTTTGGGTTTTTCACGGAACGGCGGTATAAGACAATAACGCGCCCGATCACCTGAACCACGTCGCAGCCTAAGGCTTGCTCCAGCGCGGAGCCCACTTCTTTTGGCTTGGAAGAGCTATTGGGAAGAAGACCGACTTTAATGAGTTCTTTGGCTTCTAATGCGGCATTGATTTCTTTCAAAAATCCTTCGTCGACTTCCCCTTTTCCGAGGAGGTAACGATGGGAAATGGTATTCGCCAAACTTTTTAAATAGGCTTTTTGATAAGGACGAAGCATAAATAATAATCCCCTTTATTTTTCTAGAATTTTAGAACGGCTTGTGTAAATCGCGACTCCGCGCGGAACGAAGATGCGGAAGGTTTGGTTATCACCCTTGAAGCGGACCCAGCCATAACCGGCGATGCCGATATCGCGAGATCCTTCTTCTTCCACCGCGAGGTCATAGACATCGAATTGGGAGGCTTTGTCGAACAAGGAGCAAGAAGGGCTGAGTTCATTTCGGCCAATGTAGCGGAAGAACATTTCCTCGGTGTTACGGCTGCGGACGCGCAGGGTTTTGATGGTTTTCGCCCCAAAGAACGTCAAGGTGGTTCTTCTCCCCTTCAAAAGTTCGATGCGGGCGAGGCCTCCAAGGAACAAACAATCCCCGGAAATCAAAGAATAGGAACGCGGCCGAATGGTTTCGACCGGGATGCACTTTTTGGCCACGTCCAAGGGAAGGCGGAACAGCATGGAATTGTCCGATGGGGTGGATGGCGTGTCATAAACTGAACTCGAAGAATCCAAGGGGATTTGCATCACCGTGATAGCGGTCCCTGGATAATTTTGGGTCACGACCGATTTGAGGGTCTTGTTCTTGTATCCGCGAAGATAGGAGGCAAGGAACAGGGTTTTCCCAGAGCTGGCCGCCCCAACGACATAAACGTCGTGGCGTTTTCTCTTCAAATCAATCGCTTTCGTGAGAGCGGGATTGGGGGTGAGGGAATTCAAAGACGCGAGAATCACGTCGTCTTTGGTGACGCGAAGACGGGAGGCGCGGAAACGGTGCGCGACGTATTCTTTCAATTGTTCCTCATGGTAGCCTTTTGGAAGCAGGTCAACTTTGTTGGCGATGACAAGAAGCGGATTGTTGAGGATGATATCGACCATATTTTTGGGAAAAGTGCTTTCGAAAGAAAAGATATCGACAACGAATACAATCAAGGCGTCCGTCGCCGCGGCGTCCTTCATCATGGTGAGGTAATCGTTCGAGCAAGCCAGTTCGTGATTGGAAAAGTTGTATTTTTGCTGCTCGTAGCAATGGTCGCAGAAAAGGACCAGAGCCCCGACTTGGTCTAAGTGCCCGGGAGAAATGTACCCTTCGGATTGAGGGTCGTTTTCTTGAAGAATCGCGTTGCAGTTGTAACAGCGGCGAACAACGTTCAAACGGCTCATAAATTAATCTCCTCCATTGGTTTGGCTAAATGGCTATCGTAGATGGCTTTTCTCTTTTTTCGGTCGAAGATTCGATTGAATTTGGTCCAAATCGGCTCGTAGCTTGGGTCCAGCGGTTCGGTTAATATGGTTCGTAGCCCGGCCCCGTTCCCTGCTCGGACGTCGGTTTGGATTTGATCCCCGATGAACAGCACCTCTTCTTTTGCAATCCCTTTTTGTTTTAGGAATCGCTTGAGAGGACCGCTGAATGGCTTTCGCATAAATCCCGCGGCCTCGACCCCAAGAAGGGAAGCGAAACGCCGAACCCGCTTTCCAAATCCGTTGGAACAGATGATGAGACGAATTCCCATTTTGTCCAATTCGGCTTTGAAGGCGATGGCCCGTTGATCGGGTTCGCTTGCCCCGTAAGGCAGCAACGTGTTGTCGAGGTCAGAGAGCAAAAACCGAATTCCCGCCTTTTGAAGCTTCTGAAGATCCAAGGCGTAGATGTTTGGACAAAGGGCAAAAGGAATGTTACGAGCGTTCATCCGCTTCATTATAAAACGAATTCACGATTTAGAAATCAAATTTCGGAAAAACATTCGATAGTTATTAACTATCTACAACTAATTAATTACTAATTTTATACTAATAATTGGTAAATTATATTGATGCGGATTACATATCCAAGTCTTCGTCACCGAAGATGGAAATCTGCTCGTATTTTTCCGATGGACGGTCGTCTTCTTTCTCGGTCACCTCGGTTGTGGGGCTCGCTTCCGTGATCGCGGGCGCGGAGGGTTCCACTTCTTCTGGAATCGGGGCTTGATCGATATGGGATACCGTTTCAGCTGTGATAACGGTGCAGTCAAGACGATCCACGGATACCACGAGTTTGCCTTTTTCCAAGCGGATATTGCCTCCTTTGGCGTATTTTTCCATCGGAGTTAAATACGTGTCGTCGACCGGCACCGAAGTCCGTTCGCCGCTGGAAAGAACGACGCCATAAGTAAACGGGGCGGCTTTTTCTCCCAGTAATTCGGCGAAAATCAGATGGTGCGGCTCGGATTTGAAGCAACGGAACAACGCGGTTGCCGCGTGAAGTCTTCCGGTTTTGTGGATATTCCCTGTAGAGAAGATGCGCACGGAAGCGTGATCGTCGACCAGAGCGACCTTTTCGACCCGTTCTTCTTCAATCGCCAGCAAATCACCGACGAACGAACCTTTGAAGGAAGCCGCTTTCACCCCCGCGGAGGTCGTGGAGGATGGAGTGATCTCGTTTTCGTTGTACATCACGGCCAATCCATCGCTGCCAAGAAGGAGCAAATCGGAATTGCCGCTCGTCAAAACGACGGACACGAGTTCGTCATCACCTAATAGGCGCATCGCGCGCGCAGGGCGCGTGTAGCGCGATAAAGGATAAGAAGATAAGCGGGTTCGTTTGATTTGGCCTTTTTTCGAAACGAGGGCGAAGAACAAATCGTCGCGGAATGTTCTGACCGCGAATGCGCGGACCAGTTTTTCTTCCGCGGGCAAATTGATCGCGTAATTCACGTGAACGCCTTCGTCGTTCCATTTATTGGTCTTCAACACGTGAATGGGGAAATAGAGATAATTTCCTTTGCTGGTGAACACCACCATGTGGTCGGTGGTTTCCGCAGATCCGTTGAAAATGAGCCCGTCTCCGTCTTTTAATCCCGGCAACGCGCCTTTTGGACCGTTGGAAGAACGCCAGGAAGCCAACGAGCTCCTCTTGACGTAACCATCGCGGGAAACGGCGACCATAACCGTTTCTTTGGCCACCAAATCGATTTTGTTAACGGTTTTGAGGGATTCGTCTTCTTGGCAAATCACGGTCCGGCGTTCGTCTCCGTACTTTTTGCAGATGGAACGAAGATCCGAGACGATAATGGAGTTGAGTTTAGCCGGGGAATTCAAGATTTCGCGAAGAGTAGCGATTTCCGTATCCAAGTCTTCTTTTTCTTTTAGCACGATAGAAACGTCGAAATGGGACAGTTTGTAAAGCGGCATCATGACGATGGCTTCGCTTTGCCGGTCGGTGAATCCGAACTCCTTTTGGATATTGGCCTTGGAATCGGCCTTGTCCTTGGAACGTTGGATGATATGGACGATTTCGTCGATGAGAGAACCCGCTTTGATCAAGCCTTCCACGATTTCGAGGCGATTCAGGTCGCGGTCTAAGTCATAGCGGCAACGGCGCGTGATGACATCGACTTGGTGGGCGATGTAGGTGTCGCAATAGGAAAGCAAATTGAGCGTGAGGGGGCGCCCGCCGACAATGGAGACCATGTTGGCGCTATAAGAGGAGCGAAGTTGGGTTTTCTGCATCAAATAGGCCAAAATGGATTCCGGTTTGAAGCCTTCTTTGATATCAATGGCGATTCGAAGGCCGGATTTATCGCTTTCGTCGCGTACCTCGCTGATGCCGGCGATCGTGCGCTCATGGCGAAGCTTATCAATGGAGTGGACCAAGACGGATTTGTTCACCCCGTATGGAATTTCGGTGACGATGATTTGGTTGTCCCCGCTTTCGTTCTGGGTGATTTGGACTTTGGAGACGACGTCAATCCTCCCCCTTCCCGTCAGATAAATATCGGAAAGGCCTTGGGATTCGTAAATGATTCCCCCGGTTGGGAAATCCGGACCGGGGACGAAGCGCATCAGGGATTCAATAGGGCAATTCGGGTGTTGAATTCGGTAGATGATCGCATCGCAAATCTCCGTGAGGTTATGAGGCGGGATCTCCGTGGCCATGCCGATGGCGATGCCGCTGCTGCCATTGACGAAAAGGTTGGGGAAGCGGGCAGGCAAAACGGTCGGTTCGAATTCGGTATCGTCGAAGGTAAGGCCCATGTCGACGGTGTCTTTTTCGATGTCGCGGATAAGTTCTTGGGAAAGGGCGGCCAAACGGGCTTCCGTGTAACGATATGCGGCGGGGCCGTCTCCGTCCATCGAGCCGTTATTCCCTTGGAAATCGATCAAAGGGGCACGCACGCGCCAGGTTTGGGACATGCGGACAAGCGCTTCGTAGATGGAATCGTTTCCGTGAGGGTGGTATTTTCCCATGACCTCACCGACAATATGGGCACATTTCTTCGTGGGTTTGTCGACGGTGTTTCCGGTTTTCCACATCGCGAAAATGATGCGGCGTTGGACGGGCTTCATGCCGTCTCTGGCGTCGGGGATGGCGCGATCTTGAATGACGTCTTTTGCGTAGATGTCAAAACGATCCCCCATGAGGTCATCAAGAGTGCTCGGGATGATGTTCTCCTGAATCACGACGGGTTCTGGAGTCTTTTTTCTAGCCATCAGTCCTTCACCTCCTTGATAAAGCGATCTTCTTCATTGAAAACGACGTTTTCTTCAATCCAAGCACGACGTTGGGAGGCGTCGTTGCCCATGAGAATGGAAATCCGGCGTTCCACGATGATGGGATCGTCGATTTTGACTTGGTAGAGTTTGCGCGTGGCCTTGTTCATCGTGGTCGCGTAAAGCTGATCCGCGTTCATTTCGCCAAGGCCTTTGTATCGGTTGATTCCGTAGCCCGGCCCGATGATTTTCTTCGCTTCTTCTAGGCTTTCGTCGTCCCAGGCGTATACGAATTTCCGTTGGGGATCGCTCTTTTTGTAAACCCGGTAAAGCGGCGGGCAGGCAATGTAGACCATTCCGTGCTGAATCAACGGTTTCATGTAATTGTAGAAGAAAGTCAGAAGCAGGATTTGAATGTGGGCTCCGTCGGTATCGGCGTCGGTCATGATGATAATCTTGCCATAATGGCTGTCGTTCACGTCGAAATTTGCTCCGACTCCCGCTCCAATAGTTTGGATAATCGTAGAAAATTCGGTGTTTTGGAGCATGCGTTCCATGGTGACCGAATCCGTATTGAGGGGTTTGCCCCGCAATGGCAAAATGGCTTGGTGCATGCGGTCGCGGCCCGTTTTCGCCGAACCGCCCGCGGAATCTCCCTCGACGATGAATAGCTCATTGTTGGGGTAGTCTTTGCTTTGAGCGGCGGCCAATTTGTCGGAAATGATGGCGTCCGGCTTTTTTTGTTTTCCGGTTCGCGCAGCTTCTTTTGCTTTTCTCGCGGCGTCACGCGCGGTTTTCGCGGCTTGGCACTTCTTCACGAGATCCACCGCGAAATCCTTGTGCTCGGCGAGGTAATACGACAGGTTCTTGTAAACAAAATCGTTCACGGCACCGGTGGCTTCCGGGGTTCCGAGTTTTCCCTTTGTCTGTCCCTCGAATTCGTTGACGCTTTCGGGGATCTTCACCGCGATGACGGCGGTTAAGCCTTCGCGGATGTCCTGACCATCGAGTTTTTGGTTTTCCTTGATGACGTTATTCTGAACCGCCCAATCGTTGACTGCGCGGGTGATCCCAAGACGCAGACCGGTTTCGTGGGTACCTCCGTCATGGGTGCGAACCGAGTTCGCGTAACTGTAGATGTTTTCGTTGTAGTCTTCCAAGCACCACTGGAAAGCGACTTCCATTTTGATGAGGCCGGAATCGTCTTCGAATCCGAAAACATCGCAGAGGGGTTTCTTGTTCTGATTGAGGACATGGATGTATTCGACGAGCCCATTGGGATAGAAAAACTCGTGTTTTTGGCCGGTTCTCTCGTCTTTAATGAAGAAATGGACGTTTTTCAGCAAGAATGCTTCTTCTTGCAGGTGGTGATAAATGGTATCCCACTTGAAATCCGTGCTGGAGAAAATCGTATGATCCGGTTTAAAGCGCACGAGGGTTCCGTGCTTTTTCGTATCCCCGATCACCTCAAGGGGAACCGCCAGTTTGCCGCCGTTTTCAAAACGGATATGGTAAATCTTCCCTAAACGGTATACCTGAATGTCGAGCCATTCGGAAAGGGCGTTGGTGACGGTGGCGCCGACCCCGTGCATACCGGCCGAAGTCACGTAATTCTTGCTGGAAAACTTCCCTCCAGCATGAAGGGCGGTATAAATGAGCTGAATCGCGGGGATTCCCGTTTGTGGGTGAATGTCGACCGGGATTCCACGGCCTTGGTCTTCCACCGAAAGGGAACCATCTTTGTGGAGAGTGACCGAAACGCTGTCGCCATACCCGTTGACCGCCTCGTCAACCCCGTTATCGATGATTTCCCAAGCGAGGTGATGGAGACCGGTAGAGTTGGTCGACCCGATGTACATGCCCGGGCGTTTGCGCACCCCTTCCATTTCGGAAAGGACCTCAATGTCTTTCGCGCTGTAATTGAGTTCTTCGCGTTCAATGTCTGCCATAATAAAACGTAAACAGTCTTTTAGACTGATGGTATTATATCGCGAGTTTCCTTGAACATGTAGCGCGAATTCGCGATAATTTCCTTTGTTTTTCCAGATAGGAGCCCCTATGAACCCCAATATTATCAATATTCTCATCGCATTGCTCTCCATTCTCGTTGGCTATTTGGTCGGTTCCATTCCCACAGGGGTCATCGTCGGGAAGGTCTTCTTTCACCAAGATGTTCGCGAACTCGGAAGCAAAAATAGCGGCGGAACGAATGTTGCCAGGAACTTTGGCAAAAAGTTTGGAATCCTCGTCATCGCCCTCGATATGATCAAATCGCTGATTCCGGTTTTCTCCATTTGGGCGATCTGTACGTTCATCCCCGCCATTTCCGAAGCCATGAATTGGTCGGTTTTGGTTGGTCACGCGGCCATCGGAGGAGCCAAAGTTCATTATTGGCTTGCCGGATTGTTTGCCGCGATCGGCCATTGCTGGCCTGTTTTCATCCACTTCAAAGGTGGGAAAGCCGTCGCGATTTTCATGGGACTCAATTGCCTGACTTCTTGGATTCAATTCGTCCTCACCGGCGGCGCTTATATCGTCTTAGCGAAGAAGACCAATTACATCTCTCTAACTTCCATTATAGTTTCCGGAATCGGAGCTTTCGTCGCGTGGATCATTTTCCTCCTCCAGGTTACCGTTCCGTTCAATTGGGATATCCTGCTTTGGAGCTTTGGAGGGCAGCCTTTTATCTCTTATGGTTTGGAATATGCCTTGACGGTTTCGATCATTACCCTGCTTTTGGTTCTCCGTCACGCATCCAATATTCGCCGGTTAAAAGAAGGAACTGAAGGGAAAAATCCCTTTAATTAAGTTTAATTATTTAGTATTTCTTTGGTAAATATTTAGTAAAATTAATCCCGCATTCATCGGGATTTTTTTAAAACTAAGCAATTCAATTAACTACATGATTTTCGATGAAAATCTATACCTTTTACGATGTCCTTGTCTCCTTTTTTAGGCTCTTAGTTTTCGATCAACCGAAAGGAAGCTTTATTTAGAGCCATTCCTATTCTTCCCTTCCGCATTCTTCTTCCATCCTTCCAATACGCTCATGTGTCTTGGTCAGTATTACCGCTTGATTTAAGACTTTTCTTTAAAGCAAATCAGTCGAAAGAAAAAAACCTTGAGTTTCCTTTTGAAACGCAAGGTTTTACGTTGGACATTATTCAATCGCGAGAATGATGGAATAGACTTTTTGGTTTCCGTGGATTTCCACGAGATCCATCAAATCATATTTTTTGGCGATGAGTTCGCGGAAGCGTTGCTTCTCTTCTTCGTGAAAGACGTCGCCATAAGAAACGGTGATGCAGGACTTCAAATCCATCTCTTCCACGGAATCTAGAAGGGATTCGATACAATCGAACAGATCTACCTTTGAGGATTGGACCGATCCTCTAGAAATGCCGATGAAGTCATTCTCGTGGATCTCCAATCCGTTATTCACGGAATCCCGAACCGCTTTGGAAACCACTGCGGTGACGATGCTCTTTTGCTGTTCCAACGCGGAATTCACGTTATCTTCGATGCTTTGCCCTTCGAAATCAAACATCTGGACGATACTGTACGATTCAATCGCAGATTTCGTTGGGATAACAAAGACATTTCCTTTATCATAGAGTTCTTTGGCTTGTTGAGCCGTGAGGATGATATTGGAATTATTCGGGAAGACAATGATGTTTTCCGCGTTCGCTTCTTCGAATGCGTGAAGGAAGGATTCCGCGGAAGGGTTCATGGTTTGCCCGCCCAAAATCGTCACGTGGACGCCGATGGATTTGAGGATTTTGGAGAATTCTTCCGAAGGGGCGACCGCAACGACGGCCACCTTGGACTTCTCCTTCTTTTGGGGCTGAATTTCCTTCAGCAGGACTTCGTTGTGCTGAATGGACATGTTTTCCATCTTAAACGTCACGAACTCGCCGAATTGTTGGGCATAAGTCAGGACCAAACCCGGGGTTTTGGTGTGCACGTGGACTTTCACGATGCTTTCGTCTTGCAAAGCCACGATGGAATCCCCAAGGGTTTCTAAGAACGAGATAAGTTCATTGAGGTGAAAATTCTCCTTTCCGCCTTTGGAATTGAGAATTTGAAGGATAAATTCAGTGCAGTAGCCGTAATCCAAAACCGAATCTTCGTTAAATGGAATGGTTCCGGATTCCGCGACCGCATTGGAAGGGCCACGGAAATCGTGGTCTTCGATCTCTTCGCCGATGATGTATTTGTACATTCCTTCGATGATTGTTACGAGGCCTGCGCCGCCGGAATCGATGACTCCCGCTTCTTTTAGGACGGGAAGGAGATTCGGAGTGTTTTCGAGGGCTTCGTTCATGCGTTCGAGCAATTTCGCGAAGAGGGTTTGGAACGTCCCGATCTGATCGAGGTGATCGAGAATATAGGTGCTTCCCTCTCGGGCCACTGTCAAAATGGTTCCTTCCACAGGTTTAACGACCGCTTTGTAAGCTTTGGCGGTGCCAGAACGAAGAGAGGATGCAAATTGGGTGATATTGGCTTCGGTCAGCCCCGACAATCCATCGGAAAGGCCGGAAAAGAATTGGGAAACGATGACGCCGCTATTGCCGCGCGCTCCCAACAGCATTCCTCGAGCCAAAGCGCTCGCGACACTGGAAAGGCTCGATGTATCCGCCTTTTCCATGGCTTTTAAACCGCCGGTGAGAGTCGCGGTAATGTTGGTTCCGGTGTCCCCGTCGGGAACCGGAAAGACGTTCAATTCGTTGATTTTTTCGTAATGAAGTTTGATGTCGCGATAACCATTTTCCACCATGGTCGCAAACATTCCGCCAGTAAGAGTTTTCATGGTTATTTGTCCGCGTTAACGTAATCTAAAGCCGTTTTCTTGCCGAAGGTGAATACCCCAATGGTTCCCGGGCCGGTGGATGCACCGACGATCGGGCCAATCGGGCCGACGATGACATTCGCGTTGGGCAATTTGGAGAGAATCGCGGTTTTGACGAATTCCGCCGCATTCAAATCATCGCAATGGCCGACGAAGATGGGTTCGTGATCGATGTCCTCCGCGGACGCGATGGCTTCCTCCGCCAAAGTGAGCAAGGCGGCTTTCTTGCCTTTGACTTTCTTCACGGCGGTATTGGCGCCGTTGACATCGGAAATGATGATCGGATGGACTTTGAACAAGTTTCCGAAGAAAGCGGCGCTGGCTTTCACGCGCCCAGCTTGCTTCAAATATTTCAAATCATCGACGGTTGCGAATTGGTTGTATCGGAGGTAATTATTTTGCAAATAATCGTGAATTTCTTCGATGGATGCGCCGTTTTCCCGCATTTTGGAAGCGTGAATCGCCATGAAGGCTTGTCCGTAGCAAGAGCTCTTCGTATCGAAGATGACAATCTTTCTTTCCGGATAGGATTCCCTAAGGCGTTCGGCCACTTTAGTCGCGATATTCACCGTGGCGCTCAAAGCCGTGGAGCAGCCAATGAAAAGCACGTCTTTTCCTTCTTTGAGGTAGTGCTCGAATTTCTCTTCGAAGACATTCTGGGGGACGGCGCTGGTGAAGATGCGGGTCCCATTCCGCATGATCTCATAAAAATCGTGGAACGTGATGCCTTGGTCATAATCCAAAGAGGCAACTACTTCTTTTCCGTCCACACTGACGGTCATCGCACAGTAATCAAGATCGTATTCCTGCCGAAGAGACAAAGATAGCTCTCCGCAAGAGTCAATAAGAATGACAAAAGAATCATTTTTCATAAAAAACTTACCCTATATCGAAAAATAGTCCGTAATTACAACGAACTATTTTGTCTCATCGATTTCATGACGCTCCGAATTTGCGCTTCGGAGGGCTTGCGCCCCATCGATTGGAACATGGCGCGAATCATCGCTTCGTTAATAGGAGGATTTTTCTCCATTTGGCGTTTGATTAATGCACGCGCTCCAAAGAAGCCTCCGACGGCTCCTAAAATGAGAGCGGCGAGAACGAGGCAGAACCAGCCAACGTTCCAATCCATTAGTTAGCCCTCCCGTCGTATTTGCCGGTCGTGGTGTCAACGTAGATTTTTTCGCCTTGTTCAATGAAAAGAGGAACGCGGATGGACATTCCGGTTTCGAGCTTGGCGTCTTTGCTGCCGCCATTGGAAACGGTGTCGCCACGGACGCCAGGTTCGCATTCAATGATTTCAAGGACGACTTTGGACGGAAGTTGGACATCAAGGACTTCGTCTTCGTACGAAACGATGGTCACTTCGCTATTCGGAGCGAGGAAGGGGATGATATCGCCATAATTGCCTTTGGCGAGCTCGATTTGTTCATAGGTTTTGCCATCCATGAAGACGAGGGTTTCGCCGGAATCGTAGAGATATTGCATGATCTTCTTGTCGATGTGGATGTCTTCCACGCCGTAACCGGAGTTGCGGGCGAGTTCAGTGATGGCGCCGGTGCGAAGGTTTTTGACTTTGACTTTCGCAACCATCTTGCGCATCGCGGTTTTGTTGAGAAGGATGTCGATGACGCGATAAAGGTTTCCTTCGTCGATAAAGTAATTGCCAGGACGAAGTTCGGTAACATTAATCATAATAAAACTCCTTAAAGGTGCGCTTCTTTTTGCACTTCCCTATTATATAAATATGAGCGTCGATTGGAAACCCTGACTTCTTCTTTTGATAAGCGGATAATCGCGAAGCCGCCTTATCTTTCCATAGGAAGCCAAGAACGAACCTCTTCTAGCGTGCTCGAAGGGCCGTGGCCGGGGTAAATCCGGTAGTTTCCGGTTAAAGATAAAATTTTGTCCAGGCTTTCCCTTTTCTTTTTGGGCTCTGCTCCTCGAAGGTCGTATCGGCCGATCCCAAAACGGAAGACGGTGTCCCCGGTAAAGAGATAACCTTCCTCTGTTTCAAAACAAAGGCTTCCCGCGGTATGGAACGGGGTCGCGTGGACCTTTATGAGGAAGTCGCCCAAGCGCACCTCGTCTTCATCTTCCAATAGATAAGGGTGGATGTCAGAGAGTTCTAAAGAAGGGATCCCAAAATCCGCGGATAGATTGAACCTCGGATCCGTTAAGCATCGTTCGTCTTCCCTTGCGATGAAAACTGGGCATGGGGCTTTCTTGGGGAAAGCGGCCAAGCCGTGAATATGATCGAAATGACCGTGCGTGAGGAAAATGCCGAGCAATGCGGAATGATGCTTTTCCGCGTAAGAGAGGAGGCTAGCGCCGTTTTGGGCTCCGAAATCAAAGAAGATACACGGCCCTCCTTCTTCTCCCAGTACGTAAACATTGCACCAAGGATCGTTCCCGGACAAACGCACGACGCGGGTCATTGCCCAATCTCCCAAATGAAAAGTTCGTCAAAATGGTCAAGAGCGTAACGGAAATGAAAGCAGCCCACCCAGGGAGAATTCGCGAAATCGGCGTTTCGCTGCAAGGAAGCGTTGAAACGATCGACGCGATAATAGGCGTAATCCAAATCTTGCTTACGTTGGGTTTCGTCGGTCACCGCTCTCGCTTCGATTACTAAGGTGATGATTTCTTCGCGTTCTTTTTGGCTCTTTCGATATTCCATTTCGTTTCCGTAGACGTGGTAAAGGCAGGAGATCACCGAAAACGACGCGTAAATCGAGGCGGAAACCAAAATGGCGTAAGCCCAAAAACGAATCTTGTTCTTTTTGATGAGCCATATTGCCGTCAGAATCAGGGCAACTGCCGACAGCATGAGCAAAACAAACAGGATCATGCCATTACTATACCAAACCAGAGGATAAAAAAATAAGGCTCGAGGCCTTATTTCTTTTCCTTGTGAAGAGTCTTCTTCCTGCATTTCGGGCAATACTTAAGGATTTCCATTTTCGCAGGGTGTAAGCGCTTGTTGCGGGTGGTGATGTAATTTTCTTCACGGCACACCGTGCACTTCAAGATGACTTCGTCGCGTTTGCTGGCCATTTTTCTTAAACTCCCTTTCGTTCGCGGGTATGATAATACCATAGCGAAAACCAAAACACCACAAGGAAAAATCCCTCGGAGGAAGAAAGATGAATCCACGTTGTACCACTCGACCCGTCTATCTCGGCACTCTGCAAATCGGAGGGCAGAACCATGTCGTGGTTCAAAGCATGTGTTCCATCAAAACTTCGAAGGTTTCCGAGGTGAGCGACCAGATCAATCGCTGCGCGGCTTTAGGAGCCGAGGCGATGCGTCTTTCTTGTTTGGACGAAGAGGACGCGAGGGCATTCGCCGAGATCAAAAAACGAGTGAATATCCCTTTGATTGCCGATATTCACTTCGATTACCGTTTGGCTATCATCGCAATGGAAAGCGGAGTCGATGCCATTCGCATCAACCCCGGAAACATCGGGAGCGAAGACCGGGTTCGGGCCGTGGTGGAAAAGGCGCTGGAGAAACACATTCCGATTCGCGTCGGGGTGAACTCGGGTTCCATGGACAAAACCATCCATTCCTCTCGAAGCATCGTCTCCACGGAATCTTTGGTTGCCAGCGCGAAAAAGCACGTCCAATTGCTGGAAAAATTCGGATTTCACGACATTGTCATTTCCTTGAAGGGTTCCAACGCCCTAGAAACCATACAAGCTTATCGTTTGGCGGCGAAAACCTTTCCTTATCCCTTGCACCTAGGAATCACCGAAGCGGGTCCCGCTTCCACGGGAATCATCCGTTCGGTGGCCGGGCTTGCCCCGCTCTTGTTAGAGGGAATCGGAGACACAATCCGAATCTCGTTAAGCGACGAGCCGGAAGAAGAAATCAAAGCGTGCAACCGCCTCCTTCACGATCTTGGATTGAAAGACGATTACCCTACGTTTATTTCCTGCCCGACCTGCGGACGGACTTCGGTGAAGCTCATCCCTACGGCGGTTTTCCTTCAAAAATACCTCGAAGAACACCACATTAACAAAACGGTGGCGGTCATGGGATGCGTCGTCAATGGGCCTGGGGAAGCCGCCCACGCTGATTTGGGCTGCGCCGGAGGAAATGGAAAATGGGTCATTTTCAAAAAAGGCGAAGTAATTCGGACCGTGGATGATTGCGACATTCTCAGCGAAATGATCAAGGAAATCAATTTGTTATAGATAAAAAGCCCGATGCAATCGACCTTTGCTTCAATTTCGGGAGCGCTAGGTCTCAATCGGGCTTTTCCTTATTTCTTTTCTCGTTCTGCCTTCCGTCTCGCGCGTTCTGCGTAACGGGCGTCCTTCTTGGCTTTGATGGCCTTTTGAATCGCTTTGCGGCGATATTTATTCTTCACTCGCTCAATTGCTTGCTTCTGCTTTTTGCGGTAGCCCGGCTTGACCCGATCGCTCTTGGCTTCGGCTTTTGCTCGCTTCACATCGCGCATCTCTTCTTCCGAGAAAGCGCGCTTTCCGGAAAATTTCTTTTTCATCTCGAGGCCGAGGGGATTGAGAACAAGGCCGGTTTTCTTGAATTCGTAAACATCATAAGCGATATCCATTTCGGCAAGTTCTCGGGCTTTCTTCGCTGAATCCGCATTGTAGAAAATCCAAGATTCCCCGGTTTTATCGAATCTCCCAGTACGCCCAGCGCGATGGAAGTAATAGGAAATCTCGCTTGGCAGATCCAAGGAAATCACGTCAGATACGTCGTCTAAATCGATTCCGCGGGCCAAAAGGTCGCTGGCGATGACGACCGAATAACGATTGCTGCGAATCGCCCGAATCGCTTGTTTCCGTTCCCTTTGATCGAGATCTCCGGAGAACATCACCGAATCAACGCCAGCATTCTTCAAGAACTCATAGGTCGATTTGACGGTTTCTTTGGTGGAAGCAAACACGAGCGCGAAATACGGGCGCTTCAAATTCAAGAAACGAAGAAGGGCTTGGTTTACCCCTTCGTGTTTGATATCCACGAAATGGTGGGCGACTCGGCTGCTCGTTTTCGATTTTTCCCCTTCAAAAAGGAATTCGCTTCCGATGTATCGTTCCAGTTTCGCTTTCAAACCTTGGTTCATCGTCGCGGAAAAAACCATAGTTTGGGCTTTTTCCGGCATCAGCGAATAAATGGCATCAATATCCTCGAAATACCCAAGTTCCAAAAACATATCCGCTTCATCAAGCACCAACGAACGAACGCCATGAAGGTCGAAAGAGTAGGAATCGATCAGCATTTCCTTCAATCGCCCCGGCGTGCCGATGGCGATGTGGGGAGCAATCGAAGATCCCTCTTTGTTTTGGGTGACATCCGCTTCGCTTGAAAAGAGGCGAACCTTCAGTTTGGGAAAAAACCGAATGAACGCGGCGGCGAAATCATAAACTTGCCGCGCGAGTTCGCGGCTGGGGCAGATAATGACGCTTTGAAGGCGGGTGAGAGTTAAGTCCAACTTTTGGAGAATCGGAATCAAATAGGCATGGGTCTTGCCTGATCCCGTTTCGCTTTGACAAACCAAAGATTTCCCCTTCAGGGCTTTTGGAATGATGCGGCGTTGGACCGGAGAAGGATTGACATAGCCTAGTTTTTGGAGCGCGTTCACCATGGTGTCGCTCAATTGGAATTCGCGAAAAGTTGCCATAACGAATCAATTATAGCAAATTTGCTTCCGCAGGATATCACAAAGAGAGAAAATGAAGCCATGAAAGTCCATGTTGTCAGCCCCCATGGGTATTGTTCCGGCGTGTGGCGCGCGCTCAAAATCGCTTCTTCCACCAAATCGGAGCATCCAGACGAACCGATCTACATGCTCGGAGCGCTCGTCCATAACGAAATCACGGTTGCCTCGCTCAAAGAACAAGGCTTTTCCATTTTGGACGAAATGGACGGGCCCCTAGAAGAGCAACTTAAAGCATTGGAGAACGGCAGTTTGGTTGTCTTTTCGGCTCATGGACACCCGAAAAGTTTCGATGAAATCGCGAAATCAAAAAAACTCCGGGTGATTGATGCCACTTGCCCCTTCGTTGATGAAAACCGTTTGGTTGGCCTATCGGTTTCTTCTCCCTTGTTCTACCTTGGGGCCAGAGGGCATTTGGAAGCCATCTCCTTTTTAAGCAACTGCCCGCATGCGATCTTCCTCGACGCCAAAAAGCCGGAAACGGACCAGGCCGGACTTCGTTGCTCTTTGATTTGTCAAACCACTTTGTCGGACGAAGAAATCGAAAACGCCCTCACTTTTCTCCGCTCCCGTTTCGAAACAGTTGATTTGCTTCGTTCTCGCTGCGACGCCACTTCGGCGCGCCAAACGGCTGTTCGCAGCATCCCAAAGGATATCGAAGCCGTGATCGTTTTGGGTTCCCAAACATCCAACAACACAAAAAAATTGGCTGAAATCGCAAAGCAAGAAGGCTTTGCGACCATCATGGCTTTGAACGTTCAAGAGCTCAAAACCATGGATCTTTCAGGGTTTTCCTCGGTTGCTTTATGTTCCGGCGCTTCCACTCCTCCCGAAGTGTTCGCCAGCTGTCTGGCTTATTTGGAAGGGCTTGGCGCGCGTTGAAGTTCGTCCCGGACCACCCGATAAAGGCCAAGGTATTTTTGTCGGGAAACCGGGGATAGGTTTTTATCGAGCAACACGCTCAATTTCTTGCGCTGGATTTCGAGCCATTCCAAAAACAACGGCTCCCGCTTTTGACGGAGAATCGGGCCCAGCAGAATATCGCTGGAATCGTAAGGCCGTTCCGGAAGGCCGCGTTCCCATTTCATGATGACGTAATACACCTTGTCTTCGTAAACCAAAATTTCGTCCACGAGATGATATCCAAGATTCAACAATTCCGTGCGGACTTTGGCTAAATCGCGATGAGGATCCAAGATAATCGAGCGGATTCGGTGGAGTTTGTCTTTTCCTTCTTGAAGTATTTTGATGGCGAGCAACCCGCCCATACCGCAGATAGCAAGGGTATCGACCGATTCGTTGATTTGGGAAATTCCGTCGCTTAAGGAACAGATGATGTGGGCGGAAAGGCCTTGGGAATCGACCGCTTGTTTCATGCGCAGGAAAGGTCCCATCTTATTGTCGACGGCCATGGCCCATTGGATCTTCCCTTTTTGCACAAGTTCAACGGGGAGCAGAGCGTGGTCGCTGCCGATATCCGCCAAATAGGAGCCGGAATCGACCATTTCCGCAATCGCGTTTAAGCGTTTCGACAATTTTCGGCTCACGGTTTTCCCTCCACAATCTGCACCATGCGGAAAACGGCGCGCATGCGAATCTGGCGAACCCGTTCGCGGGAAACCCCGAGCATGCGCCCGATTTGGGCGTTATTGAAGCATCGCCCGCTTTTGATTCCATACGCCAAACTAAGAATTTCGTAATCCAGTTCCGGAAGGGCGCGCAAGGCGGATTCCATTTTGCGATCCAGCCCTTTGTCTTGTTGAGCTTTCGAAGGGAAAATGGAACGGATTTGCAAAAACCGTATCACGAGTTGCTCCGTGGTTTTCTTCGCCGTTTTTTCAGGAATCAAGCCATTTTTTCGCGATTGAAGGGCTTTTTGAACTGTTCGGTACCGCAATCCGGAAAACATGGCGATTTGTTCGGCGCTTGGTTGGGCGATTCCCATTTCCTGGAGCCGTTCGATGGCGACTCGCACGCGAGTCGCGGAGGAATACCGTTTGAATGGAACGTACCCGCCGGCCACTTGGCGGCGCAAAAAATCGCGAATCGCGTTTTCGACGCAGGAATAGGCGTACGTTAGGAAACGGGTTTGCGATGTCATGTCGTAGGTATCCATCGCTCCGATCAGCCCGAAATTTCCCGCCAAAACCAAATCGGATAATGGAAAACCGCAAGATCTGTGATAGTCAGAAGCGATACGAACGACAAGGGGATAGTATTTCTCGATGAGATATTGCTTTGCTTCTGAAATCTCACTTGACGTCGTTGAACCAGGTGAAATCGATTTGCCCCGAATGGTTTCTAGTAAGGCTATTTCTTCTTCCGCCGTAGGCGCCGGGAATTCCGAAAAAGAAGAAAAACCGCGGGAGAAGGATTCTTCGCCCGTTGGGTTTTCGGTTTTTCCGGTTTTTTTGGAAGAAGGTGATTTGGCCATTATTCGTCGTCTTCCATCTCAGGAATGCCGGGAATTCCGCTGATTTCGCCGGTGTCACCCAGTTTTTTGATGCGAGAGGGGTGGCGAAGCTTGCGAATGGCTTTGGCTTCAATTTGACGAATGCGTTCCCTGGTGACGTTGAATTGGCGGCCCACTTCTTCCAAGGTGCGAGGACGATTGTCATCGAGGCCATAGCGAAGGCGAAGGACCTGTTCCTCGCGGGGAGTGAGGTCTTTCATAATCTCCATAAGGGCGTCGCGCTTCAGGGATTTGGTCGTATATTCGACCGGAGATTCGCTATCCTTGTCTTCGATGAAATCGCCAAGATGCGAATCGTCTTCCTCGCCAATCGGGGTTTCGAGGGAAACCGGTTCGAGGGCGATGCGCTGAATTTCCCGAATTCGTTCGGGGGAAAGGGCGCCTTCCATTTTCTCCGAAATCTCTTCCGGAGTCGGGTCGCGTCCGAGCTCTTGGACAAGTTGACGTTGGACGCGGGTCATTTTGTTGATGGTTTCCACCATATGAACAGGAATGCGGATGGTGCGGGCTTGATCGGCGATGGCCCGGGTGATGGCTTGGCGAATCCACCAAGTCGCATAGGTGGAGAACTTGAATCCTTTGGTATAGTCGAATTTTTCAACCGCCTTAATGAGGCCCATGTTGCCTTCTTGGATCAAATCCAAAAATTGCATTCCGCGGCCAATGTAGTGCTTCGCGATGGCGATAACCAAGCGAAGGTTAGCGGTGATAAGCTTGTCTTTCGCCGCTTTCCCAGCCGCTTTTTGGGCTTCCGTGGCGCCCGGAGCATTGCCCGCGACAATCGCTTTGGCGAGTTCCGGCTCTTCTTTCGCGGTCAGCAAATCGACCTTTCCGATTTCTTTAAGGTACATCTTGACCGCGTCGTTGCTCTTGACTTCCCCTACAGAGATCCGGGAAAGGTCCTCATCGGCAATCGCGGCCACTTCCGCGTCTTCGCCCGTCAAACCTTCCTCATCGCCTTCCACGAGAACCGCGTCATCGCTCATCTCCGATTCGATTCCGGCGAGGTCTTCGGGAATTTCGCCCGTGAAATCGGCCTCCTCATCGGCTTCGATTTGGACGCCGGCTTTTTGGAGGCGAGCAAGGAAGCGATCTTTTTCTTCTTCCGTAAGATCAAAACGGCGAAGTTCTTCGTCGATGACTTCTTGGGTGAGAACGCCGTCTTCTTTGCCTTCGCGAATCAAACGCGCTTCCACCTGTTGAAGGGTCTCGTCATTGCTATCGACCCCGTCTTCTAACCCAGTTTGGCCAGAAGCCTCTTGATCGACGAGAGCGTCGGCGAAAAAGCCAACGTCTTCTTCTTCGGTAACAACTTTTTTCTCTTTCTTAGCCATGTTTTTTCCTTCCCTTTATGAATCGTTTTTATCGTTTTTTCTTACTCCACGAGGCCCCGCGTTCGCGAGCTCTCGAGGTAATCGCTTCCAAGGCCGCGGAACTATCGCCGCTTTCCAAAGCCTTTTCGGCAACTCGGCCTTCGCCTTTCTTCTTTTTCTCCTGCTCGATGATCTCGACGCATTGGTCCATCGTAGCGGAGGAATAGGGGATGGCGGCGACTGAGCGGCGCTGCTTGATTTCAATCAGGCGCGCTACCGGATCGAAGTCCGGTCTGGGGTTCGTCATCTGATCCAAATAGGCCAGAAGCCCATTGATATCGATGGTTTCTTTTCCTTTGCCGTATTCCACGATGTGATAGGCAAGGTCGCGTTCCTCGGGCGAAAACAGAGGATTGCCCTTATCCGAGATATAATCTCTGGCGCCGGAATCGCTTAATAAATAATAAAGAATGGTGTCTTCCGCATTCGCGAGGCGGTTGGTCAATCGCTTCATCATCGGTCGAGAAGGGACGAAGCGTTGTTCCTTTTCCGTGATAAACGTCGCCGAAGAACGCGGGGAAGAGTCCGAAGTCTCGAACCGAGCCACGAACATACGCAGGGCGCTAATTTCGTAATCGAGGGCCTTCGCGAGCTTTGCAAGGTGATTTTCGCGGGTGAGTTCGTCTTCTTTCGCTAACAACGGGGCAAAATGGCGTACTACCGCTTGTTTGTCCGCTTGCGTCGAAATCCGTTTAACGTTTTGGTAGTATGAGAGTTCGAAATCAACGACGTCGATCAGATGGGACATCTTTTGCCGAAGGGCTTCTTCGCCTTCTTCTTGGAGAATGTCGTCCGGATCTCGCAGGTCCCCACCATAATCCACGACGCGATAGGCGACTCCGGCTTTTGTTAACTCCCGCACTCCGCGCATCATGCCGATTTGGCCCGCGTTATCCCCGTCGAGGCACAAACGGATCTCCGCATGAAGTTTCTTCAACATCGCAGCCTGTTGGGGGGTGAGAGCGGTGCCCATGAGGGCTACTGCGCTGGTAATCCCCACTTTCCGCAACGCGATGACGTCCATGAAGCCTTCTAGCACGAAACAATAACCGTCCCGATGGGCGGTAAGGCTCGCGGCGTGGTAGTTGTAGAGCACATTGCCTTTGTGGAATAAGGCGGTTTCAGGCGAATTGACGTATTTCCCGCTAGAATCGTCCTTGACGAGTTGTCGAGCCGAATAGCCGATGACTTGACCGTTTGCGTCGTGAAGCGGGAAAGTCAATCGACCGGCATTTCGATCCTTGGTTTGCCCTGCAACCGGCGTGGCGATTCCGATATCCTCAATCGTTTTCAAGGAATGTTTTTTGGATAACAGGAATTCCACGGTTTTTTGTCCGTCTCGCGGGGCGTACCCGATGCCGAACTCTTCCGCGGTCGCATCATCGATGTTGCGCTCTTTCAAGTAGTCGCGCGCAATGGTCCCTTCCGCCGTGCTGAGAGAATAGCGGTAATAGGATTGCAAATCGTTCATGCAATCGTAGAGCTTTTGCTTCTCCGGATCGATTTTGACCGTGGGAATCTCCGAAAGCAGACGAGGGTCCTTGAACCCGACGATGTCAGCGACTTTTCGAACCGCTTCCCAAAAGGAAACTTTTTCGTATTCTTGAACGAATCGAATCGCGTTTCCTCCCGCTCCGCAGCTAAAGCATTTGTAGATCTGCATGTCCGTGTTGACGTTCATGGATGGATCGTGGTCGTCGTGGAACGGGCAGCGGGCAACGTAATGTTTCCCTTTTTTAATCACTTGTCCAGGGAGGTAATAGGAAACGACATCCACGATATTGGCATGGGCGAGCAATGCGTCAATCAAACTTTTATCGTACATGATTACCTCCTTTCTTATATACTTCGTATATAGTTAGACTAAATAATTACTAATTTATTACTAATCAACGTAGATGGATTCCTCTAAGGTTTTCACGAGATCCGCAATCGGAACCCGGACTTGTTCCATGGTGTCGCGGTTACGGATAGTCACCTGATTGTCTTCCAGCGAATCGAAGTCAACGCAAATGCAATAGGGAGTTCCGATCTCATCTTGGCGACGATACCGCTTGCCGATGGAACCCGCTTCATCGAAGGAAACCGAGAACTTGTGGTTGAGAATGGCAAGGACTTCCAGTGCCTTTTCCGAAAGCTTTTTGGACAAAGGCAAAACGGCGATTTGGTACGGAGCGAGGGAGGGCTTCAAATGCATAACGGTTCGGACTTCGCCATTGGGAAGTTCTTCTTCGTCATAAGCGTCCATCGCAACCATCAAGAACAAACGATCCAAACCCATCGAAGGCTCGATGCAATAGGGGACATAACGTTCGTTTGTGTCCGGATCGAAATAGGTCAAATCCTCTTTAGAATACTCTTGGTGGCGCTTCAAATCGTAATCGGTCCGGTCGGCCACGCCCAAAATCTCTCCCCAGCCCAAGGTTGGGAAAAGATACTCTACGTCCGTCGTTGCTTTCGAATAGAAAGCGAGTTCGGCCGGTTCGTGATCGCGGAAGCGAAGATTCTCCTTATTCACTCCGAGAGTCTCCAAGAACTTCCGGCAATAATCTTTCCAATAATGGAACCACTCGAGGTCCGTTCCCGGTTTGCAGAAGAATTCCATTTCGCATTGGTC
The DNA here is from genome assembly GCA_034089705.1 of Candidatus Alloenteromonas sp. Taxonomy (GTDB): domain Bacteria; phylum Bacillota_I; class Bacilli_A; order RFN20; family CAG-826; genus Alloenteromonas. The sequence goes on along the minus strand of JAXDTZ010000009.1, from coordinate 10,065 downwards.
AAATTCCCTCGTGCGGAAGGTGAAATTCCCCGGGGTGATTTCGTTGCGGAACGCTTTTCCCGTATTGCAGATCCCAAAGGGGAGTTTGCGGCGGGTGATGCGTTGAACCGTTTTGAAGTTCACGAAGACGCCTTGGGCGGTCTCCGGGCGAAGATAAACGGTCGAGGAAGCTTCTTCGGTAACGCCAATATGCGTCTTGAACATCATGTTGAACTTGCGAATCGGGGTAAAATCCGATTTTCCGCAGTTGGGGCAAGTCATGGGATGGGAAGAAAGGAAGGAATCCATTTGCTCGAACGTCATTCCATCGACGTCGACGTCAGGATATTGGCCTTTGATCAGTTCATCCGCGCGGTGCCTCGCTTTGCACGCTTTGCAATCCACCATGGGATCGTTGAAGGTGGAAACGTGGCCCGTGGCCTCCCAAACCTTGGGATTCATGAGGATCGCGGCGTCAATTCCGACGTTGGTCGGGGATTCTTGGACAAACTTCTTCCACCAGAGGTCGCGAATATTCTTCTTCATCTGCGAACCAAGGGGACCGTAATCCCAAGTATTCGACAAACCACCATAGATTTGGGACCCTTGCAAAACAAACCCCGTATTCTGAAGGTGTTGCGTGATTTTTTCAAATGTCTTTTCCATAAAAATCAAGAGAACTCCTGTAAAGAAACGTCCTTTCGGACAATCGCACGTTAATAGGTTTTCAACTCAAAATGTCAACCCTGTTTAATGGTACTACCCCCCTTTCAAAAGGTCTAGAGATCGAATTTTGACTCCGGTCATTTCTTCGATGTAATCAATCAAATTTCGATACACTCGATTGCGGGGCGCTTCTTCAAGCGTTACACGCCCGATATCGCTCAATGGCGCCATGAATATGTATCGAATAATCTTCTTTTCCATCTCCGGAGTAACGCTCATTGACTCCGAAGAAAAGCAACTGGCGCAAACGAATCCCCCGTCCTCGTAAGACACGCTGCGAATGGTGGATTTGCCTCCGCAAATGACGCAGTGGCTGGTTTCCAACCCGATCCCTCCCACACGCAAGACGTTTGCTAAATAGAGAAGGCCAATCGTGTAAGGGTCTTTCCCCTCGCAAATGCCATTCAAGGACGCCCGGAGCCAAGGGAACAAGGTCGGCCCATCTTCTTCTTGCACCAAACGATTGGTCACTTCCAATAAGAAGGTTTCCATGAGACAGGCGTCGTAGTCGTCGCCTTTGAAATAACTCCGTTCCAACGAGGCCTCGGTTAGGCTCAAACTGCCATCATTGGCTTCCTTCAAGGAGAAGGTCGCCTCCGAGAGCAATTCGCAGGAAGGACGGTTTTTCGATGTGAACTTTCCGATTCCCCGAGCGTAAAAAGAGAAGAAACCCTCCGAGGATAGCGCGGTCACCATGGCATCGCTTTCCTTGGCGAAAGCATTTCGAACGACAATTCCGGATTTGTTTGTGGTTTTAGCGATCGCCATATCCTAGTTCCGCTAGCATCTTGGGGGAATTTCGCCATCCCGGAACCGCTTCGACCTTAAGGTTGAGGCTCAGGATGCGTTCATGCCACATGCGTTCGAGCTCGTTTCGGGCGGCCATCGAGATCTTTTTGATCATTTCCCCGCCTTTTCCGATGATAATCCCCTTATGGGCGTCCTTCTCGCAAACGATTTTGGCTTCGATGGAGTAGCCGCCCTTGGGATGTTGAATGGAAAGGACCTTGACCGCGCATTGATGGGGAATCTCCTGATGGAGGAAATGGAGCAATTTCTCCCGAATCACTTCTTTCGCTTGATAAGCAGGGTCTTTGTCGGAGAGCACGCCTTCTGGGAAAAACGGTTCCCCATCCCAGAGGAGAGGAGCGATCGTATCTTTGATCTCTTTGATCCCAAAATTCTCTTTTAGGGCGGTTTCTAAGATTTTGACGTCGGGAAACTCCCTCATCAATTCCGCCTCGATTTCCCTCGCCCGTTCAACGCGAATAAGGTCAATCTTATTGAGGACAATGGTCTTGGGGGCTTCCGAGTCCACGGATTTGAGGATTTTGATATCCTTCTCCACGGAATCAACGGAAGCGTCAATCAGATAGAGGATGCCGTCCACATCTCTGCTGCTGCCAAAGGCGGCGCGGCGCATATGGGAATCCAATTTGCCGTCCCCGAAATAGATCCCCGGGGTGTCCACGAAGACGATCTGACGATCGCGTTCATTCAAGATGCCCGTAATGGAATCCCGGGTCGTTTGAGCTTTTGGGCTAACAATCGAAACTTTTTTCGAAAGCAAGCAATTCAACAACGTGCTTTTGCCGACGTTGGGTCTGCCCATAATCGCGATTACGCCAATTTTCATAAATCATCCTTCGTAAATGCACCCGGAAGGAGATCTTCCACGGTGGTTTCTTCGATATCCCCATCGAGATTTCCAAGATATATTGGGGCGTCTTCGGGCAACAATTCGCTGAGTACTTGCCGGCAAGCTCCGCACGGGCTGACTGGGCGAATGGTGTCGGCGACAACCGCGAGGGCGATGAAATCTTCTTTCTTTCGTCCATCGCATAGCGCATGGTAGACCGCGTTGCGTTCAGCGCACATGCACAAGGAATAGGAGGCATTTTCGATGTTCGCCCCGTGGTAAATCCGACCATCCCCGCAAAGAAGGGCGGCCCCAACCGCAAATTCGCTGTAGGGGGAATAGGATTTTTCTCGGGCGCGAATCGCCTCGTTCATGAGTTTTTCTTCGTCAATCATCGGACTTCCTTTCTTTTGCTAAAGCAAGAATTTCTTCCTGGAGGGGGAACATGATTTTGGCATCTTCTTCTTTCATGTGGTCGTAACCCAGCAAATGAAGCAAACCATGGACGAACAAGAAGGAAAGTTCCCGTTCGTCGGAATTGCCAATCTCTTTGGCTTGTTCTAGCGCGCGTGGCACGCAAATAAAGATTTCGCCAAGCATATGGGGGATCTCGGGATTGGCCATCGCGATTTCCCTTTCGGTCTCATCGTCGTTGAACGCGAACGAGATGACATCCGTCACGCGATCGACTTGGCGATACTCGCGATTGATGTTATGGATTTCTTCTTCATCGACCAAAGAGCAATCCACTTCGTAATTCACAGCAACCCCAAGGCGCTCAAACGCGACCTTTTGAAGGAAAGCGTATTCCTGTTCCAAATAGTCGTAGTCGGGGTGAAAACGATTATCAAATTCAAATTCCATCAATTGTTATTCCTTTTCTTCCCTTTGAAAATAATTTTCCGATATTCCAACAAATAAGCGATTCCAATATCAAGAATGGGGACGATTAAGTAAGCAAAGGGCAACACATAGGCAATCGGCCCATAATCCGCCAACGCGGCCAAACTGAAGCCAATGGAAGCGGAGATTGCCGCCAAACCCAAGATTTCTGCGCAACAGATTTTGGTATAAGGGGAGAAGGCGTCTTTTTCGTCATGAATCGCGAAATACATCGGAGCGATTTCACAAAACAAGAAGGCAATCCCCAATAACGAGCAAATCAGGCGGTAATTCTCAATGGATTCCTCTTCTTTCATCGTGTGAGAGATGATGTTCAAGGTGATGGTGAGGGCGAAGAATATCGCGAAGAAAACCGGTTCATAGCTCTTGGGATTCGCTTTTGGAACGGGCTTAGGTTCTTCCACGACTGGTTCGTTTACCGAAACCTCTTCTTCATGGAGTTCTTCAACGGCTTCTTCGACGTCTTCTTCCACGAGTCCGATGGGCTCTATGATGAACTTTCTTTTCGGCGTGTGGACCAAGTCGCCTTCTTTTGGCGTTTTATGTTCCACGATGTCCGCCACGAAAGCCTCGAAGGCCAGTTCTCCAAGGTCTCCCGCTTTCGGAGGGGTTGGCGGCAACGGCCGAAATCGATCAATGGCGATTCCATCCAGAGTTTCTTTGATTTGGGGGACGTAGACTAGAATTCGCTTCCCGGGAAACGTCGTTCCGATCTTTTTCACGGCTTCGTACGCGTTTGCTTGATTCAAGGAAGACAAATCAAGAAGGAGAAATGGGGAAGAACCCTTCAATGATTCGTCGATTTCCGTAAAATCATCCCAATGGTCGTTGTCTAAGGAAAGAACCGCGGGGCGGTTTTCCAGCAGATTCACATCGTTTAAGAAAACCTCGGCGTCCAATATGCGAGAGGAAAGCCCTTCCTTCATCGCGAGAAGAAACTCGCCGGCTTCGTTTCCCGAAAGATAAGAAACCCCGTTGAACTCTTCCTGGAGCAAAACATCCTCGGAATCGTCGTTGAAATGAAAGAAGCCGGAAATCATATATCACTATTCTAAACCATTTCCGCCCCCGTGTGTGCGCGTATTCGCGACAGTTCCAAGAAAATGTTGTCGAAACGCGGTTTCCGACTTCTTCCTATCCTGTCCATCCCGAATGCTTTGGAAACAACGGTCGATCTGAAGGAGGAAAAAGACGGATGAAATGGAATAGAATGCGACTTTCCCGAACGTTAAATCCTCTTGGATGAACAAGCTGAGCAAAGAGAATCCGACGGCAACCGCGAGCATCATCGCCTGGCGAAGGAAATAATAACGGCTGAGGTTTCGAGAAGAGCGATTCATTTCCTCTAGTTTTTTCTCCACCCCTTCTTCCGATAACGCGGCGTATTGGAAGGATTGTTCGATGGTTTCGAGTTTTTTCTTCGCGTTCTCCGCTACGGGAACATCGCTGATCCAAGAGACGAGGAGTAGCCCTAGTTCCATTACCAACGTTATCCCAAGGAACGGATCTTGAAGGCTCAAGACCCCCGAGAAGGCAAGAGGAATGGCGAAGGAGAGCACTCGCAAGGTGGGCCCGCTGATGGCGTCGGCGCGATAGCGGTAATAGACATGGAACAATCGTCTTCGATTGCCGATATCCGTGGAAATCAGGCGCTTTTGGTATTTCGAATCGAATCGTTTGGTTTCTAGCATCGCCGCGAGCGCGAACACAAACACGCTAACCATTCCCGCCAAAAGAAACACCGGGGACCAAATTGCCCGCTTTCCATCTAGCGATAAGGACGCCAGGGCGAAACAGATTACCCCAAGCAACGCGGATGCCATTTGCAATGCTGGGCCGAATCCTCCAAGGATTCTTTGGGATTTTGGCTTTTTGGTTTCGTGAAAGGACCCAATATCCAAATAAACGCCGGAAAAAGAATTGGCGAACTCTTCCTTCTTGATCCACATTTCGCCTGCGGAAGGATCGAAAACCAAGAATCGATTTCGCCTCTTTTTCTTTAAATAGACCATATGGGCGAGACCGTTCTTTGAAATCACGCAAAGAAGAGGGAATTCTTCTGCGAGCAAGATGTCCCTAGGATCCACCTTCCACGCGTTGAGGCACAAACCGTATTCCTCTCCGAATTCCTGAATCTCTTGGATGCTTGGGGACTTCCCGTTGCAATCGGGCTCCCGGATTTGGCGGTATGTTTTGTTGGATGAAGCATGGACTAACGCCATCTTCACGCAGGCATAACCGCAACTCTTTTTTTGACCTTGATAAATAACCGTTTCCTTCATAGTTCTCCTACCTATATAGGAAAAACGCAGGATTTTGGCCCTGCGTTTCTTACTATTTGAACGGTTTTATTCGATGAATTCGCTCGAAAAATTTTTGTTTATAGTTACTTTTTGGCGGCTTCCCATTCAGTCATAATGGCGACGGAAGCGCTGCATCCAATGCGATTGGCCCCTGCCTTCACCATGGCTTCTGCCTCTTCCAAAGTGTGAATTCCGCCACTGGCTTTGACGCCGACGTTTTCCCCGACCGTCTTGCGCATGATTTCGACCGCGTGCACGCTAGCTCCTCCGGCTTTGTGGAACCCGGTGCTGGTTTTCACGAAATCCGCACCCGCGGCAACCGAGGCTTTGCAGCAAGCGACGATTTCTTCGTCCGTAAGGGCGGCCGTTTCAAGAATGACTTTGAGCAAGGCATCTCCGCAGGCAGCTTTCACGGCAGCGATATCCTTTTCGACATACTCGAAATCGCCTTCTTTGACTTTCCCGAGATTGACCACCATATCTACTTCCTTTGCCCCTTCATCGACGGCAATCGAAGCTTCGGCAGCTTTCACCGAGGAAACGTTGGCACCCAGAGGGAATCCGATGACCGTGCAAACTTTCACGTCGGTATCGGCGAGTTCACTAAAGGCATAAGCAACGAAGGCGGGGTTCACGCACACAGAAGCAAAATCGAATTGCTTCGCTTCCATGCAAAGTTTTTTAATCTCTTCCGTTGTGGCTTCCGCTTTCAGAAGGGTGTGATCGAATAATTTGTTGAATTCCATAAAAAACCTCTTTTCTATTCTCTCGCGTTTTAAAAGAAAAAGCACCCAGAAACGGGTGCTGCAGAGTTATTCTTCCTCTTCTTCTTGTTCGATGTGAACGATTTCTTTGCCTTTGTAATATCCGCACTTCGGGCAAACGCGATGGGGGCGAACCATAGCACCGCAATGGGGGCAGGTCGAGATTCCAGGGGCGGTAAGCTTGAAGTGAGAGCGGCGAAGACGCTTCGCAGTTTTCGAAGTACGACGTTGTGGGACTGCCATAGTAACTCTCCTTTTGAACCGAGGTAATTATATAGGTTTTGCGCACGCTAGCAACCTTTTTGGTTGAACAATGTCAAAAAAATATACAAATTAATCAGCAACCATCGAAGAAATATATACCAAATTTTTCCAGCAACCATCCAGAGGTTTGTCCGATGGGATCTTCACTAACAAATAGTTGGATGTATGCCCATACGCGAGATGGTTTTTGGAGTCATAACTTTCGAATAATACAGGCAATTCTTTGCCGAAGAAGGATTCTTCATAACGATTGCGCATCTCCCGGGAAAGAAGCATCAATTCCTTCACACGGGCCTTCTTCGCTTCGGGAGGCAAATCCGGAAGGGTGGCCGCATACGTCTTCGGACGGGAAGAGAAAGGGAACACATGAATCTCGGAAAAATTGGCTTTTTTGCAAAAATCCACTGTTTCAGACCACTCTTCTTCCGTTTCTTCCGGGTATCCAGCAATTACGTCGGTGGTTATGGCGACGCCAGGGCGGACTTTTCGAATCTTAGTGAGTTTCTCCAAGAATGCTTTGGTGTCATATTTTCGCTTCATTCGACGGAGAACGGAGCTGGATCCGCTTTGGAGGGGGATATGAAGGTGGTCGACGATCTGTGGATATTGTTGGAGAACGGATAGGAACCTGTCGTCAATCTCGCTTTCTTCAATCGAAGAAATGCGCAGGCGAGGAAGGGTTGGGCATTTATTCAAAATCGCTTCGATGAGATCGGCCAACCGGAAAGAACCGTCCGCCAAATCGAGGCCATAGGCTCCGATATGGATTCCGGTAATCACGATTTCCTGGATGCCCCTTTCCACCAAGCGAACGCTTTCTTCTACCACGGCTCGGGGGTCTCGACTTCTGGAATTTCCCCGAAGGAATGGGATGTAGCAATAAGAACAAAAGTTATTGCACCCGTCTTGGACCTTTAGGTAAGCACGGGTATTTTCACAATAGGTTTGGATGCCTAATTCTTCAAAAGATTCTCGACGCATGTTCGGCTTAATATCCACAATCGGTTTCCGTTCCGTTTTGAAACGTTCAAGATAATCCGGCAATCTCGACCTTGCCGATGCGCCAACCACGATATCCGCTCCCAGAGCAAGGCATTCATTCTCATGACTTTGGGAATAGCATCCCATGACAACAACAATCGCGTTTGGATTGGTTTTCCGATAAGAGGAAATATGTTGCCTGGACTTTTGGTCCGCTCTGGCAGTCACCGAGCAAGTGTTGATCAGGATGACTTCGGCGTCAGCAACCTCCGCAACGGGAGAATAGCCGCGTTGGGCAAGTTCTGTCGTCAAAGCAGCGGTTTCATAGGAATTCACCTTGCACCCAAGGCTGTGGGAAAAATAAGTATGTTTCATCTCGAATGTTTTTCCATTTTTCGAAATAGTGCAGATTCTTTCGAAAGAATTTTTGAAATTAAAGTACTAGAAATTAACTGATTATCTACTAATGCTTTTATCATTCCTTCTCGATTGAAATCAAAATAAGCTTTAGCAACAGGTATCACTCTTTCAATCATGTGGTTCTCGTTTTTCCGGCGGATCCATTTATCGAACAGGCAGATTTCGGTTTCAAGTCGGCCTTCTTGATTCACGAAATAGAGAGTGGCTGAATCGTAATCGTAATACGCCTTAATCTTCCCCTCGTCCTGAACAAGAATGAATTTGGTAAAATACGAATTGAACAAATCGTTACCGTACAGGTCGAAGGGATCAATGCAAAGAGGTTGGAAATTGCTAAGCAAAAGCTTGTAATTTCGGTCCTGAAGTTTGCTGAAATCACCATCATAAATCTGATTTATGGAACGAGAAAAAATAGGAACAAAAATTCTGTGGTTTCCTTCTTGATAATAGGGAAGTGGTTCAATTTGGGAAGCGGTGCTTTGGATTGCGGAAAGAAGCGGATCTTCCCACTTCTCCTTCTTCGCGTTCTTCAGATTCCTCATATAGCAGTCTTCAATCTGACGCTTGTTCTGAAGGGCACGAATAATGATGTTGGCACGAACAATATCAAATGGTTTTGAGACATTGTTGTATTTGGCAAACGAAGGGACATCCATCAGAATTCCGGAATTTCGAAGAAAGAATCGCATTTCTTCCGATGCATCAAAAGGCGTTCCTTTTTGGGCTTTTCGAAGAGATTCAAAGAAATCCATCAGCGATTCCCTCCTTCGATAAAAGCAGAAACCACAGAGGCAGCAAAAACAGCCGCGGTTTCCGCACGTAGAATCCGTTTCCCCAGACTAACCGGAATAAACCCTGATTGGATCGCTTCCTGCGCTTCTTTTTCGCTGAAGCCACCTTCAGGCCCAATCAGCACGAGAATCGAGTCTCCTTGCACGCGGTTCAATGCGCTAAAGAGATGTTCCCCACTAATGGAAACGTCTTCATAAGCGATGAATTTGCAATCGGCAGGCAAGGCGAGAATCTCGTTCCAGGCAGTATAAGCATTCACCGTCGGAACATTCGCCCTTCGGCATTGTTTCGCCGACTCGGATGCGATCTTACGTAAACGAAGGATCTTCGAATCCTCCCACTCCTTTGGTTTTACGATGACTCGACTTGAAAGGAAAGGAAAAAATGAATGGACGCCGAGTTCCGTTCCTTTTTGGACAATCCACTCGTTATGGTCTCCTTTAAGGAAACCGAACGCAATGGTTAAACGGCAAGGCAATTCCCTCGCCGGGCGTTTCTCTTGCACCTTGATTCGAAGGGGGTTTTTGCTTTCGACGAGGCAAAGGAAAACCTCGTCGCCATCGCCTATTTCTACCAATTCGCCGATTTCCGCGCGTCGGACATCCCGAAGATGATGGATTTCTTCTTCCGAGAGGAGAGCGTATCCATCAACAATTTTTCCCAAGTAATGCTGCATTAGCGCAAAAACTCCCCTCGCCCATCTTTTGGGGATTCCTTTTTAAGCAGATAAATCCCCGCGAAAATATAAAAAAGGTAGTCCGCGCCCAAGAGAATGGGGTAAATCGGAACAAATCGATGAAACGCAAAGAATAAGGCGGTTCCCAATCCCCCGACGAGCAACAAGGTAATCGCAAGCGAAATCAAGCCTTTCTTCGTTTCGAATAGATAGAAAAAATGCACGCCGAACACTCCAAGCAACACGCAAAGCAAAACGGCGGTATTGCGTTTCCTCGTTTTGGGGAGGTCCTCTTCAGGAAGACTCGACAAAACCTGAGTAACGTCCATGGTTCGATATCCGGTCGGAATCGGGTGTTTCTCACCGCAATGAGGACAGATATCGGTATCGAATTTCGTGATTTCTCGATGACAATTTTTGCAGACTGGCATACCTAGATAGTATATCGTTTTCTAAATGATTCTTATAGGGGAAGCGTTGATTGAGTTTGGAGGTTTTTTGCAAAGCAACCCCTGACGGCTAGAAGAAAACGGCTTCCCATCGGATAATTTGGTGGAATCTGCCCAGATTCATCAAATTATTCCGGAAGGGAGCCGTTTTCATGGTCAATTTTAGCTA
>JAXDTZ010000006.1:0-52606 GCA_034089705.1 Candidatus Alloenteromonas sp. | reverse complement strand
GCCGACAAGGCGTTTGAGGGGCAGACCGAGAGGAAAGGCGGCATGCCGTACAAGCCCGGGCCGAACCATCCTTGGAAGAAGTTCATCGTCAACTACAAGTACAAGCCTCGCGAACTCGGGAAAAAGGGCGTTTCCGACGATTGGGGGTGAACAAATCGCGGGTTAGCCTAGGGGTGAACAAATCGCGGGTCAACAACACCGAGAAATCCCCCTCGATCTTGGAATCGGGTAAGGATAAAAAACAACCTCCCCGGATTGTCTTGTCGGGGAGGTTGGTTTGCTTATCTTTGGCTTGTCACTTAAAAAGGAAGGGGACGTTATTCTGTTTTCGCTTCTTTCTTTTCGCGGAGAATGACGTTCATCAAGATGCCGAGGATCATCGCGATCGAAACCCCGCTCGTGGAGATGACGGTGTTTCCGATGGGGAAACGGAAGAGGAGTCCCCCGATGCCGGCGACGAGGATGACCGAGGCGATGAAGATGTTCCGCGTCTTGGTCATGTCGACGTGCTCGTGGATGAGCATCTTCACTCCGCTGGAGGCGATGAAGCCGTACAAAAGCAGGGAGATGCCGCCGGTGACGCAGCTAGGAATCGTTTGGGTGAGTCCCATCAAGGGGCTGAAGAAGGCGAGGCCCATCGCGAAGAAGGTGGCGAGGCCGATGACTTTGGTGGAGGCGATTTTGGTCACCCCGACGACCGCGACGTTTTCCCCATACGTGGTGTTGGCGGCCCCGCAAAGGAGGCCCGAAAGCCCGGTCGCGACCCCGTCCCCGATGAGGGTGCGGGTGAGTCCGGGTTTCTCTAGCAGGTCGCGTTGGAGGAGGCCCGACATGTTCTTGTGGTCCCCGATGTGCTCGCAGATGGTGACGAGGGAAACGGGGATGAAGATGAGGGAGGCTTGGGCGACCGCGTTCCCAGACAAGGGAACCACCGAGGAACTATTGGCCCCGATCACGAAGAGGAATTTCGGGTAGTCGAGGAAGGAAGAGAAACGGATATGGGAGAAGAGTTGGACGAGCGGATCGAAATTCACGACGCGGAAATACTCGTTCCCTCCAATGTAATATCCGAATACGGTGAAGAGGACCGCGGCCAAATACCCCGCGCCCATACCGATTAAGAAGGGAATGAGGGAGACGGTCTTCTTGCCATAATGGGCCGCGAGGGCGGTGCCCACCATGGCCACGAGGCCGGAGACGATGCAAGCCCAGTTGTAATTTTCGGCGCTGGCTGCGGTGTTCATGAGGTTGTTGACGGCGCTTCCGGCGAGGGAAAGGCCGATGACCATGATGACCGGACCGACCACCACGGGGGGAAGGAGTTTGTTGAGCCACCCGACGCCGAAGAAGCGGATGAGGAGGGCGACGAGGCAATAGACGGCGCAAACCATGGCCATGCCAACGGGGAGGATCCAGAGGTTGACTTGTCCGCTGCCCGCATCGATTTGGATCGCGCTCGACATCGCGGCCATGTAGGCGAAGGCCGACGCGAGGAACATCGGGGATTTGCCTTTGGTGATGAAGAGGTAGAAGAGGGTGCCGATCCCCGCCGAGCAAATCGTGGGGGCGATCATGAGGGAAGCGAGGTTCACGAGTTCCCCGTTCCACTCAATGTTAGTTCCCCCGAAGACGAGCATCGGGACGGTGATGCAGGCGACGAACATCGCGAGCACGTGTTGGATCGCAAGCACGATGGATTGCGACTTCTTTTGCGGGACTTCGTCGACTTCCACGATCATTCCATTGGGATGGACGGGAAGGGACTCTCCGCGGACGACGGTTTCATTTTCCATTGCGGAACCTCCATTCTGGGCAAAAAAATAAGGCCCTAACAGGCCTCAAAACGAAGGAAATGGAGAAGGGAACGCCTTTAGGCAAGGCATCGCGATCTTTCTTTCCCGGGTCATCATATTTCTTGCTCCGGGACTTTATGTTAGGCGAGGATCGGTTTTTTGAGAAGGGCCAACCCGCCCGAAAGCGCTTTCAAAAGAAAAGGGGATTTCCGAAGCGAAAAAGAATTTGCAATCCCGATTTTGCAAAGAAGTTGCATTTCCCTCTTGCAACGCGGGCGAAAAGACCTAATATATACCTTGTTAGCACTCTCGACCATTAACTGCTAAAATGGTCGGAAAGGACAGCATGAAAGAAGAAAAACAATTTAAAACCGAGTCGAAGGAACTCCTTCACTTGATGATCCATTCGATCTACTCCAACAAAGAGATCTTCCTCCGCGAATTGCTCTCCAACGCGAGCGACGCGATCGACAAATACCGTTTCTTAAGCGTCTCCAGCGAAGGCAAATACCCCCAGAAGGAACACGAAATCCGCATCGAGGTGAATGAAGATGGCCGTTACCTCCAAATCACCGACAACGGCATTGGGATGTCGAAGGAAGACATGGAAAACCACCTCGGCACCATCGCCAAATCCGGAACCAAGGAGTTCGTCGCGAAGATGCAAGAGGCCAAGGAACAAGGCGACGCCTCCCTCATCGGCCAATTCGGCGTCGGCTTCTACAGCGCCTTCATGGTCGCCGACAAGGTCGAGGTCTATTCCCGCGACCTCGAAGGACACGCCTATAAGTTCGAAAGCGATGGGGTGGATTCCTATTCCATCGAAGACGACGAGAACCCCTTCCTTACGACTTCGGGGACCGCGGTCCGCGTCTACCTCAAGAAAGACACCGACGATGAGAAATTCGGGGATTACCTCCGCGAATACAAAATCACCCACCTCGTCAAGCAATACAGCGACTTCATCCGTTATCCGATTCGCATGCGCGTCAAAAAACAAGTCCAAGACGTGGACAAAGACGGCAAGCCCATCGAAGGGAAGTACCATGAAGAAGAGGTTATCGAAACCTTGAACTCCATGACCCCGATTTGGAAGAAGCCGAAGAAGGACGTGACGGAGGAAGACTTGAACGCTTTCTACAAATCCCGGTTCAACGATTACGAGGATCCCCTCTTCTCCCTCTCGGTGAAGGTGGAAGGCACCCTCGATTACGACGCCTTGCTCTTCATCCCCAAGCATCCCCCCTACAACCTCTACAGCCAAAACTACGAGAAGGGCCTCGCCCTCTACGCGAAAGGCGTTTTCATCGAGGAACGCTGCAAGGACCTCGTCCCGGACTACCTCAAATTCGTCCGCGGGCTCATCGATTCGGAGGACCTCTCCCTCAACATCTCCCGCGAGATGCTGCAAAAGAGCCCCATCCTCGATAAGATGGCCAAGAACATCGAGAAGAAGGTCATCGACAAGCTCAAAGCCCTCCAAAAAGACGACCCCGCCAAATACGAGGAATTCTACAAGCATTACGGCAACTTCATCAAATTCGGCATTTACAGCACCTATGGGGCCAAAGCCGACGAGTTGAAGGACTTGCTTCGCTTCCCCCACCTCAACGGGGAAGAGCCCATCACCTTCGCCCAGTACAAGGAGGCGGCGAAAGAAGGCCAAAAAGCCATCTATTACGCCTCGGGGAAAACGATTGAATCCCTGAAGGCCCTCCCGGGCATCGCGCGGTTCAAGAAATCGGGGGAAGACGTCCTCCTCTTCACCGAGGACCTCGACGAATTCACCATCCAGATGATGACGGAATACGAAAAACTCCCCTTCAAGAACATCTCGACCCTCGATCCGGAAGAATCGAGCCAAGAAGAGAAGAAGAAGCTCGAGGACCTCAAGGTCGCCCATAAGCGGATCCTCGACGATCTGACTTCCGCCCTCCAAGGCAAGGTGGACGAAGTCGGCTTCTCCTTGACCCTAGAAGACAATCCCGTCTGCATCGCCACCCGGAACGGCCTCTCCCTCCAAATGGAGAACGTCATCAACGAATCCCCGGAAGCCAAAGACAATCCCGATGGGCAAGCTCGCGCGGAAAAGGTCTTGCTCTTAAATCCGGACCACCCTCTCTTTAAGGCGGTGAGCCAAGTCACCGACGAAGCGGAGATCGGAACCATCGCCTCGGTGTTATACGGGGAAGCCTTGCTCGCGGAAGGGTTCGACATCCCCAACAAAGCGGAATTCGTGAAGAACCTGAACGCGATCCTCGGGAAAGCCTATTCCAAATAATCCTCATGCCGAAGAAGGTCACCCCCTTCCTCGGCTTTTTTCATGGGCAAACGACCCCTTTTCTCCAAGGATTTGGGCTCAATTCCAGGAAAGGGCTTGAAAAATCCCCCGATTCGGGCAAGATATTGGCAACGAGGGGGAATGGAAATGAAAGGAAACCGCGTCGCGACCGCTTCGATTCTATCTTGCTTTCTTTCTTCTTGCGCCATCCCGTCCCTTGGCTTCGTCCCTGGAATCAAGGACATCCCCGATTTTCGTAGCAGCACCAAGGTATCCACTTCCCGCGTCCCCGGCATCTTGGATTCCCTCTTCTCCGTTTCTTCGGAAGCCTTTTTCGAATGCAGTTACCAATATTCCCAGGGCAAGGAATCCTCTTGGGCCCAGATCAGCGCCGAAGAGAGCTATTGCCGCCATGAAGGCGCCACTTCCTTTATTTCCTATTTGGGGAACGGGGAAGCCTATTTCTTCCAAATGGGGGAGAAAGACAAGGTACTATCTCAAGAGATCGTGGAATTCGACACCCTTTCCCAAACGATAGCCTCCGGAGCTGCCCTCGCTTTGGAGCGCTATGCCGATTCCCTTTCTTTGGCGGTCAATTACTATTCTTCCTGCGATTTCCAAACGGGGGAATCCCCCGTCTTTGATGTGGACGCGGTAAGCCAAGACGCCTATTACCGGATCGTCCTCTCCTCCACCCGTCAAAGCCAAAAAGAAGAATTGACCTTGGTCGCCAAGCGGATCGAACTCTCTTACCGCCTCGTTTCGACCAAACTCTCCTCTTCTGAGTCCACGAGTTCCTATTGGTCCTTCGCTACCCCGACGAACCTGCATAAACCCCAATACATCGCCCCGTTGCCATCCCTGGCATCCTCGGTATAAGAAACTTCCTCTTCCTCCCCGGATTCCCTTTCAAAATAAGCCCAATACGCGGGATTCAGGACAAAAAGCCCGCGACGATTTTCTCTAAATCCTCATCGATGCCCGCAATTCCGAGGCGGTGTTGCATTTTCATTTTGATACCCCGGAAAATTGACCCATTCCCGTTTTCGAAACAAGAAAGCATTCCCGAAGCAAGTTTTTCTAGGCTGTCATTATTGGGTAACTTGTTTCTAATCTTTCTTTGTTTTTGAAACGCATCTCCTCCACGGATGGTTTGGGCCCGGTATCTATTTCGGCCTGTCCCGTCGTGAGCTTTCCCGACGACGCCTTTCTGATAATCGATTCCACGTATGCTGGGTTCAATCCGTTCATCGTCCCGTTCCTCCGACCTAATCATCCCATCGTGGGAATTAGGTGGAAACAAATAACCCAATAATCGGATCCCCATAGGGGGATTAGGTGGAAACAAATTACGGGATAATCGGATCCCCCATGGGGTCTCACCCTATAAGGGGTGAACGAATCGCGGGATAACTACAGTCAATATATTTATTCTCTGTTTGATTATGGAAAAATTGTTAAAGTAATAGAAAGAACACCCATCGGCTGAAGACTTTTGTCATAAACGCATTCTTCTTAAGAATTATTTATTACGCTTTAGATAGCCTTCGATGACGCTTATTTGGCCGTCGCTAATGTCATCTTGAGAGAGTTCAAGAATCTCGAATCCACGGTCGTTTTTTACCCTTTGAAGGACGTCTAAGTCTATTAGAGCCTTAACGATCGCGTGGGCATAGCCACTCTTTTTCCCTCGAAGCAATCCATAGCTTTCTTCCTCCGAGAGGCGGAAGGCCGATATGGCCTTGTCCTCTTCGCCCATAAGGAATCGGATCAACGTCATATAAGAGAATCGGTATTTTGTTTTTCTGTAAATCGAAGCGATGGAAGACACGATCTTAACGACGTCGCCTTTCGTCTCGCTGGTTCTTGCCCTGCCGTTCTCGTCGACCAGGATCTTCGATTTGTCTTGGGTGTAATTGTCCGGGAACATGGTGAAGTTGCATCCGGTCCCGTCCGGCTTGTAGTTCGTGCAACCAAGCATCCTATCCCCTTTTCCGCCTTCGCGGTTTTTAATCGGCTTCACGACCAAATACCCGTCATGGCAATCGGGGCATTTCGAGATGGAGAACCGGAAGGGGTTGCCATTAAGGTCGTTGGTAATGAAACCGCAGACCTCAGGGTCGTTCGAACAGATCCAAAGCTTCTTGATCGTGGCTTTAATTTTGAGCTTCGTCTCGCGGTATTGGAGAGGGTATCCGCAAACGGGGCAGACGTGCTTCCCGCCTTCGCCCTCCCTTGGGGTGAGTTCGACCCCACGAAGCGTCACCGAGGTGAACTTGTCCTTGATCTCGGTGATGAATTTGGACGGCCTGTTCTGCGGCGTGACGATGTAGACGCGGTTCTTCGTCCGGGTCAAGGCGACGTAGAAAAGCCTGCGCTCCTCCTCGAAGTCCATGGTCTCATCGTCTTTGATGACGAGCTTCATGACCGGATCGTCCTCGATCTTGGACGGGAATCCGAGGATGTCGTCCTTGCCGTTGATGATGATCACGTTGTCCCTGCCAAGCCCCTTCGAGGCGTGGGCGGTCATGAAGGAGATGTCGAGCTTCGGGTACTTTTTGCAGACGAGGCGGTTCCTCTCCCAGGAGAAGAAATCCTCGAGTTTTGTGAGGTTCTTGCCATCGAAGTTGTACCTGCCGATCAGGAGGACGGTCTTGTCCTCGCCGCATTGGGAGACGATGTCGTCTAGCGCCTTCATGATGGCCTCGCCCATCCGATAGAACGGGCCCCTTTGCTGATCGTCCTTCTCGTAGGAGTCGTCGTAGCTCATCAAGATGACCGGGTCCTTGATGGATTTGCCGGACTTTAGGTCCTTTTTGATTTGCTTCTGATTTGCCATGACGAATCCGCCGGCGATGTCGATGAGCTCCTGCGAGTTCCGGTAGGTCCTCGTGATCTGGAGGACGTTTGCATAACCCATTTTTTCGGAGAATTTCGTAAAGAGGTCGATTTGGGCGCCGGAAAAGCGGAAGATGGATTGCCAGTCGTCCCCTACCGCGATGATCTTCGCGTGGCTGGCCTGAGCCAGCTTTTGGCAAAGGTCGAATCGCTGCAACGAGATATCCTGGTATTCGTCGACCAGGATGTAGTCGTATGGGAGGTAGTCGCGGCTCGCGATACGTTGGTCGAGGACGTTCGCGGCGTCGTTGATCATGTCCTCGAAATCGATCGCCCTCTCCTCCATCCTCCTGGCCTCGTAGATGTGGAAGCATTGTTTGGCGATCTCGAGGAAGAGCTTGGTCCTCTCGCTTTTGGTGCCGAACTGCCATTCGTCGAACTTGGTGTTGATGTCGTAGTTGCAGACTTTGAAGCGGTGGATGAAATTGCAGACCAAAAGGATGAGTTTGTGGAAGTATTTGTCCTGGGCGTTGGCGGCGAGCTTTCGGTAGATGTCGACGTCACTTTTGGTCGTTCCCTCGACCCCGGCCTTCTTCAGCGTCTCCTCCAAATGGGTGATCAAGTCGCGGCCATCGCGGTATTTCGAGAACGTGTAGATCAGCTTGGTCCCGTGGCGGCGGTGAAGCTTGATCTTGTCGTTCACGTGCTTCTTGTAGGCGGAAAGCTGCTCGTCGCTGAAGCGGTTGTTCGTCCCATCTTCGGAAAGGCCGAAATGCTCCAGGTAGATATCCTGCCCGTTATGGTGGATCAGGAAATCGGGGCAATAAGGCTTCGTCGTTTCCGCGAAGGAATAGGGGTAGACCGGCTCGTATTCGTAATCGATCCCATGGATGAAGAGCCAGTTGGCGATGCGGCATTCCTCGGCGCTCCTGACCCTTTCGTCGTTGAGGGTGACCTTCTTCCTCGTTTGGTCCTTGTGGTATTCGTCCAATGCGGCGGTTAGAATGGACTTCATCGTGATGTTGTCGTTCGCGGAAAGCGTCTTGAAGAGCATGATCGCGTTTTCCGCTTCGAAGGGCATGTTCAGGTAGGAGGCGAAGAAAAGCAGGACCTTTTTGATGAACCATTCGTCCTCGAGCTTCGAGGTCAGGTATTCCTCGATGACCTTGTACATGAAGCCCTGCTCGACGATCTTCCGCCTTTGGGCGTCGCTGTCTTTGATGATCGCGTTCCCGATCGAGTGGAATGTCGCGATGTGGACCGGGATGTCCAGCCGAGCGAATCGTTCCTTGAGCTCCTGGGTCGCCTTCCTGGTAAAAGAGACAATCAAGACCCGTTCGGGCTCCACGTTCTTTTTGTCGACGAGGTATTTGACCTTGGCCTCGATCGTCGTGGTCTTGCCAGCGCCGGCTCCCGCGATGACGAGCGTATAGTCTTCGTCGGAGAGGACGACGCGCCGCTGCTCCTCGTCCAGCTTGATGTTCGGGTCATCCTTTTCGAGGACGTGGTCGAGGTAATCCCGTTCCTCGACAAGATGCCGGGCGACATAGGATTCATTGTGTTTTTGGACTCTTTGCTCGACGCTGGAGAAGTCGGACATGAGCTTCCGCATCTTCTTGTAGTCGACCTTGTTGCGTTTGCACCAATCGACGAGGACGCCCTTCTCTTCCATTAGGGAGAGGTCATCGAAAACGGGCTGCTGTTCATCGCGGCGCGCGGCAAAAACCTTTCTTGAAAGGAATTCGTCCTCTAGGAGCAGACGCTCGATGAATTGGGAGAAATCCTCTAAAGCCTTGTATTCGCGTGCCTCGTTTTTTGTAAACAAGCCCATTTGTGATATGCACCTAGTCCCCTGAACAAGTAATCGGATTATATCATAAGGCTCCCATGGATGCTTCCCGAAGCAAGTTTTTCTAGGCTTCCTTCTTTTTCGTTTGTAAACTTAAGTGATATCCCGAGCATTCTTATGAAAATCCAAAAATTCTTCCTTATCCTCGCTTCCGTTACCTGGTTAAGCGGCTGCGCATTGATTCCTTCCATTATCCCCACGATGCCGGAGGAGTCCTCCGTGGTTCAATCTTCCCAGACCCTTACTGACAATGAGTTCTCCACCGTGGTGAACGACATTACCCAAGGATTTGATCTCTCTGCCGGGATCACCTTTTCTTTGGAGGGCCAAGGGATCGCGCTCTCGGAGACGGGAGGAAAACTATGGCTCTCCGCTTCCGAGACTCAAAGGGAAGCGGAACTTCGGATCGAAGAACCGGGGAAGAGTTTCACTCGGACCCAAACCTTCATGGAAGGAGGAAATGGCATCCAGGTGGTCCGCGACTACCTCCATCCCAATATTTCCCATTACCAGGTCAATCCCCCACTTGACTGGTGGTTAGTCGCCGTAGAGGTTTACGAGAGTTACGTGGTGCCCGCGATCTCGTGCTGGGGCAGTTTCCTGTATTCCTCCGATTTTCAATATACCGCTTCCCAAGTAGGAAATGTCGTCGTGGCTTCCGGAACGAAGGGAAGGGCCGGCGTGTCGACGGAATTCTTTCAGATGGATTTCAAAGCCGTCGATGGGCGATTGACGACCTTTCGCACCGAAATGCTCACGGAGGGCAATGTCTTTTACCTCCAAGGGGAAATCGAATATGGGGAACCCGTCTTCTCGGACCACGACTATTCGGATTTGCCAAACGTCTGGGAAATGGAAGGCGGCCTCGAATACCAAACAATCATGGCGAAGTTGGAGTACGCGAAACAGGAATACCGGCAATCCGATGGCCTTTCTTCCGTCAATAAGGCGGTATTCTATTCTTCCGAAGGCAGAGGGTGCGATGGGCAAATCCTCAACGGCCACACCTATCAAACTTATTATTCCTGGGAGGATTGCCAATGCGGAAGGCTCGATTGGACTGAAACGGGCTTCCCTTATACTCAACAATCCTTCTTCGTGGAAAACGGGACTATCTACCGCGGGACCATCCAAGCGGAAAATGAAGAGAACCAAACGAAATCCCTCGAAGTCCTTCCCGGATCCCCTAAGGATTTCCGTGCCGTCGTTCCCGAAACCGTGATGGTGGATCCCGAACCCGAGTTGGAGAAGATGTATGCCTCTCTTATCAAATTCTTGAAAAAGGCATCCGAGTTCCCGGACAGGGGGCTCTATTTTGATGAAGATATAAACGGGGCGTTTAGAGGCTTCAGTGCTTTTACGGAAAACGGAACCGAGTATATTTTCTCTTTTTCCGCTTCCCGCTCGGACGTCGGTTTTGATTACAGCGCAAGCAAAGACGGCGTCTTCGATTTCTCTCGGATGTACATTCACCTCAACACGGACGACGAATGGAACTATTCCACTTCCGATTTCTTAAATTAGTCCCTCGTTGATTCATCTTTATCAAAGCAATGAAAAAAGGCGAACCCGAACACATGGGTCGCCTCTTTTCACTATCAATCGATGTTTACGAGGATATAGGAAGTGGAGCCTAACCCTTGTTTCTCCGCCATCTCGATCGTGTGGTAGCCATGTCGGGAATTCACCCGTTCGAGGAAGTGTTGCTTGCCTGGATCGTCGCTTTGTTCCACGAGGCGAAGACAAGCCGCGTCGAGGGCGAGGGGATCGCAAGAAGCGAGGATGCCGATGTCTTTGAGACAAGGGTCCTCGGCTTTTGCGCAGCAATCGCAATCCACGGACATGTTCTTCATGATGTTGATGTAGACGATGCCCTTCTTTTTGGCGAAATAGTCCATGACGCTTCCGGCCGCGTCGACCATGGACTCGAGGAAGGCGTCTTGGGGCGTCTTCTTGCTCCAGCAGAATATCGGGGATTTCGATGCCCCCGCGCTATGGATGTTGGCCTTGCCATGGGAAGAGGCGCAACCGATGGATAATTGCTTCAAGGCGCCCCCGAATCCTCCCATCGGGTGCCCTTTGAAATGGGAGAGCACGATCATCGAATCGTAGGCTTCGATGCCCTTCCCCACGTAATTCACTGGGATTCGCAAAGGGTTTCGAACCGGCAGGGCCAAATCCGGGCGGTGGGCGTCGAGGATTTCTAGGGGCAAACCATCCCATCCGTGCTCTTTCATCAATTCCAGGTGGCGTTTCGTGGTATTCCTCGCCCCGGGATAGGCCGTGTTGGTCTCCACGATGGTCGCCCCGAGCTCTGTGATGATGGGGAAGAGGTATTCCGGGCCGATGTAGTTTTGGTTCCCGCGTTCCCCGGAATGGATCTTCGCGGCGATCTTCCCCTGCAACGGAAATTCGAGCCTCTTGTAGAGTTCTATGATGGTCTCGGGGGTGATGGAAGAAGAGTAGTAGACGATGGATTCCTTCATGGACGTGGCCTCGCTTAATCGACTCATTATAGGCGTTATCCCTTCTTTTGGGTACGTTTCGCTTCCCAAAATGGCTTCGATTCCCCGTTTGGTTGACAAAACTGGCACGGTGGTTGCCTTTCCTTGTCCATGGAACCTCTACGGAGAAAGCGAAGAAGAAGGCAACCGCAAGGGGAATTTTGACAACTTTTCGTTTCATTATCGATTTACCGCTTGCAATTTTTCGGCGCACGCGTACATATATAGCCTATCGACCCGAAAGGAGGGCTGCCATGAGCTTGTTGCGCTTATATTCCCGCTTCCGATATTACGATTGGATCTTCCTGGGCTGCATCGTCGGCCTCACCGTACTGCAAGTGTATTGCTCCATGCTCAACGTGGACTACATGGCTGGGCTCACCCAAGCCATCGTCCTCCAAAACCCCGATTCCATTTGGTGGAACGGGGGAATGATGGTCGCCATGGCCGCGGGGCAACTCGTTTGCCAAGTCATCATCGCGGTCCTCGCCAGCGAAATGACCGCCTCCTTGGCCACCCGCCTCCGGGAAGAAGTCTATGACCGGGTCAGCCATTTCAGCCTCGGGGACATCGGGAAGTTCTCGATTCCCTCCTTGATCACCCGCACCTCCAACGACATCGAAAACGTCCAGATGTCCACCCTTTTGCTCTTCCGCATGCTTTTTAGCGCCCCCGTCACGGCGATATGGGCCATCTGCAAAATCCAAGCCACGTCCTTAGAACTCACCTGGGTCGCCGTCATCGCGGTCGTTATCATCGTCGTGTTCCTCTCGGCCATGATGTTCTTCGTCCTTCCCAAGTTCAAGATCTCGCAGAAGATCATCGACCGCTTGAACCTCGTGACCCGCGAAGGCATCTCGGGGGTCCGCGTGGTCCGCGCCTACAACGCGGAAGAATACCAAGACGCCAAATTCCAAAAAGCCAACGACGATTTGATGCACTTAAATCTCTTCACCTCCCGCATCATGCAGCTCATGAACCCCTTGATGACCGTCGTCCTCGACGGGTCGAGCCTCGCCATCTACGCGGTCGGGGCTTCCCTTATGAAGGAACTCAAGATCGATTACGCGACGATCGTGGCCTTCTCGAACCTCTGCATCCAGATCATCTTCGCCTTCATGATGCTCCTCATGCTCTTCGTCATGTTGCCCCGCGCGATGGTCTGCGCCAAACGCGTGGATGAGGTCCTCCGCCTCTCCCCGTCCATCCTCGACCCCAAAGAAGATGCGGTTTTCGACCCCTCGATCCGAGGGGAGGTCCGCTTCGAAAACGTCTCCTTTGGATACGCGGACGCCGATCACCCGGTGATTCGTGACGTGTCCTTCACCGCCAAACAAGGCCAAACGGTGGCCTTCATCGGGGAAACCGGGTCGGGGAAAACCACCTTGGTCAACCTCGTGGCCCGTCTTTACGATACGACCTCCGGAAGCGTGTTCGTCGACGGGGTCAACGTCAAGGACATGAAGCAATCCACCTTGCGTTCCAAAATCGGGTTCGTCCCCCAGCGGGCCAACCTCTTCCGCGGAAGCGTGCGGGACAACATAGGGTTTGGTCTCGACGCCATGGAAGAAATGGCGATGAAGCGGGCCGCGGAAATCGCCTGCGCCTCCGAATTCATCGAGCAGATGCCGGAAGGGTACGAATCTCCAATCGCCGCGGGAGGCACCAACGTCTCCGGAGGGCAACGCCAACGCCTCTGCATCGCCCGCGCGGTGGCCATCGACCCCGAGATCCTCGTCTTTGACGATTCGTTCTCCGCCCTCGACTTCAAGACCGACAAAACGGTTCGGGATAACTTGAAGGCGTATTGCCCCAACACCACCAAACTCATCGTCGCCCAGCGCGTCGGCACCATCATGGACGCGGATTTGATCCTGGTCCTAAGCGAAGGCGCCGTGGTGGGGAAAGGCACGCATTCCGAGCTCTTGCGTTCTTGCCCAACCTACCGCGACATCGCCCTGTCGCAACTATCGAAGGAGGAATTAGGCTTATGAGTCCATCCCCTCGCATGCAAGTCACCGAAAAACTCAACCCCAAGGACCTTCAACGCCTTTTCGCCGGGACGAAGAAGTACTGGCCCTTGTTCGCGGTGTCGGTCGCGATGATGCTCGTTTCCTCCATCATCTCGGTCATCGCCCCCAATTACCTCGGCCAGATTTCCCAAAAACTCATGGACGCGGCCCTCGCCCCCCAACTCGTGGACATGGAGGCGATCTTCCATCTCATCGCCATCCTTGGCGTCCTGTATGGCGTATCCGCGATCGTCATGTACGTCTCGACCTTCTGCCTCACCACCGCGGTCCAGCATTATTGCCATGCCCTCCGTCAGCAGATCGCGAGGAAAATCAACCGCATCCCCCTGCGTTATTTTGATTCCCACGCGACCGGGGACATCATGTCCCGGGTCACCAACGACGTCGACAGCGTATCCCAAAACCTCGACCAGAGCATCGCCAACTGCGTTTCCGCCGTGTTCTTGCTCTTGTCCTCATTGATCGCCATGTTCCTCACCAATTGGTTCATGGCCCTCATCGCCTGCGCTTCCATCCCCTTGCTCTTCGTTTTCATGGCGTTTGAACTCAAGATCGCCCAACCCGCCTTCCAAAAGCGCGCGGAGATGATCGGGAAGGTGTCCGGGATCGTCGAAGAGGATTACGGGGGCCAAAACGTCATCAAGCTCTTCAACGCGGAAAAGCGGAGGAAAGCGACCTTCGATCAAGAAAACCGCACCTTGGGCCTTGCCATGTTCGTCGCCCAAGACATGGGGGGACTCATGCACCCCACGACCAACTTCATCTCGTTGCTCGGCTATGCCGCCGTGCTCATCGCCGGGGGCTTATGCGCCGTAAACGGCAAGCAGTTCGGCATCGACATGGCCGTCATCACCGCCTTCTTGACCTATATCCGTCTCTTCCAACAGCCCTTCACCATGATTGGCCAAACTTTGAATTCCCTCCAAGTCATCGGGGCGGCTTCTCGCCGCGTCCATGACTTCCTTGGGGAAGAAGAACTCGAAGACGAAAGCCATAAGCCCTACCTCCTTCGCGTCGACGGCAAGCCTTCCGTCCAAGGGAAGGTCGAATTCGACCACGTCAGTTTTGGCTACGAAGAAGGGAAGGAAATCATCCATGATTTCTCCGCGACCATCCTCCCTGGGATGAAGGTCGCCATCGTCGGCCCTACCGGCGCGGGGAAGACCACGATGGTGAATTTGCTCATGCGCTTCTACGAAATCTCCTCGGGTTCCATCCGGATCGACGGGAAGGACATCCGCGACATGAAACGGGAAGAGATCCACGACATCTTCGGGATGGTCCTCCAAGACACCTGGGTGTTCGACGGGACGTATCGCGATAACCTCGTCTACAACGCGAAAGACGTGAAAGACGAGGAAATCCTGCGGGCCATCCAAGAAGCCCACCTCGTTCATTTCACCCGTTCCTTGCCCGATGGGTTAGACACCGTGTTTGGGGAGAACAGCCAAATCTCCGCGGGACAGAAGCAATTGATCACCATCGCCCGCGCGATGATTCGGAAATCCCCGCTTCTCATCCTCGATGAAGCGACCTCCAACGTCGACACCCGCACGGAAGAGAAGATCCAAGAAGCGATGGACCGCCTCGCGAACGGGAGGACGAGCTTCGTCATCGCCCACCGCTTGTCCACGATTCGCAACGCGGACTTGATCCTCGTCATGAACCAAGGCAACATCGTAGAACAAGGGACCCACGAGGAATTGCTCGCCCAAAACGGATTCTACGCCGGGCTATACAATTCCCAGTTCGCCCTCGAATAACCAAAAAGCCCTCGGGAATACCCCTCATCCTGGTTATCCAGGATATGGGGCATCTGACCCGCGGGCTTTTTTCGCGTTTTTAATCGTTTCGTCGGATCACGACGTTGATCCAAACGATGCCCCGAAG
Source organism: Candidatus Alloenteromonas sp. (assembly GCA_034089705.1). Classification (GTDB taxonomy): domain Bacteria; phylum Bacillota_I; class Bacilli_A; order RFN20; family CAG-826; genus Alloenteromonas. Next base: position 37,418 of record JAXDTZ010000006.1, on the reverse strand, counting down.
GGACTTTACCACTTAGTTGCTGTCGAGCTCCGCTTGATCCCACTGGAAACCGTTTTGGAGGAGGCGGAATAATCTGAATGGGCAAAGGAAAAAAAGGAAACTAGATTTCTTCTAAGCCGATGCTTTTCAAGTATTGGTAAGTTCCATCGTAAAACAACGGCAGTCTCGTCTTGTCTTCGGGGAATCCGTTGGGGCCGATTTCGGGGTTGCCTGTTGGAACGCAGATGATCATGCCTTTGCGCCCTCTAGTCATAAGGACGCGATACGCGTTGAGCATGTATTTTTTGGTTTCCCGGTTGTTTTCGCTATCCCGTTCGATCTTGCACCAATCGGTGCTCCCGTTGAATCGATAATATTCCCATTTGCCGTCTTCGCACCGCATGTCGGCGTCCCAAAGGAGGCAAGTGTAATCCAATTCCAAGCCTTGGACTTGGATTTCCGTTGCCGCGTCTTCGAGGTAATTCGAAGAACGGGTATCCGTTTTGTCTTCCAAGAACCAGTGCACGGCGTTGATGTCCCCGCTTTCGAGGACGTGGATGGCAAGCGGTTTGAATCGGGCCGATTCCTTGGATACCAGCACTCCGGTCCTTTCGCTGCCCCGGGCGTGGTTCCTCAACCATCGTTTCGCGCTGGCCATGTTTCGGGTCAATACGATGGGATATCTGTCTTTGATCTCTTCGTATATGCTTTTGGCGCGGGGATCGAAACTTAGCAGGGCATGGACGAAAGCGGATAGTTTCTCCGCCCGGAACGAACGGAGGGAAACGGCGAGATGCAGATCTTCCGCGTAAGTGACCTTGGGGTTTTTCGACAAAAGCTCGTTTACCTTGCCTTCCGCGTATTCCTTGTCGGTGAGTTTTGGGGAGATATAGACGTTCCAATGGGGGAATTTGTCGTTGATGGCTTCAATCCATTCAGAGATCCCCGCTTCCCCGGTGTTGATTTCCTGTCCTCCTCCGACGAGGCAGACGATGGTTGCCCAGTCCTTTCGTTGGTCCAGGGACCAGATGAGGAAAGCGGCTTCCGACATGGGGAAGTTCGGAACTTTCAGTTTATTCCCATACGTCCCCCCTCTTTTGAGGTAATCGCTTAATCGCTTGTGCGTCCAAGAACGCTGCGCTTCGTCGAAAATCGCGACGTGTTCGACTTCGCCGTATCCGGCATCCTCGTTTTCCACCGCCTTGCTGGGATCGATTTGGAGTTCCCCTCCCACGACGGGATTCACGATTTTGGAAAGCATGGTGTCGCGGTAGGCGTGAATCATCTGGATGGATTTCTTCACTTCCCGTCTGGCGTCGGTGATGTTTTTCTTGACTCCTTTCGCGGAGCATCTCGCCACGCAGTCTTTCGCGAGCGCTTCGTTCAGCACGGCGACCAAAGGCCCGTTGCCGGAAAGGTAAACGGCGCCTTCGTCTTTCACCGGTTCGTCCTGGCCTTGATACGTTTGTTTGATCGCGACGTCCAAACCGACCAACGTCTTGCCCGCTCCGGGAACGCCTGTTACGAAGCAAATGCTTTTCTCGCCTTTTGATTTGCTTTGATGAATCACTTGGAGAATGTAAGCGATGGTTCGGTCGGTATGCACGCTGTCGGCTTCGTGCCGGGTGATGTTCTCGACGCTGTGATTCTCGTATAACGTTCTGGCCGCTTCGATGATCGTCGGGGTCGGCGCATAGGGGCTGATCGCCCAATTTGGGGGAATGGGGGATTCGTTTGGATATTGCTTCAGGACCATCTGGATGATCTTCGGAAGATCCTTCGCTCCCGTGACCAAAGGATTGATGACTTTGTCGTCGTAGGCGGAAGAACGGACAATCGTGGAATATTTGTTCGACTTGGTCGCGATTAAAATCGGGGCAATGACCCTATCCTCGCTGAATTTGTGGAAGTTCTTCAAGTCGAGCGCGTAATCGAAGACCTGATCCACGTCGCCCGCTAAGATGTTGTGCTCGCCGACTTTGAATTCCAAACAGAATACGATTCCCGCCAATAGAAGAACCACGTCGATTCTTTTTCCTAGTCTTGGAATGTCATATTCAAAGAGGACTTTCCCATGGGAATCCGGGAACGATTGGGCCAGGGTTTTGATGATGGAAATCTCCCCTGCCCAAGCTTCGATCGTTGTGGTTGGGGCGTTCCCGTGGTAATTCCCGCATATTTCCCCTAGGACGGCATCGGGGTTGCAGTAGGCAAACTCCGAAAACCCGCCCTGATACATATAACGTGCGCTCATGTTCTTTTGTCCTTGGAAAAAGCTTAACAGATCGCAACGGTTTCTTCACCCTAAAAAGTGTTTTCTTTCCCTTTGTTTTCGGGTGCTACTTGATAGAGAGATGGCAACAAAAACCTGAAAAACTCAGGACTAACCTTAGGTTAGCCTAGCTTATTGCATCCTCATTGTCACTTAACAGAAAATAAGGCAGATGAATAGGTGGTCACGTCAAAACCGCCCAAAAACCCTTTGATTTTGATGGTCATTGGGCTTAATCATTGGATTCAACGTCTGCTAACGTGGGTATTACATCCCTTTCGGGTCGTTAAGCAGTTGGTTGATGGAATGCTGCAAATCTTGTTTGATCATATCCCCGATGGTTTCGGAAAGATCGTGGATGATGAGATCTAACAAATCGTTGATCTTAACAAAACGGCTCTCTTCTTCGGCGGAATAGACCTTTTTGCCTTTTACCGGCAACGTCGGGTAAATCTGGAATAGCTCGTTGATGTTCGCGACTTGGTATTCGGATAAGCATCCTTCTTCCGTCAATTTGATGGACGCGGCTTTCGCTTCTTCGAATCCATCGGAGACTTCTTCGTGGAACGCCACGCGATAGTAGTTGGTGATGGAAAGAAAGAGATAATGGAATTTGGAACGCAACGACGGAACGGTTGGTTTGATTTCTGGGTTCATAATGATCCTCCTCCCCTTGCGGAGAAATCATACTGAACTATGCCGGAAGAAACCATTCTTTCTTGATCGTTTTTCCTTCTTTTCGCGATTGTTTTTGATAACGCGAAAAGAAAACGCGTGGATTTCACGTGCCATAAAACCGTCAAAAAACTATGGAACCGGTTGCTAACGGAAGAAGAAGTCCAAATAGAATCGTCTCCTTATTTCGTCTTCTTTTTGATCAAGAAATCGGATACCCGGTAATCCATGGTGGTCATTTCGATGGAGTAATCGTTATCCATGTAGCAACGAATGAGTCCCGCCAAAAAGGTATTTGTTCCATTCACTTTCGTTAAGCGAGGAAAGCAAGTAGTAACGGTGGAAGGTTTCGGTGTTGATGGACCCGGATGTTTCAACGATGCTCGCCACGGCTTCGACAAAACGAGATTTCGTGTCTTCGTCCGTATCTTCGTAATACGACATGTTGGTGAGGCTTCTCAAAGAGGCGATTGCATCCATGACTCGATGGTTAGTAATAAATTACTGAAATATCCCTTTCCCGTTGTCCGGGATTAGGGGTACACATCATCTTGTGTCCAGAATAGAATCGTCGCAATAGACACAGCGTAGGTCGCGGAATGAATGATAGAACGCATAAGACCGTTCGAAAGCATCGTAATCGTGGACGCTGATTTCTTTGTCCCACAATGCGAAATATGCCCTTTCGATCTTATGCTGCGCCATGATTAGAACTCCAGCTCCGCCTCTTGTTCCAGCTTCTTTTTGTTTTTGAGAATGGCTTGAAGTGCGGGCAAAAACTCAGCAAATCGTGGATCTTCTTGCATTTTGAGCAGGCGAAGCTCGTCCGATTTCGTGATTTCCTTAGTTCTGTCGATGAATCTAGCAAGAGTTTCCGCATCCATCATATAGGGTTGGAATGGGATGCCAGTCTTCTCGCGCAGATGGTTCAGGATATAGAATCCTCCGGCATCAATATCCCCGTAATGGAAACATTCGATGCCATGCGCAGCATTAAAGATTTTGCGAATCAAATTCCTTCTCACCGAATTGTGAAACCCACCTAGATAGATCACGATTGATTCGGGCTGAGAAAACTGGATAAACGACGTTAGGTTTTCGACCGTGAAAAGCTTTTTGGCCGGGATAGACTCAACCATCATTTGCTCGATCATTTCATCAGAAAGAGCTAATTCGTGCCCGTATTGGGCGAGATCGATGGTTTGTTTGCCGAATCGAAACACTCCTTCGCCCTTCACGAAAGCGTAAGTCTTGTTCTTAATGACGCCATAGAAAGCAATAGGGTCATCGTCTTCATCGAAACTCATGTCAGAGAATTCACGAAGGATCTTAGCAACCTTATTTCGATATGTGGCAAAGCGCTTCGAATCCCCCAATATATGGGATGCAAAAACCCGCTCAGGGACATCCCCATCCAGTTCAAGAATCTTCTCGATGCACAAAACAACAAATCGAAGCTCCTCGATTTCGCCATAGGCGCTTTCCACGCCATTGGGCTTGCCTTTGCTTAAAAGTTCAAGGCAATGGGCGGCAAAGCCGCAAAGAAGCGAATTGGATGATGAGCCCAGTTCTGTAAAGAAAGCCTTTAGTGCATCAAGCCTGTTCTTTGGGTTGCTCCTTTTTGCGAATGCGTATGCTTTTTCGATAGATGCATGATCCGTTTTCAATATAATCCGTTCTAGATAGTCATCTTGATGGCGGATTTCACAAAATCCTTCTCGTTCTAAGGCTTCGAGAGCGATGTCCAGGTCTTGACTACCGTTTCGAAGGCCATCGAAAAATGGCTCCGAAAGCTTCAGTTCGACCTTTCGGCGGCTTTGCGAGCCTTCGATAAAGGCTTTGCTGCTTTCGAATTTGGAAAGGAGTTTATTTGCAATGTCTCTACTGAGCATTACCACTGCTCCTTGCTTGATAAATCGCGACGGCATACCCGTCTTTAGCTAGGCAAGTGATATTGCTGACGTAAGGCGAGATGTAGCTCAAGCGGGACGAGGGGACGGAAATGATGAGTTGGACGTTGAGTTCTTTATAAAATTCGAGCATTTGCTTGATGCGCCCTCCATCCATGTTATTGAACGCTTCGTCAAAAAGAACAAGGTCGGTAGGAGAACGCCCGTTCTTCTCGCTATCAGCAAGAATGCTTTGGAACGCGCCGGCGATGAGAGCATAGAATGGCGTTTGCGTTTCGCCACCTGACTTGGCGTCGTAGTTCTCGCTGTAGAGTCGATCGTTTCCGTCGCTGACCCTGATGCGGATGTCGTAATGCAGATAGCTACGATAATCGGTGATTTCCTTGCGCAGGTCGCGAGTATCGGGGTCGTCTTCCGGTTTGGAAAGGATCTCGAAGATCTCGTTCATAATCTCTTGGCTGTCAGCGTCCATCGTATCGACGAAAAGATTGTCGGTCACCGTATCCTGATTGGTCTCCATCGCGATGTGATATACACCGCCGAGAAGAGGATCCTTGCTCCTTGAGGTGATGAATTCGAAGATCTCCTCTTCGGTGCCAAAAGGATGTCTGCGAAGGGTTCTATTCAACGCATCGATGGTTTGTTTTGCCGCAGCTAACGAATTCCTGATGCGTGAAATGAAATGCTCTCGAAGTTCGCTAACGGAACGCTGGTACGCTTCTTCTAAGTCCGGAGTCAGTTTTGCCAAGTCATCGTTGGTGATCTTGTAATAACGGCGAACGAAATCCATGTAATTGGAGATATCGTTTACCATCTCACCAGGGTGGTTAGCGCAATATAGGTTGATGGCATCTCGGATCGCGCGCTCCGCAATTTGCTTCTGGTTGGACACCGTGCCGTTGAGTTGCCTCGCGAAATCGCGAAGGACCAATCCGGTTTTCCCCTCGGCCAAATTCATGAGATATTGATCCAAATCCAAATCCTTTCGAGGGAAGTTTTGCTTCATCGCCTCGATCTTCGCTTCGCATTCTGCGATTTGCCTTGATAGGTTTTCGTTCTCGTTCTCAAGTCTGCCTTGTTCTCTGTCTGAGTCAGACTTCTTGTTGTCGAATTGGGCGGCTTGCGCTCTCAGTTTCCTTGCTTTTTCAAGATGGGCCTGGACTTCTTGGGCGAGACGTACCAAATCACCATTTATCGATTCAAGGCGCTTGATCTCGGTGATTGTGTCTTCTAAGCGCTTTGAATAGCTGATAAGATCCGACCAATGATTAGGCTCATCCAATAAATGGTTAATGTTGGAATGGCCCATCTCATCGGCGATTTGTTTAAGACGCTGTAGTTCGCTGTCGAGTTGTTTGATCTCTTTGTCGAGCACCGAATATTCATCTCTGGCTTTGGCAAGACGTTGCTTTTTGGCTTCTTGACCAATGAACGGCTTCTTCATGGCCGCGGCAGAAACAAAACGAATCGATTCGCCATCGAAATAAACGCCTTCTTTGGTGATGGCTTTTTTGCCTGAAACAAATTGATCGATGGAATCGACGCAATAAACATCCCCAAGCAAGAAATTGATGTACTCTCTTGGCTGCCTGAATTCGCTCTTAGATCCGTCCGGATTGATACGGAATGCATCAATCTTCAACGCAAGGGATCCTGGATTGGCAACATTGCCTTCTTGATCAAGATGGATAACGCCAACGCCAAAATAGTCTTGAGCCCTCGGGTCGGAACTGAATACTTCATCTGCGGTTTTGCGATATGGCTTTTTCACGAAGAAGTCGAAACGACGTTTGTCGAGAAGACCTTCAATCGCATCGCGCCATTCCGGGTCGTTAATGTCGAGGAATGTGCAAAGACAAACAGGTTCGGCTCCCTCGGTTAGGCCGTGATTCGTCTGAATCGCCTCTTTGATTCTCTTTAGAAGATTGTCAACATAGCTATCGTAGCCTTGCATGTTGCTGTCGAGCTGAGCGATCTCCAAACGTAGTTTTTCAAGCTCTGCTTTCTTGGCTTTGATTTGTCCCAATAGTTCACTTCGAGCATCATCGTTTTTCGCCCTTAATGCGGAGATTCGGTCCCTATAAGCAGAGAGCGTAGAAAGATATGCGTCGTAATCCTTTCGGGCCAAAACGCCGGAAAGATCCAATGAGGTGCCAATCCGATGTGCGAGATTGGATTCGTTTCTAATTTGCGTTTCCCACTGGGCGACGATGCGCTTAATTCTATCGACTTCGGCGATTAAACCGTTTTTGGCGTCCGTTAGACGCTTGATTTCTTTGAATTCGTCACTGGTGCGGATTCGTTCAGCGCTTGCGTCTTCTTCAGCGGCCTGTTTGGACGCTTCTTCCGCTTTTTTCTTGTATTCCAAGCAATGGGCTTGTTCCAATCGAATCGCTTCCTCATTCTTTGAGATAGCCTGTCGATGCATTTGAATATGGGCCGTTTCCAACAGGATTTGAAGCGCAGCCTCCTTGACGAGACTCTCTTCGTAACGATCTTTGTAGTCGGCTATTGGCTTCAATTCCTCTGCCCTGGTCTGCTCCATTTTGACTTGGTGCTGGATATCGCGGTACGCATCCATCGAATCCTTGATCGAAGAAAGATCCAGTTTGGCTTCGGGCAAAAGGAAATCGGTGGCGAATCGGGAAATATCCTGAAGAGGCTCGAAGCCTATGGCCTTTGCAAATAGAGTTTCGTATTTCTCGCTTACGCCCAAGGCATCGAAGACGGCTTTTCTTCTCGCCTTTTCGCTTTGTCTCTTCTGACCGATGATCGTCAAGGGCAGTCCCATGGACTTCGCCGTTCTTTCGAGTTCATCGTAATTCTTGACCTCGTTCTCCTTTGTGAAGAAGAGGTTGTCGTTATAGGTATCTCCATCGATTTTGTAGAAGATAGGCGCAAGCAATTGGCCACCGGAAAGTTGCAAAACGCAGCCAAGGACAAATGGTCTTCTGGATGTGGTGTTTTCATATTCGATCGCAATATGGCCGATGATGTCGCCGGCGTCGCGGATGAACTCTTTCTTCTCGCCGCCGATTCGGGCTTTTAGATAATTCTCGACGGTTCTGCCGGAAGAAAGACTGTTCGCGGCATAATTAAATTTGCAGGAGCCGCCGCTTTGGAGGTAATGGATGGCATCCAAGATTGTGGATTTGCCGGTGCCGTTTTCGCCAGTGATGACGTTGATGTCCGAGAAGTTGATTTCCTGGTCATCGAAGAAATGCCAGTTAATCAGCCTCAGTTTCTTGATCTTTTTCATCGGAAGCCCCTCCTTTGAATTTCTCTAGCCTTGCATTGAGAGCATCGATCGAATCGGTGTCGACGACGAGCAAAATGCTTCGATAGATTCTAATCGGTGTAGTGCCTTGGGTCAGATCGCCATCGTAGTCGATGAGCTTGTATTTCCTTAAGGAATAGAGGGCATCGCGGTACTCGCGGGTCCTGCCATCGAAGTTTGGATAGATTTCCGTCTTGGTGATTTCCTGCGCCAAATGCCCAACCGTTGTGGAAATCGTTGAATTAATGGATGCTTTCCTGGATTCATCATCATAGATGTAGCGAAGGATTAAGGCGACGATAGTTTCCATCTTGAGAAAACGGATACGATTGGAATCTTTTGAGGTCCTAATGTAGATGACGTCTTTCTCTCGATCCGCGAAAACGTCGAAATCAATGATGGCGAAATAAGGCCGTACGATGTCGATAAGGTCGCTGGCCTTCGCATAATCCTTAAGGTCGGCGGGCTTTTCACGGACGAGATAGGTTTCGTCCAACAGTTTAAGGCAGATTCGGGAAAAAGCTTCGCGATCGGAATCGGTCAGTTTCTGGTAGCGCTCATTGAACTGCTTTTGCGCTTCGCTCTTCGTCATTGCTTTTTCTCCTTTACTCGAATCTCATAATCGTCAATCTCGAACCCCATCGCTTGGAATTCGTTTCCGTTAGGCTCGCTGATGGTATATCTCGCGTCCGCATTCGTGCTGAATACCGATATCAGTATTAGCTTCACGAAGTCATCGACGCATTGGACCGGAACCTCAGAGGCCAGCATTCGCTTCCTTCTACCAAGAGTTTCCAAGACGAAGGAATTGATGGCTTCCAACGAGAACGTGTTCTTCTGCCGGATGATCTCTTCGGCCCTTCGCTTGGCTTCTGCTGAGGCTTCCCGCCGCACGAACGGGACCTTCTTGGGCGCGATTCTCGCAGCAGCTTTTGCGGTATAGAGAGATTTGTTGTCCGGCTGACGGAAAGAATAGAAGAGGAACGGGTCATCAAGAACCTCTTCTGCGGATTCTCCTGCCGCTTTAATGCGTTTTAAAATGCCTGTGATCTCGCCTTTGATGTTTCTTTCGTTGTTCAAACGGAAACGGATGCGCTCGGAGGAAGAACGGACATAAGCGTGGTTTCTTCCCAAGATGACGTTAAGGGAGCCCTCGATGTCATTCATCTGCTCTTCGACATCGGCCAACACGCGGATGAAGTATGCTTTTGCCTCCTGCTTTTGCTCCTCTGTCGGATCCTTGTAATCCTTGGTAAGCAAATAGTTGGCAACCATCGTCTCTATGACAGAGGGGTCGCTTAATTCGTAAATCTTCCGGAGGATTTCCGCCGAATACTTATTCGGATTGTTCCTCGTCATCAAATTGTGGAAGGCGATATAGGCGGTGAGCCGTTGGTAATCGATGGTCAGTCTCGTAAGGATTTCCTTTTCGCCGATATTGACGTCTGCCATCGCTTGAGAGACAAAGCGTTTGATCCTGGAGTTGATGGAAAGCAATGCGCGCTCCAAATCCTTGCTGTCGGTTTCGACTGCCTGCATGGACGCCGTGGCATTCGCCATATCAAAACCGCGAATATTCCGATATAGCGACAGCAAAGGAGAGGCGAATTCTTTAGCATTGACCTCGTTTTCCAACAAATCGCATAAGGCCGAATAGATAGAAATGAAAGCGTCGGTCCTTTGCACGATTGGATTCAGGTCTTCGTCTTGATCCCGATCCAGCCAACCCCTTGTCTCCAGAAGCCGAACGAAATTGCTGGCCTTCGTCTGTGGGCTTTGGCTATCAATGGGCTCCTCCATCTCTTCGGAATAGGCTTCTTCGTCGATGGAAGAAATGTGCATCATTCGGATGAAATCGGCTAAATCGTCGACCAGTTTCTTTCGGTCGATCGTCAAGCTTTTCCCAAATGATTGCTCGGTTTGGGCAATCAAAAGGAAGTTGGTTTCCTTGTTTGGACTAGAAAGCAGCGAGAAAAACGCGGGCGAGATGACGTTGAAAAGCGAAACCTTGCCCGCCATCGCTTATTCTCCTTCGGCCTCGAATATCACGTCGAGATCCCGCCCGTTACGCGCAGCAAGAACTTTTTCGCGAAGGATAGGATCCTGTATTTGTTGAATTAGTTCGTCAATCGCAGCCACAGAAACCTCCTTTTGAATGAAGGCAATAGTCAAATGTTTAAATCTCCATTATTCTATCAAAAATGCAGCTTATTTTCTTGAAGAAAATGCGTTTTCATTCTGAGTTTTAGGCAAATTTGTACTATTAATTCCTAAAACCGATAAAAAAGGCCGATAAGCTGCGGCTTAACCTCTACTTCGACCCCGTCCGCAGGAGCCAGGAGCTCATCGACCTCGACGTCGCGCTCAAAGAGCAAAGGGAGTCGTTGGAGGGCATCCTGCGCGACGGGGCGCCGCTCGACGACGACGCCACGATAAAGCGGGTTTACCGTTTCTACGACCTCGTGTACGACGGCGCGACGAGGAGGCTCGAAAGCTTCTCGCTGAACGAGAAAAAGGTCGAAAGGGCCAGGAGGGAATCCGGGTTCTTCGCCAACACCACGCACGGCGTGGATTTCGGCGCGATGGCCGCCCAAAGCCACTATAAGCTGAGGGACGAGCAGGAAAAGTACTTCGCGATGATGAAGGGCATCATGGGCGCGGACCGGCAGCGCAATTGGCCCGAGCTCGGCAAAGAAGGAAGGCTCCTCATCCTGTTCGTCGCCCAGATAATCGGCTGCTACATGGCCCACGTAAGGAAGGCGAAGCTGGACAGGGAATTCCATTCGCTGCAGTCCGTCCTCGACGAGACGCGCCCGATAAGGTACATCGAGCACCCCAACACGAAGGCCGCGATCACGCCCTTCGTCGGAAACCAGATAAAGATCTGCGAGGCGTTTGGGTTCGAGATCCCCGAAGGATGCGCCCCGGAGTACGTTGCCCGCAAAACCACGAAAGGCATGCGCGGCCGCCCTCGCAAGAATAAGCTTGTGGTCAAGGAAGAGGGTTAATAGTACAAAATCCCCTAAAACTCAGATATTCCCGCCTGCTTCCGAGCGAAAAGGGCATCATAAAGGACTTCTTCGATGCGGAAGGCAAATGGAAGGATGATTCGGAGGATTGACTTTCCGTCATCGGCGGCTCTTACCTGCAAGGACCGCTTTTTCTTTGAAAATCTCAAACAAAACTCTCGACGAAGCGTCTCAATTCAACGATAATTGATAACGATTTTTAAGGAAAGGAGGGTCGAATAGTGATAGACTATTCGCGATACTTATGAAGAAGAAAACTCTATCAGCAAACGCCCCTAAGCTCGTTTCTCTTTTCTCCGGATGTGGAGGAATGGACGTTGGCTTTGAACAAGCCGGCTTCCGCCGTGTATTCGCAAATGATTTCGATAAAGACGCGCAGCGCGTTTTCAAACTAAATCTCGGCGACATTGATCCACGTGACGTGAGAACTATTCCGGAAAGCGAAATTCCCGATTGCGATATATTGACTGCCGGATTCCCTTGCCAGCCTTTTTCAAACGCGGGTTTACGGAAAGGCGTAAAGGATGCTCGTGGCACCTTGTATTTAGAATGTTTACGTATAGTCCGCGCCAAACTTCCGAAGGTGGTTGTCTTTGAAAACGTAAAGGGCCTTATGTCCAGCAAGAATCTCGATGGCACACCGATGGTGACTGTAATCAAGAACGACCTTTCTGATATGGGCTATTCTGTTGTGGCTCAAGTTGTAAAAGCCTTCGACTTTGAGGTGCCTCAAAAAAGGGAAAGGTTAATCTTTGTCGCGTTTAGGAAAGACCTTAATAAAACTTTCACCTTCCCCAAGAAGATCCCTCAAAGCGATAAACTTCTGTTAGGAAGCATCCTGAACATTCCTGAAAACGTTCCAAATCAAGTCGCGTGGGATTTTTCTCCTCAAGCACAAGCTCTTGTCGAGCAAATTCCTGAAGGAGGATCGTGGAAGAGTGTACCTTATGAAAACCTGCCGCCGAGACTGAAGAAGATTCGCGACCAAATGGCGCGTTATCACGCCCCCAATTTCTATAGGCGATTCGCGAGGAACGAGATTCCTGGAACGATTACTGCCTCTGCTCAGCCTGAGAATTGCGGCATTATCCACCCCACGGAAAACCGAAGGTTCACTATTCGTGAAATTGCCAGAATTCAAACCTTCCCTGACGATTTCTTATTCTTTGATGAAACTCTAAAAGACATTACAGCGATGTACAAAGTTATTGGAAACGCTGTTCCCTGCCGCTTGGCTTACCATATCGCAAGTGCAATTATGAAGGAGGCTTTTAATGATTGATACCGACAAAGCATATCTATTTGGGCTCCTGATTGGTGGCGGTGTTTTTGGGGCCGAGAATGGCTCCTTTTTGATTCAGCTCCCCTACAATGCATGGGGAAGCATTGAGAAGAATCCTCAGCGCGCTGCAGAGATTGGCCAATCTATACTCAATGTCGTTAAAGCAACCTTCGAGGGTACCTATGGCATAACCTGCTCTTATAACATTAACAAAGGCAAATGGATCATTTATTGCTCAGGCAACCTTCAATCATTGAAAAATGAACTTGCCTCGTATGGCATTACTGCTGCTGGAGAACTTAGAAAGTCTGCGAACATCGATCAGTTGGTCGCTGCGCTAACAAACGATGGATTAAAGAGACGTTTTCTTGCTGGCTTAGCTGATACTATTGGCAGTTTGTCGGCATCCCAAAGAAGGTTTACCAGTGACTTTGCCATTATCTCATTCGAGTTCAATGGATTTAATTTCGATCTCATCTTTACCATCTGTCAGTTACTTTGTTCGTTAGGTCTATATCCAGATCAAATCGAATGGAATCATCCAAACTTTCAATCCGGGGATGACGCTTATTATGAATCTTGGAAAAAGGGGTGCAAATTAAGAGTAGCTCTCGATGATTACTCCACTTATGGGAAATTTGCTTTCAAGCCAAAAGCAAAAGCCATGAAAGCGGAAATTGATAAGCAAACCAAAGGAACCAATTCATCCATTCCGTGTAACCTTAAGAACGTCATATTCAAGTTTGGATGCACTCACTTTGGAGAAAATTGTCCTGATCTTCCCAAAGGAATACGCGGATACCATTTTCTTAACCCCAAGCACATCTGCTATATCCTTGGGTGTCCTCGCGCGCCAAAGGAACAAGTTGAAGCGGCTTTGATTCACCCGGAAGAATACGTGACGCCTTTTACAATTCTTACAAAGGGAACACTCACCTCGATAAATAGCATTATCAATTCTGATGACTTCTATTCCCAATTGATTTTTGAGCCTCACGCATATTTGGTGAAGGATTTATACAATTTATATCTCGAAAAACCGAACCACCTCTTGTTTGGCAACAGCAACGTGTCCGGATATCCAATTGCTAACATTATTGGCGCGATCGCTTATTTATTGGCGGACAAGAACGACCTCTTCGGAAAAAGGATTCGCGGATCACAATTCGATTTAATCGAAAGAAAAATCAAGGCCAACCCTGATTTGACGATTGATGTGAGATTGCCCGATTTTGTCTCAGTTATGATTCTTCGTAGAGGAACAAAAGCATGTTTAGTTGGTGCCAAACACCCACAATTAACAAGAAAACTATTTGTGTTCGATGGTAACGATAGGTCGAAATTCTATTTAAGACGGCCTACAAAGGATGATTACAGTGAATGAGGTCGATTATTATCCTGAGATAACCAAGGAACTTCAGGAGCAGTTTAGAGCGAATATTCAGGCGTGTGAACCTGATTGCAAGGTTTATTTCACCCATAATCAGGTCTGTTTTAACCTTAAAAAGGGCCTCGACCAAATCATCGCTGAGAATAATTTGACATGCAAAGATTTGCTCGCGTTCGCCGCCAATGCTCCAACAATAAAAATAGATATCTTTGGCGTAGTCGTTTTTGGTGATCGCTTTAGATTGATAATCGCAGAGATCAAATTGAAGAATGCAGTTGGACTGACTGAGTTTTCTCAGCTTTTAGGATATTGTGTCGCCTCAAACGCGAATTATGGGTTATTGGTTAACGTAAACGCCGGGGAAAGCAACGATCTCGTTAAAATTCTTACCAATCAGTCTTCCATGACACATGTCATTCGACTTCTGCCGGATGAAAAAGATAATGAGAGGCAAACAAAACTCGCCGTAATGCGCTGGGATCACGATACAGAAACACTAACGTATTCAAAATTGGGCGTCCTGCCCACCCTCGGCAGAATGTGTTCTGACATTGTTACGTCTCTTTCAATGGATCGCGTTCTCGATGTTGTTGAGCCCGAATAAATCGAAATAGTGTATTATCGGTTTTAGCAATCAATGAGAAGTCCGAAAGCCTAAAATTCTCACCCGGTGAAAACTATATCCTATCAATCTCTTATCAACGAAAGTCCATTGATGAACGAAAAAACAATGAGTTAGAAGCACGGCGTGGGGTAAGTGCCGATCCTCCGGCAATAAGGGGTCAGCGAAAAATAACTTCAAAGCTTAACTTCTTGCCAAGTTTTCTCATCATTTCTTTGTTTTCAGGCTTTGACGATCCGACGCCTGGTCCTCGAGCTCCTGGTCGCGGATCTACTTCTGGACGGTCGCCTTGTTCAGGCCCACCGTGCTGACGTAGTACCCTTCCGTCCAGAAGTGCCGCGACCCGTAGTTGTACTTCGGGTTCGCGTGCTCGTCGAAAATCATCGGGCTTGTCTTGCCTTTCAGGTACCCCACGAAGCTCGAGATGGAGAGCTTCGGGGGTATCCGTACAAGCATGGGTATGTGGTCGGACATCGCGTGGGCCTCGATGATCTCCGCTCCCCCCCTTTTTTTTTGTACATGCAGCACCGGCGGATGTACTTGCCGATGTCGGCGCGCAGTTTGGCGTATATCGCCTTAGGAGGATACTTTGGGGTGAACATGACGTGGTACTTGTAGTCCCGCTTTATGTGCGAGAGGCTCGAGACCTCATCGTTTTTGCGTAGCATAATAGTAAAGACCTCCGGGCATCAAGGACAATTGGACGTTGCCATTGCATGCCCCCGGAGGTCTTTGCGCATCAACGCCTCCGCTTATTCGAGTCTTGCCCGCATAGCAGGCGGATTTAGGTTGTCCCTAGCGGTCCATATAACAAAACGGAGTCGCCCTAGGGCCGTTCACTTAGGGATTAAACAGAAAAAACTTTGAGTGACGGTCTTCAATGGCTCCAAACAAGAATAACGGTCATGTTGAGCATCGCGCTCGGCATGGCCGTTTTCTTTTTGTCTTTTTTTACTCGATTTCAATCAGCTGATTAACAATTTCGATTACATTGAGCGTATCAAAATCATACGTAAAAATGGATGCAATAATTATCTGGTGATCGGAGAAGTCCCTTTTTAGAATATCCATCATCAGCTTAATGTTTTCCTGATCGACCTCTTTACCGCTGGGTGAATCCAAGATTATGGGCAGTTTAACACCGATTGTTCGTTCGATCTCGATGATATATGCCAACCGGAAAGCAAATACCGTCTTGTGCAATACAGCTCCAGATAGCTCTTTAAGATTTGAAGTAAACAAATACGAAGCAGTTATCGTCGTGTCGCCTCCTATTCCTAATTCAGCAGCATATTTCAAAACACTCTGATAAAGCCTATTCACGACATCATTGTTTGTCTTTGTCCTATCGGTAATTGCTTGACGAACATCCCGCAGTTCTTTCTCTAATCTTTTGATCTCCTTTTCTATTGCAACTGCATTGATTTGAAGAGAA
Source organism: Candidatus Alloenteromonas sp. (assembly GCA_034089705.1). GTDB lineage: Bacteria > Bacillota_I > Bacilli_A > RFN20 > CAG-826 > Alloenteromonas. The sequence goes on along the minus strand of JAXDTZ010000006.1, from coordinate 21,547 downwards.
GCAATTCTTCTATCAAACGCCTGTGTCATTGTTTCGCATTCCCAAAACGACAACTGTTCATCCTCAGATTGCCTTTGAGCTTCAAGAGCATTGATGTTATTTAAAACCGAAACAAGCTCAGCAGAGATCAATTTGTGTTTCGTTATAAGATACTCGATACTGTCTTCAAAGCCTACAATGTTTTCAGCGGTAACAGGAATGGTTGTTCCGTCCGGACCTTTGATAAGCAGCTTCATCTCGGCAATAAACTTACTGAGTTGTCTGTTATCCTTTATGGCTCTGTCAAGACGACGCAATTCTTTTTTTAGGGCATTTTGCCGGATTCTCAGCTGCTCCAGTTCGGAATCTATTTTTTCATTGTAGGGCTCTATAGCAAGGGAACCTCCCATGGCTTCAATAGTCTCTTGATATTGCGCAACGCTGAACATCTGCTTGTATTTACCGAGTTCACGTGACAGCTTTGCTTCCTGTTGGATTAATGAAATACAATCACGCCCGGACAAGCCCCGAATGAGCTCTTCAATATTGAAACGAATACTACCAATGACTACACCTCTGTTAAGCAGCGTCCAACCTTTTTCTTGATCCACATAGAATGCCCCAAGGAGATTTCCTAAGATGTCGGCATTTTCCGTTCCGAAGAGAACGCTATGAAGTTCGTTCTGCTGTTCCGGCAAAACATATGTAGTACGATCGCCATTTGCAGATAATACTATATGACTATCTGCCGTTCTCGAAAGTGTAACATCCCCGATTTTCTCGGAATAAACCACTGTTTCAACTTCGCAACGCTCAAATTTGATATTTTTCGTATTGGGGATGTTATAACCAAGAGAGTATAACAAGAATCTGAGCAGCGTAGTTTTGCCCTTGCTGTTCTGCTTACTGTGAATTAAATTGGCGCTGTCAGAGAATTCAATAAACCGGCCGAAAAAACCCTCTTTGATGTGAATAGATTTTATGATCATAGGGATACCCCCTTTTTAATCCTATCGATCTCGTATCTCCTGCGTATCACGTTGTATACTACAACTTTTGATAGTGCCTCCACAGTAGCAACATCAATGCCATCACCTTCGAACTCTGACGAATAGTTACTCCAGAATTCTTCTACGAAATTAATGGTCTTTTCACTTGCTTTTCCGGGATTCCTGTATGCATTAAAATCGAAAAGAATCTTTGTGAAAAACTCCACCCGTTCACAGCAAGAATCAATTGTTTCCCTGAAGCGATGAACAACCTCATCATATTGAACAGAATCAAACCGTTCAACAAAATCATGGTCAGTTCTTTCAATATCCGTTGCAATAACTATGATAGGCCAAATCAAGCTTTTCTTTGAAAGTGTGATTTCGACATCCTTTTTAGAACCGTTTTTGAATACTTCACCACGCCACACCTGATGCAGTTGCTTTCCAATCCCTGGAATATCAAGCTTTAGCTCACCAATGAAATCATTAATGCGCTGCATTACAGCTTTGTACCTTTCGGAGTCATCGTCAGTTTCAAATGGAACAACCTGAATAACGAACTGGTCCGTATCCAACGGTTGATCGATTCGAGATAGATAATCGGTTATAATTCTCTGTGACGATTCGGGTAGAGTATTGAAACCGCGGCGAGCCAGTCCCCAGAAAAGGCTTCGTGATGCCTCCTCGTTCAGTGGATTTGGGGAATTTGTTATCAGAATCAGTTTTTTAGTTTGGACCTTTCTGCTTCCTTCGGATAATGACTCCAACGCCTTTTTGAGATTCGTGCGCACATGTGTAAAATCCGTGCTGCTCTTAATTATTGCCTTTGCTTGAGCCAAAATATGGTCTCCACTATCAAGCTCAATATCAATGTCTTCGTTCTCGCTCTCCAATCGCAAAGATTGCAATTCCTTAATGTTCTCAAGCATTAATACAATAGCGGCATTAACTTGGAAGTCAAAACCGAAGAGCACCGCATCAGCACGTCTGTCTTTTTCCATAACAACCTCCACAGTGTAATTCATCGAGTTTCAGGAATCCCCGTTCATAGGCTTCGGGGAACTGGAACTTCTTATCCGCACCGGCAAAGGCAACGACAATAAGACCTCCATCGATGCCCTTGACCTCACCGGTGCCGAAAGCCTTATGCTTAACGATAATCCCGGCGTGGACCTTGAATGTATCGATTTTGATGACCGGTTTTGCGGCCACGGGTGTTGCAGACGGCGTAGGTGCCACATAAGCAGGACGATATGCGGGTACCGCCGTAGGCTTTGTTGGCTGAACGAGAGGATTCCGTTTTGCCCCGTATTCAGGTTTCAGCTCTGCGACCATCGGCATTTCTTCGTTCTCGTTATCGAGATCATAATTGTTGAAGTTCGTGAATACTGGCCTTTCCGCAAGACCATCGTCACGAGGCACGTCCGCTGCCATGGAGACGGCAAGCTGATCGGCCATTGCGTCATAATCGGCACGAGAGATAACGGTGCTGTACAGACCAACATTTTCGCCGGTATGCTTATCGATACCGGTATAGATCAGGCTGGCGTCTTCATGCCGTTTGAACTTGTAAACGGCATCGTTCATCAGGGCCTCGTTGAATACGTTCAGCGATACAGGCAGTTCGAAGTCCTTCACGTCCAGAACCGGTGACCTTTTTGAACGGCCCCGGCTCCAATTGCGTGATGACGTCCTGCCGGCTGCATTCCCGGTAATCCGTCAGATACATGAACACGGGCACACGGGTAGCGAATTTGATTAACTTTTCCTGAGTCATCTTGCGCTTTGATTTGTTAGTTGTCAGATGATGTGAGACGCCGTTCTAACTTCGGGCACCTGATCTCGCCCATAGTTAACATCAATTCGCGGAGCTTTGCAAACTCGACCTGGTCCGGCGCCCTCAAGCTAAGCGCCATTCTGGGGGTCGAGTTGTACCGCTTCATCCACCTCGCCCCCTGTTCCCTCAGGCCATCTTCGCCGATCTAGTCGAAGCGCTTGAGCCATCGGCAAAGCGAAGGCCTTTTGGCGCGGCAATGGGAAAGGGCCTTCCATGCCTTCTAATGGGATTCGCGGATCCTTTCGCGGCTATACAGCCTCGTTTGGCAAAGATGGGGCACGTAATTCCTTGTCCCGAGTTGTGGCGGACTATCCATGGCATCCTTCTTTTATGCATTTTTTGGACCGAAGCATTGTAAGGTCAGATGCCTTTTTGCTTTAGGGGTTTTGTCTTACATCATTTGGAATAGAACAAATCCCACACCGTGCTTTTAACTCATTGTTTTTTAAATGCCTATTGGTGGCTGAGGGGAGTAATCGTGGGTGAAATATATCATTCGATGCTATCTAAATGATTTGGATTTGATATCGTTTTATGACAGCTCTCTATTTGGCCCTATTAACCCAGTGAATAATTTTTTACTACGATTCTGAATTTTTTAGCAGGCTCATTAATCGTATATCATTTTCTTAACAGGTTTATTATTTGACAATCCCACGGAGTCGACATTGCTCCTTATCTATCATCAGATGCTAATACCAAAGCGCATCGATAAATAGGCATTTTTGAGAGAAAACCCGCCACACGAATGTAGCGGGTTTTTACGGCTTGGAGAGGTTTGTTTATAGCAATGAACGTGCTTCTTTTAGGATGCTTTCCATCTCGCGCTCGAGTTTCGCATTATGATCCCGAATCCTCGCCTTTTGCCTGCCTTTGAAAAGCAGGTATATGACCAATGGGATGACAAATAGGACAAGTAAGAGGAACATGACCAAGAAATTTATCGGGTCTTCGTAGATGGGCGTATAAATTTTCTTCTGCGCTTTCAATGCGAAGTATTTATCGTCAAGCGCCTTGATCAAAGGATAGTTGGGCATATCCATATCACGGGCAAGGACATTGTAAGAGGATTTCCCCCTACGGACGTCTTGCGTGTATTGCCACCCGAAGCTTTCGTAGACTTTGAGGTTTCTTTCGCGTTCGCCATTTTCGCTCCATCCAAGAGAGACTTCTCGTGTTTCGATATTCATGTTGTGTTACTCCATGGCGACCGCTTCGCCGATATACATGTCGATCGTTTCGCCTGTGACGGTGTCTTTGTTGGCGATGAAGACGTCAATTAGGGTCGCATAATCGCTTTGGATTTTGGCCAGAACCGTTTTGGACAAGGAGACGTTCGCGGAGATTCCGCTCTTCGAGAGGATGTCGTTAGGGAAATCCGAGAAGTTCGTGTAACCGTCGTGATCGGCTTGGATGAACATCATGGGAATCTCAACTTGGAATTCGGTAAGAGCGTCATCTTTGTATCCAAAGAACGACTGCTTCCTCATTTCGACGTCGTATTTCCTGGAAGTCTTTACGCCGAATTTCGTGTTGTACGTGGGTTCGAAGATCGTGGATTTCCCGTTGAGGTAAATGTCGTGGCTGTTTTGCCCTCCGAGACCAAATGAGTTGGAATCGTTCTTGATGGCCTTCACGCTGGTGATGCCGGAGATGTCGCAAAGGTTGAACCAAAGGGTGTGGTACGTTGCCGTAATGCCCCACTTCGTGAAGGATTCGCGGACCTCATATCCGAGAAGCTTTCCTTCGTCCGTTCTATATAATTCGTTGATGTACCCAGTGAAGCCCGGCATGCCGCTTGCCTTGTTGCCTACAACGGAAACGTAGTCTTCAGCGATATAGAAATCAGCGCAGGAGGGAACCATGTCTTTGTCCTTGTATTGCACGAATTCGTAGATATGGCCATTCACGCTTTCGTCTTCGAGCTTATCGATTTGGAAATACGCTTTGCGCGAGACGGCTGTAACGCCATATTCGATACCGAATGCATAACTATTTTCGGTGACGACGTAGCGCATCGCGTTGTTCTCGGTGAGCTGGATGCGGACGGACCTCTCGCCGCTAGTGACGTCATATTTCATGTCAATCTGCGGGAGAATCTCGCCAAAGAACGGAACGTTCCATCCGGTCTTGTATTGTAGAACGTAGGTTAGGAGCCCCTGATGGAAATCCAATTTAGCCGTATAGGCGGTTTCACTCAGCGTATGAGTCGCAGTATCGCTGGGGTTGTTGTCGAGGTAGTTGTTGAAGGCGACGACGGTTGCGTTCACAACGGTTTCGGCAGTTGCGAGAATCGCGTAGAACCTCTCACTCTCGGCGAGGTTCCCGACGACCATGTTCCATTGTTCCCCGAATCCGCCATATCGGATGTTGGATACATTCACGAAGGAATTGAAATCGTAGGTTATTGCGGATTCGGTAACGTGGTTCTCACTATTGGTCGGAAGCATCTTGGCGGGGATATAGCTATAGGGATCCTGGCCCGTGACGGAAACAAGAGATGCCAAGTAGGCTTTGATATCCACTACTTCGTTCCAATTGGCATATAGAGTAATGTCATCGGTTAGTGTGAGTGGCCACGTTACTTTTTTCTCGCCGGCTTTGTCGAAGGACCAAGCGACGAATTTGTGTTTGTCATAGGTTGGCTCGATAGGCTCCTCAACCTCGGTGCCGTAATCGGCGGTGATCGAAGTGACGGCGGATCCGCCATTGGAGTCGAAAGTGATGGTGTATTGTTGCTTCACTTTATTTACTACAGCGTAATAAGTGGCTTCGGCAGCGACTGCCGGGATTGTGATAACGTTTCCGCCTAGCGAATCCGACCAACCGAGAACCGTGTAATCCCATTCTCGTGTGTCTTCCTTTTCATAGGTGAAAGACGGAGTTGCACCTTCTTCCCATTCTTGGGAATCGAGAGTCTTTCCTTCTTCATCTTTAAAGGTTATGAGGAAGCGGGCCTTTACCGATTCCACGGAAGAGGTTGAATCGGTTTTGGTTGAAGTGTCTTGGCTCGAGGTTCCTTGAGGGGAACTTGAAGTCGGCGTTTCGGGATTCTTGCCTCCGCAACTAGCTAAAAGCATGCTTAATGCGATTGGCGCGAGAACGAGTAATCTCTTTTTCATGGTTTGCTCCTTAATAATGGGTTTTGTTATAGATAAGTAAGGGGATGAATGTAAAGACGGAGAAGACTGCGGCGAGGGCAACGGCAAGCAAGAATGTTCCGATGCTAATCATGACGCTGACGACGAAAAATAGGATTTTCATCCCGATGAGCCACAAGATTCCATCCAGGCTCCAAGAGAAGATCAAGCCGGGGAAGCGGATGGTCCAACTGGCCACCCCCAAGAAGATGTCGGAAACAAAACTTGCCGTAAAGATGCAATAGATCGTGGCGGTCGTGGCATATCCAAGCAGCAATGGGGCGCCGATGGTCCAGCCGATGCCGACGGAATTGTATCGGGCGATGCATACGATCAAGGCGACGACGAGCGCGATTGCCCCAAGGACGATGCTCCATATCAAAGGCTTCTTGTCTTTTCGATCCGTGATTCGATGGGAACGGCCGCTTGCTTTTGGCTTAGGGGAAATGGACAGTTCGGCTTCATGGGCGAGGCGTTCGATTTCTTCTTCGCGCCGCTGGAAGCAAGGGTGGCAGATCATGACGGTTTCCTTGATTCCCCCGGGCGACTTCCTTTCAACGTTGTGGTAGATGTCCCCTTCCATAATCGGGGCATGGCAGTCGGTGCATGTGCCAATTTGCCTTTTCTCGGGGATTGGCGGGAGAATCGGTTTCACTTCTTCCACCGGGATTGGGTTTGGAATCTCCTCGTCTTCGCTGATGAGGTATTCTAAGGTGCACCCGAGCAATTTCGATAATAACCTTAATGTCGCAAGATCCGGCTCCGTGGTTCCGTTCTCCCATTTGCTGACGGTTTGAAATGTCACGTTGAGCGCATCGGCGAGATCCTTTTGCGTTAAGTTGGCGTCTAACCGCGCTTTTTTAATTTTCTGACCTAGACTCATTTCGCGGCCCTCCTTTTTCACGCAAATATGTTCACTTTTTTGGCGAATTTGGTAAATAACTCGTTAAGCGAACCGCTCGCCAAAAACGCGAATCGCCGATTTCATCGATGGTTTTCCCGTTTTTTGTATCGAAATGATTGTGTCGCCAAACATTGTACTATCTCGTTTCTTTCGAATTCAATCGCATTTTTTGCGTGTGCGGATTCCTGCGAATTCCAATTGTTAAGTCCGTTAATTCGTTTAAAGCGGAAATAAGTCCCGTAATATAAAAGAAACGGCGATGAATAATGATTTTTGCCCCATGGTCATATACCTTATGGCAAAGCGAAGGATTATAATAACGGCGGGACAAATCTTAGCAGCCAGAACCTCGCCACCCGCGCGGCTAGTAGCAACATTTGACGCCTCCGCCGAAAGCGGAAAGGAGTTTTATGGTAACACATGTAATGAAGATCAGGCCCCATTTCATCCAAAGCATCCGAAATGGGGTGAAGAAGCATGAATACCGTCTCGCTGACGATGTCAGAAAGGCGATCAAGCCAGGCGACGTGATTTTGCTCGTCTCGAACCAAAATCCAAGCGACTACGTCAGGGTTTTCGTAAATAGCGTTGAAGCCTTCAGCGATTGGGATGAGGCCTTGTCCAAAAACTGGGAATCGGATTTTCAAGGGGTGTATTCAGATTATTCCGACCTTATCAGGGAATGCTGTCGCTTCTATTCTTCCGATCAGGTGAAACGATATGGAATTATCGTCTTCGGCATCGTTCCGGAAGACATCCGATACGAAAAGGCCCGTTACCTATTGGACACCAACATCGTCATCCACAGGGAATCCCAAGACGAAGCCCTCCCCATCGCCGGAAAGCTTTACCATTGGATCGATTCGCTCGGGGGTAAGAAACTCTTCCACCCTTCGCTAAGGACTGAGCTTGCCAAATACAGAGACAAGAACGTGGTCCAAAGCATGACGGACAAGCTGAACGCGTACGAGGAAGTCGTGCCTTCGACGAAAAAGGATCCCTTCTTCGCTAACTGCATCGGTAGTGCTCTCGACGAAAACTCGAAGATCGACGACGAGATGCTCCTGCAAGTCTATTCGGGCAGAACGGATTTCTTGATTACCGAGGATAAAGGGATCCTTAGAAAGGCGGAGAAGCTCTATCTTCGCGACAGGGTCATGACGATTGAGGAATTCGTTCATTTGATGGAGAAGGCCAATCCGTCTTTGACCGACTATGAGGTTCTTTCGATCAAAAAGGACAAAATCGGGACGCTCGAAGTATCCGACCCGTTCTTCGATTCGCTGCGGGAGGATTACGGTTACGCGGACTTCAATGCTTGGCTGAACCGCAAAAGTGGCGAGGACGCCTACATATTCAAAGACAGAGATGGCACGCTTCAAGGCTTCCTCTATTTGAAAAAAGAAGGCGAAGAAGAGCCGTTTATGGGCTTTGATAAACCGATGAAAAGGCAAAGTTGGCTGAAGGTAGGCACGTTCAAGAACGCCTCGAAGGGTCTTCGCGTGGGCGAGCGTTTCCTGAAGATCATCTTCGATAACGCCCTCTCTTTTGACGTTGACGGCATCTACGTCACCTTATTCGAGGATAAGCGCGATGGCGTCAAGGCGTTGATGGGCCTCATGACGAAATGGGGCTTCGTCCCCTATTGTCACAAAGACAACGGCGAGCTCGTGTTGGTGAAGGATATGCGGAGCTATGATCCCAGTAAGGGTCCGATGTTCAATTACCCATTGACCAAGCCCGGTTGCTCCTATGGGTTCCTTCCGATCGAGCCGGAATGGCACGGCAAGCTCTTTCCCGACCTCCACCTGAGGAACGAGGACATGAGCTTATACGAAAAGGAGCCGTGCAGCTATGCCACGGAGAAGATCTACGTATGCGGATGGAGGGATTTGAAAACCAAACCCGGCGATCTCGTCTTCGTTTATCGAAAAGGCGAAAGCTGGCCTAAAAAATACCATTCCGTCGTGTCTGGGCTAGCGATCATTGAAGAAATCCTATACCCGCAATCCGAAGAAGAATACCTAGGGTTAGTGAAAAACAAAAGCGTTTTCACCGAGGATGAGTTAAAATCATTTTATCAAAAAAAGAAGTACAGAACCGTCGTGAAACTGCTGTTTCTCAAACCCTTCCGGAACAAAATCACCCTGAAGGGACTATATGACCTGCGAATCTTCGACGAGGCAAGCAACGAGGCTCCGAGGATGAACACTATTATCACGGCGGAACAGGCGCATTCGATCATCGAGAAAGGAGAACGACAATGAGGAAGATCCTTATTTCCATCAATCCAGAGCATGTCGCGAAGATCCTTTCTGGCGAGAAGAAATTCGAATACCGCACCAAGGCCGCCAAGCAAGACGTCGACTCCTTGATCATCTATGAAACGACCCCGGTTAAACGTGTCGTCGCGGAGGCAAAGATCCTCGAAGTTCTCGAGCTTCCACCCGAGGAACTATGGGAGGAGACAAAGGAGCATTCCGGCATCTCCAAAGCCTTCTTCGATGAGTATTTCCATGGAAGGACCGTTAGTTACGCCTATCGGCTTGGAGAAATCAAAATATACGACGAGCCTTTGGAATTAAGCGTCTATGGCGTAAAGTCAGCCCCACAATCCTTCATCTACCTGAACGCTTAACAGATAAGACCAATCTCCTGTTAATTGCCAATCCAAGGCATGGACATCATTCCTCGACCACCGTTTTCTGAATCCCATCAGAAATAGCGGCGTTGATTGGCCGCTCAGAACGGGGAGCCAATCCTGACATTTACCGAAAATAAAGTCAGGAACAAAGAGGAAAAAGAGCAAAAAGTTTCTTAAGCCTCTTTCGTTCAGCCCTTTTCCAATTACGAATTGATCCTGCCTGCAACGTGGGTCTGCCGATATTCGCCCGGGGTCATCCCGGTTTCTTTTTTGAAAACAGTCTGAAAGTAGGCTTGGCTGGAAAAAGCCAGATAACTGGCGATCTCGCCAAAAGACAGATCCGAATATCGTAAACAACGCTTCGCATCCCGGATTTTTGTCTCCGTGATGTAGTCATTGATGCTTTTTCCGGTCTCCCTCTTGAAGCGGCGGGTGATATAAGAACGACTGTATCCTACATGTTTTGCCACATCGTCGATCCCGATGGAGTCATGGGAGTGATCCGCGATAAACTGCACAGCAGAGAATGTTTCGCGGGACAGGCCTTCGGAAGAAGCCGAATCGGCCGCTTTTCCGGGCAAACGGCGGACTTTTTATATTACGGGACTTATTTCCGCTTCCAACGAATTAACGGACTTAACTATTGGAATCCGCAAACTAATTACGGTACATATTGAGACTGCAGCATGTCTACGACTAACAGAGCGATAACACCTATCTGTAATTATCTAAACTTAATTACCCAAACTTAGGCAATAATCTCCAGTTTTAGGAATTAATAGTACAAATTTGCCTAAAACTCAGAAGATAAAGATCTGCGAGGCGTTTGGGTTCGAGATCCCCGAAGGATGCACCCCGGAGTACGTTGTCCGCAAAACCACGAAAGGCATGCGCGGCCGCCCTCGCAAGAATAAGCTTGTGGTCAAGGAAGGGGATTAATAGTACAAAATCCCTTAAACTCAGATCGATATCCTACCTCGTGGCGAGGGTGTGCGGAACGCCGAAGAGCCACACTTACGCAAATTCGTTCCGAAAAAGCTCGACGTGGTCGTGATTCTTATCCCTCATTTGCACCAATATCTAGCAAATAGAGAAAAAACCGTTGACAAGACTTATCCTATTTTCTATTGTTAGGTTATACGATAATCCTATAACCTATCCCGATTTCGGTATGAATATATTTATGATTATTGATGCATAATTTTCGTCGTAAATTCAAAATGAAAACGCGAAGAGATTGATATTCATCCAGCGAATCATAACCCCAAACTTCTTTTTGAATATATTTATGCGTTAACACTCTGTCTTTGTTATTGATAAACAAAGACAACATCTTAAATTCCAGTGGCGTAAGATGGACTTCAACACCATCAACAAACACTTGGTGCAACGCAAAGTTTACTTTTAAGCCCTTGCTTTCAAAAACTTCTTTATTAGCAATGCTATTTCTTCTTAAGCAGCCTCTGATTCTCGCTAACAATTCCTCACTCATAAAAGGCTTTGTTAAATAATCGTTCGCGTCTAAATCAAGGGCTTTGACTTTTTCCTCTTCCGCATCGCGAGCAGAAATAACAATAATTGGCGTCTGATCGATTTTTCTAATTTGTTTGATCACTTCTAAACCATCGATATCCGGAAGACCTAAATCCAAAAGAATCAATTCCGGTTTATCGCTTAAAAAAATAGATAATCCGGTAAGGCCGTTGCTTGCCACTTTAACTTTGTATTCGTGTGTTTTTAATGTTAACTCCAATAATTTTGCAATGGATTTGTCATCCTCGATTATCAGTATCATCGTGTTCACCTCTTTTCAATGGGATTCTAAATTTAAACGATGCGCCACCAATATCGTTATTCATAGCTTCGATAAATCCGTTATGTATTTCAACGATTGATTTGCATATTATCAAGCCTAAGCCATTGGATCGATAAGCATCTTTCTTTTGAAGAAGTCTTTTATCTTCTTTGAATAAATCTTTGATTTTATCAACCGGAATTCCGCCTCCGTTATCGCTTATTTCCGCCAACAAATTGTCGTTGTTAATATGGAAGATCACACGAATCGTGCTGCCGGGCGCGGTATATTTAATGCCATTGCTGATTAAATTAATAAACAATTGAATCATTAGTTGCGCGTTGCAATAGATCAAAGTTGTTTCATCCACTGTTGGGTAAATGATGCTCTGGCTAAATTTTTGTTTCGAAAAATATTCTTCGACATTTTGCATAATATCTGCTAACGATTCATATTCTTTGTTGATGGATTGCCTATCCGATATTTTTGACATATTTAATAAATTGTTAACAAAAGAATACAAAGATACCGATTCGTTATAAATGTCATCGAGAAGCTCTTTTGCTTCTGTCGATGAAATGCCTTCGAGATTTTCTTTTAAAAACAATGAGCCGGATTGAATGGAAGTCAAAGGGGTTTTCAAATCGTGCGACAAACTCCGTAAAAGAGTGGATTTAAAATGCTCTCTCTCACTTTTATGTTCGCTTTTTTCTTGTTCTTGGATCGCGCGTTCTCTTTCTAAGACGACAGCTGCTTCCGTCGATATGCTTTTGATAAAACTAAATTCAGAATCGCTGAAAGTATTTTTGATTAATCGAATAAAAATATAACCGAATTTTACCGATTTTGATCTGATCGGAAATACTAAGAAATTATTGGATGAGTATACGGGTTGGTTATAACCGACAACGGTGAATTGATTCACGGAAAAATCGCATGCTTCCATTTCCTCGTTGCTGAGTGAAGTTAGATTGCCATACGTCTTGTTTAAGAATAGATTTTTCAATAAAAATTGATTTTTGATGTTCTCTTCTAAACACGCGGTAATGCATTGATATATTTCATCTTCATTGTGGCAATTAAGGAATTTTTTTGATAAATCAAACAATATATTGATTCTCTTTTCGTTTTCTTGTGATTGTTTTACTTCTTTTTGAAGTTGAATGACAATGCTGCCGAATATGATGGCAATGATAATGAAGAATCCAAATGAAAAATAATAATTTAAATCATCCATTACAAAAGAGTATTGGGGTTCCGTTAAAAAGAAATTAAACGCCAAGCACAGAAAAGCGCATGAAACAATGCTATAGATGATCGATTTTGTTTCAATGGTAATAATTAACACCGCTAAAATGAAAAGAATGAAGATGTTTTCATCGTGTATATAGCTTCGATTTAACACGAGCATCAATCCAATCGCCAAACCGTTGATTAACAGCGTGATAAGGATATTGAACAATAGAGTGTTTCTTTTCAATAATTTTTGTTTTTGCATAAGGTCACTTCACTTTCTAGAAGACAAATTAATGATAGTGTATATAACTGCGAATATCTCTAGCCTTCCCAAATACATACCAATGATCGCTGTCCAAAGAACGACATTGCTTGAATACATGGTAATTACGCCACAAGACAATCCAACCGTTGATAGGCAACTGGCAAAATCAAACATCGACTCTTCCATGGAATATCCAAATGAAGAGAATATTAAGGATCCTATTAAAAATAATAAAAGATAGGTAAAAACAAACGCATAATTAGCGGACAAATTGTTGTCGTCTAAATAGATGATTTGTTCATCTTTTCTGAGCAATGAATGGTGGATTATTTTTCTATTTTTAAATGATTTAGCAATGTAATCCCCTATGCCTTTTAGACAAGAGATAATTCTAAATTGCTTGATGCCTCCAGCAGTAGAGCCCATTTCTCCGCCAATTAGCATGAACATTATCATAATACCAATAAAGAAATGAGGAAGAATGGATATGGAACTAATGTTTTGAAAGCCAGTTGTAGTAAGAGCGCTTACCAATTGAAAAACAACAACCATAACATTATTGCTATCGCATTCGAAGTTGGTTCCATAAAAAATGGAAATGGAAATGATGCTAAACAAAATGATGATCAGGAATGAAAAAATGGTTTCGCAATGGAAAAAGACGGTTTTAAATTTCCTTTTCAATAAAAAGATATGTATTACAAAATTCGTGCCACCGAGCAGCATTAATAAAATCGACACGATTTCAACACCGAGTGAATGGAATTCATATATATTTCCGGCTTTGGTTGAAAAACCACCAGTGGATAAGGCGGCAATGGAATGATTCACAGCATCAAATAAATCCATGCCACAGCATAAATACATGATTGTGCCTAAAACGATATAGCCGAAATATAAGGCGAAAATTAAACGACTCGATTTGATGAAATTTGGCAATAATTTATCGTTATGTCCTTCTGCTTCATAAATATTTAATCGCAATTTATCGCTGATGGCGGAAGTGACGATCAAAACAAAACCAACCCCGCCAACGAAAAGAGTCAACGAACGATAAAACAAGAAAATTTTCGGGCAAGAAGCAACATCGATGACCGACAAGCCTGTTGTTGTATAACCGCTTGTTACTTCAAATATTGCTCTGGTAAAGCCTATTTTACCAGTCAATAAAAACGGAAACGATGAAACAAATATTAAAATGATCCAAATGAATACAACCAATACTACATCCTGGTGATTTTCTAAATTGACCGGTTTCTTCTTTTTAAAAAAGAAGTTGATAAGATATCCAATAAAAATGGAAATAATACCAGGAATTAAAAAACAATAGGCGTATTGAATCTCATTCCGATAAAAAATGAGCATCAATAAAGGGAGCAAAATGATAAAACCGATCGCAATTAAAAACAATCCGATGTAATAAATGATTAATTGATATCCGCTTATTTGGTTATTCATTTTCCTATTTTCCTTGTGAATAAAGCGGCAATCGCATCTTTATGTTCGCTGGCAACCATAATAAAAACTTTATCCCCGGATAATAATGTTGTGTCGCCACGAGGGATTATCACATTTGGCTTTCGATAGATTGCACTTACGTTAAATTCTTTATCATAGGCAATATCTTTTAATTTTTTATTGCAAACAAAATAATCGTCTTTTATTAGCAGCTCAAATATCGTTACGATACTATCCTCGAATGATAATGTTTTTACGATCGATTCAATATTGGATTCATTTTTAATTGTCTCGCCCAATAAGTAAGTGGATGATATTGTCGAATCAATTCCCAGCGCTTTAAATAAACTGACGATGTTTGGGTTTTTTACGATTGCGATGGTTCGTTTGACATGGAATCTTTGTTTTGCCAATTTACATGATATATAGTTTGTTACGTCATTGTTTGATAAGGCGATGAATAAATCGAAATCGTCTATTTGGGCTATTTTCAAATCATAATCATTGGTAGAGTCGCCAAAAATAATATCAATGCCATTCTTTTTGCTCAGTTCATTGCCGATATTGAAATCATCATTGATCACCACAATCTTATTCCTGTGATTCTTATACATCTTGATGATGTAATCGGCTTCTTCATGCCCATTGGATATTGCTACTCTCATATCAATTTTTCTCCTGCATCTTTAAAGAATCGAAATATTTTATGGAAAGCAAAAACGGGCAAATCGAATGAATGTTTTCGCTTGTGATTAGTTTTTCTTTATTGCTGTCATATAAGCGAATATATATGTCTTTGATCCGGAACATATAATTGCACATATCCGCGATAAAAATGTTTTTGTTATCATCACCGGTGACAACAATTAACATCGAGAGATTATCTAAATTAAAATGATCAAGAGCGGAAGGGTTTGTGAAATCAGCAACCCTGGTAAAGCCGCTGAAATCCTGAATTTTATTAAAAACTTCGTTTGTTAAATCAACAATGGTGACGTTAAAACCTTCTTTTGACAGATTATTGGCGATTTGACACCCAAGTTTTCCGGCCCCAATGACATAGACATTATTCGCCATCATCGTCACCTTCTCTATATTCGCCAAGTATTTCTATCGTCTTGATAAAGAGCAACGAAATATATTGGAGGCCTTTGATTAAGGGATTATAGATAACCAAAAAGTTGTTTTCTTCTTTAATATATGCCCCTATTACTGAAGCCCATCCATAATTGGAATTGAGAGTAATTCTAATTTTTTTATGCTCGAAATCTTTCATCTTCAATCACCTCGATTACAATGTTGATTATTTTGGTATTAAGAAAACATTGTTCATTTAAAATGAAGTTGTTAAGAATTTGTTAAGATTTTTACCTTACTACTAAGAAGTCCTTTCCCTTCTGCGAAACGGCAAAAAATCGTTTTGCCTGTTCGCGACACAAGTTTTTCACTACATAATATGGATAGATGATTTCAGGCAAAACTGGATAAGTCTGACCGTCCAACGTCAGTCGCCGGCGCGGGGGACAACGCTTGCCGAGCTTGCAGCATGCGCTGAGAAGCTGGGCGCGCCGCTTCCGCGGAAAGCAGGGAAAGCGCGGCGGCGATCTTATCGTCCGACATGGATGAAACGGCGGTTTTGTCCCACAAAAGAATCCCTTCCGACCGTTGGGATGCGTCTCGGGGGAAGGGTTATCGCCAAACAACCAGGCCCGGGCCGCCTCCCAACCGTCTCTGATTGCTTGGCGAGATGATACCATCGGGACGATAATCCATCATTTGCTGGTGTATCTAGAATAAATAGAAATCATAAATATCAAGTAGGATAGGTGATGGCACTATGCTATGTTTTTCGCCATTGGCCTTGCCAAACTCACCATTATTTTTACGCCAAACATGCGGCTTCGTTGAATCCAAACTTGCGGTTTATGCTTTGTTATTGTAAAAAAATGATTACATAGTGTGTAACAAAAACATCAAAAATGTTTCACACTGTTTATTTATTGCGATACAATGGGTTTGCTGGAGGTATTGTTATGCCGAATATCCATGAATTGTTACGGGAAAAAAATCAAATAATGGAGCAATTAAAATCCATTATTTTTGGTTCGATTGAATTAAGAGATAAAGATGGCAAGCAATACATCTATGTTCATTATCGTCAAGATGGTGTTTTAATCACGAAATACGCTGGCGAATATTCCGATGTTTTGTATAACTTGATTCGAAATAATACTGAATTATCTAAGAATCTCAAAAAGAGATTAAAAGAGATTAACAAAACCCTTAAGGAACTCCATTATGTTGAAACGGAAGGCGTTGCTGAAAAAGTTGCCGTTAACATAGATTTGGCTAGAAGGTACCTTGTTGATTCTATTTATAAACAAGCCATGTTAGAAGGGGTAGCAACTACCTATTCCGACACCGAAAAAATTGTGAATGGCGGGAAAGTCAAAGACATGACCGCTTCCGACATTAACAAAGTCATCAATCTTAAAAGAGCATGGGAATTCATTACGTCGGTTGATTTAGCCAATTACCCAACAAACTACGCAGTCTTGTGTCAAATCAATCAAATAGTGGAGGATGGTTTTTCTTTAACCGCAGGAAGAATAAGAAGTGTGCCGGTTACTATTGGCGGTTCCACTTATATTCCTCCCATTCCGTTGGAAGACCAAGTGAAGCAAGATTTATGCGACATGTTAAATCATGAAAAAGGAATCGATCTTGCCGTTGATTTGGTTTTATATGTCATGAAAAAACAATTATTCCTAGACGGTAATAAAAGAACAGCAATACTATTTGCAAACCATTATTTGATTTCCCATGCATTAGGCTTAATCGTAGTTCCAGCGGATAAAGTTGACGAATACAAAAAAGTCCTTGTTTCATACTATGAAAACGAACGAATGAAACCAGAGATCGCTAATTTCTTGAAAGAGAAATGTTGGATTAAGATGGAGTGATACATGATTGCCAATAGCCGGCGGCTTTTGCCCGCGGTCATCGCCCTCACGCATTTGCCTAGTTCCAAAGGTCGCGCAAAGTTTGGTTCCTATCGTCATCGAGGGGGATATATATGATGCTTGCCTCCTCTACCCCGACGGATCGGAGGTAGGATGGGTAAATATCCGTTAGCAAGTAGGATTTGCCGCACCGCCGGAGTCCCGTGATCACTTTCGGGAAACCATTGTTCCTCGCGTTGATGAGCTGGTTTAGATAGAAAGGCCGTTCGATCGCATATAACCTAAAATTCTGTAGAATTCTACATTTTTTTCGATTAGATAATATCTCGCGCCATATCCATTTTCCAAGGCAAAGTCGAAGAAAAAAATAAAACGCATCGCAGATGTGAGATGAGACCCAAAAGTTGGACTTCCAGCTGGAGGGTCTATTTTCTATAAGGTTTACGAAAGAATTCAAATTGGAATGCGTCAAAAAGCGCAAAGTGGGTGAGCACATCGATTGTCCGGGAGGATGCAAGCGTCATACCTTCACGAACAGAGTCCGTAAATGGGTCGCGATTACCAATGCGTTAGGGGAAATCGGCTTAGAGCACAAGAAACCGAAACGCGATGGGAAAGCCAAACTCGGAATGATCCAAAGGGTACAGGAAGGCGAATCGCTTAGTTCCGTGGCGCTTTAGAATGCCATCCAAGCCAACCCCTCTTTGTTGAACCAGTTCTCTTTGAACTCAAACCACTCCTCCTAGTCCCTGCTTACGAGGCCTAGCGCGATGTCTTCATAATTCATGCGCCACTCGTTTTTCTCTCCTCGATATAACTCAATCGGTAGATAAATTGGTAGATAAATTGGTAGATAAATATCTTGAAGAAACCCAATGGGCGAGTGCGAGGCGATGAGAATAAGTCGAGGCGAAAAGCATCTCCAAAACATCCATGAGGCGCATAACGTTCTCAAGATTGTCGCGGATAAAGCCGGTTTCCTTCGCGATGGTTTGGATTCTTCTGCCGTTGATCTCCTTCATTCACCCACCCAATAATCACAGCCGGATTGTTTCGGGGCCTTGACGCGCCATCTCGCATCCTTTTCGCCCTTTTCGGCGGGCGTGCATAGGTCCACCCACGCGGTGCCGATGTTCCTCTCGCACGCCTCAAAGAAGGATTCGTCAAGTCCTTGGATGCCCAGTTTGGACAAAACGAATCCCGCCTTTTGGTATAGGTTTTTCTTTTGATATAAGTTGAGGTATTTCAGCACTTTATCGCCTTGAAGGTAATGGAGGGGAGAAAGGCAGTTCCATAGTTCTTCGTAGCCACCGCAAAGATCGATGCGGTCGAGGCAATCCACGATCGTCCTTTCGAGGTCGGTGACGCGGATGGGCGCTGAGCCAAACCGCTCCGCCACGCCTTCTTCGATCGTTTTGCTGAAAAAGCAGAAACGCATCCCTTCGACAGTCTCTTCCCTGTATCGAGCTGGACATAGACAGTAGGCTTCGAAATAAACCTGGTGCCCCAAGCCGTAAAACTCCAAGGCGGTGTGATAGGCGATGACGCTGCCTGGATGCAAGGCGGTCCCGATTTCGAAGGTGGAGGCGAAGATCCCGCCCGTTATTGGATTGACGCGGGCATAGAGCCCCCGTCGCAGCTTTTTTATCCTGCCCTGCCCTTCCAACCGGCGCAAAGCGGAGACAGCCCCTTGCTTGGTGAGGCCGGATTGCATCACGCTTTCAAAGGTGAATAGAGATTCTTTGAGAAACTTGTAACTCATGCATATACTTTACTCTGTAAGTATTCGTACCTGAATACTTTTAGCGCATTTCATTCTATGTTTTACGGGAATGGGTATGGGCTATTAACCTTATTTGGTAATTTATTTGGTAATTTATTTGGTAAAGCCGGCTCTCGCGAAAAAACATGGCCCTCCCACCGCTTCGATGGACGATTGGATTTGCGCTGATCCCAGTATTGTTATCAACAAAGGGCGTCGCAACAATATTCAAAGCATCCGACCGACGCCAAGTTGGCCCCCAAATATCCTATAGGGAAATAAGGAAAGCTAAGGGATTGTTCTCCCAATTCCTCAAACAATCTCCTAATATCAATACAGTTTTGGGAGATTAGTCTTTCCTAATGTAAAAATCGGACATATTGTTTATCCTCACCTGCAGGGCGCTTTTATTAATCGGCATTGAGCAGCACTTCCATTCGGGAACGGACTTCCTTTTCTATTTTGAGTATTCGCGCGTAAGCCATGAGCTTGTTGATGTTCTTATCGGTTGAGCGAGCATAGAGGTTCAGGGCCTTCGCGTACGTTTCGAACTCCACTTTGCCCTTGTGCCTGATCAGGTCGCAGATCGTCTTTTCCCTGTCGTAAGCCCTCACGACGTTCCCGAGACTCGTCCTCACCTCCGCGACGCCCAGCGCATAGGATTCCCCTACCGTGTCGGTGTGCGTGATGATGTCATCTCTAGTTCGCGACATAGGCCGATAATTGAGTGGGCCCGTCACCTCGAGATAGCTCGGGAGGATGTCCCCAAGGCCGTGGAGATAGACCGCCGAGCCGAAAGAATAAATGAACTTTGGATAAGCGTATTGGAAGACGACGTAGGGATCGACGATCCACCCATCTTCCGCATAGAAACCCCTAGCGATCCGCTTAAGGCCGTGCTTTCGCGCGTATCTGCTGAGGTAGACCGAGGGGATGCCGTGCCCGTCGATGTCCTTCCTCGTGACGTACCCGCGGTTCGATTCGATGATCGCTTTGATTGCTTGTTCCATATACAACCATATATTACTTAACTATGGTTTTATTTGCAACATAACGGAAGAATCCTGTAGTTATGGCGTAATTTGTTTCTAGGAAATTATGGCGTAATTCGTTTCCGTCCAACCATCCCCCTAGGGGGATTGATTATTCCGTAAATTGTTTCCACCTAATCCGCTCCGTGCCATTATTCGGGAGGAGGACGGAACCATGAAAGGACTCAACGACGCATACGTGGAATCGATAATCAAGAAATCAAAGGACGGCAAATGGGACGAATTCGGACAATTTCTAATTTAGTCCCGTAAAACCCTCGTTTTTCGACATCATATCAACGATGTTTTTATGAAGGATCCCGCTTCTCCTTTGTAGTAGATAATCCAGCGACAAGATATATTTGGGATAGTTGTCTTGGATTTGTTCCAGAGAGCGGTATTCCCTTTCTTGGGTTCGATCCACTCCCTTCTCGTCCTCTTCCCCATAAATCGTCCGGGCGACCTGAAGGTAAGAGTATTCCCCGGATGGATCGCGCAATATGAAATCCACTTCAAGGTTGCCGATTTGGCCAACGCTCAGTTCATACCTCTGGCTCTTCGCGTAGTTGTACACCAGATTCTCCAGCACCGGGCCGTAATTCACCCTGCCGTCCACGTTGGTCGCGAAATAAAAGCCCAAATCGCTGAGGAAGTATTTCTCTTCCCCGTTGATGGCTTTCTTGCTTTTCATATCGAACCGTTTGCATTTTGAGATGATCTTGGCTTTCTCGAGTATTTCGAGATAACGATAGACCGTGTCTTTCTTGACGGGCTCTTTCCTCGTTTTGCTTAAGTAATCGCAAAGCGAGCCGATCGACGTCTTCGAGCCAAAGTTGTTGATGATATACGTTTGGATCGCGTTGAAAAGTTCCCTGTTGCGAATCTTCTTGTTCCTGCGGATATCCTTCTCGAAGATTTCCTTAATGATTCCTTGGATATAGGTTTGCTTGTCCTGCGGGTTATCGAACAAGACGGCGCGGGGAAGACCGCCTTCGCGGATGTATTTCTCGAATTCAGCAAGGGGATTGCTCTTATCGATGGGCAAGCGGAAATACTCCTTCATCCCAAGGTATTCGTCAAACGTCAAGGTTCCGATCTCAAACTCGACGTACCTGCCGGTCAGATAGGTGGATAGCTCGCCCGATAGCAAATAACTGTTGCTCCCAATGATAAAGATGGAATAGTCGCCTTCCTCGCGATAAGCGTCCACCACTTCTTCGAAGCCCTTCACTTTCTGAATCTCGTCGATGAAGAGGTATTTGGTGCCGCGGACGCCTTTTGAAAGCCTATCGATCGCCTCCTCCAGTTTGGCCGGAGTCTTGATTCGTTTGAATCCTTTTTTCTGGAGGCTGATGAAAAGGATGTTCTCCTTGGGGATGCCGTCTTTGATCAGTTCCTTGCAGACGAGCTGCATGATGGAGGATTTGCCGCATCTCCTAAGTCCGGTAAGCACCTTGATGATGTCGTTCGCATGGTAGAAGCCACGCATTCTGGAAAGGTATTTTTCTCTTTTGTATAACTTAGGCATAAAAGTCCTCTTC
>JAXDTZ010000013.1:0-84510 GCA_034089705.1 Candidatus Alloenteromonas sp. | reverse complement strand
CGAAATCGACGGTTCCGCGGGAATAAGGGTAGATGCGACCTTCTAGTTGCCCCGCGTTTTTCTCAATGGAAATGGAAGTGAACGAAAGTGTTGCCGAACGAGTGGTTTCAAACCACGCGAGAGTGGATATAGCTGCCCCAGAGAGGGAAGAGACAATCAAAAACGACGCGGCAAACAGAATCTTCTTTTCCAGTTTCACGTATATCTCCTTTCCTGCGATAAATAAATAAGCGGGAGAGGGAAACCCCTCCCCCGCCTTAAGTGGGTGAATCAATAAGTATCAGCATTAAGCCACGACATCGAAAGCGGCAAGTTTAAGAGTGATATTGACGCTTCCGCCGACGCAAGAGTTGAAATAGTCGCCAGTTTCTTTGGTTCCTTCAAGCCAGACGGTAACGACGAAATACGCGGTTGCGTCTTTCGCGAGGTTTGCCACAAGTTGTTGTTTGGAATTGGCAGCCAAGTTGCTGGCGGTAAGCGCCGTGAAACCACCTTCGTTCACGAAATATGTATCTGCGGGAACGGGTTTGAGAGCAGCGTCATACTCAACAGGAGCCGAAGACGCATCAATGTATTGGCCTGCCACAAGCGTGACTGCCGGATCGGCGGTAACGACGGTATCGTTTTCGAAAACTATGGTGCCGCTAGCTTTTCCCGGAGCCGAATTTTGGATACTATCAAGGCTGCCGGTAACAGCATTAATGGCGACACGGCTTAAGTTTGCGGCAGCGGCATCGTGGGTGTTGGATGGCGAATTGGCGGCAATTTTTGTCCCGTTATCCAAATAGATGGAGAGTGCATTAACACCGGTGTTTTTTACCTCAACCAAGGCAACAGAATAATCGACGCCGACCTCAGCCGTTCCGTTGCCACTTATTTTTCCGCCCGCGACGGTATCCCATTTAGGCTTCGCAAATGTGACTCCATCCGCGGAGGAAAGTTCGGAAATTGTGGTGTTTGTGTCCACGGATTGCCCTTCTTGGTCTTTAGTTTTCCATCCACCATCATATTTGTAAATCTTGGCTTGCAAGTTTCCTTGTTTGTTGATAACCGAAACCGTGCTGTAGGTCAGGGCCACGCTGCGGGTGGTGGTGAACCAGGCAAAGGTGCTGGTCGAAGCCGCGGCGATGGTGCCGGCGGTGAGGAAGGCAAGAGCGAGAAGAATCTTAGATTTTGTTTTCATATTTTTTCTCCTTATTTCAATACGGATTATTTCACCGTAGAAGCAATCTTAATGTTAATGTTGACCCGGTCATCGGCGGCGGCGTCTTGTTCGTTGTTTTCCGTACCTTCGAGCCATACGCGGACAACGAAGTAAGAAGTGTCGTTTCCGGTCACTTCCCCGATCTTGCGAGCGGAGGATTTCGATACGTCCCCGGGAACCGCGACTGTGCTATAGGGAAGCAAATCGTGTTGAATCGATTCGGCGGTGAAATTCGAAGTTACGGAGGCGAGGTTCTCCAAGGCGTCCGAAGAATCGCTCTTTATGAATGCGTTCTTATTGTCAGAATCCGAATCGGAGTTGCGGTTTTCGAAGGTAACCACGTGATGGAGGGTTCCAACATCAGAGGAGGAGGTTTCCGCGGAGTAGGGGGTGACGCCAGTCGAGGTATAGACGGCGACGCGGGTCCATTTCGCGGCGACCGCGCCGTTGGTGCTCCCGTCGGTGCAGGTGATTTCGGTGCCAGCGACGAGATGGAGGTCGTAATTGCCCGGAGTTCCGTTGGCGGTGGTAGTTTTGACTTGGAAGGCGAATTGGGCGTAGGCGACACCGACTTCGTTGGTCACATCTTTAACAAAGTTGGCTCCGCCGCCTTGGTTTTCCGTCCAATCGGGGGAATAGAAGTGCATTCCATCCCCGGAAGAGACGTCGTATCCTTTTTGGGTAGCGTTGGTGATGGTTTGTTTGTCGCCGGAAATGGCGGTGACGTCCGCGGCGTTCAATGGCAAGATTTCCGCTACGATCGAGTCACGATCATTTTGCAATTGGAAATTCGTGAAATGCATCGTGGCAGCACGGGTGACTTGGAACCAAGCGAAGGTGCTCGTTCCAGCCGTGACTCCCGCGGCGACGAGGAATCCACAAATCAAGGCAAGAGCTTTCGTCTTTGTCTTCATAAAAAGAATCCTTTCTAGATGGGGAGATGAAATGGGCATCTCCATTGAGCGATTAGCGGATCATCGGGAAACTCTCCGGCTAACAGCAAGATTATATCGATTGTTTCGGCTCTATTTGCGATTTAGTAAGTTTGTCCTTACTTTTTATACGATTTGGGATTCTCGCCTTTCCGAATCTTCGAAAAAGTAAGTCCCTAAGGGCGAAAAAGAGCAGAAACGAAGCGTAAAAAATACCTTTTGCGTATTACTTCGTCCCTATGATATATTTAATACGCGTATTTTTATAATACAGAAAGCAAGTGCTTATGGATAAAAAGCAAAAACGGACATTAATCATCGCCGGCATCGCGGAAGCGGTCATCATCATCTTCTGCCTCATCGTTTCGATTTTGGTGCTGACCACGTTCATTTCCCAAGACACTACGCCGAACTGGGTCGCCGCCAATTTAGAGCAAAACGGGCCCTTTATCGGCTGGCTCCAAACCCATCCCACCCCATTCTTCCTCTTGATCGTCCTTCCGCTTCTTCTGATTCTCGCGGTGGACATCATCTACCTCATCCTCTTCGCGGTGAAAAAAGAATCGAAACTCACTACCGACGAGCGCGAGGAAATCGCCAGGAAGGCCCGGGAACAAGTCATGGCGGAACTCCTTGCCGAACAGCAAGCTGCCGAAGCCGCTTCGAAACCTGAAACCCCGAAAGAATGAACCAAGCCGCTGGATCGTCCTCCAGCGGTTTTCTTTTGCTTTCTAAAAAGTAAGGAAGCGATTACTTTTTTAGGGCGGAAATTGCTCTTTTCTTTCGATTCTCCTAGAATGGTACTGCAAACCTCGATATTAAGCGGGGAGCAATACCTACGGGCTTATTGAGCAGGGCCCTAGGCGTTTCGGGAAGTCGACGCGACCGGAGGTAATGGACCGATCGCCAGACATTGCGAGCGCTTTTTTCATTCTAAAATGCGCGCGCATACACGAAAGGAGGCAACGCTTTGGCCAAACAAAAACGCAAGACCGACAGCGTCGCAGAGCCGCAGGCCCCCGAAATCGGGAAGGGTTACCACCTTCCGGCCGGGCGATACGCGGAAAAACTGAAACGCGAACGGCGGGCAAAGAAAATCGCCACCGTCGTCATGGGCGTTTCCCTCGCCGGGGTCGCCCTCATGAGCGTCATCGCCTTCTTAGGCAAAGTCTCGGGCAATTTCACGATCCAAGTCGCCAAGCAAAACGTCGGCGCTTCCCTTTATTTGTACCACGACCGCTCTTTTGGCGAACCTACCACCCGTTTGCTCGCGGGGGGACTCCAAAACGCGATCCCCGCCTCAAGCGACGTCGTCATCCCCAAAGCCAAGGAATTCCGCGAATCGTTGGAAGGCGGGAATTCCTCCGTGCTGGACACCACGATGGTGATCGATGAGGCCGAACAAACCGTGAACCGAGGCCTCATCTACTCGTTCTTCACCCGAAACGGGGAGAGTCGGGACGTGGCGTTCGATTTGACTATGCGCGTCGACAACTACACCCCTCCCTACAACGGCGCGGCCGAACCCTATAGCTATTTACGAGTCGCCGTTTGGGCCGACAAATACAACGTCCTCGATCAGCGGATCGATAGCCGATTCGACGTATTCGGGGAGGCTTCCTCCATTTTGCGCATCAAAACCACACACGGCATCCTCGAAGGGGAAAACCGCGAATTCGTCGGAGGTTGCGACAAAACCAAGGACGAATCCGGGTTATACCGTTACCTCATCCCTGGGGACCACGCCGAAGAATCGAAGATGTTCTGCACGAACTTCCTCGATGGGTTCAAGACCATTTTCTATCAGAATTACACTTCTTCCGGAGACAATTCCTTCAATTTCCTCTACAGCGGGGAATACATCCATTACACCCTGCTCATGTGGCTGGAAGGCGACGATCCGGATTGCGCGGGGAAAACCCCGTTAGGGGCATCGATGTCCTTTTCCCTCGTGTTTGGAGCGACGGCGGCATAAGTTATGAAGCGCTTCCCCTCCTTTCTTTCTTCCCGCAAACAACTCATCCTTGGGTTCTCCCTCTTGATGCTTTCTTCGCTGGGCGGAGCGGCCGTGGGGACTTTTGCGTGGTTTGAAATCGAAGGGGGCGCGGAAGTGTCCAACATCGAAATCAATTTCGCCCCGAGTTTTTCCTTAGAAATCGGCCTCAAAGACCGAAACGGGGACATTTCCTATTATTCTTCCATCGACGACGACACTTTGAAAAAGATCGATCCGGATTTCGAATCCTTCGCTCCCCTAAAAGAGGCTTCTTCGATGTACCTCTCCTCCTGGCTGACCGAGGACTTTGACTACGAAAACGGATTCCCGACCTTGTATGGGCCTTATTACGAATCGGGCGGCGCCAGCGGGCAAACCCTGCCTTTGAAGGATGGGTTTTTCCAATTGGAAACCTATTTCCGGAGCAACGAAAACGTCTATCTCTTCCTCGATTCCGATTGCGAAATCTCCCCCGTTTCCTCCATCAACCGGGAACGGGAAGAGGAATTTGGCTTGATGGAAGGGCAACTCGATGATGTCGTCCGCGTCGCCCGGGTCTCTTTCTTGTCTTCCCTGGGATACACGATTTACTCCCCGGGAGGCAGCGCCCCCGCGAGTTTCGCGGGCCCCCTCGACATCGACGGGGACGGGTATTACGACCACATGCAGGGAAAAGAGATCCTGTATGGGGAATATGAGGGGACGCCCGCGCATTCTCCGGCGAACCCGACTCCTCCCCCTTCTCCCCACACCTCCTTCTTCGCGGGCCACGCCCCCGGGGTGGAAATCCTCGACCCCTCGAGTTACGTCCCCGCGGTGGAACGATCCTCCCCCCTCAGCGAACTGGTGTTGCCTCCTGGGGCGGGAGCCTACGACCCTTCATTCCATCCCTTAGCGAAGCTTCCGAAGAACACTCCAACCCGCGTCTTGCTCACCTTCTACGTGGAAGGCTGGGACAAGGCGAGCACCGAAAACATCGCCTACGGGGCCTGGAGCGTCCGCCTCGCCTTCTCCGCCTTGCAATCCGCATAGAAAGGAACATCCTTATGGCATCCTACTTCCAATACCTCAAAGACTTCCTGGTCGCCTTCTTCCAAAACCTCGGGCGATTCTTTTCCGACACCTTCGCCTATCCTTGGGCGAAAGTCCCCGGGCAATTCGAGGACTACGCGAACCTCCTCCGCAGCTACAGCAACGGATTCGGGTTCTTGGGATGGCTCCTCTACGTGGTCTTCGCGATTCTCTTCGTCGGGCTCATCGGGGCGATCATCTTCTTCCTCGTCTACCTGATTCGAAAATACGTGAAGTTCTACAAAAAGCAACTCTCCATCGAGAAACTCCAACGCCAAGTCGAAGACCTCAATTTCGAACTTTACCAAGCCCTCGCGGAGAAAGACCGCATCCTCGGCTTGCAATTCGAAGGGATGGCCGGGGGCAAAATCCCCGCTTCCCCGGCGACGGAAACAAGCCAAGAAGAGGCCGTCGACGAAAACAACCCCAATACTCGCTTCCCGCGTCTTTCCCTCGTGGATGCCCGCTACGCCGAACCCTTGCCCCCGACCGAACTCCCTCTGGAAGACCAAAACATCTCCTTGGTGGGGATCTGCGAACGCTTCCGCGATTTCGCCTGCTCCCAAATGGGCCTTTATTACACCCCCGACGTCGTCCGGCAATTCTTCGCGGCGATGGGAACGGGGAAAATCATCATCCTCGAAGGGATTTCCGGCACGGGGAAAACCTCTCTTCCCTACTGCCTTGGCCGTTTCTTCAAGCACAACGCGGCGATTTGCTCGGTCCAGCCTTCTTGGCACGACCGCAGCGAGTTGCTCGGGTATTACAACGACTTCACCCATAAATTCACCGAAACCGAATTCTTGCGCGCGATTTACGAGGCCACCTACCGCGACGACATCAACCTGGTCGTCCTCGACGAGATGAACCTTGCCCGCATCGAGTACTACTTCGCCGAATTCCTCTCCATCATGGAAATGCCCAACGTCGACGAATGGAACATTTCCCTCGTCGCCGCTCCCCAAGAAGACGACCCCCGCCACCTTCGCGATGGGCGACTTCTCATCCCGCAGAACATCTGGTTCGTCGGCACGGCGAACAACGACGACTCGACGTTCACCATCACCGACAAGGTCTACGACCGCGCGATGTCCCTCTTCTTTGATAACAAAGGGGTCGCTTTCGAGGCGCCGTTCACCGAACCCCTCCCCCTTCCTTACCAATATTTCAAATCCCTCTTCGACCAAGCCAAGGTCGATCACCCGTTAAGCGAGACGACCCTCGCCAAATTCCAAGAACTCGACAGTTTCGTCATCGACCACTTCAAACTCGCGTTTGGCAACCGCATCATGAAGCAACTCACCTTGTTCGTGCCTTGCTACGTCGGATGCGGGGGCACCGAACTCGAAGCGGTGGACTATGTCTTCTGCTCCAAAATCCTCAAGAAATTCGAGGTTTTGAACGTCGGGTTCCTCCGCGATGAGCTCTTGGCCCTCGACAAAGAACTCATCCGTTTGTTCGGCAAGAACGAATTCGTCCTCTCCCACAAGAAAATCAAAGGATTCCTCAAGCAATCCGCGAACTAAGGGTTTGATCCATGAAGAAAAAAACATCCTCTTCCTTGTCCCGGGCCACGCAGAACTACCGGACCGCCAACAAAGCCTTGCTCAAGAACAAGAGCTTCGCTTCTTTCGTCGCGGCGCTCCAAGGAAGCGGGAAAACCAAATTCTTCCAAAAGAGACGCACGGAAGTCAAAACCTACGACGACGAATTCATCTCCCGTCTCGAAAAGGGGTTCGAAGCCATCGATTCCATCATTTTGAACCCCCGTTCCTTCATCCGGGAATCCCCGGAACTCGTGGACGCGGGGAGGGCCAAAAAGATCAATTCCCAATCGGTGTCGCACCTCGCATCCCATACCCAATACGTTTATGAGGTCAAGGACAATGGGGATGTCACCCCGATGAAGATTTTGACCGTCAACAGCGAGGTCGACTTCCAAATCTACGAGAACCGCTTCGTCTATTCCTTGATCCAAAAAGCGGCCCTCTTCATCGAGAAGCGTTTCCAATACATCAAATCCCATGGGGAAACCCGGGACTCCGAGGTATTGATCCTCCAAAACGAGACCGAGATCGACGGGGCGCGTTACGAGATGTTCTCCCGGATCAAGGTCTCGACTCCTTCTAGCGACGAAGGCAAAGCGGAAAAGAACGAAGAATCCTTGCTTCGCCTTTCCCGCCTCCGCGAACGCGCCGCCTATTACCGAAAGAGTTCCTTCGCCGAATCCCTCAAGGGATCCAAGCCGGTGAACAACCCGATCCACATGACCAACATGATCGTGAAGGAACCCCATTACCACGCCTGTTATGAATTATGGAACTTCCTCGATTCCTATAGCGACCTTGGGGTGAGTTTCGACGTCAAGGAAACCGAGCAGGAATTCACCGAGGAAGACATTTCCTCCTTGTATTGCTTATTAGGGCAAGAGGCCTTGTCCCTTTCTTCTTCCCTCATTTCCTCCCGTCAATTGCCCGAAGGGAACACCAAAGCGAAGAACATCCGCCCGAAAATCACCTTCTCTTTGGAAGAGGAGACCTTCGACGATGGGCGTTACATCTACGAGCAATTCCCCGAGGGGCTCCCCCCGCTTTCCGACCTCCTCGCCCCCGCGCGGCTGCAAGGCTCTTTCCCGAGCCTCGAAGAAGCGAAAGCGGAACGCCTTGCCCTCGAAGCGAGGCAAAAAGAATACAAAACCAAACGCGCCCTCGTGGACATGGCCATCGAAGAGGCCAAAGCCAAAGAGGTGGCCCGTTTGGCCGCGGAGCGCGCGGAGGCTTTGAAAGAAGAGCAACTCCGCCAAGAAAAAGAAGAAGAAAACCGCAGGCTTCGGGAACGCCGAAGAGAGGCGATCCTCGAAAGCGTTTCCTCCGCGATCCTCGCTTCCCAAGAAAAGATGGAAGAAGAGAGGATGCGCGCCTTGCGCAAGGCCATCCGCATGAAAGCCCTCGCGGACGCCGGATATGACCCTTATTCCTATTCCGATTCTTCGGTTTTGCCTCTTTCCGAGGTTCCTTCTTCTCATCCAGCGAAGGAAGAAGAACCCATTTCCAGCCCTGTGACGGAGAGCGCCCCCGAAGAACATGATGTTCCTTCTTTTGCGCGCAAAAAATCCGTGGTGCGGAAAATCTACAAAACGCGCGATGGCAAGGTCCTTACCAAAGAGGAATACGAGCGGATGCGCGCGGAAATGAAGGCCAAGGCCATGGGTTCCGACGAAACGAAGCCTTCTCGCCTCGAAGGAGGGGAAGATGAACGTTAAGAAGGGGGCTAGCATCGCCCTGGACTTCCTTTTGGGCGGAGTGGTGGTGTTTTTGGCGTATTGCCAAATCTCCATGATGGTTTCCATGAACCAGCCCGAGAACTATGGCGTCCCCCGCTTGTTCGGAACAAGCGTCCTGTACGTCGTCACC
Organism: Candidatus Alloenteromonas sp.; assembly: GCA_034089705.1. Classification (GTDB taxonomy): domain Bacteria; phylum Bacillota_I; class Bacilli_A; order RFN20; family CAG-826; genus Alloenteromonas. The sequence goes on along the minus strand of JAXDTZ010000013.1, from coordinate 75,894 downwards.
GATTCGATGGCGAAAGACACTTCTCCCGAGGCGACCCCCGAACAAAAGGCGGAGAGCGAGCGCGTGGGGAAGGAATACCCCATTTCCCACATCGAGCCCGGCAGCGGGGTCTTCATCAAAAAAGTCGATCCCTCCACGATTCGAATCGGGGACGTCATCACCTTTTATTACGACGCCCTCGGGGCTCCCGACACCCACCGGGTGATGGAAATCGACGCCCCTAGCTCATCGAGCGACATGAAATACGTCTTCCATACGCGGGGGGACAACCTCCACAGTTCCTTCGGGTCTTGGGACGTCTCGTATCGGGACGATCCCGTGAAGGAAGACAAGGTTTTGGGGGTGGTGACCAAGGTCTCCCCCGCCTTTGGGACCGTGCTCAAATTCGTTTCCCCGGGCGTTCCCAACGGCCACGCGGCCTGGTTTGTGCCCCTTTTGGTCCTGGTGCCGGTGAGTTTGATCGCCTTTTCCACGATCAAAAACGCGGTGAAGGAAGAAAAACAAGAGAAAGCCGCCTTGGAGGCGGAAGTCCGCGCGGCGATGGAAAAAGACGGGAAGGACCCAAATGACGAAGCCGCGCGTTACCTCTACGAAGAAAAAATCGCCTATAAACGCGAACTCGCCGCCTTGATGGAAAAAGAAAAGGCCAAGCAACGAGCCGCGCTCAAGAAAAAAGCCAAGGAGGAGAAAAAATGAAGCATCTCGCATCGTTAGAATCGAAAAGGAAGGGCAATCGGATCGCGATTGGTTCCCTTCTTTCCCTCGCTTTCCTCGCCTTTGTGGCCACCCTCATCCTCGCGATCGTTTCCCATTCTGTCTACCTCTACGTCGAACTGGGCCTCTTCTCCCTGAGCCTCGTCTGCGTTGCCCTTGCCCTCGCCCTCCTCTTCGTTTCCGGGGCGATCAGCAAGAAAATCCGTTGGGCCCAAACGTTGTTCGGCACCGAACTCGTCGCCATCCTCGACGAAGACGAATTCATCTTGAAGGCCAATGCTAGGGTCCGGAGTTTGCAAGTCGCGAATAAGCGCCTTCCCCAAATCAAGCAAAAATCCCCTTACGTGATTTCCTTTTCGGTCCGTTCCATCCGGAGCATCGAAACCGGTTCCTCTTCTTCCGCCCTCCACGCGATCAATCTGGCCGTAAGCGAGATTTTGCGCGCGAATTACGGGCAAAGCGACGTCTTGTTCGCCGCGAGCGAGCGGGGCACCTTCTTGCTCTACGCGGAAGCGGAAGCGGAACGCTACTACGAACTCAAGGACGCCTTCGTCCATTTCGCCTCCGAACTTACCGACAGCTTCGAATCCCGCGGGGATTTGCCTCCCATCTCCGTTCTTTTGGGGGCGAGCGAAGTCCTCTATCCCCGCGAGGAGATCGCGGATGCGATCGCGCATTCCGAATACGCGCTTCGCTTCAACGCTTCCGGGAGATTAAGCGGCGACCTCTTGCTCTTCGACCGTTCCCTCGTCAAAGAGGAAGAGGAACGGAAAACCCTCGAAGAAGAAATCACCCGCGCTTTGGAGAACGAAGAATTCCAAATCTATTATCAGGCGAAATGGGATATTAAAGCCGGTCGATTCTATGGGGCGGAAGCCTTGATCCGTTGGAAACACCCCACCCGCGGCATCATTCCCCCTTCGAGTTTCATCCCTTATTGCGAATCCAGCCAAAAAATCGTGGAAATCGACCATTACGTCTTTGAGCACGTCTGCGCCGACATCGCGAAGTGGAACGCCGAAACGAAACGCCGCCTCGTGGTTTCCGTCAACTTGTCGAGGCGGTCCATCTACGATCCTTCCTTGCTCACGTTCTTGGAAGAGACCTTGGCGAAAAACCGCCTCCTCCCGAACCAAATCGACATCGAGCTCACCGAGTCGCTAGCCGCCCAAAACATCGTCTACATCTCCGCGATCATCCGACGGATCCGGGCGATTGGCTTCCTCACCTCCATGGACGACTTCGGGGTCGGCTATTCCTCCCTCAGTTCCTTGAAGAACATCCCCTTCAACACCTTGAAAATCGACAAATCCTTCATCGACGACATCGAAATTGATCCCCGCAGCGCCTCGATGGTCCAATCGATCATCAACCTGGTGCACGCCCTCGACATGAAGGTCATCGCCGAAGGGGTCGAAGCCCATAAGCAAGTCGAGATTCTCTCTTCCCTTGGCCTCGACGCGATTCAGGGCTACTACTATTCGCGCCCCTTGGAACGGAGCCGTTTCGAATCCTTCCTTGCTTCCAACATCTTCGAAGGGAAGGGTGACAAGAAAGGAGGCCGTCCATGATTTTGCTATTAGGCGACCATCCCGATTCCGTCCTCTATTTCTCTTCTCGCCTGGACTCCCCGCGTCGGTTGTCTCTCCCTTATGGGATCTCCGCGGTCATCGGGAGGCTTGGGAGCGAAGAGGCGGTCGTCGCAAGCATCGGCAACTGCATGCTCTTCACGGGCATCGCGACCGCGACCTTGCTCGAACGCTTCAAGCCCTACCTCGTGATTTCCGTGGGGGCCGCCACCTCGATGAAGAAGGAATTCCATCAAGGGGACCTTCTCATCGCGGACCGTTATTACTGCGCCGGGGTGGATTTTTCCCTCGACGGGAAGACCAAATACGGCCAATTCCCGGGGTATCCGGAATTCTTGACCGCGGACGCCTCGCTCAACAACCAAGCCGAAGCCGCGGCCTACTCGGTGGGCGGGGTCTACGTCGAGCGCGGGTTCTTGTTAAGCGGGGACCGCTTGCTTCAAAAGGCGGAGGATTTTTCTTCCCTCCTTTCCGCCCATTTCGCGGGCAATGACCGCTTGATCGCCTACGACACCTTCTCTGCGGGGGTGGCCTATGCCTGCCATCTCCACAGCGTCGCCCTCCTTTCCATCAAAACCATTTCTTACGAGCCTTCCCATCCGGAGCAATGGCTGACGCGGAAGCGGAAGGCCCTCGAAGCCTCCCCCAAAATTGGGGAAATCGTCATCGCGATGCTCGTTCGGAACCGCGAAACCATCTAGGAGGATCTATGGCCAAACACAAAATCGAACGGTTTGCCGGGAATAAGCATTCTCGGCTGGAAACGTTGCGCGAAACCCTTCGCGCGGGAGCCATCGCGCGGAGACAGCTCCTCTTCCTCATTTTTTCACTGGTTCTTTTCTTGCTGCTTTCCGCCGCGACCCTCGTGTTGTATTCTTTTTCCTTGTCCCCTTGGTATTACGTAACCGGCGCGGCATGCTTCCTTTACGTGATTGTTCTTCTCGTCCTCATCCCGTTCTCTTTTGCCAAAATCGTGAGTTCCCGAAACAAAATCGCGACTTCCTTGATCGACCAAATGGAGTCCTTCCGTTATGGGGAAATCCGGACGGTGAACACCCGTTGGCCCTTAGAGAGCTATAACCACATCCAGGCCAAACTCAACGAAGTCATCGCCTACTATTCTTCCCTGATTTCTTCCTCCAAATCCCAAGAAGGGAAGCGGGCGGGCACCAAAGAAGTCATCCCTTGGCACGAATTCCTCTCCAAAATCCCCGAGGAAGTCTCGTGGAACCCCTCCCATCAAAGCGCCGTGCTCATCTTCCGCCTCTATGGGGAGGCGAGTCCAACCCCGAAGGCGAAAGAAGTCTTGAAGGAAGCTTTGCGAAAGGAATTCCCCAACGATTTGATGGCCAGCGCGGAAAACGGGGGATTCGCCCTCTTCGTCTATTGCGTCGAATCGAAAACCTCGTTTGAAGGGCGGCTCGCCCATATCGTCGCCGATTTCTCCTATTGCGAAACCTCTTCCCAAACCGGGGATCTTTCCGCGTTTGGGATTCGCGTGGGCGGGGCGTATTACCCCGGGATGGACGCGACGAGCCTGCCTTTCGCGGCCAATCGGGCCTGCAACCGGTCCCAAGGGGTCCTCATGGATTCCGGAAAGGAAATCTCCTTTCTTTCCCCTTGGAGCGGCAACAACCTCTCCGAAACTTCCGAGCGCGTGGAGGCCTTGGCTTTGGAGGAGGAATTCCTCCGTTTGACTTCCAGATGCTCCGACGCGGGCCAACAAAAGAACATTTTGGAGCAAACCTTCGATTCGATGCGCCAGATCTGCGGGTTTGAAGAAGGGGCGCTCTACCTCTATTCCCCGACCCTCCGCCGCTATAGCCTCTTCCTTTCTAGCCAGGAAGAAAATTCCCCTTCTTTCTTCTTGCGCCTTGGCAAAGTCGTGGAAGAATCCGTTTTCGAGGGATTCTTGGAACTATCCAAGAAGGAAGCCCCGTTATTTTCCGGGGACATCGCCTCTTTGCCTCCTAACGTCTCTTCGACCCTTTCTTCCTTGGGGGTCGCTTCCTTCTACCTCTTCCCCATCGTGGAAAACAACCAGACCCGAGGGCTCCTCTTCTTCTCCTCTTCCCGTTTCTTCGAACTCCGGTTGTTCGCTCGGGAACGCCTGCAAACCTATCTCCCCTATTTGAAGAGCGAGGCGCTTTCCTCTTCCCAAAAGATGGCCAGCGCCTACATCCTTTCCGCGTACAACTCCTTGTCTTCGCGAAAGGAAATCTATTCCTATTCCATCGACCGGAATTCCTTCCGTTTGCTCTCTTGCAGCGACAACCTCCTCCAAAAGAAGAAAGGGATCTCCTTTGGGGTTCCTTGCCACCAAACCCTTTATGGGCTCGAGTCTCCTTGCGAGAATTGCCCCCTTTTGAATGGGGCGGGATCGCGAAACATCCCCTTCCTTGGTTCCAAACCCTTCACCCAGTCGGTGCTCGCCTTCCAGGAGGGAGAAGAAGGAATCGCGACCATTATGGTGGAAAAAGAGGACGAACGTGCCTTTGGGGCCTCCTTGATCGACAAATCGCTCAACATCAAGACCTCGCGGGCTTTCCAAATCGATTTGAACCGCGAGATGCGCCTTTCCTTGACCCAGGGGTATTACCTTGGCATCCATTTGAACAACCGCGAAACCCTTTTGCGCGAACTCCCTAGCCAAAGCATCAACTCCTTGATGGCCGCCATCTCCCGGGAAATCGCGGCGGTTGGCTATGACGAATCCGCCTATCGCTTCGACGCGGAGACATTCGCCATCCACTTCCCCGGGCTTAGCAACCGGACCCTCTTGTTCGTCGCGATCGAAACCATCGCCGACGCGATCTGCCGTCCTTTGTACTGCGGGGAAGATTCCTTCACCCCGATATTCTCCTTCGCTCTCGTTGGCTATCCTAGCGACGCGACCACCCCAGGGGATTTGACTTCTTTGCTTGCTAGCGAACTGAGGCGTTCTTCCAAACTCGGCAACGGCCTCGTCGCGGAAGTGGGGAAGGCCAAGGCGCGCAAGGCCTTGCGCCAAGACTACATCCACTCGATCCTCGAAAGCACTTTGAAGCAAAACAAGATCGATTTGCTCTTCACCCCGATTTTGAATTCTTCGAATGGCAAACTCGCGATTTTGAAAGCGAGCCCCATCCTTTACGAAGAAGGGCGGAAGCAAATCCGCGACGCGGAATTCTTAAAAATCGCCAAATTGTTCCGGATGCAGGAAATGCTCGACCTTTCCTTCGCCCGTTCTTTCTTAACTTATTACCAAGAGCATCTTGAAGGGAAGGTGTCGGTCTCCTATCTCCTCCTTCCCTTGTCCCCCGAGACCATCTGCGTCCAAGGGGGCAAAGAGAAGCTGCTCGCCCTCAAGAAGGAATTCCACATCCCCGACCACTTCTTGTTGCTTTGCTTCGGCACTCCTTCGATCGCCCGGGCGCCCGAATCCTTCGCGGAAGCCTCTTCTTTCCTCCATCAAGGCGGAATCGAGATCCTCGCGGACCGTTATTCCCCCGATTCCTTCCCCTTGAAGCGGCTTTCCGAACTCGGGGTCGACGGCATTATCGCTTCCCCTTACTTCCTCCAAGAAGCCTTGTCGAGCGAATCCGACCGCTTGCTTTACGGGAGTTACGTCAAAGACGCGAAGAACTTCGGCCTCATCGAGTTCGCAAGCGGCATCGAAAACGAAGATGGCAAGAAGTTCGTCCAAGGTTTGAAGATTCCTTTCTACCACGGCCCTTATTTTGGGGAACGGATGGAAGCAAGCGAACTCGCGACGTACTTGAATTACCAAAAATAGGAACCGGGTCGGTTCCTATTTTTCATGATCCAGGGGCGATACCCTTAGAAAAGGCTGCGGTAGAGCCCGGCGTAGAGCTCGGCGCTGCTGCTCCAGGAATGGTCCGCCTTCATGGCGTTTTTGCCCATTTTTAAGAAGAGGGCCTTGTTTTGGTAGATTTCCATGGCTTTTTGGAATCCATAGGCCATCGCGTCGGAGAGGTAATGGGTGAAGAGGATCCCATCGGCGACCGATTCGTTTTCCCCGTTATAGGAAACGACGGTGTCGTGGATTCCCCCGGTGTCGCGGGCCACGGGCAAGGAGCCATAACGTTCGGCGAGCAATTGGCCGATGCCGCAGGGCTCAAACAAGGAAGGCATCAAGAAGAAATCGCTCGCGGCGTAGATCTGATGGGCGAGTTCGTTGCTATAACCCACGTGGACGTGGACGCGGTTTGGGAAATCCCTTTGCAAGGCGAGGAAGCCTTGTTCCAATTCATATTCCCCGTTGCCAAGGACTTCAAGGCAAGCTCCTCTTTCGAGGAAGGGGCGGATGGAAGAAAGGACCAAATCGATTCCTTTTTGGTAGGTTAGCCGGGAGACTAACCCAAACAAGGGGCCGGAAGAGACATCGATGCCATGCATCGCGGCGAGAGCTTCTTTGTTTTTCCGTTTTCCGCTTCTTAGGTCGCGGATTCCGTAATTGGCGAAGATGTGGGGATCGGTTCGGGAATTCCATTCCTCAACGTCGATGCCGTTGACGAATCCGCAGAAATCGTATTCGCGGGTGCGGAGCACCCCATCGAGGCCTTGGGAGGTAGAGGGTTGAAGCAATTCTTCGCGGTGGGTGGGCGAAACCGTGGTGATTTTATCGCAAGTCGCGATCCCGGCTTTCAAGGTGGAAACCATGCCTTCGAAGCGAACCGTCCCGTTTTCGTAAAGGTAACTCGGGAGGTTATAGAGGTCGCCCAAAGAATAGGGATCGAGGTAGCCTTTGAAGGCGGGGTTATGGATGGTTAAGACGTAACGGGTTTTGTCAAAAACGGGGCAATTGCGGTAGAGGACCTTCCCGATGCAGGGGACCATCCCGACTTGCCAGTCGTGGATGTGGATCAAATCGACTTCCGTTCCTAGGCGGGCGAGGAATTCCATCGCGGCCAGAGAAAAGAAGGCGAAACGTTCCCCGTCATCGTCGTAGCCATAGAGGCGATCGCGGTCAAAGTAATTCCCGTTTCCTAGGAGGTAGTACTTCACCCCGTCGATTTCGCAGACGTGGGGGTCGCAGACGGCGTTCCGCCAGCCCATCTTCACCGAAAAAGGAGGCAAATCCGTGAGTTTGGGGCAACGATTCGACCAAGCGATGCTCCGATAATAGGGGAGGATTATCAGGACTTCTTCCCCTTTTTTGACGAGTTCTCGGCTCAAAGCGTGGATAACATCGGCAAGGCCGCCGGTCTTCGCCAAGGGGTTCGCTTCGCTTCCGAGCATCGCAATTTTCATAGAATCGCTCCTTGGTGGAGGTAGAGGGGCGCGTCTTTGGTTCCGCCGATCTTCTTCGAACGGGTGATCATCGAATATTTGTCCACGAGGGAATCCTCGATGAAAGCCCCTTCCCCGATGCGGGAAGAAGAGAAGATGATCGAGTTCTTGATATGGGCCCCTTTGGCGATCTTGACGCCGCGGCCGATGATTGAGTGCTCGACGGTCCCTTCGATGATGGCGCCGTTCGCGATAATCGAATCGGAAATCGTCGCGGTTTCTCCATAAAGCGCCGGGGGCGTGTCGTGGGATTTGGTGTAAATCGGCCAATCCGGCAAGAAAAGCTTGGCGGCGACTTTCGGTTCGAGGAGCTCGAAACAATATTCCATATAATGGGGGAAGGAATCGAAGCAACGGGCATAGCCTTCGTAAAGGTAGGCGTGGCATTGGTAGCCGCCTTCTTCCGCGGCTTGGTAGATGAGGGTGCGGATGTCCAAGGTCGGATTGGCGGGGAGGAAGCGGTGGATCATGTCCGCGAGGACGGTGCGGTTGATGATGTAGGTGGCCATCGATACGACGGCGGGTCCGCTTTCTTCCCCTCCGTTGCGGTAGGTGTCGGCGACGTAACCGTCTTTGGTGAGGCGGAGGATGTTCTCGCTTAAGAATTCCTTCGAGGCGTCTTTGACCTTGGTGGCGACCACGGTGATCTTTTCATGCCGGGCGATGTGTTCGGCGATGATGGGGCGGAAATCCACCGGGGCGACGATGTGAGCGGGGGCGATCACGATGTAATTCGCGTTGGAATCGTAGAGCGCCCAGTCGTTCTCCTTCACGTTCTGGAGGTCGGTGTTGAGTTCGGGGTGGGCGTGTCCCGGCTCATTGTACATGATGATTTCTTTGCTCGTTTTGGTGTTTCGGACCCAGGCGTCCATCGAACCAAGGTGCTTGAGGATGGAGCGTTGGTGGTCTTTGACCAGAAGGCCGACGGTGTCGATTCCGGAGTTACAGAAATTGCTAAGGGCGAAATCGCAAAGCGCGTAACGGCCTAAGAAGGAAGTGGAGCCCAAGGGACGGGAATCCGTGATGGGGGACACTTCCGGGGAGGAATGGAAATTGACTAAACCAATGACGTTTTTCATGCGGATTTCCTTTCGGCTTTGGAATTGCAGACGAGGGCGATGCCGTTTCGTTCGGCGTTGACCGTTTCGTCTTCTTCAATCAGGGTGTTGGGCCCAATCATCGCGTCATAGACCTTCGCCCCTTTGGCGATGTAGGCTCCGCCCATGATGACGGAGTTGACTACGCTGGCCCCTTCGGCGATGACGACGTCGCTCGAGATGACGCAATGGTCGACGCTGCCAAGGACGCAGGCCCCTTGGTTGATGAGCGAATCGCGGACGCTGGCTTTGGGACCGATGAATTGCGGGGTGGCGTGGTTGTCTTCGCTGTAGATATGGTGGCCTCCCATCGCGGAGAAGAGGTTGATTTCGGGATCGCCCGAAAGGAGGAGGTCCATGTTGGCTTGATGGAGGCTGGCGATCGTTCCGACGTCTTTCCAATACCCTTGGTAGGTGTAGGCGACGAGTTTTTTGCCTTGCTCGAGCATCGTGGGGATGATGTTCTTGCCAAAATCGTGGTCGCTCGTTTCGTCTTTGGCATCGGCCAGAAGGGCCGCGCGGAGGGATTTGTATTTGAAGATGTAAATCCCCATCGAGGCGAGGTTGGATTTCGGTTGCTTCGGTTTTTCCTTAAAGGCGACGATGTTCTTCTTTTCGTCGGTTTCGAGGATGCCGAAACGGGAAGCTTCTTCCATGGGGACTTCGTAGACCGCGATGGTGCAATCCGCGTTCATCTCGATGGTCTGCTCCAACATTTCGTTGTAGGTGCAGGAATAAATGTGGTCTCCAGATAGGATGAGCACGTATTCGGGATCGAGTTCGTCGAGCCAATCGAGGTTTTCGTAGATGGCATCCGCGGTTCCCCGATACCAGGAAGAGCCTTCCTCGGTCTGCTTGGGGGTTAAGACGCTCGTGAGGGCCCCGACCCCGTTGATGCCCCAATGCTTTCCGGAGCCGATATAGGTGTTGAGGGCGCTGGATTCGTATTGGGTGAGGACGCCGACGTGGTTGATGCCGCTGTTGGCGCAGTTGGACAAGGGGAAATCGATGATGCGGTACTTCCCCCCATAGGATACCGCGGGTTTGGCCGTTTTCCGCGTCAAAGACTGGAGACGGGTCCCCTTGCCTCCGGCGAGAATCATGGCCGCGATTTGTATGGACATGAGATACTCCTTTATATGGAATGAAATTCATAACAATTATAAGGGAATTCCTTCTTCTTTTGTAGGGAATATCGCGAGAAACGATAGCATTGTTTGCTTTTATTACCTTTCGGGGATTAGGAGAAATCGAGAGTTTGGGACGAGAAAGAAAAATTCCGGAAGAAAAAGTAGCCAATTGGGAGGGAAATCTCTTAAAGTTCTTCACAATTCCTTATACCTATGGTATATTCCTAGACGCGCTTAAGCAAGTCGTGTAGAAAAGAGAGGTAACACCATGTCCAAATATTGCCCCATTACCGGTAAAGGACCGATGTCCGGAAACGCCCGCAGCCACTCCTTGCGTGCTACCCGCCGTCGTTGGAACGTCAATCTTCAAAAGCGGAAAGTCATGATCGACGGGAAAGTCGTCGTCATCCGCATGTCCAACCGTGCCTATCGTACCTTGAACAAAACCATCAAGGCCGCAGAATAAGGTTCCCTTGATTGGCTTCCCCCGTTTCGGGGGATTTTCTTTTGCCTATAAATAAAAAAAGAAGGGGGATTCCCCCTGAATTAAGCGATCATCGCGTTGGCGAAGACGAGGTAGCCTACGATACCCACCCCAATCGCGAGTTCCCCTAAGAGGAAGATCCCCCATTGGAAGAAGGCGAGGAGGAAGATCTTGGGACGGGTGGTGTAGGTGCTCCCGTCTTCGTTCATCGTGCTTTCCATCTTGGTCCAAGAAGCCATCTTGGGGGTGAGGAGGCAAAGCATTTCCCCTAGGGCGAGAAGCAAGAAGAATCCCATGATCCCAAGCCCAAGCCCTTGGAATTCGACGTAGGCTTTTCCCAAGTTTTGGAAGGCAAGGCCCGAAAGGACGAGGAAGAGGACCGAAGCCCCCGCGAAGAAGGTGAACACGGTGAGGTGGCGCTTGAAATCGTAGGCGGGGATATAGGTTAACGCCACGAATAAGCCATGCTCGGCCAAAGAAAGGATCGCGAGCAAAATGGCCAAGGGGAGCAAGAACGAGAAATCGGGGAAGGCGGTCAAAGCCAAGGGGAGAAGGGAAGAAAGGAAGGAAAGCACGAGGCCGAAAACGAAGAGGAAATGGCCGGTATGGCTTGGTTGACTTTTGCTTTCAAAGGCTTCGAAAGGGAAATTCCGGAGCAAGGAATAGCCTTCCTTTTGTTTCGTAGAGAAGCCTTTCTTCGCCATGATGACCCCCAAAAGGGAAAGCACGGCCCCAAGAAGATAGGCGCTAACGAAGATCGCAAGGCAAGGGATGAGCGCGGGATTTAGCATAACAAAAGTCCTTTCAAACGTTCGGCGTAGTCGCTTTGTCCGACCAGATAGCTGCCCGAAACCAGAACATCGGCCCCAGAAGAGGCGGCTTCTTTTCCGGTTTGGGCGTTAATTCCCCCATCTACTTCAATCAGGTAAGTCGCCCCTAGGCTTTCCCGGAGCTTAGCAAGTTCGGCGATGCGGTGGCAAGAAGAAGGCAAAAAGGCTTGGCCTCCTTTCCCGGGTTCTACCGACATCACGAGGACGAGGTCAATCAAAGGCAAATAAGGCTTCAAGGCTTCTATCGGGGTGCCAGGACGCAAGGAAATCCCGGCTTTGGCGGAATAGCGATGAATCAAGGAAATCAAACGGAGCCCTTCTTCTTCCTTCACCGCTTCCACGTGGAAAGTGACGGTGTCCGCGCCTTTTTCCAAAAACCTTGGAGCGAGTTCCAAGGGGCGTTCCACCATCAAGTGGACGTCTTTTTCCATGGATTCCGGCAAATCTTTCAACGCTTCTTCGAAAAAGGTGACACGGGGGACGAATTTGCCATCCATCACGTCGAGGTGGATCCACTCCGCTCCGGCGAGATGCAAGTCTTTCGCCAGCTCAGGGAAGGAAGAAACGGGAAAACCCAACAAAGAAGGAGAAACAATCATATCATTTGAACCCGAATATCCGGGAGAAGAACCCCCGCCTTTCTTTGAAATTTCCGCGGTCTTGCATCGCCGCTTCCATCGCTTCGTGGAAGGAATCGCAGTTGATGAAGCGTTCGCTGGGGGATTTGCGGCAGGCGGTCGCGATCAAGTGGTCGATCGATTTGGGAATGGAAGGCATGAGGCGAGAAGGCTCGGGGAAGCGAGAACGGATCTGCTTGCTCGCCACTTCTTCGGGGGAGGCCCCGTCAAAAGGGACTTGCCCGGTGATCATCTCGAAGAAGACGACCCCCATGGAATAAATGTCGTTGGCGATTTCCGCGGGCTTGCCCATCAGAACTTCAGGGGCGCAATAATAAATCGTCCCTTGGATGGCGTCCCCCATCGGCATCGTCCCGATCGGAATCGAAATCCCAAAATCGCTGACTTTGAGCGTGCCATCGCTTAAATAGAAGAGATTGTCGGGCTTGATGTCCCGATGGACGAGCCCATGCCCGTGGATATAGGCGATGGCGCTGGTTAGTTGGAGCATGACTTCGCAGGCATCGGACAAGGACAAGGTGCCGGCGAAATTGAGTTTGTCGCGGAGAGTTTGGCCTTTGACGTATTCGGTGGCCATGTAAGGGCGGCCTTCGACGAATCCCCGGCCATAGACGCGGACGATGTTGGGATGGTTAAAAGAGGCCGCGACCGCGGTTTCATTGGCGAAGCGCTCGACGTTGCGCGAATCGCGAAGCAGTCCTTCTTTCATGATTTTGAGGCAAACGATGCGCTTCATGATCAAGTCGTTCGCTTCGTAAACATCGGCCATTCCCCCGGTGGCGATGCGAGAGACGATGCGGTAACGCTCGTCCACCCGATCTCCGATTTTAATCATGGGCGACCTCCCAATAGGAAACGGCGATGTTGTCGCTTCCCCCGTTGCCGTTGGCGTCGATGATGAGGGCCCTGGCTTTCTTTTCGGGGCGTTCGTCGCTGCCAAGGACGGCGCGGATTTCGGTTTCGCTCAAATTGTTGTAAAGCCCATCGCTGCAAAGCAAAAGGGATTCGCCAGCGTAGGGGTAGACGAAAAGGTCCATCGAAGCGCTAGGATAAGTGCCGAGGGCATTCATCAAAACGTGGCGGTCGGGGTGCGTGGATGTTTCTTCTTGCTTGATTTTCCCCGCGCGAACGAGGTAATCGACGTAAGTTTGATCGCAGGTGAGGCGCTTTAACCCCTGAAAGCGAGAATAGGAATAGCAACGGGAATCCCCGACGTTGACGACATAGAGTTTCTTCCCCAGGAGCAAGGCGGCCACGAGAGTGGTCCCCATCTTTTCGTAATGGGGATTGCCTTCCGCGGCTTCGAAGATTCGGGCGTTGGCCAAGCGGACCGCGTGAGTCAAAAAGCGTTTGGGGAAGAGGATGCGGGAACGTTGTTCGAAGGCTTCCATCATGGTGTCAATGGCCATTTTGGAGGCGAAATCCCCCTTGTTTTGGCCACCCATCCCATCGCATACGACGAGCAAAACGTCGCCGTTTTCGTTGGTGGCGACCCCGGATTGGTCTTCGTTGTTGACGCGGACCCTCCCCCGATCGGTGAAGGCGGCGTAGTTCCCCCGATAGCGCTTCATTTTTTCTTTTCCCCCAAGACTTTGGCGCGAAGCTGCCCGCAGGCGGCGTCGATGTCCCCGCCGAATTCCTTGCGGACCGTCGTGGTGATGCCTTTGCTGAGCAAGCGATCGGCGAAGGCGTGGATGGCGTGTTTCGAGGTTCTGCGGAAGGGCTTCTCCTTGACTTCGTTATAGGGAATCAGGTTGACGTAAGCGAAAACCCCATGCCCGCGAATCAAGGAAGCGAGGGCGTCGGCGTGTTCGAGCGAATCGTTGATTCCCTGAAGCAGGATGTATTCGAGGGTGACGCGGCGGGAAGAATCCTTTTCGTACTCGGCGATGGCCTCAAAGAGTTCGTCCATGTCGTATTTCCGCGAGATGGGCATGAGCCTTTCGCGGATTTCTTGGCTGGGGGCGTGGAGGGAGATGGCGAGGTTGAACTGCAATCCCTCTTTGCCAAACCGGCGGATTCCTTCGGGAAGGCCGCAGGTGGAGACGGTGATGTGGCGGGCCCCGATGGCCAGGCCGTTTTGGTCGTTGGCGCACTTTAAGAACGAAAGCACGTTGTCGTAATTGTCGAAGGGTTCGCCGGTTCCCATCACGACGATGTGGGAAACCCGTTCCCCGCGTTCCAAAAGAATGGAATTCATGACGAGCAATTCGCCCATCATTTCGGCGGCGGTCAGATTCCGTTCTTTCTTATGGAGCCCAGAAGCGCAGAAGGCGCAGCCCATGGAACAGCCGACTTCGCTTGAAACGCAGATGGCGTTGCCATAGTTATAGGGCATGAGGACGGTTTCGACCTTGGCTCCGTCTTCCATTTGAAGGAGGAGTTTGATGGTGCCGTCGCTTGCGATCTGCTTCGTGAAAATCGTGGGCAAATCGAGGCAATAACTCTCGGCAAGGGTCTGCCGGAAAGCAAGGGAAACGTCGCTCATCTTCGAAAAGTCGAGCACGCCTTTTTGGTACAGCCACGAGAAAACTTGCTTGCCGCGGAATTTGGTTTGGCCGCGGGCGAGGAATTCTTCGGTCAGCTCGGAAAGAGGCAACCCAAGGAGGTTCTTCATCGCTATTCTCCTTCGGCGGGACTAGGCTCCGTCCCTTTTTGGGAAGGATCTTTCTTGCGGAAGACGCAATAGAACGCGGCGCTTTGGCAAGAGGCCTCTTCATAGGGGAAATGCTGTTTGTATTCGACGCGTTCGAACTCGGGGTGTTCGGCGAGGAAATGTTGGGCTTGGAACACGCCTTCTTTTTTGGAAATGGTGAAGACGAGGTAAACGAGCAAACCGCCGACCTCCACGTATTTGGAGCAGGCTTCCAAGGCAATCGATTCCCCTTCGATCAAGGAATCCATGCGGGTTTTGTCGAACCCGAGCAAATAATCCGGGGAATAGGGGATGTCATCGAACATCGTCGATTCCGGGCAGCAGAAGACGAGATCTTGGGGAACCGAGATGGCGCTGCCCATGCTTTCGGCGTTGGGGGAGACGAAGAGGTTCACGTTGGAATAGTGGCGGGTTTTGATCAAACGTTGGAGTTCGGGGCCATTGCTCGAAGAAGACAAAGCGACGTTGAGGCCGATGGAACTGCCATAAACCCCCACCAAATCGCGGGCCATGACCGCGTTTTTGTTGCCGTCGTAAATCAAGATTTGCTTGGGGTGCTCCACGGCGAATTTCTGAATCAAGGCGCGGCCAAAGGGTTTGACGGGATAGAGGGCGCCATTGCGGTAAAGGGTATTTTTCACGATGCTTGTCTTCCCGACGTATTCCACGATGGATTCGGGGAAGAAAGGGGCGGGGGCGAAATCCTTATCGGCGATGACTTGCTCCATCTTGACCCCGGGATTCAAGGCGTAATAGCGCCGGGCGGGGCGGGAGAGCATCTTGACGGCCCGATACGTGGGGCCGAATCCGAAATGCTGGAAAATCTTCAAGGTCCATTCGGGGAAGTTGTACCGAAGGGACAAAAAGAGGTTGGAGCCCCGGGATACGTCTTCCGGAATCAAGGATTCGGCGGTGTGGGAAGCGCAGAATTCTTCCCCAAAAGCCAGCGTCTCGGCGGGGATGATCGTGGCAAGATAGGCCTTCAATGCTCCTTCTTCGAGGCGTTTGTAGAAAAAGTGGTTGGCGAAATACAAGGAGAGGACCCGGCATTCGTATTCGTTGAATTCCTGATCCTTCATGGCGAAGCGGAACAGGAGGTGGTGGCGCAGGGCGCAGCCGACGAGGGCCGCGACGGGGACGCGGTACGGGCGGATTTCCAAGTTGGATTGGAAACGGTTCTTCAGCGAATCGCCGAAAGGAATGCCTTCGTCGAAGACATCCGCCAAGGTGGCTAAAGCGAGTTGGATTTCTTTCATGGGAATCCCTCCGGGATTATTCCTCGTCCCCGCGGGCTTTCGCGAGGCGTTCTTCGAAGCCTTCAAAGGCGTTTCCGGTGTAGATTTCCTCTTCGGAAGCCTCTTCTTCTTCAGGGTGGTCATGGCCGCAGTCGCATTCCTCTTCTTCCTCATCCGTGGTGATGTCGTGGATTTGGCTCGCGGCGATGAAGCGCGGGTAATTGGGGTTGATGGATTCGTAATGGGAATGGTCGTGGAAATATTCGAATTCCACGCTCACGTGGATGGCAAACGGAGAAAGGGTTTTGAGGAAGTATTCGGCAACGACTGCCTCAAAAGCCTCGTAGCGGTGCGGGGCGTGAACGACCACTAAGGCGTTCCAACTGATTTGCTCGACCCCGTTATGCAAGAGCACGGAATCGCTCGAAAGGAAGGAGACTTCATCTTCCGGGGTTTCGAGCAATTGGGCGATGTTGGGGGTATGTTCGCGGGAATATTGGCCGACAACGAAGTGGTCTAAACCATAAATGTGGATGGTAATCATAACAAAACGCTCCTCGTAAGTGCCCACTATTATAGCACGTGCATGTGCGCATTGTGTGTACGAAACGAGGAAAATGTTGGAGGATTTTTCCTAAAGGGAAAATCAGTAATCGAATGGGTCGACGTCGGCGAGGATATCCACTCCCCCTTTTCCCGAGATGACATGGAGCAATTCCCGGATTTCGGATTTGATGGGCTCGGGGTTTTTGAAGCGAATCAAAAGGGTTTTCCGGAAATATTCGCCCATCTTGCCATAATAAGGGGTCAAAGGACCCAGGGAATCGACGTCGGGCAACTTCTTTTGGAGGATGGCTTGTTGGAAAGAAAGGGCGGCTTCGGTGGCTTTCGTTTCGTCTTTGGAAAGGAAAATCAGGGAAACCATGTAGGTGTATGGGGGATATTTCCCCAGGCGGCGTTCTTGCATTTCCCGGCGGTAGAAAGATTCGTAATCCTGTTTCGCCCCCAAGGTGATCGCGTAATGGTTCGGATTGCTCGTCTGGATGAGGGCGCATCCCGGGATATCCCCTCTTCCGCTTCGGCCTAGCGCTTGGGCGATGAGCCCGAAGGTCCGTTCGCTCGCCCGGTACGATTCGAGCATCAATCCCGCGTCGGCAACGACGACCCCCACGAGGGTGACTTTGGGGAAGTCGTGCCCCTTGGCGATCATCTGGGTGCCGATCAAGATGTCGTATTTTCCTTCTTTGAAATCGCGAAGGGTCCGTTCCATCGAGGCGCGGACTTTAGAAACATCGGTGTCTAACCGGGCGATTCGGGCTTCGGGAAGGTATTCCAAAAGGAGCTTCACCGCGCGTTCGGTGCCAAAGCCCACGCGCTGCAATTTGCCCGACCCGCATTCGGGGCAGACTTCGGGATAGAGTTCCACGTGGCCGCAATGGTGGCATTTGAGCAATTCGTCTTCTTTGTGGTAAGTCAAGTTACCTCCGCAAGAGGGGCAGACGACGGTGTGGCCGCAACGAGCGCAGGAAAGATAAGAACTGTAGCCCCTTCGGTTTACGAGGAGCATGACTTGCTCCCCTTTGGCTAACCGATCGCGGATGGCGTCGAGGAGGATTTTGGAGAAAATCCGATCCCCGGCCACCATGATCGAACGGTCCCGAAGGTCGATGATTTCGGTTTTGGGAAGGGGCAAGGAATTGACCCGATGGGGCAAAACAGCGTACCCATATACTCGTTTTTGCGCTCTGGCCTTGGTTTCCAAAGACGGGGTCGCCGAACCCAAAACCACCTTGGCGCCAAAGTGCTTCGCTCGAAGAATGGCCACGGTTCGCGCGTGGTAAAAGGGAGGAGAATCCTGCTTATAGGATTCGACGTGTTCCTCATCGAGGATGATCAGGCCGATGTTGCGAAGCGGGGCGAACACCGCGCTGCGGGCCCCCACGACGATGCGGGCCGCCCCGGAAGCGATGCGGCGGTATTCGTCGTATTTTTCCGCGGGGGTCAGTCCGCTATGGAGGATCGCGATGGCTTTGCCGAAGCGGCGCGAGAAATATTCCACCATCACGGGGGTGAGGGAGATTTCGGGGACGAGCATCAAGATGTTCTTCCCGTTTTGGAGGTAACGTTCGCTGAGGTGGAGGTAGACTTCGGTTTTGCCCGATCCCGTCACCCCTTGAAGCAAAACCACGTCCTGGGGGGATTGGAGGATCTCTTCCATCGCCTTTTCTTGCTCCAATGTGAGGGGATGGGGTTGCTCTTTTTGGTATTCGGGGATCTCAAAACGGACCTTTTCCTTCTTCACCAAACGGATTTTTCCCAGTTCTAGGAGTTTCTTCACGATGGAAGGGGAACCCGCTTCTTTCTTTTTGATTTCTTCGTTTCGTTGAATCAAAAGAAGGATTTCCCTTTGTTTTGGGGTCAACTCGTCCAGAGAAGGATCGACGACGGTAAGGTAATCTTCGTAGGCGATTTTGGGCCCTTTGAGGCCTCCTTTGCTCGGTTTTAACGAAGGGGGCAGCATCGCATTGAGGACGTGGATCAACGGGGAAAGGCAATAGGAAGCCACTTCTTGGGCCAAATCCCAGAGTTCTTCGTGGAACAGGGGATGTTCGTCGATCACCCCTTGGATGAAGCCGAGGCGAAACCCCAGCCGTTGCGCAATCTCTTCGGGGGTTTGGTCCGTGAGTTCCACGCGGGTCACGAATCCGACGATGGAACGGTTCGCGAAGGGAACCAAAACGCGGCAAAAGGGTTGGATTTGGCTTTCTCCATCGTAAAGGTAGGAAAAAGGGCGGTCGAGGCTATAGGAACGGTATTGGGTCAATACTTCGAGAATCCACATCTTCTTAAGTATATCGATTTCTCCGAAGGGAGGAAGAAAAAATGGCTCCGAAGAGCCTAGGCCGCGCGATGGATGATTTCGGCGATCTCCTTCGCGGCCCGATTCACGTCGTCGTTGAGGACGAGGTGCCGGTAATGCCCTTTCATCTCCATCTCCCGGCGCGCCTTTTGGAGGCGTTCTTGGATGACTTCCTCGCTTTCGGTGCTGCGTCCGCGGATCCGGGATTCGAGGGCGTCAAAGGAAGGGGGAATCAAATAAATCGAGATGGCTTCGGGGACTTTTTGCAAAACGGTGAGGGTTCCGTTGACTTCGATTTCGAGCAGGACGTTTTTCCCGCTTTCTAACATCGCGTCCACTTTGTCCTTGGGGGTGCCATAACGGTTGCCGACGAATTCGGCCCATTCGAGCAAATTGCCCGAATCGATGTTGCGCTGGAATTCTTCCGGGGTCACGAAATAATATTCCCTGCCGTCGACTTCCCCGGGGCGGGGATGGCGGGTCGTCATCGAAACGCTGTAATACAAATGGAGGGACGCATCTTCCATGAGAGCTTTCCGAACCGTCCCTTTTCCCACTCCCGAGGGACCGGAGAGAATGATCAAATGGCCTTTGGAATTCATATTGGTCCTATTCTATCCACCTAGGCATGGAAAAGAAAGCGCGAATCGACGTTTATTGACAATTTGGAGCAATCAATCCATAGGATCGCGATCGGCCGACGAATCGACGGTGGCGAGGAAGGCGTCGAGGATGACGGGGTCGAACTGGCTCCCTCGTCCTTCTTTCATGATTTCGATGGCTTCTTCCACCGAATAGGCGCTTTTGTAGCAACGGGGCGAAATCAAGGCTTCGTAGACGTCGGCGACGGCCATCACGCGGGCTTCGAAGGGGATATCTTCCCCTCGCAGGCCTTTGGGATAGCCCGTCCCGTCTATGCGTTCGTGGTGGTAAAGGGCGATGTTGCAGGCGATGCGGATGAATTCGGGATCTTCGAGTCCAGCAAGGCAGGTGCGGAGGAGCTTTTCCCCTTCGGTGGTGTGGAGTTTGATGATTTCGAATTCCTCTTTGGTCAAACGGGCCGGTTTGTTGAGGATGGCGTCGGGGACCCGGATTTTGCCAACGTCATGAAGCGGGGCGGCTTGTTTGACGTTTTGGATGTAGCTCGGGGTCAAAAGGGATTCGAGTTCTCCCCGGGCGAGGAGTTCCTCGAGGATTTGGTCGACAAACATGGCGGTCCGAAGGGTATGGGCTCCGGTTTCTTCGTCCCGGGATTCGATGATCGTGGACATGGCCCCGGCGACCTTCCTTCCCGTTTCCTTCAAGCGGAGGGCGTTCACGAGTTGGAGGGAATCGTAATAGGAAATGATGCTCGCGAAGGCAACGCCAACGAAGTAAAAGGTGATGCCGTTGACGATGTTCGGGGCCTTGTTGTCAATGACGGGGCAAAACAGGCACATCGCGATATAGAGGGCCAACATGGCGGTGGGGACGATGAACTTCTGATAGGTTTTGGAAGTGAAAATCAATGGAATCAAGATAAAGAATATATGAAC
The DNA here is from genome assembly GCA_034089705.1 of Candidatus Alloenteromonas sp. Lineage (GTDB taxonomy): Bacteria > Bacillota_I > Bacilli_A > RFN20 > CAG-826 > Alloenteromonas. The sequence continues at coordinate 55,834 of JAXDTZ010000013.1, read as the reverse complement.
AGTGACCACCCTTCCTTGTTCGAGGTGGGCGAGGCCAAAGCCATAGGCGAAGGTCAAGACGAGATAGGAGAAGGCGAGCGCGGCGACGAGTCCATCGTGGCGTCGGAGGAAGGCAGGGCGAAAGAAGAGCCCGATGACCCCAACGACGAGAATCGCCGCGTTCAACAAATAGGGCAAGGGAGAATTGTAATCGTTCAAGAAAAGCAAGAATAACCCCGTCCCAAGCAGCGAAAAGGCGATGAATCCAATGGAAAGGGCGCGAAGGCGCGCGATGTTGTTTTCGGCGATCGCGTCATGGCAAAGCGTATAGGTCTCCGGGGTGAAGGCCCCGAACCAGACTTTTCGAAAGAAGGCTTTAATCTTGTTCCGCATTCGACAAATATTATCGAACAATGGAAAAGCGTGGGAATAATCTTTCCTTCGGGCTTACTTTATTTCGCGTTTCCGTTACTTTACCGGTAAATGGAGGGGCGCAAAGAAGAGGAATAACCGGTGAGTTCTTCTTGGAAATCCTGTTGGAGGAATTCCTGGAGTTTCTTTCCGAACTCGGGATCGATTTGGGACAATCTCCCCTTCCCTTTCACGTAGGGATCGATGTAACGCTTCTTCGTGGGGATCGCTTGGGTGAACAGGGCTTGGGGATCCTCGAGGCGAACGTCCTCCACGCGGTAGAGGGAACGGTACACCGCCCAAGAGTAATGGAATGAACTGCATTCGATCGCGTCGATGAGGTCGGGTTCGCCCCAATAGTAGAGATCGTTGAAGGTGAAGACGTCGTGGAGAATGCATTCTTTGAGCAATCGGGAGAGGGCTTCCATCGCGTAACGGTCTTCCTTGCGGGTGTATTGATGGGCGAGGATGAGCATTCGTTGGCCGAAATAGGAGGCGAGTTCGGGGGTGTTGAAAACGATTTCGTCCTCCCCGAATTCGTTTTTGCCCACTTCGAGGTCCTGAAGGCATTTGCGGACCTCAAAGCAATCGCCGAGTTGGAATTTCAGAATGTTCGACAAGGTGTATTCGAGGCGATCGCAGGAGAGTTTAGGGGCGGGGCAATCGCAGATGGGGTAGAGGTGGTAATTGACGACCTCTTCGACTTCGACGCCCTGTTTCTTGAGATACTCCATGATTTCGGCGTCGTGGGTCATAAGGTAACGGGTCGGTTGTTCTGTCGCTTCTTGCTTCAGGTGGTCCCCCATCACGAAATCGACGACATGGGAAAAGACGGGGGTGGCCAAATCGTGGTAGAGCCCCGCGATCGCCTGCTTCTTGTCGTGGGTGAAATGGTAGGCCAAAAGGGCTACCCCGAAGGAATGCTCGTAACGGGAATAGGGGGCGACGGAAGAAAAATAATCGAACAGGGTGTATTCCAAACCGCAATGCATCCCGACTTCATCCAGGCGAAGAAGGGAAGATTGGTACCTCGCTTCTTCCAAGAAATCCGGGATGGGCTCTTTCCAATAATAGGGTTTGTGCATGAGGCCATTTTAGGAAAGGAGGCCTTGTTTGAAAAGAGGGAACTTGCATTCGTTCCCCCAATCCCCATAATGATACCCATGGCCTTATCTTCCATCCAATTGGCTTTGCTAGCCAACCGCCTCGATGAGATCTTGGCGGGGCAATACCTATCCAAATGCGTGCAGATTTCCGAGAACGCGTGGAGTTTTGCCACCTCCAAAAGCGGCCGATTGCTGATCAACGTCGATAGCGGAGACCCTTACGTCGCCCTGCTAGACACCCCGTTGACCCTCACGGGCCTGCCCACCCCGATTTCGAGTTATTTCCGCAGCAAATTGTCTCACGCGAGAATCCTGGGGGTTTCGACGTATCCCGGAGAACGGATCGTCCGTTTCTCCCTTCGGACCACGAACGAGATTTTCGAAGAGCAAACCGTCTTTTTGATTGTAGAGCTCATCCCCCATCACGCGAACCTTTTACTACTGGATGAAACGGATACCATCTTGATCGCCAAACGGTATTCCTCCCTGTCGGATTCGAGGATTTTGCTCAAAGGCGGGAGATACGAATTGCCTGCGCCGTTCGTCGCTAAGAAAGAGATTCCCTCCGAACTCGATATCGAGGCTTATTTTTTGGAAGCCAAGGAAAAGGAACGCGCTTTGTTTGAAGCGAGGAAGAATTTCCGTTTCCAAAGCCTCGTCAAAACGTTGAAGACCAAGCAGAAGGCGGTGGAACGGAAAATCGGCAACATCCTCAAAGACATCGATGCCGCCAGCGCCCATCTCCAAGACGGGGAATACGGCCAGTTCATTTTCACTTACCTCGATTCCCTGCATCCCGAAACCGGGGAGATGGACTATTATGGGACGAAAGTGGCCCTCGATCCCAAGAAATCGCTCGTTCAGAACGCGGAAGCTTTTTTCGCGCGGGCCAAGAAAGCCAAAACCACGATCGCACGAAGCCAAGAATTCCTCGCTTTGGCGGAAAAAGAGCGAGAACGGTATGCGTTATTGCTCGACGCGCTGTCCCATTCCGAGGAATCCGCCCTCGAACAGCTCGCCGGGGAATTCCAATTGCAGGGAAAAGAAAACGATATCATCCAGAAGTCTCCTCTAGGGGACAAGGCGTCTTTGCCTTTTAAAGTGGAGATTGACGGCACCTCCTATTGGTTTGGGAAAAACGCGATTCAAAACGATTGCCTCTCCTTTTTGTACGCCACCAAAAAAGAACGGTTATGGTTCCACGTCAAAAACGCCCATGGGGCCCATCTCATCCTCCAAAAGGATAACCCCAGCAACGAAGAGGTGTTCACCGCCTGTTGCTTGACCTTGCTCGCCAGCAAAAAAGAAGACGGGGAAGTGCAATACACCCCGCATAAATACGTCAAACGGGGCAATGTCCCCGGGCAAGCGGTCTTAGGCCCCTATCAAAGCGCCTTCATCCGCGAGATTCCCAGCCGAATCAAAGAAGCGTTCGCAAACGCGAAGAAGATTTCATTCCGCCGTTAGCTTCTTCTTTTTGGCATTTTCGACGAGATACCAGATAAGAGCGGCGAGCAAAAGCCCCAAGAGATAACCGGACAGATCGATCCCGACGTCCGCGAACTCTCCGCTTCGGGACAATCCGGGGATGAGTTGGATGGCTTCGGAGCCAAATCCCAGCAATAATCCGGCGGAAAGGTCTTCCAATAAATGGAACCAAAACGCATGACGGGGATGGGCGACCGTGGAAGAAAAGGCGAAATATCCGAAGAATCCCGTAAAGCCGAATAAGCCAAAATGCCCGATGAGTTTTCGTAATATCGCGTGGAAGAGATCTTCGTTGGATTCGTTGATCATTCCCGGAGAAAAGAAATTTAAAACGGACTTCACGAAGGAAGAGAAGATTCCGCTTTCTTGGGAACTGATGCCTCCGGGGGTCGCCGCGAATACGATGATGAGCGTGGCGCCTAAGCCAAACAAAACCCAGGAAACGACGCGGAAGGCTCGATTAACGGGTTGGGAATTTCGCATCGTAACGGGCGCGGGCTTCCGCGATGGCGCGTTCCGCTTCCTGTTTCCCAAAGAACCCCTCGATTTTGGTGTCTTTCCCGTGTTCGAGTTCTTTGTAATGTTGGAAGAAATGGGTGATTTCCTCCAGAATGTGGGGAGGGACGTCCTCGAGGGATTTGAAGGTATTGTAAAAGGGGTCGTTCTCGCAGATGGCGAGGATCTTTTCGTCGACTTCCCCGGAATCGACCATTTTGAGGATGCCGATCGGGTAGCAACGGACCAAGGACATCGGGACGATGGATTCGCTGGTCAAGACGAGCACGTCCAAAGGGTCTTCATCCAATGACCAGGTGCGCGGGATGAAGCCGTAGTTTTGGGGATAATGGGTGGAAGTGTACAAGACGCGGTCGAGCATTAGGGCGCCGGTTTCGACGTCGAGCTCGTACTTGTTTTTGCATCCCGCGGGAATTTCGATGCAAGCGATAAAATGCTCGGGAGTGACGCGAGTGCGGTCAATGGCGTGAAGAATATTCATGGGACGTTCCTCAAGATATGCCTATATTTTCCTCTTCTTGCCCTTCTCCGACAATCTTTTCTTGCGGAGGGCTTCCTTTTCTCCGGAATCCAGGCAAGAATGGGGGCGTTTTGGGCATTCCTTGTTGGATCGCGGCGTTCCCTTCTTGCAAATTGAGTGGCGCCTCGGATAATGGAGGCATGAAATTTCGCCCTTTCGCCTTGTCTTTCTTGCTCCTTCTCTCAGGTTGTTCTTCTGGTATTTCCTATTCTTATTCCCCGAATTTGGGGAATATCTACCGGAACCCCTCTTCGCATGGGGATTCCTATTCTACGCTTCTTCTAGAAGGGAAAAGCGAAACGATCTCCTCTTTGCTTGAGCGAGGGGAAACCGCGCTCTTGTTCCTGACTTCTACCTCTTGTTCCCATTGTTTGGACCTCGAAGAGGCCATGAAGGGGTTCGTAAAAGAAACGAAACTCGAAATCCATTGCCTCCAAGATCAGGGTATTCGCACCGAAATCTTCGCGCTTCAGAAGGATTATCCCTTCCTTTCTTCCCTGTTGCCGCGTTACGGCACCCCTTGCGCGGTGGCTTTGACCAAGGAAAACTATTCCCCCATCCCCCTTTCGGGACTCAACCAAAAAGAGATCGCCAAGGCCATATTCGAGAAAGTCAACTACACCCCGGTGAGCCGGTATACGACCCTCACTTCGTTTGCCGAATTCCATTCCAAGGGGGAGATGGTGTATTGCACGACGAGCCAAGATCCCTCTTATCCTTCCTTTTACCAGAATTCCGGAATCTTCCAAACGAAAAAGCCATTCGGAGTGCTCGACGCCTCGAACTGGAGCAAGGAAGATCACGAACGGTTTGAAGAGAATTACGGCGAATTTCAGGAAGGCGCGTTGTTTTTCGGGGAAGAAAAAGCCCCTTACGAGTCCATGGAAGGGCAAGAAATGCTAAAAGATTATCTGTCGTAATGGACTTTTTCGCGGACGAAGGCGTCGAAAGCGAGGCCTTCTTCCAAGGTTTCGAAGCGCGCGTCAAAATACCGATCGGCCATCGCTTCCGCGAGGTGGGCGGGGTAGCGGCCGTGTTGAACGATATGGTCGCCAAAGCGGGCGAAGATTTCGCTTTCGGGATGTTCGTAGGCCAAGGTGTCCCGGCGATGGGTCGCGAAGGCGTAATACTTCTTCGGGTAATCGCTTTGGCGGTTTTCGTTGTAGCAAATAACGTCCGCGTAAATGTCATAAACCGAGCAGGAGTTGCCGTAATTGATGAGATCGGGGGTGTCTCCTCCCGGGGCGCGCATATTGCATTCTAAGGCGATGAAGTCGCCTTTTTTGCCCAAACCTTCTTTGTCTTCGTTCAGCACGAAGAACTCGATGTGGAAGAAGCGTTTGCGGATTCCAAACGCCTTCACGACTTGGCTCCCAACGCGATAGAACTCTTGGGCATCCAAATCCTCCATGGGGAGGGCGAATGGGGCGTCGTAATAGTAATAATCCAAGCGGTCGTTCACGACTTCGGCGATGGGAGTCGGGAAGTGGTCGGTGGTCGCGAAGACGACGGAAGAGGAATCGTCGCAGATGCCGTCGAAGGAAACGATGGATCCGGAGATGTATTCCTCCATGATGTAGGGTTCAAAGAAGGGGCGAGAGAAAAACGCGCGGAGGCTTTCTTCGTCTTGGATTTTGTAAGAAGACGAAGCGCCGACCCCGACGTTGGGCTTGACGAAGACGGGATAGCCGACATTACGAATGAATTCGCGGGCTTTTCCTTCGTCTTCTTTCCCGTTCACCAGGAGGTAACGGATGGTTTTGGCCCCTCCGCGGGCGAAGTATTCCTTCATGTCGCTTTTGGCTTGAATGGCGTTCATGTCTTCGGGATGGAGGCCATCGATCCCAAACGTGGCCCGAAGCTTTGCGTCGTTCCGGAGCCACCATTCATTCATGGATTCGAGGGCGTCGATGTGGCCGTATTTCTTTTGGAAATAATCCACCGCCCGGGCCATGAGGGTGAAATTGTTCATGTCGGGGACGTAATAATATTCCGTGAGGGCGGCTTTGCAGCGGTCATGCAGGCAGGGATAAGGGGTGTCCCCGATGCCGAGGACATTGACTCCGCGTCGGCGGAGCGCTTCGCACCAAAGGTAATAACGTTCGGGGAAATTGGGGGAAACGAAGATGAAATTCATGAGAAAAAACCCTCCGAGGGATAATGTATCCGAATCGAAGGGAAAGAAAAGCAAAAAATTCGCTTTGGTAGCGATTTCATAGCTCTTTTTGGCCTTCTCCCAGGGTTTTGGCCTGGATTCGGGCGAGCTGCTTGTTCAAGGAGATTTGGGCGTAGGCCACGTCGACGTTGGGGTCTTGGCTTTGGATCAGGTCAAGGTTGCGGTCGCGCGAGGCGATGGCGCGGGCCATGTCGATTTCATAGCCGTCTTCAAAAAGTTCGGCGCAGAAAAGGAAGGTTCCTTCGGGGGTGACCCGGCCGACCCCGTGGAATTCCGCGTAATATTTGACCTTGTTCCCAAAGTCGACTTTGACGACCCCGGAAGGGAGGCATTCGACGATGGTGGGGGTGTAGCCTCCTTCGATGAGCAAAGGACCGTTGACCGCGGGGAGGAGGATCGAAACGACCTCTTCCTGGAGCAAGATGCCTTCTGGAGTCAAAACCTGAAAGGAAATCATAATTCTTCCGCGTGTTTCTTCACGTCTTCCACCGATCCGCAATAGAGGAAGGCGGATTCGGGGTATTGGTCGTATTTCCCAGAGAGGATCTCTTGGAAGGAGCGAATGGTTTCGCTGAGCGGCACGTAAATCCCTTTGTACCCGGAGAAGGCTTCGGCGACGTGGAAGGGTTGGGAGAGGAAATTGCGGACGCGCCGGGCGCGATTCACGATCGCTTTGTCTTCTTCCCCGAGTTCATCGATGCCGAGGATGGCGATGATGTCTTGGAGTTCCTTGTAGCGTTGGAGGAGCTGTTGGACTCCGCGGGCGACCTCGTAATGGGCTTCCCCGATGATGTTGGGATCGAGGATATTGGAGGAGGATTCGAGGGGATCCACGGCGGGGAAGATGCCTAAGGAAGCGATGTTGCGGTCCAAGAGGGTCTTCGCGTCCAAATGGGAGAAGGTGGTCGCCGGGGCGGGGTCGGTGAAGTCATCCGCGGGGACGTAGACGGCTTGGACGGAAGTGATGGACCCATCCCGGGTGGAGGTGATGCGTTCTTGGAGTTGGCCCATCTCGGTGGCGAGGGTGGGCTGGTATCCGACGGCGCTCGGCATGCGGCCCAAAAGGGCGGAAACTTCGCTGCCGGCCTGGGTGAAACGGAAGATGTTGTCGATGAAAAGGAGGACGTCTTGGTGCTCTTGGTCGCGGAAATACTCCGCCATGGTGAGTCCGGAGAGGCCGACGCGCATACGGGCTCCGGGGGGTTCGTTCATTTGGCCGAAGACCAAGGCGGTCTTGGACAAAACGCCGGATTCCTTCATTTCATGGTAAAGGTCGTTGCCTTCGCGGCTCCGCTCCCCGACCCCGGCGAAAATCGAAGTGCCGTTATGCTCGGTGGCGAGGTTGAAAATCAATTCTTGGATCAAGACGGTTTTGCCGACTCCCGCTCCGCCGAACAAACCGATTTTCCCGCCTTTGACGTAGGGGCAAAGGAGGTCGATGACCTTGATGCCGGTTTCGAGGATTTCCCGGCGGGTCGTCTGCTCGGAGAAAGTGGGGGCGGGGCGATGGATCGGCATGCGCTTGCTGGCTTCGAAGGGGGCTCCGTCGATCGGATCGCCCAAAACGTTGAACATGCGTCCTAAGGTTTCCCCGCCGACGGGAACGGAAATCGGGCCGCCGGTAGAGATCGCCTTCATCCCGCGGACGAGGCCATCGGTGGGTCCCATGGCGACGCAGCGGACGATGTCATCCCCAATGTGCTGCATGACTTCGACGGTGAGTTCATGCCCATCTTCGAAGGGGATTTTGAGCGCGGTGAGGATTTCGGGCAAGCATTCGGACTCGAAACGGACGTCGACGACCGGGCCAACGGCTTCGACGATCGTTCCAGAAGTTGGATTTCTGTTTTCCATGGTGATCTCCTTTATTGGGCGGAAGCCCCGTTAACGACTTCCGTGATCTCTTGGGTGATGGCGGCTTGGCGAGCCTTGTTGTATTCGATTCGGAGTTTGGCGAGCAATTCGTCCGCGTTGTCGTTGGCGCTTTCCATGGCGCTGCGGCGGGAAGCTTGCTCCGAAAGTTGGGATTCGATCAAGAACCCGCGGATTTCCGTCGCGAGGTAGAGCGAGAGCAAATCGTGGATCATGACGCGGGGGGATGGTTCAAATAGCGGCGGGCAATATTCTTCGCTCGGATCGGGGGTGAGGGGGATTTCTACGGGCAATAAGGTTGCGGTGGTGGGGAGGAATTTCAAGGAATTGACGTAGCGGGTGTAAACCACTTCGATGCGGCGGTACTTCCCCGAATTGAATTCGGCTTTGACCGCGTCCACCGCGTGGCGGATGAGGCGGGAATCCAAGGATAAGTCGAGCCCGGCGAAATCTTGGAGCAAATGGGGGATGCTCCCTTCCCGTTCAAAATGGGCGATTCCCTTTTGCCCGATGATCGCGAGGGTGTCTTTGCTCGGATCGAAGACCTCTTTGACGTACGAATAGAGATTGTTGTTGTACCCGGCGCAGAGCCCGAGGTTCGAGGTGATCAAAATGACGAGTTTCCCTTCCGCCTGCTGGTTTTCCGCGGCGTAATGGGACTTGCTCTCTTCGTCGCGGAAAAACGCTTCCCCGAGGATATGGGCGAGTTCTTTGCGGTAAAGCTCGCCTTGCTCGAAGGAGGTTCGGAAGCGTTTGAGTTTGACGGTCGCGACCATTTCCATCGCCTTGGTGATCTTCTGGGTGGAAGAGATCGAGGCGATGCGGCGCTTGGTTTTGGTAAGCCCGCTTGGCATGGTTATTTCCTCGCGGAGACGAACTCCTCAATGGCCTTCTTGAGTTCTTCTTCCAACTCCGGGCTGAATTTCTTTTCTTCTTCGAGTTTCCTTAACAAAGGAGCGGCGGTCGAAGAAAGATAGTCGTACATGGCTTCGAGGAAGGGATGGACTTCTTTGCGGGGAAGGGCGTCGAGGAAACGGTGCTTGACCGCGAAAAGCTCGACGATTTGGCGCGTCATGGAATAGGGGGCGTATTGTTTTTGCTTCAAGGTTTCCATTAACACGGCCCCATGGGCGAGGATCTTCTTCGTCGAAGCGTCGAGATCGCTGCCGAATTGGGAGAAGGAAAGCATTTCGCGATAGCTCGCGAGTTCGATTTTAAGCGATCCGGCCACTTGCTTCATGGCCTTGATTTGGGCGGCCGAACCGACGCGGCTCACGGAGAAGCCGGAGTCGATCGCGGGGCGTTGGCCTTCCGCGAAATAATCGGTGAGCAAGAAGATTTGCCCGTCGGTGATGGAAATGACGTTGGTGGGGATGTAAGCGGAGATGTCCCCGGCTTGGGTTTCCACGATCGGGAGAGCGGTGATGGAACCCCCTCCGAAATCCTTCGAAAGCCGGCAAGCGCGTTCGAGGAGGCGGGAATGGAGGTAGAAAATGTCTCCCGGGTAGGCTTCCCGGCCCGGGGCGCGTTTGAGCAAGAGGGAAAGGGTGCGGTAAGCGACCGCGTGCTTCGACAAATCGTCGAACACGATGAGGACGTCTTGCCCTTGCTCCATCCATTCTTCCGCCATGGCCATGCCGGCGAAGGGGGCGATGTATTGGAGCGGGGCGCTTTCAGAGGCGCTCGAGGAAACGATCGTGACGTAATCGAGGCATCCCCTCTTGCGGAGTTCCTCCACCAAAACGGCGACGGAGGAATTCTTTTGCCCGATGGCCACGTAGACGCATTTCACGCCTTTGCCCTTTTGGTTGATGATGGTGTCGAGGGCGATGGCCGTTTTGCCGGTTTGGCGGTCACCGATGATGAGTTCGCGTTGTCCCCGTCCGATCGGGATCATGGCGTCGATGGCTTTGATTCCGGTTTCCAAGGGGGTATCGACCGATTTGCGGGTCATGACCCCGGGGGCGATGCGCTCAATGGGGCGGGTTTTGGTAAAAGAGATGGGGCCTTTTTCGTCGATGGGTTGGCCCAAGGCGTTGACCACGCGGCCTAACAAACCATCCCCGACGGGGACTTCGACGACTTTGTGGGTGCGTTTGACGGTGTCGCCTTCTTCGATGAGGCGATCCGAGCCGAGGAGGACGGCTCCCACGTCGTCGCGGTCGAGGTTCATGACCATGCCCATGATGTCATGGGGAAAGACCAAGAGTTCGCCGAGCATCGCTTTGTCTAAGCCATAGCAAAGCGCGATTCCGTCGCCGACGGTGATGACCGTGCCGACGTCGTCTTCTTCCAAGCGGGACTCGAAGCCGCGGATTTGGGCTTTTAAGACCGCGGAGATTTCTTTGGAGTCGATTTTCATGTGTCTTTCCTCCTAGCGGAGCTGAGCGCGCAGCTCAGCGAGTTTGTTTTGGATGGATCCGTCGAATACCTTTCCATCGATGGCGACTTTGATTCCGCCGATGAGAGAGGGATCGAGGACGAAGCGGAGAACGACTTGGGAGGAGAGTTTCTTTCCCAAGGCCTTTTCCACTTCGGCGATCTGCCCATCGTTCATCGGGAACGCCCCATAGAGAATGCCGTTTTTGATTCCTTTGCATTCGTAATAAAGGGAGAGGTAGGCTTCGCAAATCCCGGGCAAATCCTTCCAGCGCCCGTTTTTCCCCACGAGGTGGAAGAACGGGAGCAAATGGGGGATTTTCCCAAATTGGGGGAATACCGAGGCGATGGCCTCGTCTTTTTCCTGCACCGAAAAAGAAGGCGAACAAAGGAGGCGCCGCAGGTCTTCGCAGGAGGCAAAGGCCTCTTGGACGTCTTTCATGCAGTTCGCAATGACTTCCGCGTCGCTTGGGGCGCTCAGCTCAAAAAGGGCTTGCGCGTATCCTCGGTGCAGCTCATTCATTTTCGTTATTTCCCTTCACCTAGCCCGTCGACGAATTGGGCGATGAGCGCGTCGTTGTCTTTTTCGTTCACCTCGCGGCGAAGAACGGCTTCGCTGGCGGCGAGGGCGACCCCGACGATTTCGCTTCGGACCTCTTGCAGGGATTTTTCCCGGGCAAGGGCGATGTCGGCGTCCGCGGCTTTTTTGCGTTCCGCGGCTTCTTTTTCCGCCTCAGCGATGATGGCGGAACGGGCGGTTTCCCCTTCTTTCTTCGCTTCTTCGACGATGCGGAGGGCCGTAGCCTTTCCTTCCGCGATGACGGCGTCGGCGGACGCGGCGGCTTTTTGGGCCACCCGGTTGGCCTCTTCGGCGGAAGAGATTTCGCTCGCGATGTATTCGCGGCGCTTGGCCACCATTTTCTTAATGGGTTTATACCCCAAGAAAATCACGACGCCCATCATCACCAAGAAGGCCAGGAGTTGGATGATCAAATCCCAAAGGCCGTTGGGGAAGATTTTGTTGATAAAATCACTATCGGAAAACGGCGCATCCGAGGCAAGGAAGCGAAGAGCATCGAACAAGAGAATATCCATTGGTTCGATACCCGCTTTCATTAGGCTTTGGCGCCGAGGATGAAGATGATGAGGATCGCGATGATGAGCGCGTAGATGGCGCAGGATTCATCCAAAGCGACCGCAAGAATCATCGTGGATTGCAGTTTCTTTTGATTTTCCGGATTGCGGGACATGCCATCAATGGCGTGGCAGCAGATCCAGGATTCGCCAAGAGACGAAAAGCCGCCGGTCAAAATAGCGATGCCGGCGCCGATGGCGATCAGGCCAAGGTTGTTGTTCGCCGCGGTTTCCACCAAAGCGGCCAAACTCGAAAGGATTCCCATATTCATTCCTCCTACTGGGCTTTCACTTCATCTTTTCCGCGGGTGACTTGGCGATCGGTTCCCATCGGGTCGTCTTCGGGCATTTCCTGCCCGATCCAGGCGGCGTTGAGGGAAGCGAATACCAAGGTTTGGATAAACCCGGAGAAAAGGCTGAAATAAAGATTGAAGACCCCGATGATCGCGGGTCCTAAGACGATTTGGCCAGCTTCTCCCATAAAGGAGAACAACGTGGCCGAAAGCTGACGGGTCGCCCAATTGACGAGCCCGATGATAACCGATCCGGCGAGGGCGTTGCCGAACATACGGAGGGAAGTCGAGATAATCGGGGTCCAAACCGTGATCAAGTTGATGGGCAACCAAATCTTCAACGGTTCGATGTAGCGGTGGAAATACCCCCATTTTTGGTAACGGATCGCGGTGATTTGGATCAGGAAGAACATCACCGTGGATAGCGTGAGGGGGACCACGAAATAATCGATGACCGACGGCATGCCGGTGACCGACCAAATGAAGGCGAGGAAGAGATAGACGAAGAGGCCCATGAAATACCCGACGAATCCGCGGGGGTTCCTCCCCATCGAATCGCGGGACCACTTCTCCATGTATTCATAGAGCCATTCCGCGAGGAAGAGGGGCCCTTTGGCGGGTTTGAGGGGGTCGTGGAAGCGGGCTTGGATGCCGGCGATGAGGAAAAACAAGGCGACAAGGCCCATGATCATAAGCGAGCAGATGACAGGTCCGGAAAGGCGGAACGACCAATCTTGGAAGGAAGAAATCATGTCCCCCAAGGGATCGCCGGCGAAAAACCAACTATTCATGGGGTTCCTCCTGCTTCGGAGAGGAGTTCTTCTTCAACCGGATGGCCGTGCCGATGAGCAAAACGATCATCAATGGCATATACCCGGCGAAGACGGTGAACACGTTACAATATCCATGGCTTAAGGAGCCCCAAACGAAGGTGGCGAATCCCCCGAGGAGAAGGCCTCCCGCGTAAAAGAGGAGACGGAACATTCCCATGGCCGCCCCCAAAACGCCAAACGCGCTTCCGCTTTCCTTGTTCCCCGAGAGCAAGAAGCGGGATCCGGCGACGATGGTGATGTAGCAGAAAATCTCGATGAGCGTGCCCAAAATCCAGCCAAGGAGCAGGCCGATGTTGTCGATGAAAGCCGAAAACGCCAAAACGAGGCAACCGGCAAGGCCGATCATGGCGAGAAGAAACAGGTTTTGTTTTTCTTCCGACCAGGAGCAATAACGAGTAGCAAACGACATCATGATTCCGAGATATTGTAAAACAATTCTCGTTAAGTGCAAGCACCATAAACGGGGGTTTACCGATTTCGGGAAGGACGGATATCGATTGTTTTGTTTTTGCTTTTTCCTTTTCGTGGTTTTTCGCCATAGAAAGGAGGGAAATTCTTGTGCCTTCATTGGTTTTCCTCCTTTGCGATTGCCTTGATAGGCCGAACAAACCGAAAACAACGAAAAACGGTGGATTCGAACAAAAAGATTCGATATATCTTGCAATGAAAGCCCTTACATTCTAAAGTATTCCACTCGGAAGAATCGCCTTCGTTTTCGGTTCTTGCGACAGAAAGGTATGCCTATGAAATTTACCGTCACCGCATTCGGCGAAACCAAGACCTACGACCGGAAGGTTTCGCTTCTCGAAATCCTCGGCGACCGCGACCCCGAAAAGAAAATCCTCGCCTGCCGCGTGAACAACCGCATCCGCTCGTTGACCTACGAACTTCACCAGGACAGCAACCTCGTTTTCATCACGTGCCGGGACCCGGAAGCCATGAAAATCTACGAGGCGACCCTCCGCTTCATCGTCGCGATGGCCTTTCACCGGGCTTACCCGGACCAAAAGATCCGTTTTTCCTATGACATCTCCCGCACGGTCTCCATCCATTTGATCGAGCCCCACGTTTCCGCGACCACGGCGATGCTGTTGCGCGTCAAACACGAGATCGCCAAAATCACGGAAGCGGACTACCCCTTGGAACGTTGCACGGTCTCCGTGGAGGAAGCCAAGGAAATCTTTGAGAAAAACGGATACCTCGACAAACTCGACATCCTTTCCTTCCGTCCCGAGAAGACGGTGCACCTGTATCGGTGCGATGGCTACGTCGACTACATGTACAGCCACATGACTCCGTCCACCGGATACATCAAAGATTTCAAAATTCGCCTATACGCCCCCGGTCTTTTGCTTCAATACCCCCGTTCGGAAACCAAGGGGACCATCCCCGAATTCGAGGACGCCCCGACCTTCAACCGCACCCTCAAGGAATCCCACGACTGGGCGAAGATCGTCCACTCCTCCAATGTCTCGGGCATCAACCGCATGATCCAAGCCCTCGGGCCGATCGACTACATCAACCTCTGCGAAGCGCGCCACAACCGCATGCTTACCGAACTCGGCGAGCTCATTTGCGACGACATCGACCAGATCCGCCTCATCTGCATCGCCGGCCCTTCTTCCAGCGGGAAAACGACCTTCGCGAACCGCCTCCGCATCGAGCTCATGAGCCGGGGCCTCCATCCGATTCGCCTTTCCATCGACGATTATTACCGCCCCAAAAGCGAAATGCCGATTGACGAGGATGGGAACCCGGATTACGAATCCATCGAATGTCTGGACATCCCCCTTTTCAACCAAAACATGCTGGAACTCATCTCGGGGCAAGAAGTGACCCTCCCCAAATTCGACTTCCAACTCGGCCACCGCGTCGAAGGAAGGACCTTGAAGATCGGGCCGGGGCAGCCCATCATCATCGAGGGCATCCACGCGCTCAACGACGCCCTGCACATGGACATCCCCAAATCGGCGAAATTCAAGATCTTCATCGCCCCCCAAGCCCAAATCAACCTCGACGACCACAACCCCCTCTCCTTGACCGACTTGCGTTTGATCCGCCGCATCGTGCGGGATTACCAGTTCCGCAACTCCCCCGCGGAAGAGACGCTGCACATGTGGCCAAGCGTCCGGGCTGGGGAATTCAAGTGGATCTACCCCTACCAAGAAGGATGCGATTACGTCTTCAATTCGATGCTGAGTTACGAGCTTCCCGTCCTCAAGAAATACGCGGTGCCCTTGTTAAAGAAAATCCAACCGGAAAGCGACGTCTATCCCATGGTCCTGCGGTTGCTGCGCATGCTCAAATTCTTCGTGGACATCGACGATTCGGTGATTCCGAACAACTCCTTGATGCGAGAGTTCATCGGCGGAAGCGTCTACGCGGACGTGTAAGGAAGAACAAAAACGGAACTTCGGCGAGAGGTTCCGTTTTTTTGGTGGATTTTCGCTTTCCGTTAATCCGTTTGCTTTTGCCGAATCAAGGAATAGACGTAAGAGACGGGGCGGCAGTAATTGATCTCTTCGACCAAGGAACCCGATTGGGAGGTGGAGGAGCCGCAGAGGATGCCGATGACGAAGCTCGAGGTGGCGTCGAGGACCGCGGAACCCGAATTCCCCGATTTGGCGGAGATATCTAAGTTGATCTGGTCGGGACGGCCTTCATGTCCCCGTTGGTAAGAGGCGATTTTGCCTTGGTTGACCGATAAGGAATCGAAGCGCGATACCCCAAACGGATACCCTAAGAGATAAACTTCCGATAACGGGGGCAAATCGAGGGCGCCTTGCCGTTCGAGTCGAAGATAGGGGAACGGGCCCTGGCCTTCGATGTGGAGGATCGCGACGTCGTTTTCTTCGTCGACGGCGACGGCTTTTCCTTCGTAATGGGTGTCCACGGTCCGTCCGCGATGGACGATTCGGAGGCGGACTCGGATGGTCGAGGCCCCGCGGACGCAGTGGGCGCAGGTGACGACGTAGCCGTCTTCGGAAACGAGGAAGCCCGAAGATTCCCCTCCGCCTTCTTCCCCTTCCGTGGAGATGGCGACGACGGCTTCCGAAATCTCTTCGAGGGAACTCGCGACGCTATGGGGAGGGATTTTTTCTTGATCTTCGTAGAATCGGGTCAAGGGGATCATCCTCGGGGCGGGGGAAGCGTCGCTCGAATCAAATTCGCTGGGGATGTTTTCTTTTCCAAAGGCCGCGTAAAGGTCGGCCATCGTGATTTGGCGGTCCGCTTCTTCCCCGTGGGCCACGCGCCCGGCGTGCTTGATTTCCACGCTGGAAATGGCTTCCCGCAAAGTCCTGGCGTTGGCGTATCCCCTTTCTTTCTTGCGGGAGAAGACGTAACGGGTCAAGGATTGGAGGATGGCGTCCGCCATTTCGTATTCGTCTTTTTTGAGGATGCCTTCCCCGATTTGGAGGAGTTCGGAATAGGTGTAGTCCGCGAAATTCATCGTGAATTTAACGCGGCTTTGGAGGCCGGGGTTGCGGACGAGGAACTGGTTCATCTCCTTGGGGTAGCCGGCGAAGAAGACCGCGAATTCCCCGCGGTGGTCCTCCATGGCTTTGAGGAGTTCGGCGATCGCTTCTTCCCCAAAGGAAGCGTTGCCGGAAGTCGCGAGGGCATAGGCTTCGTCGATGAAAAGGACTCCCCCGAGGGCTTTTTGGATGGCTTCCCGGGTTTTGATCGCGGTTTGGCCAACGTACCCGGCGATGAGGTCGGGGGCGCTCACTTCAAGGAAGCGGGAAGAGGGGAGGATGCCTTCTTGGAACAGAATCTTGCCCAGCAATTGGGCGACGATGGTTTTGCCCGTCCCGGGGTTGCCGAGGAAGGCCATGTGGAAATCGACTTTTTGGGTTTTCCCGCGGTTTTGGGCGAAATAGGAAATCAAATCGGAGACGTTCTCCTTGACTTCGTCGAGGCCGATGAGGGATTGGAGGGCCTGAAAGGCTTCTCCTTCCGGGGCATCGCTTTCGAGCATCATGAGCCCGTTTTCTTTGGCGTATTCCGCGATGTCTTCGATGCCGATCAAGCGGTCTTCCTTCTCTTCGCTCGTGCGCAAGGCTTGGATCAATTCGACTTTCTCTAGCGCGGTGCGCGCTTCCCGCCCGTTGCCAAAGCGCGGGGAATAGCGCTTGCTGTCCACGAGGGAAGTGAGGGCGTCGAGGGCTTCGGGGGTGATTTCGTAATCGTCGCTCCGCAATTGCATTTGGAGGATTTTCTTGAGTTCTTCTTTGTTGTAATCCTCAAAGGGGATGAGGAATTTGACGCGGCTTTCGAGGCCGGGGTTCCATTCGAGGAATTCCTGCATTTGGGCGGGATAGCCCGCGAAGATGAAGGCGATTTCCCCGCGGCGGTCTTCCATGGCTTTGAGCAAAGTGTCGACGCATTCTTTGCCATAGGGGTTTTCCTTGGGGTTGATCGCGTAAGTTTCGTCGATGTAGAGGACCCCTCCCATCGCTTCTTCGATCTTTTCATCGGTCAATTTGGCGGTTTGCCCCACGTATCCGGCGATCAAATCCTTCGCGGAGCATTCGACCACGCGGGAGGAGGGCAGGGCCCCGATGGAATGGAGGATTTCCCCCATCAAGCGGGCGACGATGGTTTTGCCCGTCCCGGGGTTTCCGAGGAAGGCCATGTTCAAATTCAAAGATTTCTTCATGCCTTCGTTCTTCTTGACGTAGGCTTTGATCATCTCCACTTGGCGCTTGACCGTGGATAACCCCACGAGTTCGCGGAGGCGTTCTTCCGCGGTCTGGGAGGTTTTCGGGGTAGACGGGGAGACGAAAGCGGAGCCTTCCGACAAAACGAGATCGAAGGTGATTCCGGCTTTTTTAAGGGTTTCCGCGGCTTTTTTGAGGACGTCGTCCGTTTCCCCTTTCAGGATGTCGAAGGGGTAACGGGAGAGCATGCCCATGGCTTCGACCATGTCGATGCCGAGGACCTCGGCGAGGGCAAGGTAGCTCGCCACGTCGTCGGGGCCGATGGAAGTGATGGAAATGCGGGGTTCCCCGCCTTGTTCTTCGCTTTTGGGTTCGGAAGAAGAATCGGCGAAGACGTATGCGGTTTTCGAGGCCACGATGAGTTCGAACTCGTCGAGGGTTTCCATCTCGAGTTCAAATGGGGTGTGGGAAAAGAGTTCCATCGCTTCGATCAAGGAGATTTTCTTGATGCTAGCGATGGCTTCGTAGGAGGCGGTGTCGTCGGGGCCAGTGCCTTGGATGAGCAAATGGGAAGAAGTCATCATTTCGGGAATCGCCCCTCCGAGGACTTCGAGGACGATGCCCCCTTTCACCAAGTCTTGGTAAACCTTCGAGGCGGTTTCCCGGTCGAGGTGGGTCGCGACCACTACGGGCATGCCGTCAAGGTAATCCTTCGCGGCGTCTTCCGAAATAGACAAGGCGGTTTGCAGGGAATCGAGAGCCTGTTCTTTCCCTTGGGAATATCCGGTCAAGCGGATGTCGATTTTTCCCCCGTGAAAATCGATGGGATTGCGATGGGATCCTTCCGGATCGTCGCTGAGTCCCCCAACCTCTGGGGAAGAGGTAGGTTCGGAAACCGGGGGCAAGTTTTCGCAAGAAGCGTCGAATCCGGCGGAGATTAGCTCTTCGAGCACGTCTCTGGCTTCCTCGGGGTCTTCCCCGACATACACCGAAGTGGGGATATAAGAAAGCAGCATTTGGGCTTCGATGGAATCGATGCCCAGAATCTCGCTTAGAAGCGAGACGGTTTCCTCCTCCCCTTTGGAAGACGAACGGATGCTGATGTGGAATTCGGCCATAGAAAAATGCCTCCTGAGTACTATTTTGACGCGAAACAGGACTTCGCGCACGCGAAAATTTACTATGTAAGTGCCAAAATAGCGCCAAAATACATGCAAATAATTTGATATGAAAGCATTTATCGAATCTTATTTGGTTTCTTTTGATTTGCAAAATCCACTTCTTGACTTTATGATTTCACTAACTGAAAAGGAGTTAACTATGGGTGTTAATTACGATATGAACAAAATGAAACGTCTCATCCAAGGACGTTTCGACGAACTCAACCTCAAGCTCGAATCCATCGAGATCGACGGGGACTTCCTCCGTTATCGCGCGGCTTTGACCCTCATGAAGAAGAACTTCACCTTCCGCGGGGTCATCGGAAACCACGGATTCGGCAACTTCGAGTGCGTCTTCGGCGAAATCGCCGTCAAAGCGGACTCCTTAATCGCCATCAATGCCTTCAACGATGCCTGCAACCTCTGCAAGGCCACCATTTCCCGCCGCGGGCAAAACGGCACCTACCGCTTGGTCTTCAACCGCGGAACCCAATACATGACCACCGAAGAAGCCATGGCCGGCTTCTCCATGGGCGTCATCAACGACTTGCTTGACGACGATAACGAAGAATCGGTCAAGAAACTCTTCGGCTACCTTCTCGACTAATTTCAAAGGAGAAATACCATGAGCGTCAATTACGATTTGAACAAAATGAAGCGCCTCATCGAAGGCCGCTTCGACAACTTGGGCGTCCACCTCGATAAGAGCGAGATCGACGGAGACTTCTTCCGTTACAGCGTCTCGATCACCGTCAAGAGCCTCGACAAAGCCGCCGTCGCCATCCACGGCACCATCGGCAACCACGGCTACGCCAACATCGAAGCCGTCTTCGACGAATACAAGGTTTCCGCCGATTCCCTCATCGCCGTCAACTCCTTCAACGACAAATACGACCTCGTCAAGGCCTGCATTTCCCGCCGCGGACACGGCCGTTACTTCCTCGTTTTGAGCCGCTCCGTCCAATACATGCCGACCGAAGAGTGCATGGCGGCCCTCGCGATGGAAATCATCGACGACTTCGTCGACGACGACCACGAAGAAGACATGAAGAAACTTCTTCGCTACCTCGCTTAATCGCAAAGGAACCATAAAAGGCGCGAATCGATCGCGCCTTTTTCGTTCTACTCCTTTTTCTTGGATATCTCGGAGAAGGATTTTTTGGCTTCTTGGTAGGCGGCCATCAATTCCCCGAAATAGAGTTTTCTCATGCGGGAGTACCCTTCTTTTTCTTGAGGGGAAACCGAAGAGGTGTAAAGGGAAGCGAAGATCTTTTCTAACCGGAAGAAGGATTCGTAGAGGCTAAGCAACGTCAGGTAAAAGAAATAATTCTTCTTGGAATAGATGAGGACGGGGCTCGAATGGGTGACCTCGCTCGACATCTCGTAGACCTTGGAATAATGGGAGAGGTTCGCCACGGATTCGACGCCGTCGCGGAAATTGAATTTGAAATTGGGGGTATCCATGACCCCGGGGACGGCAAGCAACCAGCCGTATTCGATGAAGCGTTTGGTGTCCTTGGATTTGAGCCCGACCGCATGCATCTTGTCTTTGATTTCCACGAACATCTCATCGGTCGCTTCCTTGCTGCCAAGGCCCACGCGGAAGGCGATTCCGTATTGGATGTGCCGCAAATAACTGCGGATGGCCGGTTCCCCGTATTTCACGAGAATATGGAGGATGCATTCGTTCTCGTGAAGGGTGCGCCAGGTGGAGAAGGCTTCCGTTTCGTATCCCCCTTCGAGGAGTTCGGCGACGCATTTAGCGACGGAGAATCCCTTGGCCATGACGTCGATCACCAAGGTGCGTTCCGGGTCGTTTCGGGAATAACGGGAAAGCATCCCCAGAATGAAATTCAAATAGAGGTCCAAAGTGGACATCAAGGGGCTATAACGGGATGCCCGGGATCCCGTTTTGAAGGCGAGGCGCTCGTTGGTGAAATATTTGTCGAGGGCAATGGAGGCGAGCAAGGAAAAATAGTTCTCGTCTTCGATCAGAACCTCCTGAGGGGTTTGAGGATGGGTTTGGAGGTAAAAAGCGTGCTCGTTGACGATGTAAAGGACGAGTTGGACCCCGTTGATGCCGAGGTCGGCGAGATGGAAATCCCCCTCTCCCATCTCTTTGGCGCCTTGAAGGCAGGTTTCGTAGACTTCGAAAAGGAAGTCGCGGTCGAAGGATTTGTCGACGGCAAGGGAATTCAGCAATTGCTCGAATCCGTCGCGGGAGCCATGTTCCATTGACGTTCCTCCTTTCTCGCGCCTTCAAAGCGCGATTTGCTCGGCAAAGAGAGTTCGGCGAGCTCCGAATCATTTAAGGCGGCATAGAGTTCTTCCAACATGGGGACGCCTAAGCCTTCCGCTTTTCCAAAATCGCCCACCCCCCAAGAGCAAGAGAGATTGGGGACTTCTTGGAGGATGCTCGCGAAGATCCTTCCCGCGAGGGGATGATAACCGAGAATCACCACGTTTTTCTTTTGAAAGAAAGCTTTTTCCACGCGTTTTGGGGGAAGGGACAGAGAAGAGATGGATTGAAAGCGAGGGGAAACCGGATGGGACGGGAAAAGGGAAAGCAACAGGGAAACGCCATCTTGGGACAACGGGATGATCGAAGCGACCTCCGAATAAAGCTTAGGAGACAAAGGGACGAAAAAGAGGCGGGCGAGTTCTTCCAAACTCAAATGCGAAAAAGAAGCGTCGGGATATTCGTTGACGTAATCCGACATCGTTTTCAGCCCTTTTGGGCAAAGCACGATCGCGCCGTTTAACAAAGCTAAGCGTCTCACGAAAGGAAGTTTATCCTGTTTTTCGGGAAAAAGGAAAACAAATCGCGCGAGGGCAAGAAAGAAACGGAAGGGTGAATGGTTCCAAAACGAAGAAATCCGAAAGCCTGGGAGGCGTTTTATTGGCTATGCGAAGAACAGAAAATAACCAAAAACAAGGGGGACGTGTATTCGAATTTGAGATTAAGCTTTCTTCTTTGGCTTGAAGGCGCGGGCGGCGGCGATGGCGCAGAGCCATCCATCGTAACGTTCTTCCGCTTCTTCTTTGCTCATGCGGGGTTGGAATCTCTTGCGGATACCATGGTTGGATTCGATGTCGCGCTTGGAATCGTAGAACCCGCAGGCAAGACCCGCGAAATAGGCGGCTCCTAGCGCGGTGGTTTCCAGGCAGACGGGCAAGTGGACTTGGCATTGGAGGATGTCGGCTTGGAATTGCATCAGCAAATCGTTGGCGGAAGCCCCTCCGTCGACGCGCAAGGAATGGAGGTCAAGGCCCGCTTCCCGTTTCATGGTTTCGATGACGTCTTTGGATTGGTAGGCGATGGATTCGAGGCCGGCGCGGGTGATGTTGTGGCGTTCCGCCCCACGGGTCAACCCGAAGATGGCCCCGCGGGTATCATCATCCCACCAAGGCGTGCCAAGCCCGACGAAAGCGGGGACGAAATAGACTCCCGCGGTGTCGGGGACTTTGTTCGCGTAGAATTCCGAATCGGGGGAATCCTCGAACCACCTCGTTTGGTCGCGGAGCCATTGGACAATGGCCCCTCCGATGAAGACGGAACCTTCGAGGGCGTAAGTCGTTTCCCCGTTTTCCTTCCAGGCGACGGTGGTGAGCAATCCTTCTTTGCTGAGAATCGGGGTATGGCCAATATTCATGAGCATGAAGCATCCGGTGCCATAGGTGTTTTTGGAATCGCCTTTGCGGTAGCAGCATTGCCCAAACAAGGCGGCTTGCTGGTCTCCGGCGACCCCATAGATATGGACGTGCCCCGGGAAATAGGAAGCTTCTCCGTAATCGGTGCTGTTCTCTTTGGCTTCGGGGAGCATGTTCATGGGGATGCCCCAGATGTCGCAGAGTTCTTTGTCGTAGGCCATCCGGAAGATATCAAACAGCAAGGTACGGGAGGCGTTGGAGACGTCGGTCGCGTGCACCTGACCTTTGGTCATCTTGTAGATCAGCCAGGAATCGATGGTGCCGAAGAGCAACTCCCCGCGTTCGGCGCGGGCTTGCCCGTCGGGGATGGCGTCGAGGATGTAACGGATTTTGGAGGCGCTGAAATAGGGGTTCATCCGAAGGCCGGTCTTCTTATGGATGAAGTCGCTATAAGAAGCGCGTTCATCGCAAAGTTCCTGGGTTTGCTTGGATTGCCAGACGATCGCGTTATGGACGGCCCTACCCGTGGATTTCTCCCACACGACGGTGGTTTCCCGTTGGTTGGTCAAGCCAATCCCCGCGATATCGTCCATGGAGACGTTGCCCAAGACCAATAACTCGTTGAGGACGTCGATGACCGAGATCCAGATGCGGTCGGCATCGACTTCGACCCAGCCGGGCCGAGGGAAAACGCAATCGACCGGACGCTGCGCTTTGCAGACTTCTTCGCCATACTTGTTGACCAAAATGGCACGGGTCGACGTGGTGCCCTGGTCAATGGACAGGATGTATTTCTTCATTTGCCTTATTTTAGTGATTCTGGGGCGAAAAAGAAACGGGGAATCGAAAAGGAACCAGAAAGAAAACCGCCAAGGGGCTTGGCGGTTCCTTGCTGTTGAGTTAACGCCCGCTATTGAGCAGGACTTCGAGGGCGTCAGGATCCTTGACGATCGATTCCGTCAAGTTGACGCAGCCGTTACGGGTGATGAGCAAATCGTCCTCGATGCGGACGCCGATGCCAAGGTTCTCGAAATAGAGCCCGGGTTCGTTCGAAATCACGTTCCCTTCTTGGAGGGGGGCGTTCCGTTCCCCGACGTCATGGGTGTCAAGGCCGATGAAGTGGGAGCAGGAATGGTAATACACGTCTTTGATCTGGTCGGGGTTTTCTAGGAGGCCTTTGTCCACGCATTCCGCGGCCATGTAATGGATGGCGAGGGATTGGAGTTCGGGGATGGTCACCCCAGGACGGGCCATCTTTTGGATTTCTCGGTTGGCCCCGAGGACGATTTCGTAGATGGTCCTTTGGATCGGGGTGAAACGCCCGGAGACGGGGAAGGTGCGGGAAACGTCCCCGCAGTAATACGAACTCCTGGCCCCGACGTCGACGAGGAGCAAATCCCCGTCTTTTAAGGTGCCGTTGGGGTGGGGGTAATGGAGGGTGCAGGCGTTCTTGCCCGAAGCGACGATGGAGGGGAAGGATAAGCCGTTGTTCCCGTTGTAATCGTTGATCGCGTGGAAGAATACGTTCGCGATTTCGTATTCCTTTTTCCCGGGCCGGGCGGCGGCCATCATGGCTTGGATGCCAAGGCGCGTGGTTTCGGCGGCCTTTTCGAATTCCTCGATTTCCGCTTTCGACTTCTTGAGGCGCAGCGGGACGAGAAGGGATCGGGCGTCAAGAAGGGTGAGCCCGGGGAAGGCTTCCACGAGGCGATGAGCGTAGTCCAACGTCGTGGTGGCTTCCGCGATTTTCAGTTCGGCGTCTTGGTCGACGTAGAGTTTGTCGACGGTGCCGAAATCGCTGAAGGAACCGGAGAGTTCGCCCCGGACCCTGCCTTCGAGGGAATGGTTGACCAAGACGTTGCGGATTCCGCTGATGGAATTGGCTTCTTCCAAGGAGAGGCGCTTGCCGTACCATTTGGCTTTGACGGGGTCAAACGGGGGCACGAAAAGGTATTCTTTCCTTTCCCCTTGGTTGACGACCATCATGAGAACGCAGTCCTCTTGTTCGATACCGGTCAGATAATAGAAATTGTGATTGACTTCGAAGGGGTAATCTTCGTCGGCGCTTTTGACCTTGGGGACGCCGGAAAAGAGCAATAGCACGGAGCCATCTTCCATGGCGTTGAATACCCGCTTCCTGCGGGCGGAAAGTTCAGTGACGTTCATTGTTTGGGATCTCCACGATGACGATTTGTCGGGTTGCTTCCGGAGCGGGGGTTATGCGCAGCGTTTCGAAAACCGCATCTAGTTTATCACCACTGGAGAGCGTTGTTTCCACGTTTTCTCCAAAAACGGCGTTTTCGATGACGAAATGCGCGCGGGAAGAGAGGCGCTTGAGGGCTTCGTAATCCGAATAGGAGACGGAAAACGAATACGCGTACCTCTCCTTTTCTTCCCCAAGGCGGGCGTTAGCGATCGCATCCGCCCCCGCCTCGACGAAGCACCGCCGCAGATTCCCGGTCCCGAGTTTAGCGCCTCCGAAATATCTCGCGACGCACAAGAAAGCCTGGTCGAGGCATTCCCCTTCCAAGAGTTGGAGCAAGGGGCGACCTCCGGTTCCCCCGGGTTCCCCGTCGTCGCTGGACTTCTTCTTGCCGCCTATTGCGTAGGCGTAGGGGTAATGGTCGGCCTTGGGGGAGGATTTCTTGATTTCGGCGAGGAGGGAGGGGATGGCTTCTTCGGAAGCGCAGGGAAACAGATAAGCGACGAACTTGGATTTGTTCATGCTCGCGTTGCCCGTTCCTTTTTCCACGACTCGTTTCATGGTTCTAATTATGGACAAAAACTCGGAACTCTCCAATAGGAGAAGACAGGATTTTTCCTCCGTGGTAAGATATCCCGCATGAAACGATTCTTCGGCAAAACGAACTGCGAGCAATGCGGGGGACGTTACGACTCCGAACTTCCCTCTTGCCCAAATTGCGGAACCAAGAGCCGCGAAGACGCCGTCCAGGGGTACCGCGAGATGACGATTCTTCCTTTCGCGCGGCAAATCGCCCTGTTTTTGATGGGGTGGCTTGGGTTTCAAGTCCTCGCCCTCGTCGTTTCCCAAATCGATTTCGTCATCGCCATGGGCAACCACCCCTCTTGGGGAGAAGCCGAGCTCATCGAGTTTGGCAAAAGCATCGCCCACGTCGGCCCCGTCCATTTCATTACCTACGCCCTTTTGTTCGCGATCCTCTCCCTCATCGTTTGGGACGGATGGAAAAAGAACCTCCGTTCCTTTTTGCAGATCCGTTCAGTACTGATCGGGGTGGGGATTTTCGTGGGATTGCTCGCGTTTTCGATGATTTATTCGATCATCCTCAACGCGATTTTGGCGGCTGCCGGGGGAAATTACGAGCCCAATGGAAACGAGAACACGATTCAGGATATCGTGGCGGGATTCCCGCTCGCCAGTTTCCTCGTGTTTGGACTTGTGGGCCCCGTCTGCGAAGAACTCACCTACCGCGTTGGCCTCTTTTCCTTCTTTGGGCGGTTTGGCAAGGTCGCCGCTTACCTCGCAAGCGCCCTCGTATTCGCCCTCATCCATTTCGATTTTGGGTCGTTTGGGGACCCTAGCGCTTTGGTGGTCGAACTTTATAACCTGCCGAGTTACCTCGCCGCGGGAATCTTGTTGAGCGTCGCTTACCACAAGGGAGGTTTCTCCGCGTCGGTAATCGCCCACGTCCTCAACAACGTGCTCTCCGTTTTGTTGACCTTAGGAGCCAAATGATGGAAGAAACGAAGCGTTTCGGCATCTTCGATGGCTTTTGGCTCAAGATCATCGCGATGGTTTTGATGACCATCGACCATATCGGGATTTTCTTAAGCGCGTCTTCCTCCACCCAAAGCCTTGGTCTCCTTTTCCGCATCATCGGGCGTGTGTCCTTTCCCTTGTTCATCTTTTTGCTCGCGGAAGGGATGCGCCATACCTCCCGTCCCTTCCGTTACGTGTTGCGCCTATTTGGGGTATACGCGGCCATCACTTTGGTGGAAACCATAGCGGTCTATGGGTTTTCCGACGTGATTGGCTACACCCCGAATTCCCTCTCTCCCCATCCGTTCACCGATTTGGTGCTCATCGGCTTGACCTTGGCGTGCCTTCGGCAAAAAGGGGCATGGAAGTTGTTCGCCCTTCTCCCCGCGGGGGTCGTGATCCTCAGCTATGGGTGCGACGTTTACGATTGCTTCCATCCCAGCAACGTGAACCATTGGTTCCCCTTTTACCTTCGCGCGGGGTATGGGATCTTCGGCCTCCTCATCGCCTTAGGGTTTTATTTTGCTCCCGCGGTCCTTGGGGTTTTGCTCCGTAAGCCATTGAATGAAAACGGTATCAGCGTGAATGCGTTCATCGAAACCTCATCGGGCCGAAAAGCGTTGAACATCGTAAGCATCACCCTCTTTTTCCTCGTGACCGTCCTCCTTTGGGGAATCTCGTATTTGACTCCAAAAGGAGAACTCGGGGGCGGGATCGACATGTCGCTGGAGACCTATTGCCTGTTCGCGACGCCTTTTCTTTATTTCTATAACGGGAAACGGGGATACGACTCCAAAATCTACCGATTCATCGCCTATTGGTATTTCCCGGTGCATTTGATTGTCCTTTTCCTGATCTTTTCGATATAGTGTTTACGAAAAAAGGAGAACTTCATGGAAATCGATATCCAAAATAACGAACAATTCCACACCCTCGTGGAAACCTCGACCCAGCCCATCATCGTGGACTTCTACGCGGAATGGTGCGGCCCTTGCAAAATGCTGAGCCCGATTTTGAGCGAAATCGCCGAAGAGCACCCGGAGATCACCGTCCTTCGCGTCAACGTGGACCTCGTCCCCCAAGCCGCGGCGGAATTCGGGGTGTCTTCCATCCCGAACCTGTTCAAGATCGAGAACAAAAAAGTGGTCGCGAGCCATCTTGGCTACGCGCCGAAACGCAGCTTGCTTGCCAAATTCGGACTATAAAAAGCAAACCCGCCTTACTGGCAGGACCCAAGTCGGGCTTCCGCTGGGGAACCTCCCTTCCAAGGCGGGTTTTTTCATTGAAATTGCATTGCACGAAAAATTGAAAAAAGTATTTGCCCAAAGCATTCCCTTCATATATGATATGTCTCGCTGGACCATTGGTGTAGCGGCCCAACATGCTTCCCTGTCACGGAAGAGATCACGAGTTCGAATCTCGTATGGTCCGCCAGCGCGCAGGTGTAGTTCAATGGTAGAACACCAGCCTTCCAAGCTGGTCACGCGGGTCCGATTCCCGTCACCTGCTCCACCGAACAAAATGGAGTCGCGTTCTCGGCTCCTTTTTCTTTGCATCAAGGGAGTTCTTTCCGTTTTGGAAGTAAACGACAAGGC
Source organism: Candidatus Alloenteromonas sp. (assembly GCA_034089705.1). Classification (GTDB taxonomy): domain Bacteria; phylum Bacillota_I; class Bacilli_A; order RFN20; family CAG-826; genus Alloenteromonas. Next base: position 28,321 of record JAXDTZ010000013.1, on the reverse strand, counting down.
CATGCAGGAATGGTGAACCGCGCTTTTGAAGGGCTTTCCCTTATCTACGCGAAAGGTCTATCGGTGAACGATAAATATTGCTACGAGAAGATATTTTCATTATAGGCAGGCGAATGGTTTGAAAAACGCGATTTTTTTGCTATATAAACTCAACGATAAGAATCGGACGAGGTGCTGAAAATGAAAATGAATACAGCGAATATGAAATGGACAAGAGCTCCGAAGCGGTACAAGATCACAGATGGCAGCATCGAAATGATCACAGAGCCACATACCGATTTGTGGCAAAGAACTTATTATCATTTTCGAAATGACAACGCACCCGTTTTGCAAATAGAAACAGACGAAAAATACTTTTCTTTTATAGTGAAAACAGAATTTGATACCAAAGTACGTTATGACCAAAGCGGAATCGTGATGTATCTCGATAGCGAAAACTGGCTGAAGGCATCTATGGAATATGAAAACGAAGAAATTCAGCGCCTTGGCAGCGTGGTAACGAACAACGGATATTCGGATTGGTCTTCTGTTGATGTTGATGCAAAAATCAAGTCAGTATGGTTTCGATTAAGCCGCAGGGATGATGATTTTTGCATTGAGAGTTCAACAGACGGCGTCCATTTCAAGCAAATGCGGATTTGCCACATGTTCAACGTGAAAGATACCATTCGGTTTGGTGTTTATGCTTGCAGTCCGGAAAATTCCTCATTCAAAGCGACATTCACGGATATGGAAATCACCGAATGCAAATGGCTTGCGCACGATGGTCAAAAGCCCGACGAAGAATAAACAAATCCCGATTTATCGGGGAGTCCAACTGTACGCATTTTAGGGCAAATTGTATCCAAATAGGTTTGCCCACGCTGAGCAAAATGGGGTCGCGTTCGCGGCTCCTATTTCTTTTTTGGAATTCGCGGATTTAAAACGCAGAAAACCGGAAATGGGGATTCTTTGAATTTGGGGGCTTTTCAAGAATCCCGGGATGAATAAAATTTCGAATATGCACGAAGATCCTCAACCCAAAGAACCGGAAGTTCCCCAAGGGGAAACGGAAACCGATACCCCGAAATCCGTCGATCCGTTCGACGAGTTCCCCGACGAACCCCATTCCATCGACGCGGTGTCGGGGGAAGACAACGATTCCGACGTCATCATCGACATCACCCCCTCGGATAAGAAGGTCCGCCACCGTTCCTTTCGTAGGCGCCTCCATTCCTTCTTTTCCATTCGGGACGACGTGGCGAGCCACGAGAAAATCAAAGAACGCATCGTCTCGGGCGGGAAAGTGACCGGGACCAACGCCTCGATTTTGATCTTCGCGATTTTGATCGCCTGCGTCGGTTTGATCACCGACAGCATCCCCGTGGTCATCGGGGCGATGCTCATTTCCCCGTTGATGGGTTCCTTGATGGCGATTTCTTATGGCGCCATCTCCGCGGATGTTCGCTTTACCCGCGACGCGATTTACGGATTCTCCTTCCAATTCCTCGTTTCCTTGGGGGTTGCGACGATTTTCTTCTTGATTTGCCCCGTCAAGGAAGCCACCGAGGAACTTATGAAACGGACCGCGCCCAACTTGTTCGATATCTTGATCGCCTTATGCGGCGGAGCGGCGGGAATGATCGCCCAAACTCGCAGTTCCAAATATTCCAACGTCGTCCCGGGGGTCGCCATCGCCACGGCCCTCATGCCTCCGGTTTGCACCATGGGCTATAGCTTGGCCAACGGGCAATGGGAGATGCTAGCGGGATCCGCCGTTTTGTTCACCATCAACGTCTATTGCATCTTCGCCGCCGGGGCCATCGTTTTGGGCTTCTTGCAGGTTCCGCGGGTCACGCCGGTCCAAGACAAAAAATGGAAAGCCCTCCGATTCATCATGGTGCGAAATGGCATCCTCATTGGGGCGCCGGCGATCCTTTTGGTCGTGCTCGTGAGTTTGGGGATTATTTAACCATGAACAAAGAAATCTGTTTGGCCACCTCCAACGCGGGGAAACTCCAGGAATTCCGGGAACTTCTTGCCCCCATGGGGTTCCTCGTCTATTCCCCTGGGGATTTGAACGTGGAATCTTCTCCGCTAGAAAACGGCACGACGTATCGGGAGAACGCCTACATCAAGGCCTTGGATTTGGCCAAGAAGGTTCCTTTTCCGGTCATCGCGGACGATTCGGGGCTCGAAATCGAAGCCTTGGGCAACGAACCGGGGCTCCATACGGCGCGTTACGCGAAGGAAAACGGGGGATTTCCGAAGGTGTTCGACGTGGTGTTGTCCCGCCTCGAAGGGAAAACCAACCGCAAAGCCGCGTTCCATTGCAGCATCTGTTATTTGGCTTCTCCTAGCAGCAAGCCCCTCTATTTCGATGGGGTATGCCCCGGGGAAATCTTGCTATCGCCCCATGGGGAAGCCGGGTTTGGTTACGACCCCATCTTCCATAGCGAAGAGGCCGACATCGATTTCGGCGTCGCCAGCGAAGACATCAAAAACGCCTACAGCCATCGCGGGAAAGCGATTACCAAACTCAAGGTGTTCTTGCTTCTGGATTATTAGCAAAGGAAAAACCCGAGGGCCACGAGGCCTTGGGCGAGCAAATACGTGAGCATGATGTAGAAATCCCTGCGCCGATCATCCCGGACGAACAGGGTTTTCGTGAGATAAACATCCGATCCAACGAAGAAAACCATTCCGACAATGCTGCTGATGAACGCGGGGTTTTGGGTGAGCCCCAAGGCGAATATGGCGAGCAGCAAATCGCAAAGAATGGCGGCGAAATAGAGAACCCCTCCCGCGCGAAGGGGCGGGGTTTTGATGACTTTTCGAAGGGCGAAGAATCCCGAAAGGAACACGGCGACCACGAGAACGGCCATGGAAATCCATAAGCCAATCGGGCGGGATGGAAGGAGAAAGATGTAGGCGAGGATGAAGCAAACGTGATTGAGCAAAAAGGAAAAGGCGCCGACCACGAAAGTCCAGACTTTATGCTTAAAAACGAGCAGCAAATCCCCGATGGCCCCGAGGATCAAGCCGATCCCCACGAGGTAGAGGTCGGGACGAACAAGCAGGAAGGAAACCGCCAAGAAAGCCACGCAGAAAGGCTTGATGGCTTTCCTCGGGGTTTCCCATTCCATGAAGCAACAAACGAGTTCTCCCAAGGTGGAAAATGCAAAAAGAACCAAAAAGAGGACGGAAAGCGTTTGTGGGTTCATGGGATGCTCCTGTTTCAAATAGGATAACTGAGCGAAGCGAAAAAGGCTATAATCAACAGCATGAACCAGAAAAACAACAAGCTCGGCGCCCGGTTATGGGTTTCCCTTCTCCTCATCGGGATGGTCGGGCAAATCGCGTGGGCGATTGAAAACAACTACATCAATCTTTGGGTCTTTTCCCAATCCCACAACACCGACCACATCAACTGGATGACCAGCGGAAGCGCGGTGGTCGCGACCATCACGACTTTCTTGGTCGGAGCTTGGAGCGATCTCAAAGGCAAACGGAAGATTTTCATCTCCGTTGGGTACACCATTTGGGGCTTGTTCGTCTTCCTTTTCGGGGTGATGTCCTTGCCCAACATGGAAACGGTATTCGGCGTAGGAAGCACGAACGCCGTATTGTTCGTCGGCATCATGAACCTGATCGTCGATTGCGTCATGACCTTCTTCGGGAGCATGGGCAACGATGCGGCTTTTAGCGCCTTCGTCACCGATAAAACCAACGAGAAAAACCGTCCGTTTGTGGAAAGCGTCCTCTCCGTCATGCCCCTTTTGGCCTTGGCCCTCATGATGCTCGTTGGCATGGCCCTCGGAATTCCCGATGCCAGCAAATCCCCCGGGGAAATCGCCGGCCCGTGGTTCCTCTTCTTCTTGGTGTTTGGGGCGCTTACCAGCGCGATAGGGGTCGCGAGTTTCTTCTTGCTGCCCAAAGACAGCCTCGTTCCCACCCGGGACCGGCATTATTGGAAGCAAATGTTCGTTGGGTTTTTGCCCCGAACCGTCAAGGAGAACCCTTTGTTCTACCTTTCGCTCCTCGCGTTTTTGTGTTTCAACATCGCCGTCGACGCCTTCTTGCCTTATTTCCTCGTTTACTTCCAGGGGATGGAATCCTTCGCGGGGATGAACTTCTACCTCGCTTTCGGCATCATCATGGGCTTGGGGGCTTTGCTAACGTTGCTGTCCGGGGCGTTCTTGACGAGATTTGGCAAGTTCGCCGTTTTGATCCCGAGCGCCATTTTGCTTTCGATCGGGGCGATCGGGCTTTATTTCGTCCAAGGTCAATTCGTTCCTTGCATCGTCTTTGGGACCATCTTGATCCTGGGCTACCTCATGGGCACTTCGAGCCTTGGGGCATCCCTTCGCGACCACACTCCCAAAGAAAACGTGGGGGCCTTCCAAAGCGTGCGCATGGTCTTCGCCGTCATGCTCCCCATGGTGATCGGCAGCAATATTTCGAGTTTGGTCTTCTCTTCCACGCGCGTCAACGACTTCGGGCAGGTCGAGAAATCCCCCGACCGCGGCATGTGGATCGTGGTGTTCGCCGCGGCGATACTCTCCCTCATTCCCATCTTCTTCTTACTCTTTCAAAGCAAAAAGAAAGCCTCACAAGCGAAAAACAGCGAAGAACGGTAGTCGAATTCGCGGTGGATTGCCTTGATTTTCTTAGCAAAACATCTCTTTGGGGTTCCCAATTCTTTGGGTTGCTCTTCAAGGAAGAGAAGTTTATACTTTCCCTCGGTAGGTTTTTAGTATGAGAAACAAACACATGAAAAGATTGATCGGCATCGTGATGCTGGTCTGCTCCATCGTCGCCATCTTCGGCTTATTCGGGAACGCTTTCGCCGACGTGAACGGCATCCCCGATACCCGCGGTTCGGTTTACACCTTGATGTTCCACGCGGAAAAATACGGCTACAACGAAATGCCCGCGCTCAGCGTCGCCTTCTCCTTCCTCATCGTCGCCGCTTCCCTCGCCCTCATCGGCGCCTTCTTCCCGGGACGCATCGGCGGAGGAATCCTCGGCCTTTCGACCTTGTTCCTTGTCGCCGCGGCGATCATCCTCTTCTTGACCAAATCGATCTTCTTGGGCGCCGCCACGACCGGCGGGGCTCCGATCTACGACGAAAAGGATCTCGCTTTGGGCGTTGGCTCCCTTCTTCCGGCGATCTTCGCCGTGCTCGGCGGAGTCCTCGGGCTCTACGGGACTTACGTCTCCTTCAAAGCCTAATTCATTCCAATTCGGAAAATGCTCGGCGTAAGACCGAGCTTTTTTCATGCGCGAAAAACAAAGAAAAAAGCCGCCTGGAGTTTTTCAAGCGGCCGATTCATCAAAGGGAATTGAGGGCGAGGCAATGGTCCATGATGTATTGGGGAACCATGTCGAAGGGGATGTCTAGGACGAAGGCGAGTTCCCCATATACCACAGGAGCCGCGCGGGAGACGAAGAGGGCGTCCATGGAATTGAGGTGCCCATCGCGTCTCTTGCGTTGGTAGGCGCCTTCTAGAAGTGGGGCCAAATCCTCGATCAATCCGGATTTGAGGCTTCGGTCGTAGGCGGCTTTGCGGACTTTGGAATCCTTGATGTAAAGGTCTTCGCGAATATCCGGCCAAGAAGCGATGATGTCCCCGACCCGTTCCTTGGTGTCGGGTTTGCGGAGGGAACCGCAGTTGAGGACGGGGACGCGGACGATGTTGCCTTTGTCTTCCCCATAGAGAGGCCGCAAGACGTAATAAAGGGTCTCTTCCGCGGGGGAAAGAGGAGCGATATCGCTGATCAAGCAAACGCCACAATGAGAGTGAAAGACGTGTTGTCCAACCTGATAATCCATAAACGCCTCCTATTCCGCGACGCGATTCTTCGCATCATATTTATTATACCCGAAAAATTAAAATTTTATAAGGGACAATATTCTCTTTAGGCTCCCATTGTACCGATTTTGCTTTGCTTTTTCGGAAACTCAACCAAAAGTTGCCACCACGCTTCTTACCGAATCCAGCCCACGGAAAAACGAGAACGCGAATCGATTGCTCTCTAGGAATCATACGGGAATTCCACCCCCGTTCTCCCTTCTTTTTCCGTTTCTCCGGATTCGAGAGCCCCTCTTTCGAGCCAGGAGGGGCGAAGTTTACGAATTCGCGGGCGAAAAAAGCGCGAAGTAGAGTGACTTGACGGAAGCAGCCATTATGATGAAATTGCCCAAATGGGGGAGAGAGTCCAATGAGTCAATTCGTCAGCAAAAGCTTCACGATTCCCACCTTGCTCGCCATGGCCCTTTTTTGCGGCGCGGCGACGGGGTTGACCGTTCACCAAAAACTGAAACCGACCCTGTTCTCCATTTCCGGGGACGCGAGCGCCTACGTGCCCGATGGGAAGACCGCGCTGGCCTCTTACGAAAGCGCGAAGAAGATGGGCGGGGATTTCGCCGCCCACATGAAACCCTTCGAAATGGTCTACGTCGCCTACGAGAGATACCGGCAAAACGAATACGCTTACGCCGAAGGGGTCGGGACATCCAAGGCGATGGGCCTCGTCGATCAAGCCATCCAATCCCGGAACATCAAAAACGGCGAGGAATACTTTGAGGAATCCAATTCCTTCTCTTCCTTCGTCGCCCTCTACAACCGCATGTACCAAAAAGGGGAAACCACGACGAAGTATTGGGGCAAATCCTCCAACTACGGGGTGAATTCTCCCGTGGACGTGACCAATGAAGAATACGCTTCCTCGATGGGGCGAAAGGTCAGCGAGCCCCTCATCTACCTCATCTCGGACAAGACGGACTCTTCCGTCGACCGTTCGGGCAGGGGCCTCACCAAAGTCAGCAAAGACGAATTGGGGAACATCCAGGTGGAATTCGAAGCCGATCCGAAGACATCGACTCTGCGGTACATCCATCAGATGAAGACCATCAGCGACCTCAAGGACTTCCCGAACTTCGAATACGTCCATCTCCAATGGAGTTTCACCAAAGACTTGGACCTCCGTTACTTCAAGAGTTACGAGAAATACCACGCGACCTTGAGCAACGGAATCGGATCGGATTGCGAAGGCAGCATGACGACCGTCTACGTCGCGGGGGATTCTTCCCTAGCCTCCATTCCTTCTCCTTCTTCTCCTAGCGCGGCCTATCCAAGTAGCGAAGCGGCCTTGCTAAAAGCCTACGGATATAACCAGTGAACATTGACAGGGGTATCAACATGAAAAAGAACGTCAAATCATCCAAATGGCAACGCGCCTTGCTGTTAAGCGGGGGCTTCGCCGCGACCTTCGCTTTGTCCGCGGGAGGGGTGTTCCTCCTCCTTCCCCAAAGCACCGTCATCGATCAGGTCGGGGGGCCGATTTCCAACGGCAACGGGGATCTCAGCATTCCCCAGCGCTTCGTGAACCAACTCATCGGCAGCGCCACCAGCGGCATCACCTTGGAAGTGAATTCTCTGGATTTCATGATTCCCGGGGCCGCCAAGACGGTGGACGGGCAAGAAGTCCGTTACGACAACCACATCCGTTCCATCGAAAGCAAGCCAGCCTCGATCGCCTTGTCCCTGGAGGAACTCTCCCTTTCGGGGATTAACCTCAAAGCCGAGTTGCCTTTGGAATACAACGGGCTCAAGCGCGAACTCAACCTCGGGCTCCTCGGGGATGGGGAAACTTCCAAGAACCTCTATTTCAACATCGGCGACATCGATGGGGACGACGGGGATTGGACCGCGGGGTACCAAGTCGACGTCAAGCGTTACGTCAGTGAGGAAACCGATCCCGTGACCGGGGGCAACCTCTCCTACGAATACGGGGATTTGGACTTCGTGATTCACGACATCCTCGAGATTTTGTCCGAAGGCGGCATCAACATCGACACCTATGGCAAAATCGAATCGTTGATTACCGGCAGTGGGAACCAAACGACCCCCGCTCCCGAAGGAGGGGAGGCTTCTTCCTCTTCTTCCATCTCGACCGACGACATCATGAACGCCCTCAACACGATCGCGGAAGCCGATTTTAACGGCAGCAAATACTTCACCCTCGATCTGCCCTTGGGGTCCACCACCTTGTCCATCGGCCTTGGCGCGGATGAGAATTTGAATTGCAACCGCGTGGATATCCCCAGCGCCTTAAGCGAAGCCTCTTCCCAAGAATTCGGAAACGGCATGACGCTTTCCCTTTCTGCGAGCGTCCAAACCGCCGCGAGCGGGGAAACCTACGATTGGACCGTCCCCGATTCCTGGGCGAGCTACCCTCAACTCGACGACTCCCTCGCCTTGTTCCGTCGCGTCGCTTCTCTTGTCGCCACCCCCAAGTTCGGATTGGAACTTGACGTGGACCTCCTCCATAAAGAAGATTCCAAACCGGGAACCTTGACTGCCTTCTCTAAATCCGGAGTGGAAGAAAAAGCCCGTTTGAGCCTCAGCGGAGACGTCGATCTCTCCTATCAATTCGATAACGGCAACATCAAAGGCGTGAACTTCAATAGCGCCGCGGCGAGTCTCGGCTTCGCCCAATACGAGAAGAACGAAAACGGAATCTGGCAACTGGGCGAAAACCAGCAAATGCTGAGCGCTTTCGTCGATAACTCCGATTCTTCCAACGCCTCCTGCTACCTCAATTTCGGGGATGTGCTAAAAGCCTCCACCACCAAAACGGTCCTCGATGAAGTGATCGGCAAATTCTCTTCCACCGCCGAAAGCCTCACCCCCGGGGAAACCGTGCAAGAGCAAACCACCGACGCCCAACTCGAAAGCGTCTTGGACACAGTGACGCAAGTCATCAAGACCCTCAAAGGGCAAGAGGATTTCAACGAACCCGCTTTGATCGCCGGGCTCAAGGAAAAGCATTACGAAGCCATCGTGGAAATGCTTTCCAAGGTCACCATCGAAGATAACCGCATCGAAATCGTGCTTTCTTTGGACAACCTCGGATTCGATGGGGCGAACGTCGTTTTGGAACTCAACGGCAACGAAGACAATTCCTTGCTGAACCTCCGCCTCGAAAACCTTGCCCTCAACACTTTGACCCTCGATTTGTCCCTCAAAACCAAGGGCTATTCTCCCCTCAGCGAAGAAGCGCGGAGCGATTTGGCTAACTATTCCTCGATGAACCGACTTCCTTCCTTGGTCGATCCGATCGCTTCGATCGTGAAAGGCAAGCAAGCCTCCATCGCGTTGTCCGGGACGGTGCGCAAAGAAGGGACGATGGACGTCTACAACGATCCTGAAAAGCAAACCGGAATGGACATCTCCGGAGCCATCAACCTCGACTTCTCCAAAGCTGCCGGAGAAGGGGCGACCAACCCCGCTTTGATCGACGGGGGAGTTTCGTTAACCCTCCAAGAGCATACGACAACGTATTACCAAGATCACCACGTGGTGCTCGACATCGCCAATAGCGAAGAGGATTTCTCCTCGACTTCCAACGCCGTCTATTTCCATTACGATTCGCTGAACGAAGACACTTCCGCGGACATCGAAGCCCGCGACAATCCCGAGAATTTGAACGGGTTGAACGGCAAAATCCACCTCTCCAGCGCGGTGGATGCGATTTCCCCGATCATCTCTTCGTTTGGCAATTTCGATAGCCGTTTCGAGCGCATCTCCCGCATCTTCTCTTCCCCCGCGGAAGCGAGTCTCATCACCGACCTCACTTCCGGGAACTATTTCGCGATCGCGAACTATTCCTTCTTGAAGGAAGCGACCATCAACGGGACGAACGATCGCTTCGTCCTCGACGGAAGCCCCTTCGGAATGAACGCGGAAATCGCTCTTTCCCTCCATTTCGACGAAGCCAAACTTCAAAACATCGGCGTGTCCCTCGTCAATGGGGAACCAGGCCAAGCCACGAAAGTGGACCTCTCCCTCTCCTTTGAAGAAGTGACCGTGGACACGAAGTTCTCCTTCCTCAACCACGAATCCTCCTACATCGATTTCACGGGCATCGCGAGCCTTGGGGATTACCTCGTCAGCACCCTGACCCTCGGAATGGAAAACGGCCAAGGCCATAGCACCTACGATCTGACCGGTGCGGCCTCGATCGCCCTGGGGGATTACGAAGCCAAGCTCGCGGAAGCAAACCTCCAAGCCTACGTCCGCGGGGCCCAAGTCAAACTCCATGGCGAGCTCAACGACATCCCCGTCATCCGCGGGTTGAACGCCCCCGATGACCCCCATTACTTCCGCGAACTGGAAATCGGCGGGCAACGCGACGCATCCTTCTATTATTATTCCGACGGAATCGAAAACGACGAAGGGGAAATCCGCAGCGAGCTCCTCATGACCCGCCACTCCGATTACGGCCGCCTTGCCAACGTCGAAGATTCGGTCAAGCTCAACCGCGAAGGCGCCTTCAAAGACGACGCGCTCAGCTACATGCTCCAATACTTCCTCGGGGTGAACGAATCCTTCTTCGCCAAGGAAGAGAACTCCATCGAAGTCGCTTCGAACACCGAGCCGGCATCCCGGGCCCTAGCCATCCACGTCGAAGACCTCTTCAAGAACTTCGAAAAGAGCGTTTCCGAAGACGGAATCGTGAGCTTCGACCTCACCTTGAACGTCAACTCCCTCTTGGGTGTGAACATCCTCGATGACATCGTCCTCCACATCGAAGGCGGGGAATTCGGGGCCTTCCACGCTTTGAACCTCGTCCGCATCGACCTCGGCGTCGGGGTGGAAGGGGACCAAGGCAACCGCTTGTCCATCTTGCGCGCCAAAGTCGAACTTCGCCTCAACAACCTGGTCGCGGGCCAATACCTCGACGGATGGGAAAAGGGGCAAGCCGCGTTTGAAAGCAACTTCCTCCACTTCGAAGACGAAGCCACCTATTCCCCCGTTGGCGTCTACGCAGAATCGACCGACAAGGAAGGCGGCAAAGCCTGGAGGCATGGCATCGACGAGGAAAACAAAGGCCACCGGAACTACTACCTCGGCCTCTCCGCGTAATCGTTTCGCCGTTACCGATCCATGGTAACGGCTTTTTCTTGCTCTTTTTGGCGCGGCAACCCTTTGTCGCAAAACAAAAAGAGCGAACAATCCTCACTTTAATTTTTTTTGCTCCAAAGGTAAAATCATTTCGCTATGGAAAACCTATCGGCCATCGTCGGAAACAACATCGCCGCTTTGCGGAAAGCCAAAGGACTGACTCAACAAGAGCTTGCGAACGAAATCCATTACAGTGACAAATCCATCTCCAAATGGGAACTCGGCTACAGCTGCCCGAGCGTGGACATCCTAATGGATTTCAGCGCCTATTTCGAAGTGCCTTTGGAATACCTCGTCACCTCCCACGAAGAAGGGGATGCCCTCGCTGTCGTGGAGAAAAACCAAGCCAAGGACCCGGCGGTGGATGCCAACCGGGCGTCAATCATGGGTTTGACCGTGATGGTCATCGTCTTGATCGCCATCTCCATCTTCCTCAGCCAAATCCTCTTCAAGAAGGAAGCTATTTCCGTTCAACTCTTCGGCATCTTCCCTTGGATCGTCCCCGTGTCTTCTTTCCTCTTGATTTTGCAAATCAAATATTTCTTCCATAACCGCAAGGCACAATTCGTGATGGGATCGGTCTTCGTTTGGTCCCTTCTCCTCTGCTTTTGCTTTCATTTCGCTTTCTTCGCCTCCTCCCAAGAGAACATTTGGTACATCCTCGCGATCGGCATCCCCATCCAAGTCATCATCATCCTGTTGATGAACTGGAAGAGCCCCAAGCCCAAAAAAGAAAAGCCAATCAAACCCAAAACCAACAAAAAGAGCGAGGACAGGTAGTCGAATTCGCTCTTTTTCTTTGCCCTAGACTTCCCATTCTCCGATTCAAAGAGCAGGGATGATTCTCCGGAGAGTGACTCCAAGGGAGGTATGCATATAATGCATAAGGGGGAGTAACCCCGCATTATGAAACGCTTCCGCAGAACCAAGACGCCATTCCTCTTCTCCTTTGCTTCCCTTTTTTTGGCGCTTTCTTCTTGCGCCCCAAGCCGCCTCATCAACGACGGGGGCAAGGAACCGATCGTGGAGAGTTCCTCTTCCGTCGCGTTTGTCGACGGGGAAGAAGCCAAATCGAAATTCCTGGGGGATTTCACCGCCTCTTTGCAAGGAGGGGTGACCTTTCAAATCGAAGAGGGGATTTTCGAACTAGACGGGAACGTAGACGGGAACGTCGAAAGGGTTACCAACCAAATCGACTTCTCTTCTTCTTCCTTGGCTTTCGGCCTGGATGGTTTGTCTGTCCATAACCTGTCCTTGGCCTTGGACGCGCCCATATCCTACAACGGGGTCTCCCGTTTCTTGGGCTTGTTCCTCCACGACGACCAGTTCTTCTTCAAAGTCGCTTTCCCCAAGGATAACCTCGACGAGGCATTCCAAGGGGATTCCCTCCGTTACCAAGTGGACCTCTCCCCGTATTTGGGGGGCCGGGACGACGAAATGAACGGGGACGTCAATTTCGAATACGGCGAACTCTCGTGGATCATCGATAACATCATGGGGGTCTTGTCCGAGGAAGACGTGAACCTTTCCGGTTCTTCTTCTTTCCAGTGGGACTGGGGGGTCCTTGCCTCTTCTTTGGACCGCGTGTTTGAAACCCGAGTCGACGGGAAACCCTATTTCATCTGGCCAATGCAGTTGCAAGAAGGGGGCACCGTCTACGAGATCGGCCTCCGTTCCACCTCCGATTACTCGTTTGCGGGGATCGACGCCCCTTCGGTCTTATCGACTGCCTCCCGGATGGAGTTCTCCGCGGAAAGCCGACTTCGGATCCGTTCTTCTTGCTTTTCGAAAGTGGGACCCTTGGAATGGAATCCCCCCAGCGATGCCAGCTCTTATCTCCCCTTAACCGATTCCATCGGGCTCATCAAACGCCTTGCCCGGTTCCTTGGGAACCAGGATTTCTCCCTCGACATGGACCTTTCGATCACCCATCACGAGGACGCGATCCCGGGAACCGACACCACCTTCGGAAGGGAAGAGGTCAACGAAGGCCTCACCATCGAAGGGGGTTTGTCCGTGGACATGAGCTCTTGGGCTCTCGACCAAATTGGGATGGACATCACCCTCGCTTACCTGGAGGCAAGCAAAGAAGGGGATAGCGTGTCTTTCGCGCCGAATGGGCAGCAAAACCGCATCGGCTTAGAAGTCGCGAACTTGCCGGAGAACGACAAAGGCATCTACGTCAACCTCAACGACGCGGTGAAAATCCAAACCAACAAAGTGACCTTGGATTCCTTAATCGGGCAGTTCGATGGTTTCTCCTTGCCGGGAAGCGCCTCTTCTTCGGGGGATGGCAGCGTCATGTCGAACCTCTTGTCCTCCCTCGATTCGATCCTCCGTCAAATCGAAGAACTCCAAAAAAGCGAATTTGGGAAGGGATTGAGCGAAGGGCATTACGAATCCATCCTCGAGGCTTTGGACACTTTGTCTTCCCAAAACGAATCCGTCCTTCTTTCATTGAATCTCGAAAAAGCCGGTTTAAGCGGCAGCATGGACATCGCCTTTTCGGGCGATCCTTCCTTGCCTTTGGCCCGCATCGCCTTCCACGAAGCCCAATTCGCCTTCTTCACTTTGGAGGGGACCATCGACCTCACCGATTTTTCCTTGATCCGCCTCGAAGGAAAGGAAGAATACCAGGAGTTATCGCATCTTCCCTCGTTGACGGAGCAGCTCGGCGTGTTCGTTCCTTCTTTAGAAGCCTCCGCCTCCATCGAAGGTTATATCCTGAAACTTGGCACTGAGAGCGCCACATCGGTGTCCTCCTATTCCCGCGTGGAACAGGGAACCGAATTCTCCGGATCCTTCGCCTTTTCCCTCCAAGACCAACTCGGAAGCGGGAGCCTAGCGATCACCAACAAAATGGACACCTATTACGAGAAGCATTACGTCGGGGTGGACGTCTCTGGTCCAGAAGTGAGCGAAGACGACGCCCTCGATAACCAAATGTTCCTGAAATACCATAGCGAAGGGGCGAGCAGTTCCCCTCTCCAAGGGCGGATGAGCATCCATTCCCTCAATTCCCTGCTGGGGGTCGTGGAATCCTTAAGCGGGAACGCCGATCCCCGGTTCAAGCGCTTGACCGGCCTGCTTTCGGGGGCGAGTTCCGCCTCGCTAATTTCCGACATCACTTCGGGCCATTTCCTCCACGCGCTCTCCAGCGACCTCATTTCTTCCCTTTCCATCGCCCCCGACGTCACGACCGTCGTTTTCCCCAAGACCTTGTTTGGCCTTGCGGAGGATTTGACGGTGAAACTCCATTTCGGGGAAAAGAGGTTCCATCGGGACGGACAAGACCCCCTCGTCATGGAAAAAGCCTTGACCAAAGTGGAGGTTTTCACCAAATCGGGGAATGAAGATAGCCTCAGCGAAATCTACATCGCTTTGACGATCGAGGAATTCGACATCGACCTTTCCGCGAAAAACGCTTCGGGCTTCGATGCGTTGCACGCGAACTTCGGGCCGAACCCTTCCCTTTCTTCCTTCACCGATTTCTCTTCCTTGACCCCGCTTCTGTCCCACGTGATCGACACCATGCAGTTAGGAGTGACGGAATCGAATTCCCTTACCACCTACCATTTAAACGGCGAATTGAAACTCAATTTCAAACTCGGGTTCTCCATCCCCATCAATTCCATCCCCCTCGACGCGTTCATCACCCTCGATGGGGCGGAAGTCAATGTGTACGGGCGAATGGAACTTCCCAAGATCGATTTGGCCGTCTTCACCGCGATCCCTAGGAAAACCACCACCGAATTCTTCTACCATACGGACGGGAAAGACACGGTGGGGACTTTGTTGCTCCGGCGTTACCAGACTTGGACCACGGGGATTTTGTGGAACAAGAAAACATACCATGAAATCCAGGAATTGAAGGTTTCGGGCAGCGATTTTACGGCGAACATGCTCGATTGGATCCTTTTCTACATGATGGCGATGGACAAGGACGTCTACGACCAAGTCTATCCAAACGGCCAAATGGCGGAGACCACCAAAGGACCGATCAACGGGGAAGACGCGTTGACCACCTATTCTTCCGGCGGCACCGGCGACGAACCGACTTGGACCATCGGGCTCGACATCCAGGAATTGACCGGACTAAGCGTTTCGATGAACGTCACCCCCACCCTCACGGGATGCCGCGTGGTTTCGGGTTCGAAAACGAAAACGAGCATCCGGCGATTGACCGGGAGTTTCGACGTCGTGAGCGTCATCGTGGTCAATCCCGACATCACCATGGCGAACCTCGCCTCCGAAACCGGGGGATATGGGTATCGCGACGCCTGGAACGACGCTTCCTTCAACGGGGCAACCTACGACCAGGTGGTCAACAATTCCTATTCGGCGATATCCTCGACTTCCAAAGGAATTTTCGAGAAGTTCTTCTTCGCAAACGGGGATTATTTGGACGCGGTGAAAAACATGCCTTTCACCGAAAAACCGCCCCTTAATTTTTAGGAGTAATGGTCAAGCGAGTGCCGTGGACAGCGTTCGCGGACTCGTTGCATAACGCGAAATAGGCGTTTTGCACCTCAAACGAAACGACGCGCCTTCCTTGGATGGAAGAGGCTTCATAAGAGAGTTCGGTCGACATCGTTT
Organism: Candidatus Alloenteromonas sp.; assembly: GCA_034089705.1. Lineage (GTDB taxonomy): Bacteria > Bacillota_I > Bacilli_A > RFN20 > CAG-826 > Alloenteromonas. The sequence continues at coordinate 12,773 of JAXDTZ010000013.1, read as the reverse complement.
CCAGGGCCGCCAAAGAATCCCCGACGACATAAGAGAGTGTTCCCGAATAATCGCTTCCGTTGCCGATGTTTTCCATGTATTCGACTTCCACGATCGCGTTCACCATGACTTGGCAGACCAAAGAAGCCCCGCCTTTGGTTCCGTTTCTCATCTGGAAGGTGGGGGTGCTATTTTTGTTCCCTTGCATGATTCCATTACAAAGGAAGGTGTAGCCTTCTTTTTCCATGACCGCATCCACGGGATAGGCGTTGTTTTCTTTCTCGGGGAATTCTTCGGGGGTCAGGACGATAGTTCCTAAAGATGGGATTTCCACGGAAGGTTTCTCCGTCTCCTCGATCGAGGATTCCGTTTCGATGGAAGAAGGCTCGGTTTCTTCTAAAGAAGGTTCCGATGTCTCTACCAAAGAGGAGGAAGTCTCCGCGGAAGGGGCGGAAGAGGCTTCTTCGGAAAGGGAAACGTTTGGGCTTTCTTCTTGGGAAGAGGAAGAAATGGGCTCGGAAGAAGAGCAAGAGGCCAAAAGGGAAATGGCCAAGAGAAGGAAAATGGTGTGTTTCATGCCCTTCATTATTGCTAGTAGAAGGCAAAAAGCAAGGGGGCCTATGCCCTTTTAAGCGTTTGGCTAGGAAAGGGAAGGCAAATTGAGTAGAATTTTCTCCGATTAGGAGAACATTCTGCCATGAACAAAAACAAACAATGGGACTTAAGCGTCTTCTACCCCAGCGAAGAAGCCTTTCTCGCGGACTTAGAAGCCTTCAAAGCCCTGATTCCATCCATTTCCGCCTTCAGCGGGAAAATCTCCACCGAAGAAGGGCTCGCCGGGTACTTGTCGACCGACAAGAAGATTACCCTCGCCTACATCAAGCTCGCCTTCTTCTCTTCGATGCGCGCGGACCTCGACCGCAAAAACACCCTCTTCACAAGCGATGAGAGCAAGGTAGAACTCGCAGTCCAAAGCCTGATTGCCGCGAGCAGCTATTTCGAACCCGAAGTCCTCGCCTACGGGGAAGAAAACGTCAAGGCTTTCTTATCCAAGCATCCGGAATTCGAGGAATACTCCTTCTATTTTGAAAAGCTCTTCCGCGGGCAACGTCACGTTTTGGACGCGGAAAAGGAAAAGATGCTCAGCCATTTCGCCCCCCTCTCGGGAGAGGCCGGGGACCTCTATTCCATTTTGACCGTCGCCGATTACAAGCCCAAGACCGTTACCTTAAGCGATGGACGGGAGGTCGTCGTTTCCACGGCGAACTGGACCTCGCTCATTGGAAAGGAAAAGAAAGCGGAAGACCGAAAGGCCATCTTTGATTCCTTGTATTCCTATTACGAAGATCATAAGAGCACCTATGGGGAAATCTACAACTTGGGCCTACAAACCCAACTCGCCTTCAAGGAGGTGCGTGGGTATTCCTCCATCTTGGACACCCACCTCTTCAAAGACGCGATCCCCGAAAAAGTCTTCACTTCTTTGATTGAAGTCGCTTCCTCAGAAGAAGGCAGCGCCCCGCTAAAGAAATATTACGAGCTCCGCAGGAAATACTTGGGCCTGGAGAAGCACCGTTCCTACGACCGCTTCCTCCAACTCGCTCGTTCGGAGAAAACCTACACCTACGAAGAAGCCAAAGACTTGTTCTTCGCTTCCATCCAATCCTTCCCTTCGGACTTCCAAGAAAAAGCCCATGAAGTTTTGGCCCCGGGATACGTCGACGTGGAAAGCGCGCCCGGAAAACGGACCGGCGCCTATTCCAACGGGGGATACGACGTCCACCCCTTCATCTTGCTCAACTTCCAAGGGGAACTCGACGACGTCTTCACCCTCGCCCACGAATCCGGCCACTCCATCCACACCCTTTATAGCGAAGAATCCCAGCCGACATTGAAGCAGGATTACACGATCTTCGTCGCGGAGATCGCTTCGACCTTCAATGAGCACAACCTCCTCGATTACCTGCTTCAAAGCGATTCCCTTTCGAAGAACGACCGCATCGCCCTTTTGCAAAAAGCGATCGACGAAATCTGCTCCACCTTCTACCGTCAAACCCTTTTCGGCCATTTCGAATACGAAGCCGCGAAACTCGCCGAAGCGAGGGAACCCATCCATTTCGAGGCCTTAAACGCCATCATGGTCCGCCTTTACAAGGATTATTACGGGATCGACATCACCGAAGAAGTGTATAAGCCCTTGGTTTGGGCCTATATCCCCCACCTCTTCTACACCCCGTTCTACGTTTACCAATACGCGACGAGCTTCACGAGCTCCATGCTCATCTACGAGCGCGTCAAGAAACAAGAACCCGGGGCCTTTGATTCCTATCTCTCCTTGCTCCGTTCCGGAGGATCGAAGTTCCCGGTGGACCAAGTCAAAGAGGCGGGCGTGGACCTCACGACCAAAGAGCCCTTCCTCGCGGTCATCCATCGCATGAAGGAACTCGTCGACTTGCTCGAGAAAGAACTCGCCGAATAAACCGATTGGGCCTGGAGAAATCCGGGCCATTTTCATAAGAAAAAAGCCATCCTGAGGATGGCGGATTGGCCGAAGCGGTTATTTCCAAGCTTCCCCGATGGGAGTGGGTTTGTCTTGGGGCTTGGGGGCGGTGGTGGCGGGGCGTTCCGCTTGCGCTTTCTTTTCCAAGAATTCGAGCATCGCGCGGTCTTCCGAAGCTTTGATTTCCCCGATGCTTGGGGATTTGCTTTGGGCGAGGAGGCGTTCATGGATCTTTCCCATCATCGGGAATTGGCAGCGGGAAGAGAGGAAAGTCATTTCCGCCTTGCGGATCGAGGCGTCTAAGCGGGATAGTGCGTCGCAGTAATAATCGAATTCCCCCGCGTCGAGGGGTTCAACCTTGGCTTTGGCAAAGACGTGGCCATAGAGCAAATCGAGCATCTCGGTCCATTTCTTTTTCTTGTAAAAGACGTAGAAATCATGACGGATTTGGCCGCGGGTCGGGCCTTTGTAGTTTTCCTTGTGGGTGTCGATGAGGCGTTGCTTCTTCATCGCGTAGATTTCCTTGTATTTGATGCAGGGAAGCGAGGGATAAAAGAACAAGAAAAAGGCGTGGACGAGATAAAGGCCTCCTAAACCGAGATACAGGAAGGGCAATATCTGGAAGAGGAGATCCGTCAAGGTTATGGGAAGGAGATTCCGGAATAAGGGAACGAAATAGAGAAGCCAAGCGGCGAACAAAACGACCCCGACCACGGCTTCCAAAATCGTGAAGATGGAGTACGATGCCCGATACCCATTCACCGAAACCCCAATGCAGAAGGGAATGAAGGTGATGAGGAAGGGGAGGATGAAGAATAGCCCGTAATCAAACACCAAATCGCCGAGGGTGACCGAAGTCCCGAAGTTCACTTGGATATTTTCCATCCAAGCGAAGAGGAAACCGCGGGTATCGATGAGGTAGAGAATATAGATTCCTAAGAAAACCACGGCGAAAAAGAGAACGAAGAAGCCTTTGACCACGGAGCTTTTCCGGGGACGGGATTTGTAGGATTTTTCTAGCAAAGCAACATTGACCATATTTTCATTGTACTAGAATTTTCTTCCTTTAGAAGAAGGAAAGGATGGCTTCTTTACCTTTTTCTTAAGAATGGGCGAACCCAGAATGGGAATCGGGTTTTTCGTTCTTGGTAAAACAAGCATTTGCCACTTTGCTCTCAATATTTGGCTCTATGGGGTTTCGCGAATTTTTCAGGATGATATGATATGTTGCACCGCAGGAGTCTCTATGAATATTCTTATCGCTTATTTCTCCCATGGGGGAGAGAATCTCGTCGACGGCAAGATCGTCGACTTAATGGGACAGGGCAACACCAAGAAAGCCGCGCTCGCCCTCGAGGAATCCCTCAAGGAAAAAGGATTGAAGGCCAACGTCTTCGAAATCGAACCCTTGATCCCATATCCCCACGCTTACGCCGAAACCAACGCCCGCAGCCGCCTCGAGCACGAGGAAGGGGCGATTACCTTAATCAACGACGGGCCGAACGGGTTTGAGCATTACGACGTCGTCTTCTTGGGCTACCCCAACTGGTACGGCACCATCCCCGCCCCCATCCTTGCCTTCCTCCGCGACCATAACTTCAAAGGCAAGATGGTCATCCCCTTCGTCACGCATGGAGGGCAACGCTTCCTCTATTCCTTGGCCGACGTCCAAAAGGAAGCGACCGGAGCCGAAGTCATCGAGGGGTTCGCCATCGATGCCGCCTACATCGACCAAGCCAAGAAAGTCACTTCGTCTTGGGTCAACGAATACGGAATGATCATCGGAGTCGAATAACTCCATTTCCGATTTCTAGCAGGGTTCGCCCTGCTTTTTTTGCGAAAAGAAAAGGGGCGTCTATGCGTTTTGCCATAGAACGTCCCTTGGAGTTAAGCGACTTGAAGAGCGAGTTCGCCATCTTTTTTAAGGGTTAACTCGTATTTCTCTTTGGTCGACATCTCCCCACGGATGATGGCTTCCGCGAGGAAGGTTTCGATGCGGTCTTGGATGAAGCGCTTCAAGGGACGGGCGCCGAATTCTTCCGAGAAGGATTCGTTGAGGACCCATTCCTTGATTCCCTCGGAGAAAGAGACGGAATAATACTGTTCTTGCAAGCGGACGGAGAGCTCTTGGAGCATCTTCTCGACGATCTTCTTCTGCACTTCTTTCCCTAAGGGAGAGAAATAAACGATTTCGTCGATTCGGTTCAGGAATTCCGGTTTGAAGGTGCGGTGGAGGAGTTCGTTGGCCCCGTTTTTATCCCCTTTGAGTAAGAGGGATGAACCCAAATTGCTCGTCATGATAATGACGGTGTTCTTGAAATCGACCACATGCCCCTGGGAATCGGTGAGGCGGCCATCGTCGAGGACTTGGAGCAAGAGGTTGAACACCTCGGGATCGGCTTTCTCGATCTCATCGAACAAGACGATGGAATAGGGGTTATGGCGGACTTTTTCGGTCAGCTGGCCCCCTTCTTCGTATCCGACGTATCCCGGCGCGGCGCCGATCAGGCGCGAAACGCTGTATTTCTCCATGTATTCGGACATGTCGATGCGGATGATGTTGTTCTCGTTGTCAAACAAGGCTTCGGCGAGGGCTTTGCTGACTTCGGTTTTCCCAACTCCCGTAGGCCCAAGGAACAAGAAGGAGCCGATGGGGCGGTTGGGATTTTTGATGCCCGCGCGTTGGCGGAGGATTGCGTTAGAGACCAGGCGAATCGCTTCGTCTTGCCCGATGACCCTCTTTTTGAGGGTGTCGGCGAGGTCGAGGACCTTTTCCCTGTCCCCTTTTTGGATTTTGGAAACGGGGATTCCCGTCATCTTGGCCACGATTTTTGCGATTTCCTCTTCATCGACCACTTCGTTGACGAGACGGTCGGCGTCCTTGGAAGAGAGGGCGATGTCCCGGATTCGCTTTTCCAAACTCGGAATCGTCTGGTATTGCAGTTTCGAAGCCGCTTGGTAGTCTCCGCTTTGGAACTTGGTCGTGAGGTCGAATTTCGCGCGTTCGAGTTCTTCTTTTAAGGATTTGGCTTCCGCGACATCCTTCTTTTCCTCTTCCCATTTGCGCGAAAGGGAATCGAAGTTCTCTTTCTCCTTTCGGAGTTCTTCCTTGACCGCTTCTAGGCGCTTTAAAGAAGATTCGTCCTTCTCTTTTTCCAGGGCGACTTTTTCGATTTCGAGTTGGCGGATTTTGCGGTTGGATTCGTCGAGTTCCGTCGGCATCGATTCGATTTCGACTTTGATCCCAGCGCAGGCTTCATCGAGCAGATCGATGGCTTTGTCCGGCAGGAAACGGTTGGTGATGTAGCGGTTGGATAGGACCGCGGCGGATACGAGCGCCCCATCGGTGATTTGCACCCCATGGAAGGATTCGAAGCGTTCTTTTAAGCCGCGGAGAATCGAAATCGTGTCTTCGACGGTGGGTTCCCCCACCATGACGGGTTGGAACCGGCGTTCCAATGCGCGGTCTTTTTCGATGTATTGCCGGTATTCGTTGAGGGTGGTCGCCCCGATGCACTCGATTTCCCCGCGCGCCAAAAGGGGTTTGAGCATGTTGCCCGCGTCGAGCGCCCCATCGGCTTTCCCAGCCCCCACGATCAAATGGATTTCATCGATGAAGAGGATGATTTTCCCTTCCGATTCCTTGATCTTGTTGAGGACGGCTTTCAAGCGTTCTTCGAATTCGCCTCGGTATTTGGCCCCGGCGACGAGGGAACCCATGTCGAGTTCGTAAATCTCTTTGTCCCTTAGGGAATGGGGGACGTCGTTTTGCACGATTCGGAGGGCGAGGCCTTCGAGAATCGCGGTTTTCCCTACGCCCGGTTCTCCCAAAAGAACGACGTTGTTCTTCGTTTTGCGGGCGAGGACTTGGATGACTTTGCGGATTTCGTCGTCCCGCCCAATGACGGGGTCGAGTTTTCCGTTTTTGGCGAGCTCGGTCATGTTGCGGCCGAACTTATTGAGGATATCGGGGTCTTGGCTGTAATCTTCAGGACCCATGTTCGTGAATTGCATAATGGTTACCTCCTAAAAAGGTCGTGGAGAATTTCCACACCATTATTGTAATCCAAAAATTAGCACTCGCAAGCAAAGAGTGCTAAAAATCCATTATTTTTTAAAAAGAGCTAAGAACGGGGGTCGAATTTGTTTCGTCTTCTTCGATTTGCTTTGCGATTTCTTTGCCGTTGGCGATGGCGGAAGCGATGGTTTTCGCCCCATACCTCGCATCCCCCACGAGATAGATACGTCCTTTTCGCAGGTCATCGGGATTCAAGGATTTTAGCCCAAAAGAGGAGAGATCCGGCTTTTCCCCTAACGCCGCGATCAGCAAATCACAAGGGAAGAATGAGGTGGAATTGGGGACTTCGATCACCGAACGACGGGCAGAGCTGTCTAGAGGTCCATATTCCATCTTCGTAAGGAATACGCCTTCGAGTTTTCCGTTTTCCGTCTTGGTTTGGACGATGTTTTCGAGGAAACGGATTTCCACCCCTTCCAAGATGGCTTCTTCGATTTCTTGTCTGCTCGCGGGCATCTCTTCTTTGCCCCGACGGTAAATGACCGTGGCTTTCCCGTATTCTTTTAGAGCGGTCCTCGCGCAATCCATCGCGACGTTTCCTCCGCCCCAAATGACGGGGTTATGGAATTCTCTCTTTTCTCCTATGGAAAGGTTGATTTCCCGTAAAAAGGCAAGGCCTCCATAAATTCCTAGGGAAGGGGTTAGGCCCGCCATATTCTCTTTTTGGGCTCCGACTCCTAACACCACGAAGGAATAATCTTTTCGAAGAACGTTCAGACTATCTTGGTCGATGGTCTTATGAAAAAAGAAACGCACTCCCGCGGAGCGGAGTTCCTCTTGAATTGCCTTCATGGGACCTAAAGGGAAACGAAAACGGGGGATTCCGGAATAGATAGCCCCTCCGATTTGATCCAAGGATTCAAAAACATCCACGGAATAGCCTTTTTGGATCAGGAGATAGGCGATGGTCAAATTGGCGATTCCCGCCCCAACGAGGGCGACCTTGGGTTTTCGGATTCTCGCCATGCGATAAGGACGGGGATAACGGGACAGATATTTTTCAATGCTAGGAACGTCCACGCTGGTAGCGCGGATTCCCCGAACGCAATGACCGCGGCATTGACGGTCGAAATCGCATAAGGAACTCGTGAGTTCGGGGAAGGGGTTGGAGGAATGCAAAAGATCCGCGGCTTCTTCTTCCTTCCCTTCTTTTAGAAGAGCGATGATTTGGGGAATGGGGTTATGGATGGGGCAAGTTTCCTCGCACCGGGCCATTTTGCACCCAAGGCAAGAAGAGATCGCTTCGCGGGGAAATTCATTCATGGAGTAATTCTATTATAGAAGGAAGGAAGGGGAAGCAAAATCGTGTTGACGAAAGGAAAAATCGGTTTCTAGAATAGGGCGGTATGGACGAAACGGCGCATTTACTGGCTCATCTTCGCGATTTGGCGCGGCGTTCCCAAAAAGAAGGGCGCGCCCTTTCTAGCACTTTCTTAAGCGAAGAAGAATGCGAAATTGTCCAAGAGGCCTTCCGAGGAGAGCCTCTGTTTTCCTTGGAAGGAGGATATCCAGACGCCATCCGGAAGCGGGCATGCTTTACCCCATCTTGGGAAGAACCGATTCTTCCTCCCGTTTATTGGATTTCGCTTCATGGAGCATCCTTTGCCAAAGATCTGGCCCATCGGCACTATCTTGGTTCCATTTTGGGAAGCGGAATCAAACGGGAATGCATCGGGGATATCCTCGTGAAGGACAACGGGGCTTACGTGTTCGCGATCGAAAGCGTGGAAGGGGAGATATTGAACCTCACGCGCATCGGAAACACCACCGTGGACGTCCAACGTGTTCAAAACTCGACAGTGGATTACGTTCCTTCCTTGGAAAGAAGGAGAATCACCTTGTCTTCCCTTCGCCTAGACGCCTTCGTCTCGGAAGCCTTTTCCCTTTCGCGAACGGAAGCGAAGAAAACCATCGAGCTGGGTCTAGTCACCCATAAAGGGATGGAGGCGACCAAACCCGAGAAAGAGGTGCAAATCGGGGACAACGTCTCGATGAGAAAAAAAGGGAAAGTCCGGATTTCGGACATCCCCGGGACGTCGAAAAAAGGAAAATGGATCGTGGAAATCACCATTCGCTCTTGAAAGGGGGCCAACGTAATCGAGGAGTTTGACGCTTGCTTCCGCGACCTCACAGATCGGGTCAAGCCGAACGCCAAAGCCATGGAGCACAATGCGGGGGAGTTCCCAGCGCAGAAAGTTTCTTCAGAATTAATCGAAAGAATCTGTCTTATTAAGCCGATTTAATGAAATCATATTACGTAGTAATGGGGTACAAAAGTTGGTTGGAAAGTGCCCTTGGTATGGGCGTAACCCATCCGTCAGTAGCAATGGGCAAAAGCGTTAATCGTGACACTGCGAACTTTTTATCTTTTTTGGCGTTTCTTTTTAATGATGCGGAAGGCGTGGCAAATCGATTGCAGATCGGCCGGGAGGTACCCGAGCACCCTGTCCTCATCGGCGTAGCTGAAGCCATAAAAGGCCTCCGCAATGGCGCCCGCCATGGCGGCTTGCGTGTCGGCGTCGGCGTTCAGCCGGATCGCGTTGCGGACGGCTGATTCCAAGCTATCGGATTCCAGGAAGGCGCATATGGCCTGGGGGACGCTCCCTTGGCAGGTGATCCACCCGCTCCATTCGGGGTCTCCGTAAAACGAAGAGATGAGCCCGGCGATGGTCATGTCCTTAATCTCGGGGTAATAGCCGATCATCTTTTCCTTAATCTCTTCTTTGATAGATCCGTTTCTCGCGAGGAAGATTGCCACCGCTATCGCTTCGGCGCCTTTGATTCCCTCCGGGTGGTTGTGGGACACCTCCGTGGTGATTTTGCTCAAGGCAATGGTTTCCTCCAACGTGTCACACACCCAGCCGACCGGGGAGATGCGCATCGCCGCGCCGTTGCCAAAACTGTTGATCGGGCTTGGGTAGTCCCCTTTATCGAAAAGCCATCTACGGAAGTTCTCGCCCCACCCGACGTTCGGATAGTCATGGGCGATTTTCAACATCGAACGTATGAGATTTCTCCGATAATCCCCCATATCGCTGCGGGAAACGACGAGCGCGTTCGCGACCGCCAGCGTCATCAAGCTGTCGTCGGTGAAGTGGCTCTCCGGCCCAAAAAGGGTGAAATCATAGGGAATTCTCTGTTCATACCAATAGCTGGTTCCGGGTTCGTATGGGGAACCGGCTATGTCTCCGTAAATGGCTCCTAGCATGCTGTTACTCCTCCTTCTATTATCCCATTACGGAAAAGCCTTTCAACGGACTCTGCGCCCGCCGGGGCTCCCTGGCTTATCCTTCAGGGCACGTTACTTCGCCGAACTCGTCGGGTAGCAAGATCTTGAGCTCGCTTGCGTCCAATATGCTGAGCAGGCGTTGTCTTTCCGCCTCTTCATATGCCACTAAGTAGGCGACGTTGAGGTTGCGCCTTAGGCAGAATCAACGCCCCAACCATTTTTGATGATTGGTAGGAAGGGTCTCGTCCACGTACATCTTAGTCTCGAGGGAGACAACGAATCAGTTCAAGGACATCGATTCGGCGGAACTGGCATCACTTCGACGCTTCGGCCAAGAGAGCGTTGAATTCCTCCTCGCCGATGGCAGCAACGATTTTGATCGTGCCTAAGTAGAATTCGTCGAGCTGGGGGAAATACAATTTGGCGATTTGGTAGACGGAAAGGCTCTCGTAATCCAGCTTCGAGAGGAATTCCAGGAAGTCGTCGTAGACGGCAGGGTCGCCGCTGCATTCGCCTTCCCAAATGTTGGGATTCGCTTCCGAGAGGTAGTCTATGAGCTCCTCGGCGTGCTCTGGGTGTAGGTCGTAGAATCTGTCCAGCGCATTGTAGATGGACAGGTAGATAGAGAATTGTTTGCTCATTTTCTGTTTGTGTCCTTTCTATTGAAGAGACCTTTTATCTCCCTGGGTTCATCATTCATGCCGCAATCGGTGACCATGCCATTGCGTATCTTGACCCCGAACTGCTTGCCATCGACGGTTTTGGCGCACCAACGGTTACCGCGCTTGTCGGTTCCGACATAATTATGCTCATCGGAAGCGACTGATGCCATGGCATTTCGATTAGCGGGCGTATCGGCCAGACGCCCTTTGCCCTTTCGGAACATGTATTTAATCTGACCGTTTGCCATCCGTTGTCCGTTTTTCTGGGACATCGTTTTCCTGTTTCGACGTCATTGCAGACTATATAACCTTATCGGATACGCGAATACGTTGGGCGCCAAGGTCGTATTCCCCGCTTGGCGGGCACCGGTTATGAGCGTGACGGAATACTCGTCAAGGCTTTGCTCGATAATCGGTAATATACTTCGATGAATTTCCATGGGCGTCACCTCCACTACGATCATTCCAATCAATTCACATTTTTACTAGTTTTATACAAATTGTGAATTTTATGGCCAATTAAGCGCGCATCATCCATCGGCATTCAGAGTAAGTTTTGCATTTTTGCCATGAGGTTCAAGCCTAATTAAGAAAGGCTCACCGATATTATTTTCGGTGTGCTTTGTAGAGTGGCGCCGTTGCACAATTGGAGCGCGATTCGGGATTAGAACCGCATTCCATAATTTGCCATAGAGTAGAAAAAATATGGTTCACGGCATTTTATAGGAGATGATTATATTGACTTTTTCCCGAAAAAGAACAAACAACATTTTAGCCAATTTTTAAATTTATTGGCTTGTATATGGCTTTTCTAGCAATGATAGGTTAGAATATGGCCATGGAAGCGAAACTGACGAAAAAGCAATTATCCAAGGCGCTTCAGAAGGAAGCCGGGAAACCCATCAACGACTCCTCTTTCTTCGCGCGGTTAAAAAAGAAGACGAAGGCGGGCGAGCTCGTTCGAGTAGGAAAAGGCGTCTACGCGAAGTCGAACCTCCCCGTCTTCGATTACGAGTTCTTTTCGCCATCGGCCAGGGAGGCCCATGCCTTTTTGATGGACGAATACCGAGGGAGGATCGAATTCGCGGTCTACGAGGTCACGATTCTCAACCGCTTCCTCAACCACCTCATCGCTGGCAGCACCACCATCGTCGACGTACCTAAGGAATTCGCCGAGAACGTCTTCTTCGCCCTCCAGGACCGAGGTTTCCGAAACGTCCTCCTCAACCCGACCGAGGACGAGAACTACCGCTACAACCATAACGACGGGGAGACCATCATCGTCAAGGGAACCTCATCACGATCGCCCATAGACAAGAAGAGAGGCAAGGTCCTTCTTGAAAAGTTGCTCGTCGACATCGTCTCCGACAAGAAGCTTCGTTACTTCTTCGAAGGCGCCGAGGTCGGCCCGGCCGTCGAGGAGATCGTTACCAACTATTCACTGGACTATGCCAAAATCCGCACTTACGCCAAAAGGCGGGGCTGCTATGAGAAGCTGCTCCAGTTCATCCCAGAGGAAATCAGGAGGAAATACCTGTGATCGACAAGAAAACTTATTCCGACGAGAACATCCAAAGGATCGTCACGACATACAAAGTCGACTACGAGCTCGCCCAGCGGGCCGTTTTCGCCCTGGGGCTCGTGGAAGCGCTCGTCCGAAGCGGTTTGCAATTCACCTTCAAGGGAGGCAGTTCGGCGATGCTCCTCTTTCCTTCGCCCAAGAGGTTAAGCACGGACGTAGACATTCTCGTCGATCCTGACACCGATGTGGAGAAAGCGATCAAGGGCGCTTCCACCATCTTCCCTTTCCTCTCCTATGAGGAATCTCTACGCAAAACAAACAAATCGATCTCGAAGAAACATTTCAAAATAAAATACCAATCCCCACGAACCGGATATCCCGTCAATGTCATCGTTGACGTTCTCTTCGCAGAAAACCATTACCCCAAGCGGGTCGAACTGCCACTAAAGAACAATTTCCTGCTCGACGACGGAGGGAAGCCCGTCAAGGTCCGCGTGCCATGCCCCGAATGCCTCCTTGGCGACAAACTCACCGCCTTCGCGCCGCATACGATCGGCATCAATTTCTTCAACGAGAATTTCAGCAGCGACAAGCGCCTCGAGGTCATCAAGCAATTCTTCGACGTATCTTCCCTTTATGATGTTAGCAGCGATTTCGCGTTGTGTTGTTGACCCGCGATTTGTTCACCCCTAGGCTAACCCGCGATTTGTTCACCCCCGATCGTCGGAAACGCCCTTTTTCCCGAGTTCGCGAGGCTTGTACTTGTAGTTGACGATGAACTTCTTCCAAGGATGGTTCGGCCC
>JAXDTZ010000015.1:0-50333 GCA_034089705.1 Candidatus Alloenteromonas sp. | reverse complement strand
TAGCTAAAATTGACCATGAAAACGGCTCCCTTCCGGAATAATTTGATGAATCTGGGCAGATTCCACCAAATTATCCGATGGGAAGCCGTTTTCTTCTAGCCGTCAGGGGTTGCTTTGCAAAAAACCTCCAAACTCAATCAAAATACCCGTTCCATTGCCGGAATGGCCTCGTTATAATTAGGGCATCGGAGGAACGAACCATGAGCAAAGTCATTGTCAACACTGATGAATGCATCGGCTGTGGCGCCTGCGTTGGTGCCCACAGCGACATCTTCTCTTTCAACGACGAAGGTAAGGCCGAAGTCATCGCCGACGGCGACGAAGCGGATATCGCCGACGCCATCGCGAGCTGCCCGGTCCAAGCGATCGTCGAAGAGTAAGCCGCAACGGAAAAAAACGGATCGCTTCGCGCGGTCCTTTTTTGTTGCAAAAAATCGTCGAGAAACCCTCGACGATTTCGAACATATTGGGAAAAGAAAGAGTCTCTACGTCCTACTCCGGGGTTTCCTCTCTCACTTTTTGCTTGTGGAGTTTTTCGATGAAATACCGAAGCAGGTAATAAGCGATCAAGGTGATTGCGATAACGATGCCGTCCTTGATCAAATTAAACGGCAAGACAGCGAATAAAGCGTAGCTCCAACCGATGTCGACGATGTTCGCATTGGCCCCTTGCATCATGCCAAGGAGCATCTCCGGGCTGAAGCCCATCAAGTTCGTGTAGAACGGAATCATCGCGTAAACGTTCAAGACCATCGCTAGAGGCACTTGGATCAAGGTGCCGATGGCGATTCCTAAGACCACTCCAAGAAAATCGCGCCGTTTGGAGAAGACGAAGGAAGTGATTCCGACGTAGAAGGCGCTGAGGATCAAGTCGCAAAGTTCCCCGACGCACATCGTGCTCGTCAAGGGGAGTTTGATCAGGGTTTTGCAAAGGACGGTCGCGACCCCGACGAAGGGGCCAAAGGCGAATCCCGCAAGCATCGAGGGAACTTCATCCACGTGAATGGTCAAGAAAGGCGGGATGAAGGGAAGGGGAAATTGCAGCGCGGGAATGACGTAAAGAATCGTCGCGAAGGCGGTGAACACACCGATGCGGGTGAGCATCTTCACGCTGAACGACTCCGGATGTTTTTTGCGGAAAACGCAAAGAACGATGGTCGCAATAACAAAAAGTCCGGCAATGATGCCGAATAATGTCCATTTCAGTTCTGCTGGCATAGGAATCCTCCAATCGGTAGACTCCACGGCTCCAGAAAACGCCTTCTTCTATCCGGACTTTACCGTTGGCTTTGGAATTTCACCAAATCGTGCCGTAATGGCTCGCGGGCTATACCGCCAGTCGACGTAATTCTCGTCGCCCTGAAGTTCGCAAGTATTATAGGCAGGCTTTTTTCCTTGTGGCAATAGGCAAATCAACCCAGTTTTTTCCGAAGTTTCCGCAAGAACTTACGAAGTTCTTCCGGGGTGTTGAAGACGAAAGTCGCGGAACGCTCTTCTAAGAGGATTTTCGCCCCAAACCGGTCTTCGATTCCCTTGAATTCGCCCATATGGGTCGCTTCTTTTTGGGAATTCCGGATAATTCTTTCGGTTGCGCGGACCGATAATTTCTCGCTTTGGATTCGCTTCACCATGGCTTCCGCTTCCTTGGTGGGGAGGGAGGCGATCGCCCGGGCATGGCCGTAGCTTAGCCTTCCCAGGCACATTTCTTTTCTTACCCACCTCGGCAATTTCAAAATGCGCATGGTGTTGGTGATTTGGGAGCGGGATTGGTGGGAAAGGTCCGCGAGCATCTGTTGGGTGTAATGGAACTGAGAGGAAAGGGCTTGGCAAACAAGAGCCATCTCCACGACATTGAATTCGCGTTGGTCGCGGGTGTCCGCCAAAAGCATGAGGAGGGTTTCTTCGTCCCCCACTTCTAGGACGGCGCTAGGAAGAGAAAGCATTCCGGCTTTTTTGGCGGCGAAAAAGCGTTTGCGGCCCAAAATCAATTCGTAACGGTCGTTTTCTTTTCTGCGAACGACGACGGGGTTATAGAACCCTTTCTTTTGCAAGGAGGAAATGAAGGATTCGACCACTTCGTCGGGGAGGATGACTTCTTCGACGTAATGGTTGTCGTCGATAAGGGAAATCGAAAGCAATTTCGTCGGGGCGCTTTGGTATTCCTTCTCCATCTCGGCGATGACGTCGCTATGGGAGAATTTCTCGATGAGGGAAGACAAGGACCCGGAAATCGGGTTCGGTTTCTCAGGGGCGCTCATGGTCGATCACTTCCTTGGCTAAGGCGATATAGGCGTAACTTCCGGCCGAAGTCGGGCGGAATACCGTGACGGGGATCTGCCGAGCCTGGGATTCGGAGACGCTTTGGTTGCGCGGAATCGCCGTGACGAAGGTCGTCTCTTTGAAGTATCGGCGGACTTCCTGTTGGATTTCCATGCCGAGCTGGGTCCGGCAATCGTACATCGTGAGCAGGAATCCCTCGATGGACAAAGAAGGGTTCCATTGGTTTTGGACGTTATGGATGGAAGAGAGGATGGCCGCGACCGCTTCCATGGCGAAGTATTCGCATTGGACGGGGATGAGGACGCTCGTGGAACAAGAAAGGGCGTTCAAATTGAGAAGCCCAAGGGAGGGAGGGCAATCGATGAGGATGTAATCGAAATCGTCCTTCAACGGGGCGAGGATGTCGCGAAGCAAAAAGAACGGTTGGGCCCGAGGGGTGGAATACATGGAGGCTTCGAGGTTGGCCAAACGCAGATTCGAAGGGACCACGGCGAGGCCGTCAAACGGGGTTTTGACCATGGCTTGTTCGATGGAACAATCCCCGAGCAAAGCCTCGTAAATCGTGCGGTTAGGGTTGTTGATGTCCACGCCCAAACCCCGTCCCGCGTTGCCTTGGGGATCCATGTCCACGAGCAAAACGCGGCGACCCATATGGGCAAGGGCGCTCGAAAGGTTGATGGCGGTCGTGGTTTTGCCCACCCCGCCTTTTTGGTTTGCGATGGATATGATTTTGGCCATAGGAAAATATTAACCTGTTCGGGAAGGAAGAAATAGACCTCAAAGGGGCTTTTTGCAAATTTCCGCCCAAGGACGGGGGTATTTTGGACTCGTTTTCCGCGTTTTCTCGAAGGTGAAGATGGTACGGGTCTCTCCGCTTGGAAGGGTCGCCACTTCGCGTTTGCGCAGATGCAAATCGAGTTTTTGCTCCGCGTTCAAGGAGGCGCGCAGTTCTTCTTCTCCGCGCAGCCCTTTGAGGGCCAAAACGGTGCCGTTGAGGCGAGTCAAGGGGGCGGCGACTTCCAAAAAGACGTTCATGGCCGCGAATCCGCGGGAAGTGACGCAGTCGAATGTCTCCCGTTCCGCCTTCATGTCTTCCACCCGTCCGACGTGAAAGGAGACATTAGTAAGGCCCAGCTCCTTTTTCACTTCTTCTAAGAACATGAACTTCTTCTTCGTCGCGTCGATCAAGGTGACCTCAGAAGTGGGGAAGGCAAGGGCAATGACCATCCCGGGGAATCCTGCCCCGCTGCCGATGTCGGCGACGGTCTTTCCCGAGAAATCATAAGCTTTGGCGCTGAGGAGGGAATCGTAGAAATGCTTCTCGATCACTTCGCTTTCCTCCACGATGGCGGTGAGGTTCATCTTTTCGTTCCATTCCGCCAAAAGGAGAGCGTAACGGTGGAACTTCGCCAGGGTTTGTTCGGACAAATCGATGCCGATTTCCTTGGCTTTGGCTTGCAATTCTTCGTAATTCATAGGCGCTTCTCCTTCTTTAAGTAAAGCATGAGGATGGAAATATCCGCGGGATTGACCCCCGCGATGCGGCTGGCTTGCCCGATGGAGGTGGGACGGATCGCATCGAGTTTTTGCCTGGCTTCCAGACGGAGGCCATCCATATGCAGGTAATCGATGTCATGAGGCAGAAGCATGTTCTCTTCTTTGATGAAGTTCTTGGCTTCTTTTTCTTCTTTGGCGAGGTAGCCTTCGTATTTGACTTTGGTTTCGAGGGCCAAGACGCTTTCGAAATCCAAATCCAAATCCCCGAGGACATCCATCATGAGGGCGCGGATGCGGGGATAGGTGAAGCGGGGGCGCTTCAGCATCTCGAGGCCTTTCTTCCCGTCGCTAGTCGGGGGAAATCCCATCTCTTGGAGGTATTGGTTCAACCCTTCTCGATCGGAGATGTTATGGGTCGAAAGGATGGACAAGGCTTCTTGGATGCGGGCCTGCTTTTCTTGAAATAAAGCATACCGTTCTCCGCTAAGTAGGCCGATGTTCCAGCCGATTTCGCTCAAGCGTTCGTCCGCGTTGTCGTGGCGGAGCAGTAAACGGTATTCCGCTCGGGAAGAGAGCAATCGGTAGGGTTCGTCCGTCCCTTTCGTGACGAGGTCATCCACCATGACGCCAAGGTAGGCTTGGTTGCGCTTCAACGAGAACGGGGGTTTCCCCAAGAAGGCGTTTGCGGCGTTGACCCCAGCCCATAAGCCAAGTCCCGCGGCCTCCTCATAACCCGATGTCCCGCAGATTTGGCCAGCGACGTATAACCCGGGGATCTTCTTGATCATGAGGGTTTCGTCGTATTCGGTGCTCCTCACCGCGTCGTATTCGATTTGATAGGCCCACTTGAGGATTTCCGCGTGTTCTAACCCCGGCAAGGAATGGACCATTTGCTCTTGGATTTCGTGGGGCATGCCCGTGGAAAAGCCTTGGAGGTAGATGGATTCCCCGTTTTCGTATTCGGGTTCGAGGAACAGTTGGTGACGGGGTTTGTCCGCGAATCGAACCACCTTGGATTCAAAAGCGGGGCAATACCGAGGTCCCGTTCCTTGGATCGTGCCGTCGAAAACCGCGCTTTGGGAGATGTTGTTCTTCACGATGTCGATCGTTTCTTGCCCCGCGTAAATCAAATAGCAGGGCAGTTGACGTTCAAATGGGACGAACTCTTTCGTGGCGAAGGAAAAGGCGAGGGGGTCTTTGGATCCCTCTTGGATTTCCCCTTTGGAGAAGTCAATCGTGGACTTTTTTAACCTCGGAGGGGTGCCGGTTTTGAGGCGGATCAAGGAGATCCCAAGTTCTTCCAAGCATTCCGACAAACCCAAAGACGGGGGTTCCCCATCGGGTCCTCCGGGATAGGCTTCTTTGCCCGAGATGATGCGCCCGTTCATGTAAGTTCCGGTGGTGAGAATCACTTTAGAAGCGGTGATGACGGAGCCATCTCCTAAACGAACTCCCGATACCCGTCCGTCGGACACCAGGACCTTTTTGACTTCCGCTTCTTGAATGGTTAAACGGGGCGTTTGCTCCAAAAGAGCGAGGACGTATGCGGGATATTGGCCTTTGTCTTGCTGGGAACGGAGGCATTGGACGCCTGGGCCTTTGCCCGTGTTAAGCATCTTAATCTGCAAGGGGCGGCGGTCCGCGGCGATGCCCATGAGTCCTCCCAAGGCGTCGATTTCCCGGACGAGGATCCCTTTCGCCGAACCCCCGATGTGGGGATTGCAGGGCATGTTGCCGATCATCTTCTTATTGAGGGTGAGCAAAAGCGTGCGCAACCCCAAGGTTGCCCCCGCGTGGGAGGCTTCGACTCCCGCATGGCCTCCCCCAACGACAATCAAATCGTAATCGGTCATAAATTACCCAACGGACCCCGACATATCCATCTTAATGAGTTGATTGAGTTCCACCGCGTATTCCATCGGAAGTTCCTTGGCGAAGGGCTCGATGAAGCCCATGACGATCATCTGGGTGGCCTCTTGCTCGGTCAAGCCGCGGCTCATCAAATAGAACAGCTGCTCCTGATCGATTTTGGAAACCGTGGCTTCGTGCTCAATGTAAGATTCGTCGTTTTGGACTTCGTTCTTCGGGATGGTGTCCGAATGGGAAATGGCGTCGAGAATCAAGGTGTCGCATTCGATGTGGGATTTGGCCCCCGTCGCGCCTTTGTGCATGCGGACGGTTCCGCGGAAATTCGCGGTCCCGCCCTGGTGGACCACCGATTTGGAAACGATGGAACTGGAGGTGTTCTTGCCGATGTGGATCATGCGGGCTCCGCTATCTTGGTATTGGCCAGCGGACCCGACGGCGATCGTGATGGTCGATCCGCGCGACCCATCCCCCTTTAAAATGCAGGCGGGGTATTTCATCGTAGTCATGCTTCCGATGTTGCCGTCGACCCATTCCATGAATCCGCGTTCTTCGACCCGAGCCCGTTGGGTGACCAAATTCAAAATGTTGGTCGACCAGTTTTGGATGGTCGTGTAACGGACGTGGGCCCCTTTGTTCACGACGATTTCGACGACCCCGACGTGGAGGGATTCCTTGTTGTAGACGGGGGCGGTGCACCCTTCGATGTAATGGATGTCCGCGCCTTCGTCGGCGATGATGAGCGTGCGTTCGAATTGCCCCGTTTTCTGGTTGTTGATCCGGAAATAGGATTGGAGGGGTTTGTCGAGCTTGACGCCTTTCGGGACGTAAATGAAGGATCCTCCGCTCCAACAGGCCCCGTTTAAGGCGGAGAACTTGCTGTCGGCGATGGGGATGACGGTCCCGAAATATTGACGGAATATCTCGGGGAACATCTTTAAGCCCATATCCGAAGAAAGGAAGATGACCCCTTTCTCTTGGAGTTCTTCGAGCATGTTATGGTAAACGACTTCGGATTCGTATTGGGTGGATACCCCGGACAAATACTTCTGTTCCGCTTCGGGGATGCCAAGCCTTTGGAAAGTCTTCTTCACCGTTTCGGGGATTTCCTCCCAGGAGGAACTCTCCCCGTCGGCGACGCGGGTGAAATAGGTGTAGGAATCAAAATCGACGTGGTCAAGGGAGGGGCCGAAATCCGGCATCGGCATCTTCAAAAAGGTCGCGTAAGCCTTCAAGCGGAATTCGAGCATCCATTCCGGTTCGTCCTTGGCCTTCGATATCGCACGGACGACCTCTTCCGTCAAACCTTTGCCCGTAGAAAAAATCGAGACATCGCGGTCTTTGAAGCCGTATCGGTATTCGTCGGTCAAGACGTCTTTTTCCTTGGGGGAATCACTCATGGGCGTGCTCCGATTCGATGAGGGACTTAAACGCGTCCCATCCTATGGTGGCGCAATGGATGCGCGAGGGTTGGCGGTGGGTGTTCATGAAGGCGAGGGCCTCGTCGAGCAAGGAGGCGTCGTAATCTTCTTGCCCCGTGATCATCTTGGTGTATTCTTCGATGATGCGCATGGCTTTTTCGCCCGTTTGGCCGATGAGCAAATCGCAAAGGATGTCCGTGGAGGCCGTGGAAATCGCGCAGGCGGTGCCGTTCCACATCGCATCGACGATCGTCCCATTTTCTTCTTTGAGATAGACATCGATGTCGTCGATGCAATTCACCGAAGAGCTATGGGTCGTCTTGTATTCCTCGGGATTAGGGCAATTCCCTTTGTGGCGCGGGGCGTTGTAATGGTCCACGATGATTTCGCGCATCATCATCGGACTAAGTTCAATTGAAGTAGGCATCGAGGTAATCTCCTCCAGTCGCGACCGCCTTGGCTAAGGCGTCGATATCGTCTTTGGTCGTATAGAAATAGAAGGAAGCGCGGACGGTAGCCACCGTTTTGAGGAAATCGTTGAGGATTTTGGCGCAGTGCTGCCCCGAACGGCAGGCAATGCCCTTGGAATTGAGGTAGGTCGCCGCGTCTTGGGCGAAGACCCCCTCCACGTTGAAGGTCACGATTCCGGCTTCCGAAGAGGCGTTGTAGAGATGGGCTTTCCCCGTGGCGAGGAGTTTCTCCACCGCGTAACGTTTCAATTCGGTTTCGTAGGCTTCGATTTGGTCCATTCCGATGGATTCGAGGTATTCGATCGCGGCTTGGAGACCGATGATTTCCGCCAAAGGCTGCGTCCCGGCTTCGAAGCGAAGGGGCGGGGCCAAGTAGCCGACTTCCCCGCACATATCGAATTTGGCGTTCATGCCCCCTCCGGTCATGAAGGGGTCGGTCTTGGCGAGCAAATCGAATTTGCCATACAAGACTCCCACCCCGGTGGGGCCGCAGAGCTTATGGGCGGAGAAAGCGAGGAAATCGCAATCGAGGTCCTTCACGTCCGTTTTTCGATGGGGCACCGATTGGGCCCCGTCCACGACGACGATCGCGCCGAAACGGTGGGCGATTTCGCAGATTTCCTTGACGGGAGCGAGGAATCCCAGGACGTTGGTGACGTGGGCGATGGCCACGATTTTGGTTTTGCTGGATATGGTCTTCTTCAGGTTTTCCGCCGTGAGCCTTCCTTCTTGGTCTAGTGGGATATAAGAGATCTTGCAACCGGTCATTTCCGAGACCTTGAACCAAGGTAAGACGTTGGAGGCGTGTTCGGCTTCCGTGAGCAGGATTTCGTCTTCGGAAGTGAGGTATTTGGCCCCATATCCAAACGCGACCAAATTGATGCTCGCGGTGTCTCCGGAAGTGAAAACCACTTCGGTGGGGTCCGCGTTGAGGAACCTAGCGACCGTTTTCCGGGAAGAGAGAACGGCTTGGTCCATCGCGTAGCAAAGGTCGTAATCCCCCCGATGGGAATTGGCCGTCTCATGGGTGTAATAACGGGTCATCGCCTCGATGACGCAGTCGGGCTTGAAAGTCGTGGAGGCGTTATCCAAATAAATGAGGGGCTTCCCTTGCATTTGGACGCGGTTGCGGTACATCGGGAAATCGTTTCGAAGGAGCAAGGGATCAATCATGGTTCACGTCTCCTTCAATCGCTTGGACGATTCTCTCCTTGAGCCCATCGCCGAAATGCGCGGCAATCGGAAGGAGATAGCCCATGGAAATCAACCGGCGGGCCTCTTGGAGGGAAAGGCCGCGGGACAAGAGGTAATAGATGTGGTCTTCGTTGAGTTTGCCCACGACGGCGGCGTGGCTTGCCTTCACGTCATTTTCGTCAATGCAAAGGACGGGGGAAGCCTTGGCGATGCAGCCGCGATCGAAGACGATGATCTTCGCGCTTTGGCGGGTGGAAGAGGCAAAAGAGCCGGGGGGTATATCGCTTTTTCCGAGGAAGAAGAGTTTTCCATTGTCTTGGACAACCCCGTAATTCTCCACCAAACCCGAGGTTCTCGGAGCGAGGTGCATACAGTCAACGGAAACGGATTTTTTCGAGGTTCCTTTGGATAAGAACGCGCCTTGGAAATCCGCGGAGGCGCCCTCTTCTTCTAGCAAGATTTCGAAATGGATTTCGCAAGCCCCGGAAGAAAAATCGGCGAAGAAAATCTCGGCCCGAGCATCCCTTTGCACGTGGATGGTCACATGGAGATTCTTGGAATCCTCAAAGCGGGCGAAAAGAAAGCGAGAAACGTCCTTAGAAGGAACGAGGAACTCGCTGTCCTGAACGAGGGAATCGACGAAGGTGTTATCCATTAAAGGCCTGCTTTCTCCTTGGTGGCGCAGACGCCGATGCTCACGTTGTTCATCGAACGGTTCTCTTTTTCGATCTGGATTCCCAGTTCGTTCTTGATCCATTCATAGCCTTCTTTGTCGATGCGCTGGATGAGGGAAGGATCCCCGGTCACTTGGATGCGGCCGTTGATCATGATGGCCACGCGGGTCGGGCGGATGAGGTCATAAAGCCTCGCGTAATGGCTGACCACCAAAAAGCCTCTGCCCTTGGCTTGTTCTTCCGCGATGGCTTTGGAGACGACGCTGATCGCGTCGACGTCGAGCCCCGAATCGATCTCGTCCAATAAGGCGAATTTCGGATCGAGGAGTTTGAGTTGGAGGATTTCGTTCCGTTTCTTCTCCCCTCCGCTGAAGCCTTCGTTGAGGTTGCGGTTGGACATCTCAAAAGGGATGCCCATTTCGGCATAGGCTTTTTTCAAACTGGAATAGAAGGTGAATAAGCTCATCGGCTTTTCGCGGCGGGCGTTCATCGCGGCTTTCAAGAAATCGGCGCTGTTGACGCCGGGGATTTCGCTGGGGTATTGCATCGCGAGGAAAATCCCGGCTTTGGAACGTTCGTCGACGCTCATGGCGAGGACGTCTTTCCCGTCGAGGGTGACGCTGCCTTCCGTGATGGTGTAGTTGGGATTGCCCATGATGGCGCCAAGCAAGGTGGATTTGCCATGGCCGTTGGGACCAAGGAGGGCAACCGTTTCGTTGCTGGAAATCTCCAAATCCACCCCTTTTAGTATTTCGGTATCTTTGACGGATACGTGCAAATTGCGAATGATGATTTTCGACATGAAAAACGCCTCCCTTGAAGGGTCGAATTATTGTAAACAATCCATAGCCTATGCTTCAAACAAAACGATAATAACGGACATTAAAGAGAAAACGATTCCTTCATTGTGGGGGATTTTGAGGCGGATCCCCCGTACCAAGAACCCCTTTTTCCGATTGGGGAACCGCGATTTTGCCAATTTGAACCACAACGACAAAAAATTTGATTGCCTTGATACTCTTAAGAGTATAAGATTGTTGCGCTACGTTCAGACGAAGGAGGAACGAATCCACATGAAAAAAGGAAAACTCCTCACCATTGTCACTGGCCTACTTGCCGTTGGAGCGCTCACGGGCTGCAACGAAACCAGTTACAAAGTGGGTGTTGCAATTACCTTTACTCAAGCCGACGGCACCAAGGTTGAGTACAAGGCCAGCGATTTGTTCGAAGATTACCAAAACAGTTCTTCGACCGCTACCACCGATTTCAGCAAAGTGAAGGAAATCTTGATTCGCCAATATTACGCGGATCCCAGCCGTGCCACCGATTTCGACGCCTTGAAGAAAGACGCCACCAAAGACGTTGAAGGCATCAAAGACCAAGCCAAGACCAACGCCAACAACAACGGCACCACCTATGCCGCCGAATTGGAAACCCTGTTCAAGGGAGAAGGCGTGGAAAACGTCGAAGAGCTCTTCCAAAAGAAACTCTACGAAGCCGAACTCAAAAAGTTCGAGCAAGACTTCAAAGCCGGCGACAACCTTACTTATATCCGAGACGGCGTGCGCGAAGACGGAACCACCCCGTTCTTCCCCGCGAGCGACGATTTCGGCCCGGGCAGCAAGGGATATCTCGGAACCCGCCTCCCCTACAACGTCTCCCACATTTTGTTGGAGGCCAGCGGAGCCAGCGAATCCGATGCGACCAGCACCGCGATTAGCGAAACCGAAGCCAGCCGCTTCGGCGACGTCATCCTCATGATGGCCGGCGCGAAAACCGAAGATTCCAAGCGCGGCGAAGAATCCGTTACTTCCCGTCTCAGCTTCGGCGTCTTGGCGAAAACCTATTCCAAAGACACCGGTTCGGCCGAGAAATACGGCTCCTTGGGAATCATGGACGTCACCACCTCGTTCGTCCAAGGATTCCAATATGGCGTCTATGCCTACGACACCATCTACCGCAAAGCCGGGGACACCTTCCACGAAACCGAGAAAAAAGGCCTTCAATGGGCCGCCGATGCTACCTACCGTGACGGCAGCACCGAAAAGCTCTTGTCGAGCGCCGCGACCGGAAGCGGAGTCTTGAGCACCATCGGCACCATCCCCTTTGGCGCCGCGGTTGCCCTGGCCAACGACCAAGTCAACAAGAACTTCCCGAACCAAAACTTCAAAGTCAATGACGGCAACAGCGCCTACATGCCCCGCAACGTCATCTGGAACAAGTACTTCAACTCCCACCGCATCGCGGTCATCATCCCGACCAAGATCGCCTATAACGAAGTCGTTTCCGCTGACTTCAGCCCCGTCACCGAAGCCACGGTCCAAAGCCAATATTACGACACCGTGAATAAGTCGTATAAGAAGACCGCGGAAGAAAACGCTTGGAAGGGCACGAAAGATTCCTCTTACGCCGCCCTCCCCGGATTCTCCGTGGACACCAGCGACTACCTTGACCTCACGGACGTCAACGGCGACGCGGTCAACGCCCTCACCAACGAAAAGGGACAAATCATCCTCGCGGTGCGTGGCGATTCCGGAACCAAAGGCATCCACTTCATCACCATCGACCGTTCCCCGCTCAGCGAATACGGCGATCACGTGAAAGCCGGCAAACTCGCGCCCATCACCAAAGCCGAATACGAAGCCACCAAAGACAGCGCGGACGTCACGACCCTCTCCGAGTTCTACACCTTGGAAAACCCGGAACAATCCAAGAACTATCCGACCTACACCGACACCGTCGATGGCGCGAAAGTGAACAAAACCACCAACATCGCCATGGGCATCGATACCACCAAGGCCAACTACTCGGACAACATCGATTCCTTCAAATCGACGCTCAACAACTTCAACAGCGATATCATGGAAACTTACGAAGTCCAATATTTGCTCGAGAAAACCGGCGCGGAATTCAACACCGCCAACTCCTCCATCAAGAAAGTCTTTGAAAACGTCAAGCGCTTCTCCGCCGAAAAGAGAACCAAGAACGCGGAAGACGCCCAAGAATCCTTGGACAACAATTGGGCCAAATACGCCGAATTCCTTACCGCGGAAGACGAAGCCCGCAAACTTCGCGATAAAGGCGATCAAAAGCTCATCTCCGAGCTCGCCGCCATCACCTACAACACCGACGACGCGCAAGCCAAGACCGGTGTCTGGGGCGTTGGCCAACCCTGCTATGAGAAAGCGTAATGTAGGAGGAATGCAACAATGAAATTCACCCGAACCCTCTCAGCGGCGTTCCTCGCCGCGGTGACCCTCGGCCTCGCTTCTTGCGAAGTCGAAATGGATCTCCCCTCCGCGGACCGCGAAGCCAACATCATCAACAACGCCGGCGACATCTTCGCCAACAACTTGGGCGATCTCTACGATTCGGTCGTCACTTCCGGTGACACCAATTCGGAAAAGATCCTCAACAACATCCTCTATTCCTACGCCAAAGTGTACTTCGGCGACTTCTACGCCGATTACAACACCGACGGAACGTTGAAGGATGGGAAGAAACCCATCGCTTTCACCAAGGATGGCGTCGTGGATGCCGTCAAGGCGAAGAACTTCTTCCACAGCATCTTGGACTCCATCGCGAAATCCTTCTGGAGCGTCGTGAACAACACCTCCTACCAAAAGGACAAGATGTTTGACGAGGAGAAATTCGTCAAAGCCCAACGCAACGAACTCCTCTCCTTCCCGACCGACACTTCTCCTACTTATATAAAGAAGCAAGTCAAAGGGATCTACACCTATCAGGATTTCGGTCTCTTCTTCCAAGGGGAAGGAAACGTCGAAACCTTCCGCAAGTTCTACAAGGAATACATCGAACGCTCCCTCCTCCCGAACGCCTACCGCAAAGCCCTCGTCGAGAAATATTTGATCGACAACAACTACGGTACCCTCGGCCGTTCCTACGCCCGCAAAGTGCAATACATCGCCCTTCCGAACTTGGAGAAATTCGAAGACTCCACCCGTTCCCTCGTGCGTTCCTATTGCGAACACGTCCTCTCTTCGAGCACCGTTGACGCCAAATACAAAGACCTTTCCTTCTTGAACGAGCTCTATCAAGGAATCGCCGATTCCACCGATCCGGTGGTGCAAAGCGTCTATGCCGGGGCCGGCTTCACCGCCGTCACGGCGAACGGGGAAAACGTCTACCGCGAAACGAGCTATGGCCAACTCCTCATCGATTACGATGATCTCAATTCCTCCCGTTGGGAAACCGGCACTTCCACCGACTTCACCAATGGCGGAACCTACACCCCGGCCACCGGCCTCGAAATGAAGAAGCGCGACATCTACGCCTCCTCCAAGGTCACTTCCGGCTGGTACACCTCCAGCGGACTCAGCGACCTCCCCTCGGCCATGAAGACCCGCCTCTTCAAGAACCAAGTCGCCAACGAAGTCGATAACCCGACCAACAACTCCGACATCAACGTCATGGTGAAGGACAAATTCACTTGGCGCGTCCAAGGCGAGTACTACCTCCGCCCCGAAACGATCCAAACCGGAGAACAATACCCCTACGCCATGTACGATGACTCGGGCAAGACCTGGTACATCGTCCGCATCGACGAAGCGGTCAAATCCGGCAAGATGGCCGTCGGCAACGAGGATTCCGAATCCTACCGTTACGAGAGCCGCCCGGCCGATGGGAGCAAAGGCGAAACCTTGGACCAAATCACTTGGAAAGTCGCCGACTTGCTCGCAGATGGGGATTCCTACAAGAAAGCTGCCCGTCAATACTTCGTCGAACAGATGCAAATGAGCTTCCACGACGATCAGATCTACAGCTATTTCGAAAACGCCTTCCCCGACCTCTTCGACTAAGGGAAGAAACTACTATAATAGAAGGGCAGGCTCGTTCCTGCCCTTTCTCTTCACATGGAGGATAATATGAAAGACATCTTCTGCCGCATCATCGATGGGGAAATCCCATCCGCGAAAGTCTACGAGGACGACGACGTTCTCGCGATTCTCGACATTTCCCAAACCACCCAAGGGCACACCCTCGTGCTTCCCAAAGCCCATTACGAGAATTTCCTCGCCGTGCCCAAGGACCTCCTCAACAAGGTGATGGCGGTCGCCCAACGAATCGGCCAAGCCCAAATCTCCTTATTGCACGCGAAAGGGGTCAACATTCTCTCCAACGTCGGGGAAGCCGCGGGGCAATCCGTCCCCCACTTCCACGTCCACGTGATTCCCCGTTATGGAAACGACGGGGGAATCCAGATCACGATGAAGGAACAAAACTCCTCAATCGATCTTCCCCGCCTCGCCTGCGAACTCCACGACGAACTCGGGAAATAGCAAAAAAGGCCGCCAGGAACCGGAATGGCGGCCTTTTCTTGTGAATGGATTATTTCTTCAAATCGTCGCTTTGCTCTTGCAGGCTGGAACCATAAGGACGAGGAGGTTCGGGGGTGGAACGGGGCAAATAGAAATACCGGTTGTCCATCGACATCACGCGCCCGGTGACTTCGCCGGGATTCACTCCGGAATAGGCGTTGTCTAAGCCGTTGAGTTTCGCGTCGAGATCATCCAAAAGGGAAATGGCGACCGCTTCTCGAATCAAAGGCAAGACGGGGGAGCCGAATTCGTAATGCCCGTGATGGGAGAGGATGATGTGCTCCAAAAGGATCGCGATCTCGTAACGATGGAAGATGGGGGAATTCGCCGCTTCTTCTTCTTTTTGGCGTTCTTCGTCCAAATCCAAGAATTCGTAATATCCCAGTTTTTTCGCCGTTTCGCGGAGTTCGGCTTGTCCGATGGCGATGTGGCCCAGGAGGCGTCCTTGAAGGGTGTAGTACGTCCCAGAAGGGCCTGAGAGCTCAAACACTTTTCCGATGTCGTGGATCAAACTTCCCGCGATCATCAAATCGCGGTTCAAGGACGGGTAGAGATTGGCCGTCTTGATGGCGAGGTCGCACATCGTGAGGGAATGGTAGAGCAAGCCATGGAGGAAGCCATGGTGGTTCCTCACCGCGGCGGGATGGGAAAGATAAGACCTCTTGTATTGCTTCAATAACCCCGAGGCGAGGCGGGCGATGTCTTCATCATGAATGGAAGAAAGATAAAGGTCCAATTTTTCTTCGAGAACCGTGGGAGCCACGGGGGCGCTGGGGATCAGGGTCGACCAATCGATTCGAGAAACATCCGGAGCCTCGATGCCCGTGATCTTGGCCTGGAGTTTGTTTCCATAGGTGAGGATGATTCCCATCACGTAGACGGCCTTTCCTTTTTCAAGCAACCGTTCATCGGCCTCATCGACCTCCCATTTCTTGGCGTCGATAGTCCCCGATGCGTCTTGGAGCAACAAGGACCAATAGGGTTTTCCAGAGTTGGAAACGCACTTTTTGACATCGGCAAGCAAAAAATATCCGTAAATTTGCATGCCTTCGGCGAGATCAGCAATCATGGTTTTCCTCCATTTCCAGGCGTTCGATATCTTCGTAACGGTATCCCTTCCGCATTAAGGCGGTGAGGATTTTTTGACGAAGGGCGTAGCCGTCGTATTTCCGTTCGAAATGCACTTTGTAAGCGAAATAATCTTTGGCGAGGGCGTTGCGTTCTTCTTCCTCGTCGTTCTTCGTCGCGGCCTGCTCCACGGCTTCGCGGGCGATGTCTTCTTCGAATCCCCGTTCGATCAAGCCTTGGATCATCTTGAGTTTCTTCCTCGAATTCGGGACTTTGGATGCGCGCTTATTGAGGAGTTCCGCGTAACGGATGGCCCGGGAGAGTTCTTCTTCCCGGGGGAAAGACAAGGAACTGAGAATAGATTCGGGGATGCCTTTTTTCGACAGATCGAAGAGGACCCGTCGCTTCCCATAGCAACGAAGCGCGGCCACGTCGTCCCGGTATACCGCCGCATAAGAGGGGTCGTCGATGAGCCCGGCGCCTTTGAGCCGAGCAAGGATGAGGCGGATGGATTCCGGTTTCGCGTCCTTTTTGGCCAAGCGTTCTTGGATTTCCCGTTCGGTTTTCGAATCGGATAAGCAAAGTTTCAAGGCGTAGGCGAACAAGGCGTCGTTCTTGGACAAATCGACGAGATGTTGGATTTCCTTTTCCGACAGGGCTTTGCCCACGTACAACGGGTCTTCGGTGAAGGAATCAAAGGAAAGGGCGATCTTTCTTCCGTCTTCCAAATAGAGGACCGCTCCCGATTTCTTTTTCGCGATGTTTGCGATGATGCTACCAGTTTTGACGGACGACACGGGAATATACCTCCATGATGTTTTCGTAGAAATGCTCCAAGGAATAAAGATCGATGGCCTTCAAGGCGTTTTCTTGGATTCGTTGTTTCTCTTTTTGAGGAAGGGCGATGACGTGGTTGAGTTTGGACGTGAAATCGAATTCGTCGAAGAAGAAATACCCGGTTTGCCCATCGACGATGGTTCCGACGAGATTGTCGTCGTACCGGGCGAGGGTAACGAGGGATGCCGCCATAGCCTCCATGAAGGTGAGGCCTTGGGTCTCCGTGATGGAGGCGGAGACGAAGCAATCCCCAAGGTGGTAGTACTTATGGGTTTCGTTCTGGGCGACCTTGCCCGTGAATACGACCTTGTCCTCGATTCCTAGCGTATGGGCGAGGTCCTTCAGTTCCTTCTCCGCGGGGCCCCAACCCGTGATCGCGAATTTCGTGGGAACGGGTTCCCCTTGCTCCAAGAACTTCTTATACCCTCGGAGCAAAAGGTCGATCGATTTCTCTTTGGCGACGCGCCCTAACGACAGGATGACGTATTCCCCGGGCTTAATGCCGAAGCGTTGCTTCAAGGCGAGCGTTTCCTTTTTGTTTTCGTTGGCGAGGGAAAAGCGTTGGAATTCGATGCCAGTGGGGATGACGTAGATGGAAGAGTCGATGCCGACGAGGCGAAGATAGTCCCGAATCTTATCGCTGGGGGCGACGATCGCGTCGTAATGGGTGGTCTTTTCGCGGAAGAAGCCCCGAACCATGTGGCGGGCAAGGCGGTCAAAGTGGCCATGGGTCACGTAATAGGCGTAATCCTCCATCATGGTATGGAAGGTGTAGACAGTGGCGCAATGGAGTTTCCTCGCCATCAAGAACCCGAATACCCCGACCGAAAAATCGGTTTGGGAATGGATGACGTCAGGATGGAATCGTTCGATGATCTTCGCGGCTTCTTGGTTATATAGACGGGCGAATTGATAGCCGTAAATCATCTTCACTTCGACCCCGGGAATGCGAATGACGTTGTCTTGATAAGTCATGACGCTGGAAAAGGGGTTCGTGGTCACGACGATGACGTTGTGCCCATGGGCCCGAAGCGTCTTGGCGAGGTTATCCGTTGAGGTGGCGACCCCGTTGATTTCCGGGAGGTAGGTGTCGGTAAATAACGCGATGTTCACGGTTAAAACTCCCAAGAATCCCAACCGTCGTTGTTCGTCGGATGATTCTTCTTTCCTTTTTTCGGCTTCGCGGCTTTTTTGGGCTCTTTCTTCTTTTTGGGCTTCGCCCCGGGATCGCCCACGCGCATCCGGGTGCCGTGGAAATCAAAGGTATTGGAATCCTCGTCTTCGTAAGGGATGTTGATTTCCTTGCTCGTGCGCTTCTGCGCATTCCCTCCCGCGAATTTCCGTTGGAATTCCTTGCGGGAAAACTGGGCGGTTTCGTACATCGAATCCGAGGTGCGTTTGCGTTCTTCGTACGTTTCGAGCTGCAACGTGACGAAGGTCTTGCGGGAAGCGTAAGTGACTCCTTTTCCTCCTCTGCTGCGGTAGAAGGCGCTCACCAAACCCGAGATGAAGAGAATCAAATGGAAGGTCGCGAACCTCCAAAGCAACTGCGTCGCCGAGGTCAGCGCGAAATCCCCGTTGAAGAAGGGTTGGAACAACAAGGTGTAGAAAAGTTCGGAGACCCCCGCCGATCCCGGCAAGGGAATGAGGCCCGACACCATCTGATGGAATGAGGTGTAGAAGGCGGCGCGCAACATGCTGGGAACATTCTGATCGAAGGCATAGAACACGAAATGCTGTTCGTTTCCCCACGCATGCATGGCGAGTCCGCAGAAATACGGGACGGAGAAACGGAAGGCCAAAACGAGGAAGAAAAGAAAGAGAAGCAAAATCAAAACCGGGATGTTGGATTGGAGGCGGCGAAGCTCAATCTTGAAGTTTTCGACCTGTACGCGGAGGGATTCCCTCGTTTCGTCGGGTTTCTTCAAAATGCGGATTTTGCCCAAGAAGCCAATCACGTGGTGCAGGATGAAATTGTGGATGTGGTGGTTGTAGCTCATGACGAAGAGCAGCAAGATCACCGACAAATTGAGCACGAATCCCACGATGACCAGAGGCCACATCGGGGGATTGAAAGTGATTCCAAACAGGCCGATCGAGGGATTGATCGACACCATGGTCGTGGCTTCGAAGGCCAAAGAAATGATGCCGAAGACGATCAACGCGGATTGGTAAAGGATGAACCACATCACCATGATGGAGGCGGCGTTGGATACCAAGATGCCTTGGCTTTTCATGGTGTAGACCTGCATCACCTGGCCTCCGCTGGCCCCTGGGGTAACGTTGCTGTAGAATTGTCCCACCATGGAGCAGGCGATGGCTTGATGGAATTTGTATTTTCGGGTGTAGAGGCGGCAGAAGACGAGCAAAATCACCCCATCGATCATGTAACTCGCGGCGACGATGGCGAAAACCAAAAGGACATACCGCCAATCGGCGTTGCCGATGGTGCTCACGATGCTGTCGAAGTCATTCCACAGGGATACGGCCAAAGAAATCGCGGTCGCGATCAAAACGACGAGGATGTAAACCACGTACTTCCAGGCGCCGCTTTTCTTTTGGGGGCCATTATGGGAGGCGTTCATTTGATACTCGGCCATGCGTAGGCTATTCTAGCCTAGTTTGGGAAAAGAAGGAATAAGAAAGCACGCATCTTCGGATTCCAAGATTCGAATCGACAACGAAAACAGACGAGGAAAAATTCGAAAATCGCCCCACGTTCTTCACTCTTTTGGGACAAAGGCGGGCATCGGGAGGAGTTTATGGAGGTTGTTCTGGTGCAAGGAGTCGATGCGTTTCTTCGTTTCGGGGGAAGCGACGCCCGTCAAGATGTAGGAGTCGAGTTCGGCATAGGTGAACCCGATCTTCTCTTCGTCGCTGCAACCGGACAAACCGTCGCTAGGGACCTTGTCCACGAGGCGGGCGGGGAGAGGAAGCTCCCGTCCGATTTGGAGGACTTCCTCCACCAAAAGGTTCGAAAGAAGGGATACGTCCCCCGCGGAATCGCCGAATTTGGTGGAATAGCCGATGTAATCCTCGCTGCGGTTGCAGGTGTTGATCACCCTTCCCCCTTCCGGCAACGACTGGGCGACCGCGTAGAGGGTGGCCATTCGGAGGCGCGGGGGCAAATTGATGATCGCATCGGAAGACATGGGGAGGGATTCCATCGCCTGAGAAAGGCCAAGGAACCCTTCGTGGATATTAATCGCGAAATGGCGAATTCCCAAGCGTTCCACCACTTCGATGGAATCTTGGATATCGGGTTGGACCCCATTGGGCATCATGACCCCCACCACGCGCTCCTTTCCGAGGGCTTCCACCAATAACGCGGCGCAGATGGAGGAATCCTTCCCGCCGGAAATGCCGATGACGGCGCTTGCATGAGGCCCGTTCTCCGCGAAATAGGACCGAATCCATTCCACGAGTTCGTTTTTCACTTTCGTTGGGTTTTTCAGCATACGTTCTCCTTTATTTCCCAAGGGGGCTTGGGGTTGCGGCCCAAGGTTCCTCGATTTCTTTGGGAACGGGACATCTAGGATTCCAAAGCAAGCAATACCAGCCTTGGCAAGCTCCTAACGTCGGGTATTCGTGCGAAGCAAAGCGCCGATAATGGAGAAATCCGGCTTTTCGGGCCACCCCGGCGGATCCCTCGTTGAAGTCACCGTAAGCGATGAGCAGGAAATCCATCCCCAAGAATTCAAAACAATAACGAACCACTTCGCGAAGCGCTTCGCTCATGAGGCCA
Source organism: Candidatus Alloenteromonas sp. (assembly GCA_034089705.1). Taxonomy (GTDB): domain Bacteria; phylum Bacillota_I; class Bacilli_A; order RFN20; family CAG-826; genus Alloenteromonas. The sequence continues at coordinate 29,942 of JAXDTZ010000015.1, read as the reverse complement.
TTCCCCCAGCGATCCTTGGCCAAGACATAACCGATTTCCCTGCCCGAATAGGGACCGAATTCCGGGAAAGAGGATTCGGAGTATTTCTCGATTCCGAGGGACCCGATGACTCGGGAACCTTCCACGACGGCGAAAGTCTTTTTTCCGTTCATGAACAAATCAAGAATCTTTTTCGAGTCTTCTTTGCTCTGGTGATGGGGCCAACCCGCCGCTTCCCCCACTCCGGGGACGGAAGCGTAGGCGAAGAAATCGTCCAAATCGGATTCAACGAATGGACGGAGAGTTAAGCGAGAGGTAGACAGGGTGATGTTGGAAACATCCACGGGGGCATTCATAGGAAAAGTCTATTCGGGAAAGAGGGTTTGTCTATAGATAGAAAAATGGGCCGCCTCCAGAAAGAAGCGACCCATGGGAGGATTAAGCGCGAGCTTTGGCGTGGAACGCGATGCCGGTGGAGTCGGGTCCGCAGTGGCATCCGACGGTGGGATTGATGGGGACGAGGCGGATGTCATAGCCTTCCCCGAACCGTTCGACGAACATCGCGATGACTTTCTTCGCGAGGGCGTCGCAATCGGTGGAGGCGATGAACACCGGGTAGTCCTTCATGTTATCCTGGAGGGCTTCCACGTAATCGAGGAGTTTTTCGATGGATTTGAGGCGGCCTTTTCCTTTGGAGCAGGAATCCATCTTGCCTTCCGGCCCGATGGTGATGATCGGCTTGATGCCGAGCAAATTCCCCATGGCGGCGGAGATTCCGGTGACGCGCCCCGAACGGGCGAAGAATTTGAGGTCATCGGCGAAGAAATAGCAGGCGAAGTGTTGGCGTTCCTCTTCCACGAATTTCACGATTTCTTCCGCGGTGGCACCGGCCAAATGCATCTTCCCGACTTCCTCGATGATGGCGAGGGCGGGAATGGTGATGGCGAGGGTGTCAACTTCGTAGAATTTGCAATTGGGGTAACGATCCTTCAGATCTTCCATCGCCAAGCGCATGGCGTTGAAGGTGGAAGTCATCGCGGAGGAGAAGTGGACGTAGAGGATATCGTCCCCTTTGGCGAAATAGGGTTCGAAATACGCGATGTAATCCGTGGGGGCGAGGGCGCAGGTGGTGGCGAGTTCTCCATGGCGGAGCTTGTCGTAGAAAGCGTGGGAATCAAACGTCTCCCAATCCTCGTACGGGCGGATGACCTTCTCTTTTTCGACGTAGGGCATCGAGATGAGGCCAAAACCGTATTTCTTGGCAATCTCGGGAGTCACGTCGCAGTCGGTATCAACGAAAATTTTCAACATGGTTGTGCTACTCCTTGTGTTCTAGCTCATCCAGGCGTTTCTGGATGGCGTTTTGAGCTCTTTCCGCCATTTCGAACGTGGTCATCGACGCGACTTCTTCGGAAGGGATGAAATCGACGATGTCCAATCGAACGTGGCTGACTCGCCGGAGATAATTCCGATGAATGGCGTTGGTGCCCGCGACGGCGCATACGACGATGGGGCACTTCGTCTTCTCGGCGATTTTAAACGATCCGGCGTGAAACGCAGACATCTTTCCGTCTTTGTTTCGGGTTCCTTCTGGGGCTATGTAAATCGAGGCTTGGTCCTCCTTAATGAATTTAATTGCCTTTAGTATAGCACGAAGTCCCTTCACTGGGTTCTCCCGATCGATGGGAAGGAATCCGGTGTAATGGGCGACCTTGCCGACGATGGGCAAATGTTCCGCTTCTTTTTTGAAGATCGGATAGATCCCATATCTCCCAAGATGGGCGAGGATGATGAGGAAATCGTACATGGAAAGGTGGTTCGACACCATCAGGAAACGTTGGTTTTTGGGCAATTTCTCTTTTCCCGTGACGTCGGCCTTGATCCAAAGGAACCAAAAGAGCCAATGGATGATTTGGCAGATGCACCAATACGCGGCAGCCCGTGGCTTCTTCGTCTCTTTGGACAAGGGGAACGCCATGCAATAAAGGAAGAAACCGCAAACGAAAAGGGCGAACGCGGCCAGATAATATCCCAGCCAAGCGGGGAGGAGCAAGAACAAATACGGCCAAGGCTGCGCGGACCAAGAGGTGAAGAAATAAGTAAGAAGGGTGGCTCCAAGGCCAAGGAGTACGCAGATGAGAGTAATAGTCATGGTGGGTTCCTTTGATGAGGCCGTATCCGTATGCGCTTGTATTATACGCGCAACGGCCAATTTTCATACAATATTAGACGAAATGTTCAAGGTTTTCTCTGAAAAACGTAGTATCATTCCTTGACATGGAATAGTATAGCGCCTAATCTTGAGAACGAAAGGACCTAGTATGAAAAACTATATATTATCCGCAACTTCCACCGCCGACCTTTCCAAAGAACACTTTGAATCGCGCGATATCCGTTATCTTTGCTTCCATTACAACCTTGGGGGCACCGACTATCTAGATGACCTTGGGCAAACCATTCCTTTCTCCGATTTCTTCAAAAGAATGTCCCAAGGGGAAATGACCAAAACCAGCCAGCCCGCGACGGGGGACTACGTCGCCTATTTCACCCAACTCCTCCAAGAAGGGAAGGACGTCTTGCACGTCTGCCTTTCCAGCGGATTATCCGGGGACATCAACAGCGCCACCCTCGCCGCCGACATGCTTCGGGACAAATTCCCCGAAAGGAAAATCACCGTCATCGATTCCTTGGGGGCCAGTTCGGGTTATGGCTTATTGATGGACACTTTGGCGGATCTCCGGGATTCGGGGATGGGGATGGACGAACTCGCCTCCTGGGCTGTGCAACACCGCCTCAACATGAACCACGTCTTCTTCTCCACCGACCTCAAATACTACGTCCGGGGCGGACGCATCTCCAAACTCAGCGGTTTCTTGGGAGGCGTGCTTCAAATTTGCCCGTTGCTCAACATGAACGACGCGGGAAAACTCATTCCGCGGGAGAAATGCCATGGGGCGAAGAAGGCCCAACGCCGCATGGTCGACAAAATGATTGAACTCGCGGACAAGGGATTCGATTACGACGGGAAGGTGTTTATGAGCATGTCCGCATGCCCCGAACTCGCCGAACCGGTCGCCAAAGAAATCGAAGCCAAATTCCCCCACATGCGGGGGAAGGTCCTCATCAATTCCATCGGCACCACGATCGGAAGCCACACAGGGCCCGGCACGGTGGCCCTCTTCTTCTGGGGCGCCAAGCGCGGGGAATGAACTTCCAACCGCCCTCCCTCTTCGCGAAAGGGCGGTTTTTTCTTACTTGCAAGGCTACTCAACCGTTTTCTTTGCCCTATAATGGTGGAGCATGTTAACTTCCTTATCCATCCGCAATCTCGCGATCATCGAAAACATTACCCTTTCTTTTCAAGAAGGGTTCACCGTTTTACTCGGGGAAACCGGGGCGGGCAAAAGCCTCATCATCGACTCCCTTTCCCTCCTTTTAGGGTCTAGAGCGTCTAGCGAACTCATCCGCGCGGGGGAAGAGAAAGCGATCATCGAAGGGCGATTCTCCCCGGTGTCGCTGCGCACCAAATCGGTGCTCGCCCGAATCGGAATCGAATCCAACGAAGGCGAGGTTTGCATCACCCGCGTCCTTTCCAAAAAGGGAAGCCAAAACAAAATCAACGGAATCGGGGTCTCCTTAAGCGACCTCCAAGCCATCGGGAATACCCTCGCGGACATCCATACCCAGTTCGATTTCGTCAAAATCTTGAATCCCGATCACTATTTGGGTTTGATCGATGGATATAGTCCCGTCAAAACCTCGCGGTTGCTCTCTTCTTACCAAGAAGCGCTCGAACGCTTCAAAAAGGCGGTCAAGATTCGGAACGAACTCCAAAAGAAACAAGACGATTTCTTGGCCAACAAGGACTTCTTGCTTTACGCGCGGAACGAACTCGTGGACGCCAAACTCCAGAAAAGGGAAGAGCAAAGCCTCGAAGAGGAACTCCGACTGCTTAAAAACCACGACAAGGTGTTCTCCATCGCCCAAGAGGCAGAAGCCTTGATTCGCGGGGATTCCCTCGATGCTTTGTACGAACTCTCCCGGTTACTCGGCAAGCTGGCCACTTACCAAAAAGAATTCGAAGAAACCCAAAAACTCGTGGAAGAACGATATTTCGAGCTCGACGACGCGTTCAGCACTTTGAAGAAACGGTTTGCCTCCATGGATTACGATCCATCGCGCTTAGACGAACTCGAACAGAGGCAGATGGACATCGAAGGACTCAAACGGAAATACAAGCGGTCTTTTGACGAACTCCTCGCCTATCGCGACGAACTCCTCGCCTTAACCGAAGAAGAGGATCTCTTCCCGGAGAAAATCCAGGAAGCGGAACGCGAAGTCTCGCAAGCCCGCGCCTTAGTGATCGAACGGGGAAGCGCCTTATCCGCCTTCCGCAAGGGACTCGCCGCCCAAATGGAAAAGGAAATCTTGACCCATCTTTCCGATTTAGGACTAGAAGCCTCCTTTCAAATCGCGTTTTCTTCTAACGAAGAAGGAAAAGACGAAGAGTTTGGGGAATTAGGAATGGATGCGGTGGATTTCTTGATGGAGACCAACGTCGGGGAAGGCTTAAAGCCCATCTCCAAGGTCCTTTCGGGAGGAGAAGCCAGCCGAATCATGTTGGCCTTGCGCGCTTTGTTCTTGTCTTCAAGTGGGGTATCCACCTTGGTGCTCGATGAAATCGACACGGGGATATCCGGGGAGACCGCGAGCAAAGTCGGCAGGAAGATCGAGCAGCTTTCGATGCTCGCCCAAACCATCGTCATCTCCCATTCTCCCCAGGTGGCCGCGATGGGGGACCATCTCCTCTACGTAAGCAAAAAAGAAAGCGAGGGGAGAACCCGGGCACTCGTCGAAGAACTCCACGACGAAGAGGCGGTGAACGCCTTGGCCCAGATGATCGCCGGAGACAAAGTGACCCCCGCGAGCAAAGAAGCCGCGCGGGAAATGCTCCGCCTCCACGCGAAGCAAATTGGGTGATTCCCTTTGGAAATCAAAAACGCCCCGAACGGGAACTTCCGGAGTCGGGGCGTTTTCCTTGTAACGGATTTTTTGACTACTCCACGTATTGGGTGATTTCTTTCGGGGCACGGAAGCCGACGCGGCAATAACTGGTCGCGTATCCGTTCCAGGGGTTCACTTTCTGGGCGATGGAAATCTCATAGCCTTTGTCGTTTCGATAGATGATTCCGCCGGTTTGGGGTTCTTTTTCTCCCGTGGCAACGTATCCCGCCTTCTCACAGGCTTCTTGGTAATCGGCGATGAACTGATTCATCTTTTCTTGGTCGATGGAACCGTCCGCGAAGACGAAACTCTTCGTATCGAAATATTCAAACCCGAGGTCGCTTTGGATCCGTCCGACGTAGCCTGACCAACCAACGGGGCATTGGCAAAAGGGTATGATCGAATCGAGGGATACTCCATCAATGAACCATTTCTGCATATCCCGATAGAGCCCTTTGGCTTCGGGGTCGTCGTTCCATCCGGTGACCACGATTTCGGTGATGGTGTGGTCGAAATCAAGCCCCGTGGAGGCGGACAGGAAATCGCTATACTCGATAACGAGGGTCACCTTTTCGTCGAAATAGGTCGAGGTGACTTCAAGTTTGGCGATGTAGTTGTCCTCGCTTAAGGTGATTTTGACCGGTTCGTCGTAATCGCAATACGAGAAGGCGGCCGGGAGATAGGAAGCGTAGGTCGTGATGTATCCGAGGTCTCCACGGGTTTGGTAAACGCGGTTGCCCAAGGATTCGAAGATCTCCCCGACGAAATCGAACGTCGGGTAGCGTTTCACGTTGTTTTCCGGGCTATGCCAATAAGCGGCGACGTCGCTTTCCCGGACCACGACCTGGTCGGAGTTGACGGAATACTTGAAGTAATTGTTCGCGTCGATTTTGTGGATTCCCGTATGAGTGGATTCCCCTCCTTGGACGACGATTTGGTCGACGTTGTCTTCGTTATAGGTGAAGAAGATCTCCGCGTCCCCCTCATCGGAAGAGGAATAATCGATGGTGAGGTGGGATTTGTAGCATTGGAGGTTTCCCATCTTGGCGATGGCTTCGTTGAGCGGGTCGTGGAAATCCTCGTGGGGGTAGGGAGTGAGATGCGACACTTCCGCGGTTCCGCGTTCTAAGAACGATCCCGTGAGGGTTTGCCCGTATTTTTTGTCGCTTCGCTTGGTGGAGGGGTCGAAGGTGGGGTCGACGTTCACGTAGAAGTCGATCGTTCCGTCTTTTTGCATCAGGAGATAGAAATCATCGGGGGAGAAAGGAGAGAGGAACAAGGAATAGCAAAGGTAACTCGCTTGGAGGAAGTCCCCGGTGTAAACGTAGGTGTTCCCCTTGTCGAAGGTGACGAAGTCCTCGCTTGTCGCGTATTGGGCTTCGGCGAAGAAGTTCCAATAAGGGGTGCTGCCCCAGGCGTAATCGAGGCCATCCTCGTCCACGATCTTCTCCACGGCCACTTGGTTATGGGCGTTGATGGTTTCTTTGCCGACTTTGTTTCCGCTGGTCCGGTAGTACTGGTACGTTTTGGTGACGTTGGTTTTCCGGTTCGTTTCGATAAAGGCGTAAGCGTCGGTCCTAGGGCCCGTGGAAACATCCGTGGAGGCGGCGCCGGTTTCTTCGAAAATCGTGGTCAATTCATAGGCCCCTTCTTCTTTGGCAGCGTAAGAGGCGTCGTATTCGTATTGGTTTTGGACGGTTTGGATTTTTAGCGAGGAGGTGAGGGAGGCGAAGACGGACGGGTTTAAGGGCATCCCGTCTTCTTTGTCTTTGACTTCAAAGAAGCGGCGAACTTCGACGGAGGGCTTGTTCTTCAAATAGACGTGGATCCCAACACGTCCCCGGGACAATCCCTTGACGAGGGCTTCCGGCATGAAGGAATAATCGTACCCGGAAGGACTCATGAGTTCTTCGAGGTCGTTGATCTCCGCGACCTCTGGGTCATCGACTTCGAAGACGACTTCTTGTCCCCGGTAGGATTCGTTTTGGTAGGTCACGTAAACCGAACGGGATTGGCCTTTGATGAGGAGGCCGTTGATTTGGATGTCGATTCCTTTGCCCGTGATGGCGAGGTTGGTATCGACTTCGCTAGAAGAGACGAGGCTGTCCACCGAAGAAAGGACGTCTTCGGAAGAGGCGGATTCTTGGATGGAGGAGCCATTAGAAGATGAAGATTCGGGGTTGCTGCTAGAAGAGGGGGTTCCGCAAGAAGCAAGCAAGAACGCCAAGAGGGCGATCTGGGCGATGTTTCGTTTCGTATGGTTCATAAGATTTCGTTCCTTGTTTTTTTCCGAGTGTCCATTATGCCAAAGAATCAGAAAAAAGGAAGTAAAATTCCTTTTTGTCGAGTCCGAATCTTCGTTTGGTTTCCTAGTTTGGGCTAGGAATGTCTAATTCAATGTTTCGGCGATGCTTTGCCCCGCCAAAAAGCCGGTCGATAAGGCAATCTGGATATTGAATCCCCCGGTTAAGGCGTCGAGGTCCAATACTTCTCCCCCGAAATAGAGCCCGGGGATGAATTTGGATTCCATCGTCGAAGCATCGACTTCCTTCGTGGAAACCCCTCCCACCGTGATGATAGCCCGGGGATAAGGGTTGTTCCCCAAATATTCGAAGGGCACGTTCTTCAAAAAATGGGCGAGTTCCCTTCGGAATGAAGAACTTAAGGTCGATACGATCTCCGTCCCGGATCTAGAAACCAGAAGCAAAACAAAGGGAATCAGGTCATGGGGAAGAAGGCCCCCTAACAAGGAAGATAACGAAGAACGGGGGTTCGATTCGATGTCGCGTTGGATGCGTCCGTGGAGTTTTTCTTCGCTTAAGGCGGGTTTCAAATCCAAACGCAACTCCACCTCTTGAGGAGGCAAAAGGGCCAGATAACTCGATAGGGTCAAGGCGATGGGCCCGTCGAGGTAATCTTCTCGGAAGGTGAGTTCCCCAAACTCGGAATACCGTTTCTTCGGGGTTTTCGCGTGCAATTCCACGTTCTTCAGATGGAGGTTGACCATCTCCTGGGGGAAAGGCGGGTTCACCCTTAACCCCGTAAGCCCGGTGGAAAGCGGGGAGATTTCATGCCCGAAATTCTTGGCGAAGCGATACCCATCGCCCGTCGAACCCGTGGATGGGTAAGCCAAGCCTCCGGTGCAAATCACCACGTTCGACCCGGCGTGGGTCGCTCGATTCGTATGGACAGTAAAGCCAGCCGGGGAATCCTCGATCCCGAGGACTTCTTCCTGAAAATGGAAAGAGACTCCATTGGTTTTGTTCGCGTTCACGAGGGCATCGGTCACTTCGTAAGCCCGGTAGCTCTTGGGAAAGACCCGCTTCCCGCGTTCCACGACCACTTCCACTCCTCGGGAGGTAAGGAATTCCATCATGTCGGCAGGAGAGAAGGCGCGGTAGGCGGCGTGGAGGAAATGGGGATTCCGGACGACGTTGCTTAAAAATTCCCGTTCGTCGCAGGCGTTGGTCACGTTGCATCGGCCTTTTCCCGTGATGAAAAGCTTTTTGCCGGCTTTTGGGTTCTTTTCCAAAATCAGAACCTTCGCCCCGCTTTTGCTTGCGGCGTACCCCGCGGCCAATCCCGCAGGCCCCGCTCCGATGACAATCGCGTCCCAAACCATGGGGAAAATATAGCACATTTCGGGAAAACCTCCGCGAAGAAAGATGTTAAGTTCACCTGATATTAACAAAATGGTAAGTGATTCCGCGTTTCCCGGTGGAAAAATTGCCAAATCCGCGGGTCTTGAATAGAATATGCACGCTTCAAAGGTTTTTTTCATTATGCACATCTACACCAAAGACAATGAACGCGTGGCCAGCGCGATGTCCCATTATCCCCAATGCGGCAACGTCCAATCGTTCGTCCGCATCATCCAAGGGCACATCAACGACACCTTCCGCGTCGATACGGACAAAGGGACTTTCTTGCTCCAAAAAGTTTCGGAAGTCGCATTCAAAGAACCTTTGAAAGTCATGGCCAACATCGCGGGGGTCACCCGTTTCCTTCGCGAAGAGATCCTCAAAGAAGGAGGCGATCCCTCCACGGGTTGCCTGAACCTCCTCGATTCCGACGATGGGGTTCCCTATTGGCGGAACGCCAAAGGGCAGGTGTGGCGCGTCTACCTCTTCATCGACGGGATGAGCTACGACACCCCCAAGAACCCGGAGATCTTCGGAAAAGCCGCGGAAGCCTTTGGGCGGTTCCAGCATTTGCTCGAATCCTATCCCGCGGACCAACTCGAGGAAGTCATTCCCCATTTCCACGACACCCCCAGCCGTTTCGCGGCCTTGGAAAAAGCAATCGAGGAAGATGCCGTGGGACGGAAAAAGGAAGTGGAGGATTTGATTCGCATCGCCTACGAACGAAAGGACCGGATCGGACGCATCGTGGATGGGCTTGCCAAGGGCGAACTTCCCCTCCGCACGACCCATAACGACACCAAACTCAACAACATCATGTTCGACAAAGTCGGGGAAGAACCCTTGTGCATCCTCGACCTCGACACCATCATGCCGGGCAGCGCCCTCTACGACTTCGGGGACTCCATCCGATTCGGGGCCAATACCTGCGCGGAAGACGAAAAGGACACCTCCAAAATCCAATTCGACCTCGCCATGTTCGAAAGCTACGCCAAAGGCTTTGTGAAAGGGGCCCAAGGAAGCTTGACGGAACAAGAGATTCGCCTCTTCCCTTATAGCGCCTGGCTCATGACCTTCGAATGCGGAATTCGCTTCTTGACCGATTACCTGAACGGGGACGTCTACTTCCACACGGAATACGACGATCACAACTTGGTCCGGGCCAAAGACCAATTCGCCCTCTTCTTAGACATGGAGAAGAAAGAAAAGGAAGCCGACGCGATCATCGAAGCCTTGCTCAAGGAATAACTAGTGGCAACGGGGGAAACCTCGTTGCTTTTTTGTAGATGCCAGGGCAGAAAAAACACCGAAACCTTAATTCGATTTATCATATCTTTCCTTTCTTTTATAACAATGAGGAATTCCTTCTCAAAGGAAGGAAAGCACCGGAAAATTTGCTATAATCCTATCGATGGAAGTCATTGGTATCGACATGGGTGGCAGCGCCATCAAGGCGGGCTATTTCGAGAACGGGACCTTGCGGGGCCAAACCCGAGTTCCGACGCTTTCCGATGAAGGAAGGGAAGCGATTCTCCGTCAGATCCTCTCCTGCATCCGCTGCTTGATCCAATCCCACGGGCCCATCCAAGGGGTCGGGCTCGTCTCTTCCGGGGACATCGCGTCCGACGGCACCTTCCTCAAGGCGCATAACTTATCCGCTTTAGAAGGGTTCAACCTCAAACAGGCCATCGAAGAAGCTTTCGGGGTTCCCGCGTTTTTGGAAAACGACGCGGTCGGGGCTTTGGTGGGGGAATTATACCGTTTCCCCAAAAGCAGAAATCTCACCATGTTGACCTTCGGGACCGGCATCGGTTCGGCGTCTTTCTTCAATGGGAAAATCCTTCATGGGGGCGAATACGATTTCGGCCACATGGTCCTCATCCCCAATGGAGAACCCTGCAAATGCGGGAAACGCGGATGCGCGGAAGCGTATTTGAGCGCCACCGCGTTGAAGCGGTTTGCCTCAACGGCCTACGGGTATCCCGTCAAAACAATGGAATTCTTCGAGAAATGCCGGCAGAAAGAACCGATCGCCCATCAGATCCTCGATGACTACGCCTTATTGCTCAGCGTCCTACTGGAACGCATTGTTTCTTCCGCCCATCCCGACACAATCATCTTGGGCGGGGGCGTGATGGGGGCAATGGACCTGATCTCCCCTAGAATCAAACCCGTTTCGACGCGCGTCGTTTTCTCCAAGATGGGCAACCAAGCCGGAATGTTTGGTGCCGCCATCATCGCCAGCAAAGGATTAGCAAAATGAGCATTCACGGTTTCTCTAACGTCCAACTCGTCCTCGAAGGAAAGATCGTTCGAGGCGACATCGAATTCTCCGATGGTTCCATCCATCTGGGGGATTTCCCTTCCCTTCCAACCCTCCCTTCTTCTTATTACGTGGCCCCTGGATTCCTCGACGAACACATTCATGGGGCAAGCGGATGCGACGTGATGGATGGGAAAGAATCTTCTTTGTCCACGATCGCTAGTTCCTTGCTCCAAGAAGGGGTGACTTCCTTCTTGGCGACCACGATGACCGAAAGCGTCCCTTCCATCCTTTCCGCCTTAGAAGCGGTGAAGCGTTTCGATTCTTCCGAAGGGGCACGCTTGCTCGGCGTCCATCTCGAAGGACCGTTCATCTCCCCCAACTTCAAAGGGGCCCAAGCCCTCGAATACATCCAAAAACCGAGCGCGAGTTTGCTTCGTCGTTTCCATGAAGCCTCCGGGAACAAAATTCGTCTTGTCACCTTCGCTTACGAGGAAGAAGGCGGAAGCGAATTCTTGAAGGAATGCTTGCGCTTAGGCATCACCCCTTCCTTAGGCCATAGCGATGCGACGGGGGAAATGGCTTTGCAAGGATTCTGCGAAGGAATCTCCTGCATCACCCATTTGTACAACGCCCAACGGCGCTTCCATCACCGCGACATCGGGGTGACGGGAGCGGCCCTGCTCGAAGATGGGGTCGCTACCGAGCTCATCGCCGATTTCCACCATTCCTCGAAAGAGGCGGTGGCTCTTGCCTTAAAGTGCAAACCAAATGGCAAAATGATCCTCATCTCCGATTCCACGGAAGCCAAATACCTAAAAGAGGGGGAAGTCGCCCATTTAGGCAGCCAAACGATTCGCTTGCGCGATGGGGTGGCCGTCTTGGACGATGGAACCATCGCGGGAAGCGTCCTTCGCATGGACCAAGCGGTTCGTAACATCCATTCTTTGCGCCCCGATCTTCCTCTTCATGAGGTGATCGCGATGGCGAGCATCAATCCTGCACGAAATCTGCACTTGGATTCCCAATGCGGATCCATCGAAGAAGGGAAAGTCGCCGACCTCGTCGTCTTGGATGAATCCCTCAAAGTCGTCATGACCATCGTGGGAGGAAAAGTGAAATACGAAAGGAAACCGTTATGATCGTCAAAATATTCGAAAACTCCAAAATATTGGGCGAAGCCTTGGGCGAAGAATTCGTCAATTTGGTGGAAGCCAAGCCCAACGCCATCTTGGGCTTAGCCACCGGTTCGAGCCCTCTGGAGACCTACGCTTCCATCGTGGCAAATAGCAAAAAGAGAAACGTTTCGTTCTCTCGCGTCACGACATTCAACTTGGACGAATACCTTTCTTGCCCGATCGAGGAAGAAACCTATGCCTCGTTTATGAAGCGCAACCTCTTTTCCCAAATCGACATTCCTTTGGAAAACACCCACTTCCCCAACGAGAAAGAGCTCGCGATTTACGACGACATCATCGAAGCAGCGGGGGGCATCGACCTCCAATTGCTCGGGATTGGGCGAAACGGGCACATCGGATTCAACGAACCAGGCACCCCGTTTGATGCCCCAACCCATGTGGTGGATTTGACCGATTCCACGAGGGAAGCCAACGCCCGATTCTTCCAAAACAACATCAACCTCGTGCCAAAGCAAGCCGTCACGATGGGAATCGGAACCATCAAGAAGAGCCGTCGAATCGTCCTCATCGCCTCCACCCTCGACAAGGTTGCCGCGATCGTGAAACTCATCCGCGGGAATGAAGATCTCTCTTGTCCCGTCACCGCGCTAATCCACCATCCCGCCTTCGAAGTCTATTTGACCGAAGAAGTGGACCAAGCGATTCAAACGGAGCTTAACAAGTAATAGCAAAAATGGCGAACACGACGTTCGCCATTTTGATTTGAGCCAATTCGGAGTAGAAGAGTCTTCCCCGCGATAAGGATTAAGAACGTTTGGCCAAGACGTCGCGTTCGTAAGCGGCGACTTTTTCATACCAAGAGGCGTCTTCTTCCACCCCTTGGAGGCGGCAATACTCTTTCCAGACTTCCGCGTAAGGCAAGTCGCGGATTTCTTCTTGCAACATGAGTTGCTTGGTATGGTCGTAGGTGTCTTGGGCTTCCTTGAGCAATCCCCATGGGGTGAGGAGGGCTTTGAGGACCGCCTTGTACATGTTGCGCGAACCGATGACGATGGCCGCAACGCGGTTCAAGGATCCGTCGAAGTAATCAAGTCCGACATAGGTTTTCTTGAGCGCGGAATTCTTCACGAGTTCATCGGCGACTTCCTGGAGGTTGTCGTCGAGTTTGAGGACATGGTCGGAATCCCAACGGACCGGACGGGAGACGTGGAGGGCAAGGCGCGGGGAATAGAGCAAGAGGGAAGAAATCTTGTCCGCGACGACTTCGGTCGGATGGAAGTGGCCGGTGTCGAGGAGGCAGAGGACGTTGTTCTTCAGGGCGTAACCCATGTAGAACTCATGGGATCCGACCGTGTAGGATTCCACCCCGATTCCGAAGACCTTGGATTCCACGGATACGTCCGCGTATTGGCGGTTGAAGGGGACGGAGAGGATTTCGTCGAGGGATTCTTTGAGCCTTTCGCGGGGGCCGCGGCGGTCGGCGGGGGCTTCTTTAAGGCCATCGGGGACCCAAATGTTGCAAAGGGATTTCTTGCCGAGGGCTTCGCCGAAATATTCGGCCACCTTGATGGAGTTTTGGCAATGCTTCACCCAATACGCGCGAACTTCGGGGTCGGGGGAAGAGAGGGTCAGTCCTTCTTTGACCATCGGGGAAGAGAAGCAGGTCGGATTGTAGTCTAAGCCCAAGCCCCTCGCTTTGGCGTATTCGACCCAACGGACGAATTGCTCGGGGCCGACTTCCGCGCGATCGACGACGTGATCGCCAGCTTGGTAAATCGCGTGGAGGTTGATTTTCTTGTTCCCCGGGATGTGGGAGAGGGCTTCGTCGAGGTCCGCGGTGAGCTCCTCGAAGTTCCGGGCTTTGCCGAAATGGTCCCCGGTGGATTGGATTCCCCCGGTCAATTGGCCCGAAGACTCGAATCCCGAAACATCGTCGAGTTGCCAACAATGGATCGAGACGGTGAGGTCTTTCATTTGGCGGATGGCCTTGCGAGGGTCGATGCCATAGGCGCCGAAGGCGTCGATAACGGATTTCTTCATGTTCGTTTCCTTTCTTTTATTGAATGGGTTCGCGGAGTTGGGAGAAGATGTTCCCCATCGAAGTGGCTTCGATCGGGCGGGGAATAACCTTTAATCCAGAGGTGGATTCCACGAGGGCGTTGAGGTAAGCGTTCTTCGCTCCCCCGCCGAGAATCACCAAAGAATCATAATGGTTTCCCGTCATAATTTCGAGTTCTTGGATCGCCACCGCGTAGCTCTTGGCCAAGGAAGCGTGGACGCTGCGGAGCAAATCCGAAAGGGATAAGTTAGAATACCCTTGTTCTTCTAAGGCTTGGATCACGGTTTCCTTCATCGATTTGGGGGCGAGGAAGCGTTCTTCGTTGACGTCGAAGATTCCAGGGAATTCGCTTTGCTTGGAAAGTTCAATCATATCCGGGAACGAGAGGTTCAGTTCTTTCCCGAGGCATTGGAGGATCCAAGTGCCCATGATGTTCTTTTGAAGACGGAAATAGTCTTTGCCGAATTCGTTGGAGTAATTGGCGCGCAGCCCTTCTTCGGTAATGAGGGGCTCTTTGCGCTTCACCCCAAGTAGCGACCAAGTGCCGGAAGAGATGTAAGGGGCGTCCATGGGAAGGTCGGCCCCATCGATGGCCGCGGCCGTATCGTGGGTGGGGCAAAGGACGACGGGGATGTTGCCATGAACGATATTCTGGATTTCGGGGGTGAATTCCCCGACGAAGGTCCCTTGTTTTTGGATGTTCGCGAATAGCGAAGCATCGAGTCCTAAAGCGTCGAAAATCGTTTGGCTCGGGGTTAACGTTTTGGCATCGATCAGCCCCGTGGTGCCGGCGTTGGTGTGCTCTTTGACCTTCTTGCCCGTGAGGCGGTACATGAAATATTCCGGGAGCATCAGGCAATCGGTGACTCCGTTTAGCCTTCCTTCCATCTTGTCCGCGTAGAGTTGGTAGATGGTGTTGAAGGGTTGGAAGGAAATCCCCGTGATGGAATAAAGGGTATCGAAAGGCAAAATCGAATGGACTTTCTCGATGGCGGATTTGGTTCTGGAATCCCGGTAGCAATACACCGGTTGGACGGGCTCATCCCCTTTTAACAAGACGTAATCCACCCCCCAGGTGTCAATGGACATCGAATCGATATGGGGGCAGATTTCGAGCGCTTTTTTGATTCCGATCAGGATATTCTCAAACAGCGATTCGACGTCCCAATAAAGGTGGCCGTCGACTTCATGGTAGCCATTGGGAAAGCGGTACACCTCTTGGAGGGCGATTTCCCCTCCATGGGGGGTGCCGAGGATGGCGCGCCCGGAAGAGGCGCCGAGATCAATGGCGAGAACCGTCTTTGCCATGGTTAGTCGATGATTCCTTTGCGGTAGTTCAAATGGAAGGCCTTGGCGATCTCTTTGAGGTTTTCATCGGAGATGGATTGCTCGACGTGGAGGCCGGCGATCAGCATGTAAATCTCCGCGGCTTTTTCGATGGTTTCGATTAAGCCATACGCTTCATCCAGGTCTTTGCCCATCCCGAAGAGGCCATGTTGCCCCCAGGCGACGGAGCGGTAGCCTTCTTCGATCTTCTTCGCGGTGGCCAAACCGATTTCGGTTCCTCCGCAGAGCATCCAGGGGAGGACGGCGACGCCTTCGGGGAAGACGACGATGGATTCGGTTTGCATCTTCCAAAGGATCTCCGTGAAGCGATTGGAGTCGGGAGGCAAGACGTGGGTCATCGCGATGAGGTTGGTGGGGTGGCAGTGCATGACCACGCGGGATTCGGGATCGATGGCGATCCGTTTGGCGTGGCAAAGCAAATGGGTCGGGGCTTCCGAGGTGGGGGCTCCCCCATTGCGATACCCCCAGAGCAAACGGAGGGTATGGGGATCTTCCACGCGGAGGATGCCGAGGTTCGTTTCGGGATCCTTTTTGCAGTTCTTGAAATATTTCCCGGTTCCCGTGATGACGAAATATTTGCCCACGAGGATCGAGAGATCCACGTCGGGGTACACGAAGGTACGAAGGGAAGATTGGAGGTCGCAAACTTCAGCGACTTCTTCTTCTTTGGCAATGTAGGAAAGGTTGCCTCCGTTGCGTTCGTCCCAACCATGGGAATAGAGGTGGTCCAAGATATCAACGACTTCTTCAATCAGGTTCATTTCGATAATTCTCCTTGCTCTCCATTATAGGAATTCATGGAAAAATATGAATAATTTTGACAAAATTAGAAAGAAAGATAGTATTTTATCAATTAGAGATACAACATTTTCCAAAAATTTTCAAAATCTATCAAGAAACCATGATTATCGAAGAACGTTATTCCAAAATCCTCGAGATGTTGAAGCAAAAGAAGCTCGTTTCCTACGAAGAACTCGCGCAAGCTTTGTTCGTCTCCTCTTCCACGATTCGAAGGGACATCGCCTCCATGGACCGAAAAGGGATGGTGGCGAAAGTCCATAATGGGGCGGCCTTCATCGAAGGGACGGCCGCGGAATCCCCCACCAAGATACGGGAAAGCGAACACGTCCAAGAAAAGCGCCTCATCGCTTCTTTAGCCCGTCCTTATCTATCTTCCGGCATGTCCTTCTTCATGGATTCGTCCACGACCTGCGCTCAACTCATCCCCGTCTTGTCCGAGTTCGTGAACTTGGTGGGCATCACCAACGGGATCGAAAACGCCTTGGCCCTCTCTTCCATCGGAGTGGAGGTCTTGATCCCCGGAGGCAACCTCTTTGCCAAAAACAACACGGTCGTCGGAAGCGAGGCCATCGCCTTCTTGGACCGTTTCGCCCCCGACGCGTTCTTCTTCTCCGCGCGGGGCCTCTCCCTCGATGGGCGGCTCACGGAATCCAACGAAGCGACCCGCGCGGTGAAGCGAGCCATGATGCGAAAGGGAAAAAAGAACATCATGCTGGTCGATTCTTCGAAAATCGGAAAGAGTTATTTCGCCGAAAGCGGGACGCTAGAAGACGTGGATGTCCTCATCACGGATTCCCCGCTCCCCGAAGAGCTCCAAGAGTTGTGCATTCGTTATTCCGTGGAAGTGGTCCATGGGTGAGAAATAAGGAAAAAGCGCAACTAAGGGATTACATTCCATAAGACGAATGCGTCGGAATCGATTATCATATGCGTGAACGGAGGCGTCGCTTCCGTTCCATCAAGGAGATCAGCAATGCTTGCAATTGGCGTCGACATCGGTGGGACATCCATCAAAACCGGCCTGGTAAACGAAGCGGGGGAAATCTTGCAAAAATGGGTGCTTCCCATCGTCAAGGATCGAAATGGGGAAGATACCATCGAGGCTTTGGCTCAACAAATCAAAGAAGGATTAGAATCCCTCCACCTTTCCAAGAAATCCATCAAGGGAATCGGAATCGGCTGCCCGGGATCGATCGATTCGGCGAAGGGGACCTGCGATTTCGCGGGAAACCTGAGTTGGGAGAATTTGCCCATCGTCCCGATTTTGGAGAAAACGATGGGGATTCCCGCGCGCATCACCAACGACGCGAACGCCGGGGCCCTCGGGGAAGCCATATTCGGAGCCGCGAAAGGAAAAAAGAACGTCATTCTCATCACCTTGGGAACCGGGGTCGGAGGAGGATTGATCTTAGACGGCAAACTCTTTGAAGGCAACCAAAGCAAAGGCGCGGAACTCGGCCATTCCTTGTTAGTGATGGACGGGCGCCCCTGCACCTGCGGGAGGAAGGGCTGCATCGAAGCCTACGCCTCCGTCACCGCCCTCATCGCCGACACCAAGAAAGCGATGGTGGACGACCCGAATTCGACGATGTGGGATTACGTGAACGGCGACATCGAGCAAGTCAACGGGAAAACCGCCTTCGAATGCGCGAAGAAAGGGGATGTCACGGCAAAGAAAGTCGTGGACCAATACATCCATTACCTCGGCGAGGCTTTGATCAATTTCATCAATGTGTTCCGTCCCGAAACCATCGTCCTCGGAGGAGGGCTGTCGGGGCAAAAAGAAGGGCTGACCAAACCCGTGATCCGATACATCGAAGACCAGGACTACGGATTTGGGGGCCTCCATTCCCCGAAAGTCGACATCGTCGTCTCGAACCTCGGGAACGACGCGGGGATCCTCGGGGCCGCCTCCCTCGTTTACGAAAAGCGATAACCATTCTTGGGAACCCAGTGACGGGTTCCTTTTTTATTCCACCAAAAAGGCGGGGCAAATAACCCCGCCGAAAAAGCTAAGAATGTAGAAACGAATCACGCGACCGCGGAGAAATGGACTTCGATCGAAGCGATGGGGACACAGCCTTTGGATTTGTTGAACGAGAAGGTGACCGTGTCCGCGTTGTTGCAAGTCAAAGTACCCGTGTTGCCCGAAACGGAAAAGGTTCCTCCGACCGCGGAAAGATCCGTCAACGGATTCTTATTGATGTTCCCTTTGACGAGAACCACTTGGTCGATCACGTATCCTTCTCCCACCGAAATGGTGAGGGTGTTGTCCGCGTATAAACGAAGGGCGGTGCCGTTTACGTAATACATCGGGGGATTGCTGCCGGTGTTTTGGGAAGCGGTGACCATCACGATTTCTCCCGATGCCCCGACGAATTTTTCATCGGAAGAAAAGAGGGAAGAAAAGTCGATTGTGGCGGTTCCTTTTCCATCGACAACGTTCTCCACGATTCCTTGTCCGGTCTCTCCGCCTTCTCCAGGCTCCCAAGAACCGTCGTTGAGGTAGGCCACGTATTGGAGAACAACGCCGTCCTCGGATTCGTAAGTCAAAGCCTCGAGGATGACTTGGTTGTCATAATACCCGTAGTCCACGTACCAAAAATCATCCGCCGCATAATAAGCCGGGCCATCTAGCACGACGTATCCTTCGGGAATGTAGAGGGAAGCGGATTGGATGGCTTCCTCCGCGGAAGAGGCTTCGATGATCGCGGCAGTCCAATAGGATCCATCCGTGCCGTCGTACTCATAATCCGTGCCAAGCACCGCCTCGTCGAGGCCAAACAAGTTCGCGGCGATCTGGGCCATGAGGGTGTGGTGGAGCGTTTGCTCATCCCCGCTAGGAACGGAACTGTCGATGGGATCGTCCTCGCTGCCATCATTAAGGTAGGCAAAATACTCCAAAACGATCTCTCCTTCCGCCTCATAGGGGAAGACTTCGACGATGACCTCTTCTGCGTAATAGGTGTAAATGCCATAGTACATTTCCAGAAGGTCGACATAGCCCATCGGGAGGGAGACGTCATACCCTTCAATGAGGTAGTTTTCCGCGTAAGAAGCGGCCTCTTCCTCGGTTTTGGCCTCTGGAACGGCGCAATCGACGTAATACCCTTCGAGTTCCTCATCGTAGAAATAGTTTTCGTCGAGTGTGGCGGAACCATAAATCTTCGTCGTGATCCCTTCGATGACGGCGATCAGATGGTTGTCCGTCGTTTCAATGGAGGAAACGGAATCGGAAGGCGATTCGGTGACTTCTGGGCTTTCGCTGCTTTGGGGTTGCGAAGGACCGCAGGAAGCGAGCAATAAGGTAGAGGATAGAATCAAGGCAGGAAACAATTTCTTCATAAATGGCCACTCCAAATAATCTGAGACATACCATATAACCCTATCGAAGGAAAATGCAATAATGGATGGGATATTTTCAAGGGTATCGAAGCGAATCGCTTTCTTTTTGGCACTTCTTTAGGGAACGAAAGAAAAATCGCCAAGGAAAACCCTGGCGACCATTGGGAAAGAAGATTTATCCGCGGAGGAAACCGTTGGAGAAATGGACCATCGCTTTCTTGGCGTCCGCCTTCATCGCCTCTTTGGCGACGTAGGCCACTTCATGGAAGAAGGTGGGGTTGCATTCTTCGATGAATTTCTTCGCGGCGAACACCCCTTCGCGGGCCATATAGGAATAATAATTGATCTTGCGGACCCCGCAGGAAATCGCGGTGAGGTAATCGTTAGGAGAGACTCCAGATCCTCCATGCATCACCAGGGGGACTCCCGTCATCGCGGTGATTTTCTCAATGCGGGGGAAATCCAGCTTGGGGGTGGTCTTGTAGATTCCATGCGCAGTGCCGAAGCTCGCCGCCAAAGCGTCGATTCCCGTTTCGGAAACAAAGCGCAAGGCGAGGTCGGGGTCGGTGTAGAGGGACGTGGGATCGATCGTTCCGTTGCTCGATCCATCTTCCCGGGAGGGGAGGGCGCCGATTTCACCTTCCACGGAGACGCCGAGGACGTGGGCGAGTTCCACGACCTTCTTCGTGTTAGTAATGTTCTCTTCCACGGGCAAGAGCGATCCGTCGTACATCACCGAAGTGAATCCGATTTTCATGGCCGTTTCGATGTAGTCGATGTGTTCCCCATGGTCGAGGTGGACGCAGACGGGGACTTTGGCCGATTTCGCGCGTTCCACCATGACCGGCCCGATTTTCATTAGGGGCGCTTGGGGTTCATGGAGTTCCGCGTGGGAGACGATGACGGGCAATCCGAGTTCTTCCGATGCCTCGATGACGGCGTCGAGGGTTTCTAAGGTCGGGGTGTTGAACGCCCCGATCGCCAAGTTGTTCTTCTTCGCAAAAGCGAGGACTTCATTCAGAGTTGCTAACATGTGGGTTATTTCCTTTCCGTGAATGTGAATTTCAATTGATGGGTCACTTCTTTTTGGGGTTCTAAGGTCGAATAGGCGAAACGGTCATCCAAGAAGGAGGTCGTCGGTTCTAACCCGATGACGTAATCTCCGGAAGAACGGCTTTTCCATTCCACCAAATAAGGGAGATTGCTTTCGAGGGTGGCGCTTAAGGGCAACGAGTCGTTGACGAGGGATACCTTGCCATCCCGCAAGGTATCGAAGTAACACGTTTCTTCGATTTCTTCCATCGGGGCTTCCATCTCCCGGCGCTTGGGGAATTCCTGTTTGGCGAATTCGGTCCGGGGAAGGCTATCGAGGTAATCCCCGACGATGCGCGTCCCTTCTTGGACGATGGGGTAACCGAAGTTGCAATGGTACAGCATGCAATAGTTTGCGCTCTTGTGGCCTTCGTTGACGAGGCGGTCTTTCACAGAAAAGGAGAGCTCGTCCCGCTTCAAGGCGATTTCCCGGTGCACGACGAGGTTTTGGCCAAAGAGGGAAGTCACTTCGATTTTGGTGAACAAGGCCACCCCTTCTCCGCTTTCTTCGATGCGTTCGATCGAAGAAGGGATGTTGTGGATGTCCCCATGCAGATAATGGCCTTCCCTGGCTCCGAGGGAATCAAGCCCGCAGGTATAGAGCATCCCTCCTGGGAAGGATTTCAAGAAATCCCGGGGGTCACTCACGAGGCCGTTTTTCGACAAGAAGGAAACATTTTGTCCTTTGACGAAACATTGATGGATGTCGGAGGCTCTGGAAAGGTTCACGAGCAAGGCGATGGCCCCATTGAAGAGATAGGCCATCTCTAACCCTTTTCCTTTTCCTTCGTTCACCTCGAAGCGGTAGCAACCGCAGAGCTGTTTGGTGTTTCCGATGCGCGGATCCATGGTTATTCCTCCTCTAGCAGCGGCCGAACCGCTTGATATGCTTTGGCGTAACGGGAGTACGCCTTGTCGTATTTCTTCTTGGCTTCGAAATCGGGGGACACCACTTCTTGGATTTGGACGAAGGCTTGGGCGGCTTCCTTTAACGAAGGATAGAGGCCCAGGGAAACGGCGAGGAGCATCGCGCTTCCCCTCGCCCCCGCTTCTTCTCCTTTTAGGATCGTGATGGGGATTCCGGTGACGTCTGCCTTGATCTGGTTCCAAACGGGGTTTTTGCTTCCCCCACCGCTAGCGACCATCGAGGTGATGGACACCCCATGCTTGGCTAGGGTTTCGATGTTGAGCCTCGCTTCGTAGGCGACTCCTTCTAGTACGGCGAGGAAGAGGTCTTTCTCATCCGTTCCTAGATGCAGTCCCAAGAAGGCACCTTTGGATCCTAAATCCATATAGGGGGTGGCCGCTCCGGCGAGATGGGGCAAAAACAAGATGCCCGTCGGGGCGTGGTCATAACGCTCCATCAGGTATTCGTAGACGGATTTCCCTTCTTGCGCAGCGAGGGTTTTCGCCCCGGGATTCAAGGAATGGAGAAACCAGTCCACCGCCGCCCCTCCGGTATAGGAGAAGGCATAGGTGAGGTTTTGACTGGAAAAGAAGGGAACGACGTTGTAGTTGTCCTTGCATAATCCGGGGTTTGGCTTCGAAAACACGGGAACGATGCATTCGACGGTTCCCGCCCCTTCCATGGCTTGCCCTTCGATGCACACCCCAGAACCGATGGTGACGGCGAATTGGTCGTGTCCGCAAGGGGAGAGATAGAAATCTTCATGCCCAGGGAACAAGTCCTTCCGAAGCCCCTTCGCGAGGGTTCCCGCGGGAACGGGGAGGGAAAGCAAATCCCTATCGATGCCAAAAAACGAGAAGAGGCGTTCGCTGAATTCCCGTTTGGCAATATCGAATCCCATGGTGCGGGTCGCCAAGGAATAATCGATGAGGCGGTGGCCGCTTAGGACGTAGATGGCGTAATCCTCCATCAAGAGGACCTTTTTCACCGTCGCGAACTTCCTAGGATCGGCGCGTTTCAGGTGGGCGAGTTTGGGAAGAGAATACATTTCGTGGGGTTTTAATCCCGCGATGGCTTCGATTTCTTCTTCCCCGAAATATTTCACCGCTTCCTCGACTTCTTCTTTTCCCCGGGGGTCGGTGTAGAGCAAAATCGGATAAACGGGGTCGTCGTTTTCATCCAAGCAGACGAAACTCTCCCCAAAGGAAGTGACCCCCAATCCTTCCAAGGAGGGATAACGAGACAACGCTTTCCCCATTAACGAGATGACGGTGTCCTTCACCGTGGAAGGATCCATCTCGTGGGTGGAGGAATTCCGGGAAGAGGGATAGGCTTCGTAGAAGCGTTCCTCAATCTCCCCGGTAGAAGAAAAGACAACGATCTTCGCCCCGGTGGAGCCTAGGTCGAGCCCGGCGAGGTACCTCATCGATCGATATCCACCCAATCGTAATGGAGGTAGGTGGTATAGGCTTCCTCCAAGATGGACTTCATGTGGCCTTTGCCAATCGAGGTGTGGTGCTTGAATCCCCCGCGGGCCAAGCGAATCAATTTGTTTTGGAGATCGGGGATATCCGCGACCCCGGCGCATCCGAAGAAGGCTTTCTCGATGGGCAAATCGGTCATCTCTGCTTCGGAAGCGTAGACGATCAAGCGCCCGTCTTTGGTTTGGCAATTCGAGATGGTCATCGGGAAGGAGGCGATGCGGCCTTCGTTGGTGCCCCAACCCGATCCCGGATCCCCTTTGTCGAACATCTTATGGGACGTGAGGGTGCCTTTCTGGGTCATCAGGCTTTGGGCGACGGGCCCGCAATGGAAGAGGATGACTTTGTTCTCGTCGTCCCCGTAGTTGTTGTTCCAATCTAACACCGCGGTCGGTTCTTCGCTCGCGAGGGCCATGCCACGCATGGTGATCGCGCTGCAAAGGTCGATTTCGCAGCTGGCGACGATTCCGCGATCGTTCAGCTCGGAAAGCAAGACGCAGGGGCATACGCGCAGAATCTGTTCCATCTCATTCCAGCAACGGAGGCTGAGGCAATCCAAATGGTAATCGCGGATGTATTCGTCGATCACCACGGAGATCTTCGCCAAGGTTTCGAGTTTGGGGCTCGGGCAAGCGGAGCAATCCGTATAGGCGGACAGCCGTTCCATCTTGGCTTCGACTTCCGCGTCCACTTCCTTGTGTTGGACTTTGAAGATGAGTTCGGATAAGTCAAAAGATTCCACCGTGATGCCGTATTTCTGCAAGGCGATCTCATCGAAACGGGTGGTCTTGAAGGCGGTGGTTCTCGCCCCGATGCATCCGACGGTGAAGCGTTTCATCCCTCCCACGACGCGGCAGATCGCGGCGAATTCGCGGAGGTTGTCTTGGAAGGCATCGCTCAGCGGATGCACGACGTGGGGCTTCAAAACGGTGAAGGGGATGCCATATTGGGTGAACACGTCCGTCACGGAGAATTTCCCGCAATAGGCGTCGCGACGATGGGCGAAATCCATCTTGCCGATTTCATCGGGATAGGCTTGGATGAGGATAGGGACTCCCGCGTCCTTGAGGGCTTCGACGGCCCCGTTTTCGTCAGCGAAGATCGGAAGGGAGAAAATGACTCCGTCGTATTCCCCTTCGTGGGATTTGAGCCAATCGTGGTAGAGGCGTCCTTCGTCGCGGGTTTCCACACCCCCATAACGGGTGGCGTTTTCGTCCATCATCAAATATTCATGGCCGGCTTTGGTCAAAGCCTCGACCATGTCTTTTCTGGCGCCGAGAATCAATTCTCCGGGCATGAAGCCGCGGTTGCAAAAACATAAAGCGAATCGCATGGTGTTCTCCTTTGCTGGTTTCCTACACTTTAAAATAACGCCCCCGCGCAGGAAAGAACGCCATTATCGACAATTGGACATTTATTACGATTATGATTGAATGAGGGTGGATCCTTTATCCGTGGGGTCGAAGGTTTGGAAATCCCCGGAATTTTGCCAACTGGACAAGGAATACCCCTTGGGCAAATCCCGGGGGGAATACCCCGTGATTTCGGCGAAGACGCGATTGAAATTGCGGATGGTCCGGAAACCGGATTCAAACGCGACTTCGCTCATGCGGAGTTCCCCTTTTTGGATGAGGGGGATGGCTTTTTCCACCTTGAGGGCATTCACGTAACTCGAGAAGGTGGTGCCAGTCATCTTCTTGAAATAACTGGAAAAATAGGCGGGGGTGAACCCCATGAAATCGGCCGCTTCGGCAAATTCGATCGTTTCGTATTCCTCTTCGATCTTGTCGAGCAATTCCAAGTAACGGGACCCTTTTTTGTCCGATTCATTGCGGAGGAACGTGGGGTATTTTCGTAGCAGATTCGCCACGATTTCAACCACCTTTGCGTTGCAAATCTCTTTGTACAAAGGCCTTTTGGCCTGCTTTTCCTCAATGATCATCTTGATGGCCTCGGGGATGGAGGGATCCTTCCCTAGGAATGGATTGACGAGGCAAACCCCGGCATAGGATTTGGTCAATAACGAGGAATCGAAGATCAGGAAATCGATGATGCTTCCTTTGGTGGAATTAACCCAATGGATTTGGGCGCTTGCGACATAGGCGGATTCCCCTTCGTGGAGCGCGATTTCCTTTCCGTCGATCGACACCATGGCGGAGCCTTGACGGCAATAAAGGATTTCCGCGTCGAAATGCCAATGGGGCAGATTCAAGGGCGAAAGGTATCGGCCAAACCACACCTTGGTGTTCTCGTGGTGTCGACGGAATTCGTATTTGGCAAGCATGCCATTATCATAACGGAAAAACAAACTTAAGCAATTTATTACGTTTCAAATCGTTTTTGCTTCCTTCGGTTTTTTGTAGGATTAAACAACTCGAAGAAGAAAAACCAGTTTTATAGGAACATCCTATAACAATGGCCAAGTAGAATGAATGCAACGCCATTCCATAGTTAGGAGATACCACCATGCTTCGATTTGCAATTTTGGGCTTCGGTAGCCGGGGCAGAATGTTCGGACGGCTCATCCAAGGCGATCCGTCCGCTCGCATCGTCGCGGTCGTCGATAACGCCCCTAGCGCCCTTGAGTCCGCAATCAACGAATTCGGCATCCCCAAAGAGAATACCTATTCCAGCACGGACGATTTCTTCGCGCAGGGAAAGATCGCGGATGCCTTGTTCATCTGCACCCAAGACGCCGATCACTACGAGATGACCATCCAAGCCTTGAACCTTGGTTATGACATCTGCTTAGAAAAGCCCGCGGCCATCACGGAAGAAGACTGCGTATCCATCCGCGATACCGCGAACCGTTTGGGGCGGAAGATCATGCTGACGCACGTGCTTCGTTACGCGCCATTCTACCGTGTGATCAAGAAATACATCACCGAAGGGCTACTAGGGGATGTGGTCACCATCAACCAAACGGAGAACATCGCTTATTGGCATTTCGCCCTAAGCTATGTCCGCGGCCCATGGAGGAACATGGAGCGAAGCAGCCCCACGATCATCGCCAAATGCTGCCATGACCTGGATATTCTGTGCTGGTTGATGAATAAGAAATGCACTGCGGTTTCTTCTTTCGGGGGACTTCATTATTTTGAGCCATCCCACGCCCCCAAGGGCAGCGCATCCCATTGCAAAGATTGCTCGCCCGAAACCAGGGCGAAATGCTTATATGATGCCTATAAGATCTATCCCGAACGCATGAAGCACCACGTCGTCGGGGGAACGGGGTCGCTCTCCGAGAATAACGTCTATGCGATTTTGGACAAAAAAGAATCGCCAATCTCCCGGTGCGTCTTCCATTGCGACAACGACGCGGTCGACCATCAAGTGGTCAATATGCTGTTCGAGGACGGCACCACCGCCCACCTCACCATGACCGCTTTCTCCGACCAATGCACGAGAACTATCAAGGTCCATGGAACGGAAGGCGAGATTTATGGGAACTTAGAAGAAGGGATTCTCTATTACACCCGTTATGGGCAAGCCCAAACGGTGATCGACGCTTCCAGAGAGAAACTATTCAACGAAGACGACGTTGCCGTCAACGACGGACACGGAGGTGGAGATTATTATCTTTACCGCGACTTCGTGAATTACCTCACCAAGAACGATCCTAGCGATACCAGGACCACGATCGACGCATCCATCGAAAGCCACGTAATCGGGTTCAAAGCGGAGGAAAGCCGCCTTCACGGCGGCAAGACCGAAAAGATTTAAGGTTACGGGGCTTCATTCCATTCAGCACTTCTTTAAGTTCTATGCTTTGGGCGGCGTAATCTTCTGAGTTTTAAGGGATTTTGTACTATTAATCCTCTTCCTTGACCACAAGCTTATTCTTGCGAGAACGGCCGCGCATGCCCCTCTCGATCTTTGTGCCCGTAGCTCAATGTGTCACCAAAGAAAAGACTGCAGACGTAAAGATAAGTTCTATACGTGCCATTTGGTAAACATAGTCATGATATCTATTGTTCTAGTCCATATTATGACCGCGATCTTTTAGATCATATCTCCATTAATATTCTTAAGAATCAAACAGATATAAAATTGTGGCGTTAAGATTAAAGAAACTCTTAAGGTCATTCTTCTAATGCCTATTGGTGCAAAAAAGAAATGGCTAAAGATGATTTTTAGAAAGTTGAATCCCACTATTATTCAAAAAGAAAAAAAGATTTGCCGAATCTCTTGAGACAGGGAAGAATGGGCAAATCGTGAATTTTTATATATCCGGTTATTAAAGAAATGTAGACTTTATTTCTTCATTGACTCCAATGTAGAAATCAATCTATTCATAAAAATAGACTTTCTGTACTTTTTAAAGTAAACATCTTTAGAACGTTCGCCAATCATTTGCAAATCTTTTAATTCCAAACCCATAATGAGGTTTGCTAGAGCTTCGCTATCACCAGACGGGCAAACATATCCAATATCATTATTCTTTATAAAGTCAGCACAACTACCATTAATCGCACCAATAACAGGTTTGCCAACCGCCATATATGATTGAACTTTTCCTGGTATGGTCATGTTAGCGTATGGTTTGTCTTCTAATGTAACGAGCATGGCGTCAGCAACCTTGTATAATTCCGGCATATCTTCTAATGGTCTTTGACCATAGAAAACAACATTATCAGTTTTTAATTCGGCAGCGAGCTGTTTGCTGTGATCTAGTTCACTTCCGCTACCGACAATGTGGAATTTGAATCTTGGGTCGCCTTTTAGCAAAGCCGCTGCTTTAATGATTGTGTCCACTGATTGTGCTTTGCCAATGTTACCAGCAAACATTAAATCGACGATACCATTATCTTCGCTGCCAAAATCGCTATCTTCAAATACCGTATCAGCATATTGGGCCAAATATTCAATATCCAAATCTTTACATCCAGGAAGACCTTTAATGTAAGGAATGTGTTCTTTAGTTGTGACAAGGATTTTATCGCATTGAGAATATATCTTGGACGATACTTTTTTATAGTGTTTATAAATAAAAGATGTATTTGTGATTCCGCCAGCTAATAAAGATTCTGGCCAAAGATCCATCTCATACATGACTACTTTCTTATTATATTTCTTAGCGTATTTTAACGCTGGTTTAGCCATCATGATGGGGGAAGACATTTGGACATAAACAACATCAAAGTTTTTATCTAGCTTTTTAATCATCCCGCTAGCGTAATGCGGATAAGACCAGTAGTTCAAAAATCTAAAAAGAAGGTTATTCCTTCGCCCTATTTCTTTGGCACGAATAATCTTCACGCCATTGTGTTCTTGAATTCTATTTTTTCTGTGTTTGTAGTCATCAAAAATATATCCTTTGGGATAGTTTGGAAGGCCGCAAAGAACAGTAACTTGATGTCCATTCATAACCAATGATTCAGCTGTATCTGTGATACGAAAATTCTCGGGCCAATAATGTTGGGAAACAATAAGTATTTTCATAAAACTATTTTAATAATCTTTCGATTAATTCTAAATATTGGTCGTACATTTTTTCTTTTGAAAAAACAGGGTGACTAAGATTCTTGATTCCCTCATTGAAAATCCGTTTCATTAAAAGATATGCTGTTTTATAGTCACCTTTTTCTACAACGTATTTCTTGTCGAGCATTTCAAACGCCCCTCCAGTTTTATAACACACGACCGGGGTGCCACACGAAAGAGCTTCCAAATTTGTTGTTGGATAATTATCTTCATATGTCGGATTAAACATTACATCTGATATCGAATACAGCTCAACTAGTTGTTTTAAATCATCTGTTCGTTTGATGTGCAATATCTTATTGTTATTTATTTTAATATGGCCTTTTAAGTGGCCAACTAAAACTATGATCTCATTATCATCCAAAATTTTGCTTAGCGCGAGAATATCATCAATCCCTTTTCTTTTTCCGAATATATAGGCAACGCATAAAATAATCTTTTTATCACCAACCCCAAATCGTATTCTAAAATTTCCTTCTGTTTTTTTAAATAAATTTGTATCTATTCCATTATTGATAACAACAGTCTCGTAAGATCCGAGAAATGATCGGTGAATAATATTGGAAAGCCAATTAGATGGTGAGACAACAATCATATTTTCGATATTGGAGTATAGCTGTTTTTTTATTAAATAGTTTTTTCTACTCCTATCAATTAAAATGCTTTTCGGATAACTAGCCTTCGCGGGACACGAAAAACATTGTTTCTCCCATCTATCACAATTGAGATAATCAAAATGTGCACAATGACCAGTAAAATTCCAACAGTCATGACACACTAAAATAATCTTCTTGTTTTTATTTTTAATCCAATTAAACAAGATATTAATATTAAGATAATATCCATGCAAATTATTTAGAATCATTAAGTCAGGATCAAACTGATTAAGTTCTTTTATCAACTTATATGTAACATGATTTGATGAAAATCCAGACTTATCAAAAAATCTTGCTTTAAGACAATGCACCAAAGAATCAAGATAATTAGAAAAACATTTTGCATATGGTGCTTTAAAACGATTTAAATTCCTTCCAAAAAATATCCGAGCATCAAATCCTTTTGTTCTTAAAAATATAGCTAAATCATTGACAATTCTGCCTGTACTGCCAGTGCCGCAAACACTATTGATAATAGCTATCTTTTTCTGCATAAACTTACTATAAATCTTTCCATTTCTTCGGATGCAACAACCATATTATTATTTTTAGCACAATTTAATCTGAGTTTTAAGGGATTTTGTACTATTGACTTTACCGTTTTTGTTAGTTAGCAATTGATGTGAAACGTTTAAGCAGCTTCTGGCATCTAACCTCGCCGGTATCATCCTTCAGCTTCGAGAGTTTTTCAAGTTCGGCCTCGTTCGGCGACTTCATTTTCAGCACCATCCTCGGGGTGTCATT
>JAXDTZ010000020.1:0-32123 GCA_034089705.1 Candidatus Alloenteromonas sp. | reverse complement strand
CAACCAGAAAAAGTGACAGAAAACAACCAGAAAAAATCAGAGACGGTATCGTCGCTTTATTAAGGAGCAACAACAGGCTTTCGAGAAAGGACTTATCGTTGCTGCTTGGCGTTACGGAAGCAAGCATCCGGCATCATTTAGGCAAATTGCAAGAAGAGAACCATATTCAGCGTATTGGTCCTGACAAAGGAGGCTATTGGAAGCTTTTGAAATAGATGAATCCCTGCTTGCCAATTTTTATTTGGCGCGAAACGCAATAGAGAAAAAGGCAGCCAGCCTGAAATGTACCCCAAATCCTGGATGTCAGGAGGAGGGGTATTTTTCATGAAATCCCCGTTCAAATGTAAACTTGAGTGCGTCGAAAGATTCAAAAAAAGACAGCCCTTAAAATGAAAAAAAGACCGGATATTTCTGGAATCCGTTCTCTTGTTTCGATATGGTGCGGGGGATGAGATTTGAACTCACACGGGTTGCCCCATACGCCCCTCAAACGTATGCGTCTACCAGTTCCGCCACTCCCGCAGCGAATAAAATTATATGGGACGGAAACAAACAATGCAAGGGCCAATTTTTTCCCGTTCCGAAAGGGGGAAAAATTCGAAAAAAAGGAGCAAATCGGAATTTTTCCGTTTTGCTCCCTGAAGCGATTTTCATATGAGTTTTGGGAAGAAAAGGCAAGCCATTCCGAAATAGACAAGCAAGGAAGTGACGTCCATGATGGTCGTTAACATCGGTTGGGCAAGCAAAGCCGGATCCTTCTTAATCGCGGAGGCGCCCATGCAAAGAAGGGTGCCAATGCCCTTGGAAAGGGAGATGGCGATGAACATCGTGGCGGAGACTAAGCCCGAGAAGGTGAACGCGTGTTGGGCGAATTCCTTCGCGTGTTCGCCCGTGAAGGCCAATCCATTCCAAACCGTATAGGAGGAGAAGTCGTAGGCGTTCCCGTTGTTTTCGACGATTTCGCCCAGGGAAACGATGCCCGTGTATTGTTCGATGAGGATCCAAACAAACGAGAAGAGCGCGATGAAGAAGCCGATGACGATGGCGCTGCGGAATTCCTTCCACAAGACCTTGAGGGTGTCTTTCGCGCTGAATTCCCGCGTGGCAAGGCCCCGAATCATCATTCCGGTGGTTTGCCCTCCCGCGTTGCCCCCGGTATCCATCAAGGTGGGGATGAAGGAGATGAGGATTGGGAGGGAGACGAAGATGGTTTGGGCCTCGAGGCGGTTGAGGACCATCGTGGTGAAGGTCCCAAGCACGAGCAAGGCGATGATCCAGGGGATGCAGTGTTTCGCGTTGTCCCAAATGCTCGTCTGCATATAGGGCTTTTCCGCCGGTTCCATAAGCGCCATACGGGCCATATCCTCGTTGGTTTCCTCGGCGATGACGTCAATCGCGTCGTCGATGGTGATGACCCCGACGATGCGGTCGTCCTCGTTGAGGACCGCGAGGGCGTTGAGGTCATAACGGGAGAACATGCGTCCGACTTCTTCCTGGTCGGTGGAGGTTTTGACCGAGACGATGTCGCGGTTCATGATGTCGTTCAAGGTTTCGGAGGGCTGGGCGAAGATCAAATCGTCGAGGTCGACCGTCCCGACGAATTCCCGGCTCGCGTTGCGCACGAAGATGGTGTAGATCGTTTCGGCGTCTTTTCCCCGTTCCCGGATATAGGAAATCGCTTCGGCCACGGAAGTGGAGTCCAAGAGGTTGATGTACTCCGTGGTCATGATCGACCCGGCGGTGTCGTCTTTGTATTTGAGCAGGGTGTTGATGTCCTTGCGCATGTCCTTGTCCGCGGCCATGAGCACTTTGTAGGCGAGGTTCGCGGGCATGTCGCCCACCGCGTCGGCGAGGTCGTCGGCGCTCTGCGCATTGATGATCTTGACGAGGTCCTTGTCGGTCATCGCCTTGATCAGGTTCTCTTTGGTTTCGAGGCTCAAGTCGTCGAAAAAGTCCGCGGTGTATTCGCTGGAGACGTTGTGGAAGATGTAGATCAGCTGTTCGGGGGACAGGGAATTCGCCGCTTCGGCGATATCGATGTTCGGAACGGTCTCAAAAACAAGCCCCAACCCCACCCGGTCTTTGCGGTCAATGAGGGAGGATAGTTCTTCGGCGCTTGTGGTTTCTACGTCGATTCCCGAATCGTCGGTTTCTTCTTCTTCGATCTCTTCGTCGCGGCCTTTGTTTTCGTCTTCCATTGGAGCGTCCTCCCTTCTTGCCCCTAAAGAATAGTTGCTTTTGCGACAAAAAGGTAGCGTTTTGTGTGCCTCCTCGGCGATCGATGCGCTATAATTTCGCAAGCAGGAGAAATCAAACAACAAAATGGAAAACAAAATCTTAGTCGAAACGAGCGCCCGCCACGTGCACCTCACCCAAGAAACCCTCGAAATCTTGTTCGGGAAGGGACATCAACTCACCGTTCGCAAAGAACT
This sequence comes from Candidatus Alloenteromonas sp., assembly GCA_034089705.1. Taxonomy (GTDB): domain Bacteria; phylum Bacillota_I; class Bacilli_A; order RFN20; family CAG-826; genus Alloenteromonas. Next base: position 29,691 of record JAXDTZ010000020.1, on the reverse strand, counting down.
CTCCCAACCCGGCCAATACGCCTCGACGGACAAAGTCATCGTCCTGGGATATAACAAAAAGGATCCCAGCGGCGTTCGTCCCCAAGCCGCCCTTTCCATCCTTGGCCCGGTCCGCAAGGCCAACCAAGTGGAACTCAGCTACACCGACGCCAGATCCTTAGGCATCACCGCTCCCGTGAGGGAATCCGGGGATATCCAAGGATCGGGGAAATGCACCCTTAAGGGACCCGCCGGGGAAGTGGATCTCGAAGAAGGCGTCATCATCGCCAAACGCCATATCCACATGACCCCCAAAGACGCGGAAGCCTTCGGGGTGGAAAACGGGGACATCGTCGCCGTCGCCATCCAAGGAGCCGGAGGCCGGGAAACCATCTATGGTGACACCGTCGTCCGCGTTTCGGAATCCTACGCCCTTGCCATGCACATTGACACCGATGAATGCAACGCCGCCGCCGCTTTCGGCGAAGTCTATGGCGAACTCTGCTTCATCGACCGCGGATGCTGCGAAGACGGGGAATGCTGCTGCGAAGAAGAGGGGCATCACTGCTGCTGCGGCAATGAGTGAGAAGACCTACGTTTTTCGCCCCCAGAACGTCTGCTCCCAAGAGATGAGGATCGTTTACGATCCGGAGAATCTCGTGATTCTCTCCTACCTCTCGGTCCGCGGGTGCCCGGGGAATTCCCAAGGACTTGGCAAAGCGTTGGTCGGAATGAAAATCGCCGAAGCCAAATCGCGTTTAGAGGGCATTCGTTGCCCCGGGTCGAGGACGCGGAACACCTCTTGCCCCGACCAATTGTCGATTGCTTTGGGGAAAATCCTAGAAGAAGAACAACCCAACGGGTAGCCTAATGGCTGCCCTTTTTCGATCGCAATGCGAAAGGAGATCCCGATATGAAACGGAAAACGAGCAAAATCGTCGCCTCGGCCCTCAAAGCCCTACTTCGCCTCGCCATGGGGATTCTGTTTTTCGTCTTTCCCTCTTCGACGTTAAACATGGCCTATTACGTCTACCTTAGTTTCATCCTCGCCGATGGAGCGCTATCCCTAGGATTGTTCTTTTTGTCCTTTGGGGTTTCTTCCTTGTTTGGCATCACCCTAATTTCGTCGATTCTCAAGATCCTGTTCGCGGTTTTGGGCCTGGTTAACCCTTCTTTCTTCCAAGGCTTCTTCAGCGTTTTCCTCGCCCTTTACATCGCTTTGGTTTGCTGCGGGGACCTCATCGAATCCTTCGTTCGTAGGCAGCGCGGGGCCGCTTATCTATTCCCGATCCTCTTGTCCGCTCTTTGCTTAAGCGGGGCGATCGCGCTGGTATTCGTCCCCGCTTTGGACAAGGGAAGCGCCTATGGCATCCTCGCGGGGATTCTTTTGATTTTAGAAGCCATCCTTCGGTTCTATTTGCTGTTTTTGCCCCATTGGTCCAAGCGCCCCAAGAAAGGGGAGGAGGAAGCGATCGACGTTGAAGTCGTCGAGGAATAAAAAATGACCCCATGGGGTCCATGCGCTTTACGGCGGAAGAACTTGAATTTGCACCCCTAACGCGCATCCCCAACCTTCTTCCGCCCGGCAAGCATTCCGAATGAAGGACCGTGGTTAGGCATTCCTTCATCGCGGTTACGATACGGCCGAAGAGAAAACTCCGCTAGGGAAATGCCCCATTTTGGCGCGAATTTGGCACAGCTTAATTTTTACTTACTATTGAGGAGATTCGGGGTGAATTCCTTGCTCCAGGAATAGGTTTCGAGGAACGGGCCGTCTTCTTCGATGCTCGTCCAATCGCTTTGGGTGGGGTAAGCCTTGGGGTTGAAGCACAGCGAACCGCGGTAAAAGGAAACTAACTGCGGGACGCCATGTTCTTCCAGGGCGCGCCGGAGTTTGAACGTGGCGTCGCGGTAGAGCCGCTTGGCCAAATCGGGCGGGGAATAATGGGGCCATAACCGGTCGATCACGTATTCCATCGACACCGTTTTCCCTTGGGCGCAATAAAGGAGGGCCAACAGCTCCTGGGACTTTCGGGACAAGAAGGTGATCGGGCGATGATTGACCGAAACCCCGAAATACCCCTTGAAGGTGAATTCCACGAGCAAAGGAATGGAGAACAGGGTTTCGAGGAAGCAAAGCAAATCGTCCCTCGAGTACGGTTTGTAGACGATGCCGCTTAAATTGTCCTTGAACGTTTCCCGCAGCGCCTCTTCATCGCTTGCGTAGCCCGTGACGAAGACGATTTTGATGTCGCGTCGGATCTCAATGAGCTTTTTGGCGAGTTCGATTCCGTTGATCCGCGGCATGTTGATGTCGAGGAAGGCGCAGGCGACGGGGTTGTTGGCAACGAAGGACAAGATGCTTTCCGGGTTGTCCTTGAAAAAGGTCGCCGCGACTTGCTCCACGGTCAAAATCTGGGACAAGAAATCCCCTAGTGCGCTTTTCTCGTCGTCGACGACGATGATGGGGGTCGGGGGCAATGAGGTCATGGCTATAGATTACCCCAACCTCTTTTCTTCTTCTATCTTTTTTTATTTCGCGCGCGAAGGCTTCCATCGCGATGCATTCCGTGATGATTATCGCATTGCTTGTAATCCGTCTAAGCCTTGCTATAGTGAAAGTAGTTAATCCGAGCATATCCGATCCGATTTACCAAAAAGGAGGTACCCCCATGGATCAAAGACCATGCTCTCTCTTCTTCGATCATCTCGCAAGACTCGGGGATTCCGAAACCATTGAACTCGCCCAACTGGGGCTCCGCGAATACCAAAGCGGAAAAGCCGCGGAGAAGGCGAGCAAAGAAGAAATGGAATTGGAATTCCTGGACTACGCGAAGCTCGTTTCCTGCGTCGACCACCGCCCCACCCGGAGCGAGTACGCGCTTTATTGCATCGTCACGGGCAAGCGCTTAACGCCCAACGAATGGCTGTCCCTCATGGAAGGAGGGGACGATTCCTCGTTCCAAGAGGAACTCATCCATCGTTATGAGGCCATGCCGGCGAAAGTCCAGGAAGGCATCTACGACTACGCGATCGCCTGCATGGCCATCGACCGCGAATTCACCGACGAAGAGCGGTGGCTCTACCGCGCCTTGAGTTTGCGCCGGAAAATCGTCATGAATTTCGGCGAGAAAAAACGAAATAGCGGGAAGTAACCCCGTTTCTTTCCTTCCTTTCCTCATCCATTTTTTCAAAATCGCGAAAATGGCTCTTGCGCTACCCTCTTTTCATGGTCTATATTTATCGGGCTGTCGAAAGATGGCTTCTGCGCGCCCGTAGCTCAACTGGATAGAGTACCAGACTACGAATCTGGGGGTTGCGGGTTCGAGTCCCTCCGGGCGCGCCATAAGAGAATAACGAGATGAACTAGAGCGCATCTCGTTCTTTTCTTTTTTGGGGCATTTTCTAGAGCCTTTTGATCCGCGCCATCGAAAAAGCGATCGCCAAAACGGCAGAAGAAGGCCAATGGCAAAAAGGCGGTTCGGGAAGAACAACCTATTAGGTCAATTTATGGTGCGGCCTCCGTTCATGGCCAGAGATTGCTTCCTAGATGCGGAACTGCATGTTTTCTTTTTCGGATAGACCGCCATAATAATGGGGAGCAACGATTTCGTCATGAAGATATTGATCACTTGCCAACATTATTGGCCTGAAAACTTCCGCATCACCGAAATCGCGGAGGAACTGGTGAAACAAGGGCACGATGTGACCGTTTTGACCGGCCTGCCGAATTACCCAACCGGGAGAATCGATCCGGAATACCGTCGCAAAAAGAATCGGACCCAGATCCATAACGGGGTGAAAATCCTCCGCGCCGCCCTCATCGGCAGACGCCAAAACCTCCTGTTTCGCCTCCTGAACTATTATTCTTTCCCGTTCTTCGCGAATCGATTGGTCCAGCGCCTAAAGGAGCATTTCGACGTGGTGTTGATCAATGAATTGTCGCCGATCATGGCTTCTCGCCCTGGGATAAAATACGCCAAAAAGCACCACGTCCGTTGCGTGATGTACGAGATGGACCTTTGGCCCCATAACTTGCTCGCCGGGGGGATCGCCGAAGGATCCTTCGTGTTCAACCATTACAAGAAGGTATCCGCGAAAATCTATTCTTCCTGCGACGAAATCCTGGTTTCGTCCCAAGAGCACAGGGACGCGATCCATTCTTTGCCCGGTTGCGAAAATGTGCCAATCCATTATTTGCCCCAATGCGCGGAATCGCTTTTCGAAGAATCGAAATTCGAAACCCTGGACAACGGGGTGCTTGATTTGGTATTCGCCGGCAACATCGGATTCGCCCAAAACTGCGAAACCATCCTTCAAACCGCCGCATTGTTGAAAGACGACCCCCGTTTCTTGTTCCATTTCGTCGGGGATGGCAGCGGCTTGCCCCACATCCGACGAATCGCGGAGAGCCACGATTTGAAGAACGTGGTTTTCCATGGCAGGCAACCCTTGCCCAAGATGCTCGAATATTACGCTTTGGCGGACGCCATGCTCGTATCGCTCGAAGACAAACCCTACGCCCGAATGACGATCCCCGGGAAAGTCCAATCTTACATCGCTAGTGGGAAACCGATCGTGGGGGCCATCAGCGGAGCGACGGCGAACTTGATCCAAGAATCGGGCGCCGGTTGGTGCGTCGAGGCGGGCGATTCTAAAAAACTAAGCGAGTTGCTCCGTTCCATCGACGCGGAATCGCTAGCCCTCCGCGGCAAAAAAGGCAGGGAATACTACCTTTCCCATATGAAGAAAGCGGATTTCGTCGCCAAACTGATCGATTCTCTTCAAAAATAGCGATGGGGGAATCCCCCGGGCAAAAGATTACGATATCCCTTCTGCCTCGATTCCCTCTTTTCGATTTTTTCGTAGGCGCTTTCGGTACGTGAGATCCATCAAGAAAGACCCGATGGGCGCGTTGAATAAAATGGAAACCACCGCTCCCAAGATGGAGGAACTGTTCCCGCATCGTGCTCCATATGTATAAAAAAAGTGTCGATACCGTCAGCACTTTCTTCGTTTTTTGAAGAATTTATCTCACGATATTACCATGATTTTCGAGGCATTTTGGTTGGCACGCGATAAAAAACACGTATTTTCCATTGATGGTTTTTCGGTGGTGACTGAGGTGGTGCACGATAAACAAATTAACAGAGAAAAATCGCTGCGTTTATAAATGAAAAAACCATCCGGAATTGCTTCGGGATGGCTAATGGATTATTTCATTGCGATAGTGATTCTTTCGAATACCTGAACGCGCTTCTCATCCAAATGTTGAAGATAACTTTCCAAGCGATCGTTTTCGTTGAGGGTGATTTGATTTTTCCTCTCAAGCTCCTTGACGTCATTGATGGCGGCTTGGTGAGCGAGCAAGTAGGCAAGGTAATTTTGCTGCTTGGCGTTGAATGCTGGTTTGTCGGGATCAATCGATTCAAGGTCGCCCATCATAGCGACATTTATCGGGTTTTTGGAATTGATGTATAGGGTTCCCGACCTTGAGTCGAAGGTAACCTGCCAGGCTCCATCTTCGTCGGCGGTTAGCCTGATGGAACTGAACATGCCTTTAGTGCCTTTTGGATCTCTTGGCTGATTTTTGATTTCGATAGTTTGTGAGGTCGAGATTGCTCCGCCTTCGATTTCGGCGGTCAACGTGTATTTATTGCCAAGAACGCCACCACTGACTACGGCATTGAATTTGCCGATGTGATCGGTTACAAGCATGCCTTCGTCGAGTGTTATTTCTTCTGATAGGATTGTCAATCCGTCGCTAGATAGTTTGATTTTGGACCCTATCGTTAAATAGTCCGTGTCAAACCAAATGGGCGATTTATGGTTTCCTTCAGGTGTAAACGTCGCTTCTTTGAACTCAAAGGCCAGGCCGTTCTCTGGGTAGATGATGTCGACGTCAACAACTCTAACCATGATGGTTTTTGAGAAAGTGAGAGAAGAGGCGGTAATGAATACGATGTCATCGTTCTCGCAGGGTTTAAGTCCCTTGATGGTTATAGATTTCCTAACGATGCCCCTGTCAATCTCGCTTTCGTTGTAGGCGATTACATCGGGACTTACCTCGACGTATTCGTTTTCATTCTCTGTGACGTCGATGAAGATGTCGTCTCTGGGAGTTATTTGTTCCGAGTTGATAATCAAGGTGAGGGAGTAAGTAGCCCCTGCAGTGATTTCGATTTTAGACTTGCCAAAGTCCAAACCGTCCTTTGGAGGAGTAACGCCTGGGCTACCTCCACCAGAGATTTCCCTTTTTTGCTCTTCATTCATCCATTTGTTGACGGCGTCCAATGCGCTTTTGAACTTCTTGTTTTTGGAGATGTCAACCTCTTGGGTTGGTGCTCCGTGCTCAGCGAAGCAACTCATGATAATTTTATCTAAGTAATGCTTGGTGAGCGCTTTGTAGAAGTCGTGCTTTTCGTTAAACCCAGTACGATCATCGTTGATAATCTCATCAGGGTTCTCTTGATTTAAATGGGCTTTACACAATTGGTAGAGACCATCGATTTTAAGAATACCAGAGATGTCTTTGGACCTTGGGTTTTTTTCGAAGTGGAACATCGTGTTAGCAAAAACGACTTGATTAGAGTCCGTTACAAGGATGTCGGTGGCAAACTCTCCTTGCGCCGGTTTGTCGGGATTTCGGAACAAAGATAATTCGCAGTTCAATGCCGTCCCTTCGAAATTCATCGTGAATTGCTTACGCTCAAGGAGGTTTTCTTCTTTTAAAGAATACGCATTGGAACTGAGAACCAGTTCACTGATTCCATTGATGAAGATGATTTGCCTGTTCGCTGCGGCAAGGATGAATCGAAGGGAGTAAGCGCCGATTATTTCGTCGACGAGGGTTTCCTTCTTAAATTTGACAGAATCAGTAGGAATACCGAATGTCATCTTGGTTCCGTTTTCGGGGATTCTGTAATTTGCCCTCATTTTGCTTAACTGACTCGAATGTATATCGACGGGCTTTTCTTCGAGGGTTCTTTCACCTTTGGCTTCGTCCCAGCCGAAGTGAAATTTGCAGAATATGCCGTTTTTAAACGATTCGAGCTTGGCGGATTTTCCGCCCATTGCGGCGTTGATCATAACGTCGGTTGCGCCTTGGCCGAAGATGCCACGCGAAGCACTGGAGTCACCGCCAGCATTGTCGCCGCCATAGTGCTCGAAGATGTCACGGACTCGTTGGGAATCCATCCCCTCGGCGTTGTCGGTCACGGAAAGATAATAGTTGCCTTTCTTTTCCCAATATTCAACGTAGATAGGCTTAACTTGCTCTTTTGGAAGGACTCCGGCGGATTCGAGCCTCTTATAACTGTCGTCGGAGTTCGTGATAAGCTCAACGAGATATGCAACGACGGATGAGCCAAGCGTTTTTCGTTGTCGCCTTCTTGCGGTTCTGCCGGAATCTCGGATGACAATTTTATTTTCTTCCATGATTATTCTCCTTTAATTGATTTGACTGTATAGGGCTTGAATGAATGAGAGCACCATTTCATCTTTGAGTTCTTTTGCGCGTATCTCGGCAAGTTTGAGCTTTTCTCGTATCATTCCTTCTTGCGTGAATGGAGTGACCTTGTATAGGCGCCATATTGTGAAACTGCTAATTTTCTTTGAACTCTCGAAGTCTCTGTATTGCTGAGAACTCTTGAGGTCATTGTATTCCTTCATAGGGCCTTCTTTGTGCGAATCGACAGAAGCGGCCCGTTTTTTTGGCGTGGTCCCGGCAATTTTCCCAGTAAGCGCGTCATGGGTTTGGTTTGCAGTGAACTCACCGACCTTCGTTAATTCGTAACCCATCTTGGCCGAGCCAACTAAGATTGCATCGTTTTTATTTTTAGTGATGGTCATGTGCATCAACGTTCGGTTGAGACGGTCGATGGAGGGGTATTCCTTGAAGTCATCGTCGCAGTAGAAGACATGTGGATACATCTTATACATCGCAACGCAAAGATAGTTGAATGTCAGGGGAACCCCGTGTTCTTTTAGATAGAGCGCCGTATAGGCCCCGAGTTTTTCATTGCTGCTAACGCGGTCGGTCTGCTCAGAGTCGAACGGTTCGATTGAATTAATGATTTCACGATATGTCATAATTTGAATCCTTCTTTCTTTGCCCCGCGATCAGAAAATTTCTTTTTTAGCGCGGCGTATTCTTTATCTATTGCCCTAAATATTCTTTCTACTTCCTCTTCGGTGTATTCGTAATTGCCTTTATTGGAGCAGTTGCCAAGCAGGCGGAAGTCTTCAAATATTTTGTTTACGCGTTTCTCAGCGATTTTCCTGAATCGTTCACGTCTTAAGTTGCTCATATTGGACCTCTTGTTACAAATAGTATAAGAAAAGAACCTACATTCCGCAATACAATTTTGCAATGTAGGATATATTTTTGTTATTTACCACTGCATTTAATATTTATATGTCGGGTAAAAATCCGTTAAATAGTCAAGACAGCGTCGGCAGATTTCCACTTTTTTGGGCTCTGTGGAAAATACTTTTGACTTTAAGTCAGAGATGAATTTTGATTTTGCGTTACTATAAAAGTTTAAATCATCAAAGAGAAATAGATCGTCGTATCCGGATGTACTTCGCATTTCTTTAAATTTCTTATTAAGGAATTCCAGGTTCTTGATCTGTTTTTCCGCTTTGTCTGCCGGCAATAACTTTTTCCAAATCAAGAAATCCTTAAGGGCAGCTTTGACGTCGCTTCTGATGGCGTCCCTAATCTCCTTTGGCTCGGCTTTGGGCATTCTGTGAATCAAAAAATCGCATTTCGAATAATTAACTTCGAACCATTCAAGCAAATCGTATAAGAACCAGCAGGAGTGAAGCGAAGTATGGTTGATGTTTATGTATACTCCTTCTTTCAGCTGGGCAAAGTTTGTTCTGTTCTTCTCAGAGAACATGGCCGCGTTAGACCAATCTGTTTTAAAAGATAGTAGTTGCGACTCTCTGCCAGGGTACATGTCTAGGAGGATTAGAACAGTCTTGACCAGCAGCTCCCCCCACGCTACGGTTTCGACCGTTTCTCCTCCGATGGTGAGCCTATACGGAGAGGTGAATTCCAAATCGTACAAACGTTCTCCAACGTTTAGCCGATATAGCCTTTTGAGCCCCTCAATGATAAGTCCGTTGCTTTGTATTAATTCGTTCGTCAAGGCTTTGCTCATTGTCTCTTCCCTATTTTTCCGTGCTAACTATTTGAGAGATTTCTTGTCCCATTGTTTTGACTAAACCGGTGACTAAAGCGTTTCCCGCAATGAAATAGCGGAACTTTTGTGGCATTCCGGTATCGGTCCAGCCGTCGGGGAACTCGTCCAGGCGTTCGCATTCGACCGGGGTGAGAATCCTGTATTTTTCGGAAACGGGGTCAAGAATCAGGTGCGAGGAGCGGTTGGTCGTCCCTTCGCTCGTCAGCATAGTCCTGCCCGGCTGATCGAGATAATCGGGGAAGGGGACTGGGCCTTCCGAGAAGACGTATTGGTGCCCGTTCTTCGCGGTCCTGCTGATTTTCTTCGCGCCTTTAAGGTATTTGAATTTCTCGACGTTGGCCTTGTAACAGAAACTGGGGACGTTTTCGCAATCAAGAATCTCCCCCAGCGTCTTCGGCTTTATCTCGACGGAAGGAACGACGTCCAATGTGGTGATAGAGTGCTTTAAGGAGAATCCTGCATTGCCAAACGGGAAGGCAAACTTATTGGACACCTCGACGAGGTCGGCATAGCTATCTTTGGAAACGGAGCCCACTACGACTTCGGAGCCTGCTTTCTTTTTGCAGGGGAAACCGGCTGAGAACATCATGCCGTCGAGGATGGCGCCCTCATTCGTTTTCGATTTCGCGATTTTGGAGAAGCTTTTGTAATAAGCAGTGGACTTATGGAAGGCGAAGATGAAGGTGCGTCGCCTCTTCTGAGCATGGCCGTATTCCGCGGCGTTGATTACGCGCCACTGAACGCCATAGCCGGCGTCGTTGAAGCAGCGGAGGATGATGCCGAAAGCTTGGCCGCGTTGGCTGGACGGGGCCTTGAGGAGCCTATCGACGTTCTCAAGAAGGACGAACGGCGGCTTTTTGGCGATGAGGATGTCGTTGATCTGCCACCAGAGGACGCCTTTCTTTCCCTCGATGCCCTGTTCGCTGTTCTTCGGATGGGCGACGGAATAGTCCTGGCAGGGGAACCCGCCGGTCAAAAGAGTGTGGGCTGGTATGTCCTTTTTCTTGTTAACTAAGTTGATGTCGACGTTGGAAGAATCCTCTTTACCGAAGCGGAGCGCGTAGCAGTTGTAGGCGTGCTGAAGTTTGGTGGCAGGCTCCCACTGGTTCGCCCAAAGGAAAGACCAGGGGCCGTTCTCGATGGCCCTCCCTGTTTCGGAGTCGAACCCCTTGATGCCGTTGAGCCCGACGCGGAATCCCCCGACGCCGGCGAATAATTCGATAGCGGTAAGCTCCATATTTCTGCCTCGCTTCCCATCAAGCCATGATTTTGCTTTGATGAGGGATATTTTAATGGATCTTTCTTCCTGGACCAAGAGGGGAAAAGAAATCTTTAGATATTCTTTAAAGAACAAAAATGCGCAAAATCGCCTCGCTTTCGAAGACCAAGTAGTCTTTGGCATATATGACAATGGATCGTATAATGCGCCTAGAGATGCAGAAAGAGATTCCCGTTTACCATTCGATCGAGGAAGTCTTCGCAAAGTTAGAGCCGACATACGGCCACACTTTCAAGGAATACGATGTAAACCACCGCCTCGACCAGCCCAACAACAAAGGGCAGCTCGGCCACATCGTGGAAGAGGGCATTTTGGGTTACCCAATCAATTCGAATCCCGCGGCGGACCTCGCGGAAATCGGCGTCGAGGTGAAGACCACGGGCGTCATCGCGACTAAGAAGAAAGAGGTCAGGGCGAAGGAACGCCTAACCATCGATTCTCTCAACTATGTGGAAATTGTCGGCTACGACTTCGAGGACAGTCCGATGTGGCAGAAGGCGGACGACATGCTTTTCGTCTTCTACAAATACCTAGAGGGCGAGTCATATGGTGACATGCCGATTCTTAAGGCCGCTATCAATTGCTTCGACGAGACCGACATCGCGATAATCAAGCGTGATTACGACTACATCCTCTCCATGATTAAACAAGGAAAAGCGGAGGAGATATCCGAGGGCGACACTATGTACCTCGGCGCCTGCACCGCGGGCCATGGTGAGCTCGTGCCCCAGCCTTTTTCCGGAATCAAGGCCAAGAAGAGGAAATTCTGCCTCAAACAATCTTATTTCACTCAACTAGTGCGTAAATACATCAGCGATGAGGAGTTCGAACACGCCATCAGTATCGACGAAATCCGCGAGGCCACCTTCGAGGCGGCGATGCAAACCAACCTTTCCAGATATTTCGGCCTAAGTGAAGAGGAAATCAGGGAAAGATTCTCAATCGATGGGAGCCCAAGCGCCAAGAACCGCTACGAGCGATATATCGCCGCGATGTTAGGTGTGAAAGGACGTATATCTAAAACCGATGAATTCTTAAAGGCCAATATCCAGTTGAAGACTATTCGCGTCAATGAAGACGGATCCATCACCGAATCCATGTCTTTCCCAACTTTCAAATTCACCGAAATCGTTAACCAAGATTGGGAAGAAAGCGACATATATGAAATGTTCCTGACGACCAAATTCATGTTCGTCGTTTTCCAAGAACGCGACGGCGTCCTATATTTCGACAGAATCAAATTTTGGAATATGTCGGAATCTACGATGGAGAAATATGTGAGACCCGTCTTCGAGGAAACGAAAAAGCTTATCGGAGAAGGAAAAATCGTTAAAGAGGTAGTCCGTGATAGCAAAGGGAAAACTAAGAGGATTACATATTTCCCCGGAATTTCAGGAAACCCAGTGTGTCATGTTCGTCCTCATGGGCAGGATTCGTCCGACACCTACCCGCTCCCAGTCAGAGACGCCAAGACCGGTTTAAAAGAATATACGAAGCAGTGCTTCTGGCTTAACAACACCTTCATCGCGGATATCTTGAAAAAATAGTTTATTTCGACTCATCTCACTACGGTTCGGTAACTCATTCCGCTGGAGAGCAGCCACGAGACGCAAGAGTGGCGAAACCCGTGAACCTTGATGTGGGGGACCCCGGCCATTTTCGCATATTTGTCTACTTAGCGATTAGCGGTGCAAGACGGATTCTTTCGATTAAATCTAGAAGAACTTTCTGCGTTTGGAACTCCCCACGATTGGGGGAAAAAGACATTATTCCTGGGAAAAAATATGCCGCAATTCCTAGGGAATACACCCCCCAATCTTTCCATAACGTGATATGATGAAGTCGTATGAATCTCGCGTTTCTTTTGCCTTTCTTGCTTTTGGGCAATTCCTCTCAGCCAATCTTAGACGCCCCCGATGCCCCATCGAAGTATTTCGAGTCCCAACTGTCCCCTTCTTCCTTACGGTTCTACGCCGCGTTGAAGCAGATGGACGAAGGAGGCTTCTTCCAAACCTGCAATGAGGAATTCGACCTCCTTTCATCCAAGGTCCTTTCTTCCACCGACCTTGAGGGGTTTGCCAAAGGCGACCGTTCGTTGCTCCGCGATTTCGGCGCGGCCAAGGAATCCTATTTCCTGGATCACCCGGGAATCCACCGCGTGGATAGCGATGCCCTGTCCCTGTCTTTCGGGATGCAAGGGAACCAATACGTCGCCTCCATCGGATCGGGGAGGGAAGAGGATTACCTCTTGGATGGAGTGGCCATTGAAGAAAGCGACATCGCCAAAGAATATTCCGATTTAAACGCCGTTTTGGAGGAGTTCGCTTCCGCTTCCAAGAACCAAACCCCCAGCCAAATCGCGGTCTCCGCCTCCGATTTTATTTCCTCTAAGGCATCCTATTCTTTTTGCGAAGAAGAAGCCCTGGAGCCCCATGCCCCCTACATCCGTTCCGCCTATGGGGCGCTGGTTCGTGGTTACGCCGTCTGCGAAGGCTACGCGAAAGCCTATGCTTTGCTCATGGGACGCGCGGGCATTCCCTGCCTCCTCGTGAATGGCTATTTGCTCAGCGACTCCGGGAATTACGAACCCCATATGTGGAACGACGTCGAAATCGACGGGAAGCATTACGCCGTCGACCCCACCACGAACGATTCCTTGCCCCTGGATTGTCTGTTGGAAGGATCTCGAAACGCCTACCTCGAACGGAAGGAAGACGGGGAATTCGGCGCTTCTGGGCAGAAGTTCGCCTATCCCATCTTATCCGCCTCCGATTATGGGGAAACCCCCATCGTCGCGGAGGTCTCTTACCCCCAAGAAGGGGAAGAAACCGCCTTGTCCGCCAAAGTCTCGTATCGGGGCAAAAACGCGGAAGAACTCCTAAGCGAAGGAATCTATCTCGCCGTGTCTTACAGTTCGCAAACCTCGAAATACCCCGACATCTCTTGGTCGGCGTTCTCGAGTTTGCCGCGTCTTGCCTCTTCCATGCCGGAAGTGGTGAAAAACGAAGAGGGCCATACTTCCTTCCGCGATTGGGGAAGCGCCCCCTACCTCCGTTTCGCCGCGTTTGACCAATCCCCGAACAACGAAGCCTTTGGGACGTATTCTCCCGAGCAAACCCCCATTCTTCTAGGGGATATCATCGAGAACGAGGCGTATGATGGCCACGTCTTTGCTCCCCGGGCCATCTCGGTCAGCCCGAGCAACCAAGCGGTCCTCGACATCCGTTCCCGTTACCACGTCGAACTCCGTTACGGCGAAACCCTCGTCAAGGAAAACCCCTTAGAACCCATCGGGCTCCGCGTTTCGTCTTCCTCTGGAATCCCTTCCTCGGCTTACGTCGTCCAGGATGTGCGGTTCGACGAACTCACCAACACCCTCTCCTTTGATTTCCGCCCCTCGCCCCAATACGCCCACGACGGGGAAAGCTATGGGTTCGCCCCCACGAACCTCGTCGGGGAAGAATCCGAAAAAGCCCCGATGTCCACCGCGTTTACCTTTGCCTACGACAGCATCGTCTGCTCCAAACTCCGGCCAGGCAACCAACTCTACATCGACGCGGTGGCTTCCCCCACCCTCATCGCCGACGAGGATTTGTCCTTGGAAGGATGGAAGGCGGGAGAGCAAACCCTTTCCAAGGTGAACCGCACCCAACTGGCGCTGGTGGCCACCTCCATCGGCCCCAACGATTCCCTTTCGATGGTCCAATATTCGGGGGTCAGCGAATTCCTGTTCTCCCGCACTTACGAACTTTCCCTCCACGTCTGCGGCTTGCCCCCCACAATCCCAGAAGGGAGCTACGTCAAACTCAACCTCGGCTTCCCCGAGGGGATGAATAAGGATACCGCCCTAGGAACCTCGTTCACCTTGTACCACTTCAAACGCTATTCCACCGGGGACATCGATCCTTCCAGCGCCACCCCCATCCCCTGCGTGGTCACCCCTCTTGGCATCGTCGCCGAAATCCCATCTTTTTCTCCTTTTGCCTTAATCCAAACTTCTACCCCCTCCCCGGTTCATCGAACCTTCGCCCGCGTCGTCTCGGGTAAGGGAAGCGCCTTGTCGGGGACTTCGAGCATCGCTTCGGCTAGTCCTGAGGAATCCATCGTCTTCACCTTGTCCCCCGAAGAAGGGCAAGAAGTGGATTTCGCCCTCTACCATGGCAAACTCCTGGAAGTGAAAAACAACCAGATCGAGATTCCTAGCGAAGACTACGCGGAAGGAGAAGAAGTCCAAGTCGGCTTTGTTTCCACCAAGAAAAAAGCCCAAGAATCTTCCCAAGGCATTGAAGATTTGACTTCCCGTTCCTTGCTTTCTTCTTGGGAAGAAATCCAAGTCGAAGAATTCCCGTGGATGGTTTTGTTGATCATCCCTCTGCTCCTCATCGCCTTGATCCTCATGACCGCGTTGCTCATCGATGCCTGGAAGAGGTCCCGCGCCAAAAAAGCCAAATCCTGACGTCTTTTTCCCCAATCTTTACCCAAAGAGAACTTCTTCTTGCAACTTGGGAGGAGGAAAGACAAAATATGGGGGCTCGGGATGTAGCGAAGCTTGGTTATCGCGTCTGCTTTGGGAGCAGAAGACCATCGGTTCGAATCCGATCATCCCGACCAATTGCACCTTGATGGCGATTTCGGAAATCCGAGTCGCCTTTTTCTTTTATTCCATAAAAGAGAACAAAACCTTCCCAAAATACGATTCCCCGATATACCGAAAAATTGATGTTCACTTTTATTAACACTTGGCTATAATCCTCAGTGTTAATTTATATTAACTTCGAGGAAACGTATGGAAAACACGATTACTCTGGATACCTTGTCTCCCGGGGAAACCGCCGTCGTTCAGGCGATGGAGGAAGCCGATTCCGCCCTTTGCCGGAGACTATTCGCAATGGGAATCGTCAAAGGAGTGGAAATCAAGATCCTCGCGATGTCCCCGTTTGGGGATCCCATATCCGTGGGGCTTAGGGGGTACGTCCTCTCCCTACGAAAAGAAGAACTCCGCATTCTTCGGGGGGTGAAAAAATGAAAGCCGTCTTAGTGGGGAACCAAAATTCCGGGAAGTCTTTGCTTTTCAACGTTTTGACTGCTTCCCACCAAAAAGTCGGAAACTTCCCCGGGGTCACCGTCGAAGTCAAATCCGGGCTCATCCAAAAAACCGACATCGAATTGATCGACTTGCCCGGGGTCTATTCCTTGGTCCCATTCACCGCGGAAGAACGCCTTACGCGGGACGAAACCTTGAAAGGGGACGCCTCGATCGTCCTCAACGTCGTGGACGCGACCTCCCTTGAACGGAGCCTCTACCTCACCTACGAATTGCTCGACGCGGGCAAAGACGTCTTACTTGCCTTGAACATGGAAGACGAGCTCAAGAAGAAAGGCCTCGCCCTGGACAAGAAAGCCCTGGAAAAAGCCCTGGGAATCCCCGTCTACCCCATAAGCGCCCTCAAGAAAACGGGAATCGAGGAACTCATCTCCGCCTTGAAGGCAAAAGAAGAACCAGCCCCTATCCCTTGCCCGAATTACGGGGAAGAGATCGAAACGAGGATCGCGGACAAAAGGAAAGAAGGCCTCTCCCGTTTCGAAGCGATTTCCGCCCTATGCGAAGAAGACCTTTCCTTCGCCGAAGAGTTGGCTAGGGAGCGCTACGCCCAAATCGAGAAGATCGCCAAAGCTTCTCTCCCCGGCCCGAAAGCAGCTTCCACCCCGTCGATGGCCTTCGACCGCATCGCCCTCCACAAAATCTGGGGACTCCCCTTGTTCCTCCTCACCATGTCCTTGGTGTTCTTGTTAAGCGTCGGGTTGATTGGGGGACTCACCGTCAACCTCATGCACGCCTTCTTCAACGGGGCCGAAGGCTCGATCGCCATGGAATTCTTCGGCATCGAGATCGCCAGCATCCCCAGCGATTTCCCGGGAATCGGACCACTTCTTGGAACTCTTCTAGAAAACGCCGGGGCCTCATCGTGGGCGGTGAGCCTCGTCCAAAACGGCGTCATCGGGGGAGTGGGGTCGATTTTGAACTTCGTGCCCCAATTGCTCATCCTGTTCTTGTTGCTCAGCTTGCTGGACGCTTCGGGGTATCTTGCCCGGGTGAGTTTCCTCTTCGACCGCCTATTTCGCAAAGCCGGCATGAGCGGGAAATCCCTCGTGTCCTTCATCGTCGGGGCCGGATGCTCCGTCCCCGCGATCCTCTCTGCCCGCGCCATCGAAGGGAAGAAAGAACATGATTTGACCGCGACTCTCGTCCCCTTCATCCCCTGCAACGCGAAACTCCCCATCATCGCGGTTTTCGCCGGCAGCTTCCTCGGCCCGTTCGCCGGCTTCGCCGCTTTAGGCTTCTACCTCCTCGCGATACTCCTCATCTTCGTTTTTGGGACCATCTTGGCGCGGTTCCAAAAGAAAGAGGCTTCCGCCCCTTACCTCCTGGAACTCCCTTCCTATCGACCCCCCAGCGCCCGTTACGTCTTCCACGACGCCTTCTCCAAGACGCTTTCCTTCCTCCGTCGCGCGGGCACCGTCATCTTGCTCTCCTCGCTCGTGATTTGGTTCTTGGCTTCCTTCTCTTATGATTTCCACTATATCGAGGCCCCATCCGGGTTCTTCGAAGACGGAAGCCCCGCTCCCTATTCCATCCAGGATTCCTTGCTTCGTTATCTTGGCAGCGGCATCTCTTGGCTCTTCTATCCCATGGTTGGGGTTGGGCAAAGCTACGATGTCCTCTGGGGCTTGAGCGTCTCCGCGATCCAAGGGCTCCTCGCCAAGGAGCAAGTCGTCTCCTCGATGGAAGTCATCGCCGCGGTTTCCGGGGCCGAAAGCCTCTTTGAATCGCCTCTATTCTCTTTCTTGAACCCCGTCACCGCCTTCGCCTATCTCTTCTTCGTCCTCTATAGCGCCCCATGCTTTGGCGCCCTCGGGGCATTGCGGAAAGAGCTCGGAGGCACCAAAGGAATGCTCAAAGCCGCCTTGATTGAAACCGGAGGCGCGTTCGTTCTTTCCTCCTTCATCGGCTTGATCGGAGGCCTCATCGGCTTGATGGGGTGATCCTCATGACTCCTATCGATATCGTCGTGTTGGTCCTTACCCTCCTGCTTGTGGCTTCCCTCATCGTTTTCCTGGTGCGGAAATCCAAGCAAGGTCCCTGTTCTTTCTGTGCCCACAAAGGAGGGAAGCGGCTCTACAAATCCTATCGAAAAGCGCATCCTCGTTGCTGCGACAAGCCCTCCGTAACCAAGGAAAAAGAGGATTAAGACATTCGTCAAAAACGCGGGAGGAAGTTCGGAATCCCCGAACCCTCCCGTTTTCCGTTTCGGCGGTTTTTCTTGCAATAATCTCAGGTAAAAATTCCAAAATAAGGGATACATCCCCTCGTTATCGTTGGATTTTCCTTTTTGCCCCGACTTCGAAATGGTATGCGGCGATGCCAAGATCCACCTGGGAAAAGGGCCCGCCTTTATCGGTGATTCTCGCTTCCCCGTCATGGTATTCGATATAGAACTTTTGCTGGTTGATCGCGGTCGGGGCCAAAGAGGCGGCTATCACCCCATCCCGGAACCAATCCGGGGTAGAAGGGGAAAGGTTGCTGAGTTTTTCTAATGGTTTGCTTTTATGCGGTTTTCCCGGGTTTGCCGGATAGCCAAAAGCGATGACCAAAACGAGTTTCTCCTCGTCTTGGAGAATGAGGTTTCGCAACGCTTTCTGTTGGTAGGTGAGCCCAACCCAGCACGTCCCAAGCCCCAAACAGACGGCTTTTAACACCAAACGTTCCCCGTAATAGCCGACCCGTTCTTCTAAATCCTCTGCGCGTTTCCCAATCAAAGCGAAATAATTCCTCGCCTTTTGGAATTTCCCAAAATGGGCCAGAAAGCCATCGAAGGCGGTCGGTTCGTTGGAGAAGAGGCGGAAGGACAATCCGCTTTCTTCATTGATCGCCTCGATTTCTTGGCGCAGTTCCTGGAGCACTTCCTCTTCGATGGGTTGATCCGTGAATTGGCGAACGGAGTGACGGATAGCGATGGCTTGCATTTCGTTCATGGTCGTTTTCCTCGTTATCCATACTATACACCGGGAAAGGGTTAATCTGGTCATTAGGGATCATTTGCCCCTTCTTTGGGATGGTCTTAAGCAACCCGGAACATGCTTTCCGCCATGGAGTTTTCCCTGGTCTTGACCAAAAAGAAGGGATACGTCGATGCGTTATTCAGAAATTCGCATGGGAAATACGGTGCCTCAGGAATGGATTTTGAAAATCGAAAGGATAAAAAAACGGACAACCATGATGGCTGTCCGCATTGGACTGGTTGGCGGAGGAATGGGGATTCGAACCCCAGCGCCCTGTTACAAGCCTACGAGCTTTCCAAGCCCGCCCCTTCGACCACTTGGGTATTCCTCCGTTTCGCGTCTTTCAACGCGAGAGTGATTATAGGGGATAACCCGAAGGAATAGCAACCATTTTTTTCGGATTCGCCGTGAAATCTGGCCAATATCCTTCATACGAAAAATGAAAGGCGCAAAACCTTTCTTGATTTGCGGAAACATCGACGGGGAAACAGAGGCGAAAATCAAAGCAATACCGATCCGATTCCCGTCGATGGAAGAAGAATTCCATGAATAGTTAATCCCAAAAACCCGATGGATTCGTAGGAAATGCCCAACATGGTAAGATTAACCCCTTTACTAAACACTCGCATCGGTAGAACATTTTGTTGGGAACGTTACCAATTATGAATTCTCTTCGACCCAAGTTTCACATTTCGCCTTCCAAAGGATGGGTGAATGACCCCAATGGCTTTTGCTATTTCAAGGGACAATACCACCTGTTCGCCCAATATAACCCCCACGACGTCAAATGGGGACCGATGCATTGGCTCCATTTCGTCTCGAAGGACCTCGTCCATTTCGAAGAAGTCGGCGTGGCCCTCGCTTCTTGCTACGACGACATCGTTCGTGGCCAGAAATTCGAAAAAACGCAACCGTTCCTGTCATCGACTTCCGAAGTTGACGGAGTTTTCGCCGCAAGCGACGCTTTCGCGCTAGCCTACTACGCGGTGAATCAATCCCTCCCCATTGACGCGCCCATCACCTTTGATTTCGTAACGAGCCACCTCCATTTCTTCGACAAGAAGACCAAGGAATCCCTCGTCGTTTCCCATTCATCCAAGGAGAAATCGGAATGATCGCCATCATCGGAGAAATCCTCGTCGACATGATCGGCGAGAACAAAAACGGGGAGTTCTGCTACCTCCGCAAAGCCGGGGGAGCCCCCTTCAACGTCGCCTGTGCCCTGGCTCGTTTTGGCGGAAGCGCCGCCTTTTACGGGGTCGTCGGGGATGACCTCATCGGACGTTATCTTGAAGCGTTCGCGAGTCAGCGCGGATTCGTCGATTTCAAAATCGAAAAGCGCCCCGACCGCAACACCACCCTCGCCTTCGTCGACCGCGACGAAACCGGGGAGAGGAATTTCTGCTTTTACCGATGCCGCACCGCCGACGCGGCGTTTGGGGAAGTCCCCTCGTTCGTGAAAGGGGCCTCCATCGTCCATTTCGGCACTTTGATGCTTTCCCTCGAAGAAGGGAGGGCCTTCGCCGAAGCGGAGATCGACGCGGCCAAAAAGCGCGGCCAAATCGTTTCCCTCGACGTCAATTTCCGCGATGACGTCTTCCCTTCCAAAGAAGAGGCCATCCGCATCTACAAACACTTCCTCGAAAAGGCGGACATTCTCAAATTCTCCGAGGACGAAGTCGCTTTGTTTGGAGAGGATTACGTATCTTCTTTCCCCGAGAAAATCGTTCTCATCACCCTCGGGAGCCAAGGGTCGAAGATGCTCTACAAAGGGGCCACCTACCGCGCCCCCTCCATCTCCGTGGTTCCGGTGGACACCACCGGAGCGGGGGATAGCTTCCTCGGCGCCTTCTTGTCGCGCATCGAGCTCAAGCCCTTCCGGCAATTCGGAAAAAAAGAATGGGAGGACGCCCTCTTCTTCGCCAACGTCGCCGCCGCGCTCAACACCCTTTCTTGCGGGGCCATCGACGGCTTGCCTAGCTTAGAAAGCGTCTACGCCCATATGGAGGAACACAAATGAACCCCGTTGCTTTTCTTTCCTCTGCTCCCACGCTTCCAGAAGAAGGCATCGTCCTTTCGGAGGAAGCGAAGGAAATTTTCTCGTCTTCAACGTCGATCAGCATCAAAACGCGACCAAATTCCTCCATACCCCGAAAAAGAAGGGGACGTGGTCAACGGCTCCTTTGAAAAAGGAAGCCTCGAAGGATGGACCAAAGAAGGCAACATCGGGGATGTCTCTTGGGAAACCGTCTATTGGAACGAGCAATACTCCTACGAAAAGGAAGGCTCTTATTTCTTCTCCGGATGGAGAGGAAACGAAAGCGACACCGGCTCCCTCCTCTCTTCCCCCTTCCTCGTGAACGAAACTGCGAAGCTCACCTTCCGCTTGGGCGGGATGAAAAATAACGACGTCACTTACCTCTCCTTGATCGAGGAAGGAACCGGAAACGAAGTGGCACGCTATGGCAACCCCGCCTTCCACGACACCCTCCGTTTCTCTTATTTCGCCCCGGAATTCGGGAAGCACAACATCCTCTCTGAGGATGGTGTCTACATGGCCAACATGAAACCCTATGTCGCGGATTTGACCCCCTTTAAAGGCAAGACCCTCCGCATCCGCCTCGTGGACAACGCCTCTTCCGATTGGGGCCTCTTCTTCGCCGATGACTTCCATTGCGCCTATGCTTCGGAAGAAGAAGTTCCTTCTTACGAACCGGCCGTCAATCTCCTCTAATTCGCCTCCCTCTTCTCCCGGAATGCCCTCCCCCCTTTGGGCATTCCTTTTTCTTCATCGATGAAGTAAACTTCTTTCCATGAAAGAAATCCTCGTCCCTCCTTCTTCCGAAGGCCAAAAAATCGAAAAATTCGTCAAAAAATACCTTCCCGAAGCTCCGCTTGGCTTCATCTACAAAGCCTTTCGGAAAAAGGACATCAAGGTGAATGGCCATTGGGTGAAAAAGGATTACGTCTTAACCCAAGGAGAAGTGGTCCGCATCTACGTCACCGACGCCCAACTCGAGGACTTCCGAAAACCCCGTCCCGTTTCCCCTAAGCCCTTCCCCTATCCCATCGCTTACGAGGACGAAAGCGTGTTGATCGTCGATAAGCCCAAAGGCTTGCTCGTTTATGGGGACAAAACCGGGGTAAGGGAAACCCTCGGGAACGCGGTGCTCGATTACCTTTGCTACCGTGGGGAATTCGACCCCGCCTCCTCTTCCTTCACCCCCTCTCCCGCCCACCGCTTGGACCGCAACACCTCGGGCCTAGTTTGCTATGGGAAAACCGACGCGGCGTTAAAAGCCCTCACGGACCTCTTCAAAGAACGCACCGAAATCCAAAAAACCTACACCGCCCTCGTCGTGGGGGACCTTCCTAGTGGGGGAACCATCAACAAACCCCTCAAAAAAGACCCGATTTCCATGCGCGTCTCCATCACTCCGCTATCCGAAGGAGGGAAAACCGCGATCACCGAATATTCCCCCATTAAGCGTTATGGGGACTACACCTTGGTCCGCCTTCACCTCCTCACGGGGCGCACCCACCAGCTCCGCGTCCACCTCGCCTCGATCGGCCACCCCATCGTCGGGGATGACAAATACGGGGATTTCTCCGCGAATCGGATCGTGGCTTCCCTCACCGGGGAAAGCGGCCAATTCCTCCATGCCTCCGAGCTTTCCTTTGGCGCCTTGCCCGACCCCTTAAGCGGATTGCGCAACAAGACGATTGTTTCCCCTTTGCCCCGTTATTTGGTGGAAGCCATCGAAGCGCTGACCAAGGAATAACCATTCCCCTCCCAATTTTCCTTTAGGAAATCTTGAACAAGTACCCGGGATTTGAAATAATATTTCCAGTGTCCGAATGGATAGAAGCACAACAGAGGAACAAACTATGATCGTGGATGAAAATCGCGCGCGTTGGCTCGCCTCGCCTCGCGTTTCCGCCGAAGACAAAGCCACTATTTTGGCGATGGACGAACATACGACCAACGACGCCTTTTACAAGGACGTGGAACTCGGAACCGGAGGACTTCGGGGACGGCTAGGCCCCGGGACCAACCGCATGAACCTCCACACGGTGGGACGGGTCGCGACCGCCTTCGGGCAATACGTGCTTTCCACCGATCCTAACGCCGCGGAAAAGGGCATCGTCATCGCCCACGACAACCGGTATTTCTCCCGCGAATTCGCCTTGTTGTCCGCGGATATCTTCTCGAAGATGGGAATCAAAACCTACCTCTTCGATTCCCTCCGCCCCACCCCCGAACTCTCCTACGCGGTTCGCCTCAAAGGGGCCCAGGGCGGGGTCATGATCACCGCTTCCCATAACCCCAAGGACTATAACGGCTACAAGGTTTACGACGAAACGGGCTGCCAACTCACCCCCGACAAAGCGGAAAAGATGCTCGCCCTTTGCGACGCATTGCCCGACGAACTCCATTTCGAAGTGCCTTCCGCCAAAACCAAAGGGGAAATCATCACCCTCGATCCTTCGGTGGACGACAGCTATTGCGCGCTCGTCGAAGCCTGCCAACGCAACCCCCAAATGGACAAGAAGGGCTTCAAAGTCGTCTATACCCCCCAACATGGGGCGTCCTACGAAAACGCCATCCGCGTCTTCTCCGATTGCGGATACGAAATCATCCCCGTGGAAGAGCAATGCACCCACGATCCGGCCTTCGGGGGAACCAAATCCCCGAACCCCGAAGTGGCCGCCGCTTGGGAGAAAACCATCGAAAAGATGAAAGAAGTCTCCGCCGACTTCGCCGTCATGACCGATCCCGATGGGGACCGCTGCGGAGTCGCCTATCTCTCTTCCCAAGGCACTTATGAGCGTTTCACCGGCAACGAATCCGCCGCCCTCCTCATCGATTATTTGCTCTCCGACATGCGGGAAAAAGGCGACTTGCCCCAAAACGCCGTCATGTACGACACCATCGTCACTTCGTCCTTAGGACGCGTGATCGCCGAATCCTATGGGGTGAAATGCGAATCCTTCCTCACCGGATTCAAATACATCGGTTCCCGCATCGATTATTACGAGAAGAAGGGCAACGGCCCGACCTTCGTGTTCGGTTACGAAGAATCCTACGGTTGCTTGATTCGCCCCTTCGTCCGGGACAAAGACGGCCTCCAAGCCATTCTCCTCTACACCGAAATGGCCCTCCATTACCACCATCTTGGCATCCCCCTCGACGTCGCTTACGATAACCTCCAAAAGAAATACGGTTACCACCTCGCAGTAACTAAGGACACCTATTTCGAGGGGATGGAAGGCAACGCGAAGATGAAGGCCATGATGGAAGGGCTCCACCGCTCCTCCATTAAGGAAATCGCCGGGATCCGCGTCGTTTCATCCGCCGATTACCTAAATGGGATCCTCACTCGCGAAGACGGAAGCGAAGAGAAGATCGAAGGCCTCCCCCCGTCCGACGTCATGAAATACTTCCTCGCGGACGGCTCCACCGTCTGCGTCCGTCCTTCCGGGACCGAGCCGAAGGTGAAATTCTACATCGAGGCGGTTGGGGAAAAGAAAGAAGGGCTCGAAGGGAAAGTCGACGCCCTCGACGCCGACATCCGCCGCATCACCGGGGCGAAATAACAATGCGAAAGGATCATCGAAAGGTGGTCCTTTTTTACCGCTTCCCTAATCATTGGAGGTTTTTCGCATTGGGCGAGTCGCCCGAAGAGAGCATCGCGCATCGGCTTTGGAATTGGCGCATGTCTTCTCCTCGTCGATTTGTTTTTAACAAGGCTTCCGATGGTCGGCAGATTTAATGGGGTCCCGATACGGGGTGTAAATGGGGCTATTTGCCTTCGGTGGGGCATTTCAAGGATCACATCGAACGCGAATTGAGGTAATGCGCTTTCCACCTTCTTCCCAATCGTCGTCGGGATTCCCGATCTTCATCTCTGAATTTGCCCCTTTGTTGATTTCGATGTCATCGGAGAACCAAGGGCCGCGGGAGAAGCAATGCTTGACGTCTTTGAAGACGAAGATAAAGGCCTTGACGTAATCGCATTCGCTGAACTTGGCGCCGCCGGGCTTGCCGAATCCTTCGACATGGTCGTCAACGAGCGTGACGTCCAAAAGCGTTTGGTTAATCGGTGCTTCGATTTGGGCAGGATACCTTCCCAGCCGTAGTTGTAATCGATTCCCCTGTCCTCGGCTTTGAAGAACTTGAACACCTCGACGGTCTCGTAGCCGAACTCGTCCCACATGAACTCGAGCTCCTCAACGCTGTTGTTGAGTTCATAGGCTTGCCCTTCGCAGAAAAAGGTCACCCTTTGGAACGAAACGTTCGAAAAATCGAAGCGGTCATGGCGGATTTTTTCGATCTTCTTTTCGATGAGGCTTTTGAGCAACGCTTCCTGCTCCGGGATCAGTCTTTTATCGATTTTGCTTTGCATAAGTGTTAATTTCTTTCAATGAAATGGATTTTGTGGCAGCGGGTACCGCAATTGTCGGTGCTTTTTTAATGTTGATCTCCACGGCGGGGGAACCAGATTTGGAGGTCACGCGGAAATTGATTATCGTGCCGTCGCGGAGTTGGACGCGGTTCTCTGTCATCTGCCCAGTCTTGACGTCGATCAGGGACGCCCCGCCATAACCTATTATATAAAAAACACCCTCCGCACCCCGGAGCGCAACGGGAAAGTCGAGCGATCCCGCCGCATAGACCGGGAGAAATCCTACAGGAACCTGAGGTTTTTCTCCCTCCAAGACCTGGCCGCCCAAGGGGCCAGGTGGGCGAAAAGGTACAACGACACCCCGAGGATGGTGCTGAAAATGAAGTCCCCGAACGAGGCCGAACTCGGAAAACTCGCGAAGCTGAAGGATGATACCGGCGAGGTTAGATGCCGGAAGCTGCTCAAACGTTTCACATCAATTGCTAACTAACAAAAACTATCGATGTGGCAGAGGCGAACTATTGACACAAAACACAGATGTTTATATAAAATAATTGGCCCAAAAAAAGGGGGGGATATTTATGACGGTATTATCTTTTTTCTTTTCAATTTTACCAGTTTTTGGCACTCTTTATGAAAATGTAGCAAACGATGAAGTCGAAATTCTTTCTTTATCTTCTGAAAAATTCGAAAGCATTTCTCATGATGCAGAATTTATTTCATCTGAACCGCAAATTACTATATTTACTCATGGATTAGGATCGTCTGCGAACGATTGGATTTGCGAAAATCCTGAAGATAGTATCCCTTTTTCAATGCCCGGTGATGTATGCCGATGGGGAATTACTGGGAATAATGAAATCGATGTTAAAAAGTATTTGGGCACTTCGTTAATCAGTTCGTTTGTAATCGATGCCTGTGCCCCTGCATCTTTTATTTTTAACGATCTTCAATCAGACGATATGTCCCGCACGACTGAAGATGTTTATGAAGATTTTGAGATGGGCTTAGACACGATTTTACACGCGTATTATGATCAATTATCCGTTATTCCAAAAATTAATCTCGTCGGGCATTCTCGCGGAGGATTGATTAATCTTCGTTATGCGGTAGAACATCCATTGCTGGTCAGCAACCTTGTTAGTGTTGCAACGCCTTATTGTGGAACGCATTACGGGTCTGCTTATGCGAATCTATTAATTTATCAGGGTCAATCAGTTGACCAATCTTACTTGGATCTCATCGATCCGTTGGTCTATTCAACATATATGAACCAATGGAATCAAGTCGCAAATCAATACGATATTTCAGCAACCGCAATTGGGTGTCGTCAAACATTTCCTTTTTTCGTCGATTCTTTGTCTGCTCCAACCGACTCAGGGGGCAAAAGTGTTTTGGAAACTTTTATTGCCGCGATTGCTTCGGACATGGGATCGCCCGTTTCGTCGCGGATTCTTCCGCTTATTGCTGAAATTGCGAGCTCTCTTGCAAACAATAACATTGATTTTATTAGGGGCGCGGAGTTTGCCTTGTGGATGGCACAAAAAATTTGTGAAGTTACATCATGGTTGGGGGTTGACGTTCCAACTGGTTTGGTAGATTTGCTGCAATCGTTGTTTGTGATTTTGCATCAAGATTTTACGAAGGTTGGCACTGTCGGGTATGCAAATACCGATCTTTGTGTGGAATTGAATTCGCAATTGGGAGTTAACGGCAATGAGCAATTTTCTTTTGATCGTATTACGTTGACTTTTGATGATTATTCTCTTGCAGGTGAGTCGTCTCGCGATAATATGCCGCCGGTTTTGCACAATTTGGAAACAAAAAACCCCATAGTGAAGCAAAATGTCTTGAACATATTAAGGCCAAATTCCTCAACCCCTCATTATCATGGATTCGAGTTGAATCACGATGCCAGGTCCCACTATTTGGTTTGCGATTGTGGCGCCGGTGCACACTGGGACAACCACGCTTTGGCTTTAGGTTCTTTTACTTCTAGCAACGAAGTGTGGACATGCCCGTGCGGGTATCAGAAAACAAAAAAGCACGATTTATCTTTTTCTGATTTCGGCTCATTGTTTCATGGTGAATCCTGCTCAACATGCGGTTATTCGGATCCGTGTGTCCCCCATGTATTTACATATAAGAACGCTACATCATCTTATCATTTGAAGTCTTGCTATTGTGGCTTATCTTATCAAGAAGATCACGAATGGATTGGGACAAATTCCTTTTGCGCAAAATGTAAAAGGAGGCAGTCCTCCTCAGGAGGAATTCTTCAACCATGAAACACTCATTTCTATTCTTGCCTCTTCTAATGGGCGTTTTCTCTCAATGCCAAGCGGGCAAAGTGGAATCCGAGGGCATCGTCCCTTCGGGATACACGTTTTATTCCGGGCTTTCCAAATATAACGTCTTTGGGGAAACGGAACGAATCTATGAAACAATGGATTATGAGTTTGAAGGGGAAATGACGACCACGAGTGTCTCGGCTGATACTTATCCGCGCGAGAAACACTCCGTTTACGTTTTGGCAAAACATTCTGAGTCCAATGTCCATCTCCTCTCCTTTGATTACGGGACGATGGAGGCGACCTATTTGGATGAATTTGAATTTTCCGGATACTCCGATCTGCATTTTTGTGGTTTCCCAGGTGGAGAAGTCATCCTCGTTGGGAGGGGAGAATCCTTTTTGATTCATAAGGATGAGGTTCAGCCTTTGCCTTTCGTCCCTTACGCGATCGATGGAGGTTATTTCATTGGCGGAGAAGAGGATATTCTCCTTTGTGAGTTCGGCGGAGAAGGCGAAGAAGTCATCCATGGGCTTGCCCCGGCTTCTTGCAAGTTCGCCCCCGCCATGAAGGAAGGTCGGTTTTATTTTTCGACGTTAGAAAAAACCTCGGAAGGAAAAATGCAGAAGATTTATTCTCTTGATCCCCGGTCCAAAGAGGTTGCCGTCACGGAAACAAAGGAAGAGGAAATCGAATATTTAAGCGTCGCCTACCAGGAATTCAGCCAAGATTGCGATGGGGCTTATCTTCATGGAGGGGCCCCATTTGAATCGCAATATTTCCTTCACTATCAAAGTGACCATTATGTTTTGAAAGACATGGAAAATCCTTCTTTTTCGGTGGATTTCCCCGATTCGGATCGGTGGGATGGCTCTGCTTATTCGACTGCGATTTTCTTCCCGGAAATTCGCCTCGTGACGATGAATCCGGTCAAAAATTCCTTTCACTATTCCGTCAACGTCGACTCCGGGGAGTTCTTGGACAAAGGGCCTTTTGCCCTTAACCTTAACGAATCGTTTGTCATTCCGTATCTGGAAACGAACCGATATCGCTTTGAAATCGAAATCAAGGCAAAACAACAGATGCTTTTTCTGCAACAAATTCCTTTCCTTTATCGACTCGATAAAGCCACCGGGGAGCGCCTTTGCTGCGGGAAAAGCTATTTCCAATATCAGAACCTCATTGGGAGAATCCGCTTCGATTACGTCGACACGGAAGGCGATGAAATCCTCTATTCATTGTTTTGACTCCCTTTGGCAGTTCGCGGCAAGCAAAACGCGCACTGGGGTTCCTTGGTTGACGGGCTCGGCCTCAGACTCTATAGTGTAAGTGATCTTTTGGGGTGGCTGCCTTGCGCAGCCCCTTTCCTACACTTAGAGCCGAGGATGTGATCTCCCTCTAGAAAGAATCCGTATCAAGGGTAATATCCTTCTTGGATTCCCGGAAAGAGGCCATGGCCTCGGCTTTCCCTTTATAGGCATATAGGGGGAATGGCGGATCAGCGCGACAGCCTTTTTGAGCCTTCAGCTCGGACGAAAAAATGCGCGGTCTGATGTGTACCCAATTTGCTGGACTGAATTGAAACCATCATAACGACGCTCCGCATGGATGTCCACCGAAGCTTGCCTCGAAGCAGGCCAAAGGGGTCATCCATTTTTTCATGCCTTTCTGGTATCTGATCCTCTTCCCGTTGTACCAGGCGATGTACTCGCCGACCGCCTTCGCGAGCGCTTCGAAGCTCCCGTATTCGGCTTCGTGGCCGTAATACATCTCGTTCTTCATCGTCGCGAAGAACGACTCCATGATGCAGTTGTCCAGGCTGATAATGGCAAGATAAAAAGCGCCAAATTGGGAGTGCGGATATTTTATTGGACCGTTTTCCCGTATTCTAGCAAATATTCCTTTGAGCTTTTGTTCCCAAGCCTTGCCTTAATTCGCTTGTCGCGGAACCAAACAAGGTATTTTTCCAATTGCGGGATGAACTCATCCGCGCTCACCGACGCCCAGTCATTTGGGTAGTAGAATTCGTTCTTCATCGTCCCGAAGAAGCCCTCGCACGCCGAATTATCCGGGGAGCACCCTTTTTTGCTCATCGACCTCACGTAGCCGTATTTCTCCATTCTTTCCGTCCAGGCCGGTATGCGGTAATGGAAGCCCCGATCGCTGTGGATGGCCATTCCGGAATCGCCGGCAAGCTCGTGCGTCTTGTCGAGCATGTCCGTTGTCAGCAGCGAATTCGGAGACTTTCCGATCGTCCAGTTGATCGGGCATCCCGTGAAGCAATCTATCATCGGGGAAAGGTAGACCTTCCCGTCCCTAAGCGGGAATTCGGTGATGTCGGTCAGCGCTTTCCGAAACGGCTTCTCCGCCTTGAAATCGCGCTTGATCACGTTTTCCGCCGACGGGGAAATCTCCCCCATGTACGATGAGTATTTCTTGGGCTTGGGCCTATAAACGGCGAGACC
>JAXDTZ010000016.1:0-20126 GCA_034089705.1 Candidatus Alloenteromonas sp. | reverse complement strand
TTGGATTTCCGTATGCGGGAAGCGACCCAGCCATCCCCGGAATCGGTCTGCTCGTAGATTTCCAGCTCGGTGATTTCGATGCCGAACAATGCTAAAATGTTGATGTCAGTCATGACATGCCTCCTTATGCGTCTAGCAACGCCATTATGGAGGCTTTTCCAATTTCGCGAAACTCCCGTCATATCGTGTGGTCGCCAAATAGAGAAAATGGTCTCGGCACTACCCGAGACCACACATTCCCCACACTTTATGAAGGAGAATCATAATTTAATACAATACCCATTAACAAAAATCCCTGAATTACATCAGGGATAGTGCACTTATCTGGGGCGCGATACGGGAGTCGAACCCGTTCATGCCCGGTTCACAGCCGGGTGTGTTCACCGTTTCACCAATCGCGCCAGCGAGAAATACTATAGAGGCTAAGGGGGGGTTTGGGCAAGTGTTTTCGTTGTTTTTCTTGGATTTAGGAACGATAAAGGATCGTCGTGAGGAGATCGATGACTTTATCGACCTCGATCGGCTTAGTCAAGAACCCGTTCATGCCGGCGTTTTCGGCTTTTTGGCGATCTTCTGCGAACGCGTTGGCGGTCATGGCGATGATGGGGGTATTCGACAAAACGGGGTCCTTCAGATTCCGAATGCGTTCGGTGGCTTCGTATCCGTCCATGATGGGCATCTGCACGTCCATTAAGATCAAATCGATTTCCCCTGGACGCGAAGAAGCGACGATTTCGATGGCTTCCTTCCCATTCTCCGCGGTCAAGAAGGAGAAGCCGTACCCCTCTAACGTGGCCAAGGCGATTTCTCGATTGAGCTCGTTGTCTTCCACGAGGAGCAACCGCTTCCCGCGGAACATAGTGAGGTCTTTCGCTTGGGGGATATCCTCGGCGGTTGGACGTTCCCCAAGGAAATCGAGCAAGGCGGATTGGAGCTCGGATAAGAAGAGGGGTTTGGGGATTATGAAACTGACCCCCGCTTCCTTGGCTTTCTTTTCGATGTCCGCGGATTCATAGGCTCCGACAATGAGGGCCTTTAAGGAAGGAAGGCGGGAGAATTTCTTCCAATACGAATAGGCGTCTTCGTTCTTTTGGTCCCCGTTGACGAGCGCAATCGTGAAAGGATTGCCTTTTTCTTCGGCCTTCTCCATCAATTCCAACCCTTCTTGGAGGGAAGCGACGGCTATCGGAGACATGCCAAGGCGGCGCAAGATCGCGATCGCGGATTGCCGCGATCCGGGATTCTCGTGGATGGTGATGGCCTTGAGCCCTTTGAGGGATTCGATCGTTTCGTCCGGCTTCTCCACGTTTTGGAGTTCGAGGGCCACCGTAATGTGGAACTCGGATCCCTCCCCCGGATGAGTGGAGACTTCGATGGTTCCTCCCATGAGGGTCACGATGTTTTTCACGATGGACATCCCAAGCCCCGTTCCCTGGGTCCGGGAAACCGTGGAGGTGCGTTCGCGCTCAAAGGGGTCGAAGATGCGAGCGGCGAATTCTTCCGACATCCCGATTCCGTCGTCTTTGACGCGGATATGGTAAATCGCGGTTTGGGGTTGATTCGAGGCTTCTTCCGCGATGGATACCGATATGCTGCCTCCGGACGGGGTGAATTTCACCGCGTTGGAAAGCAAATTCATAAGCATTTGGTTCAGGCGGGTCTTGTCGCAATAAACGTATTCGTGTTCGATGGTCGAGGTATCCATGTAAAGGTTGAGCCCTTTGGCCTTCACTTGGCCCCCGATGATGACGCGGAGCTCGCGCAAAACCTCGGGGAAATAAACCTCATTCCGTTCCATGGCGAGCTTGCCCGCCTCAATGCGCGACATGTCTAGTACGTCGTTGATGATCGCGAGCAAGTGGTTGGAGGAATCTTGGATTTTGGCCAAGTAGTCTTGAGTCTTCTTGGGGTCGTTCACCGAAGCGCCCGCCAAATTGGCGAATCCGATGATGGCGTTCATCGGGGTGCGGATGTCGTGCGACATGTTGGAAAGGAAGGTGCTCTTGGCTTTCGAAGCGCTTTGCGCGTTGACTAACGCCTCCTCCAACGCTTGGTTGATCAATTTGGTTTGCGTGCGGTCGGAAAGGACGAGGATGAATTTGCCCTCCCCTTCGATTCGGTTGAAAAAGGCGGTGATGTGGAACCAACGGATTTCCTTGGTCTCCGCATGGTAGTATTCCTTGTCCCATTCTTTTTGCTCGTCGAGGCGCATGGTGGGAATCTGTTCCACGATGGTAGGGGCGTTTCCGACCGTCAAATCCGAGATGGCCTTCATGCTTTCATAGACTTTGCTTGGGGGATCCCAAGCAGGCGTTCCACGTTCGGGGAGACGTATTGCACGGCGTAGGAGTTCGCGGAAAGCATCAAGAAGATGTCATCGACGGAAGTGGAAAGGCAGGAGAAGAGCTCTTCCCGATATTGGATTTCGGCATCTTTCTTTTTCAAGCTGTTCCGGAACAAGGTCAAACCCACTCCGCTAAGGACGGTGACGAGCACCACCGTAACGGCGGTGACGAACAAAATCGTGGAGGTCTGCAGCTTCCCCATTGCCAAATTGACGGTATCCGCGGGCACGATCCCCACGACCACCCATTTTTGGAAATCGAGGCTTTGGAAGACGAGATAATAGGTCTTCCCCGCATAACGGAAGGAGGTGTTCCCCGAACAACCGTCTTTCTTGATGGATTCTTTCAGGCTTTTCAGTTGATCCTCATTCAGGGAAGAACCGCGCAATGTGGCGAATAGGTTGTGGCTTGGAGGCAATAACCCTGAGGATTTTTCCAAAATAATGCGCCCGTCTTTATGGATTAGAAGGCTGGAGGCCTTTCCTTCGAAGGCGTTGACCGTGATGGTGGAGATGAGGTCGTCGGAATTGAAATAGGCGCCGATCGCGTCGTATTGGAAGGTTCCAAAGGTCCCTTCGCAAGGGACGGCGAACAACATGGCCTGGCCTTGACCCGCGACGGGGATGTTGGCCATGATGTCCTCGTGGTCCTCGAGCAAGGAGGAAATGGTCTCTTGGGGAACTAGGAGTCGGCCTTCCTGCCCATCCAAGGTCCGCGTTTCGATCCCGTTATCTTCCGAAATGAAGAGAAATCCCGTGAAATGGATCGCTTGTTGGGCGCCGTCGAGGAATTCCTTGACTTCGTTCTCGTCGCTATGCTCTTTGAGGTAATAGGTCCAAACGTCCATGGCCGACCAGTTACGGCTGACGGTTTTGTTCAAGGAGTCGGTCGATTGACGGTAAATCTCGGTCAAGTGGGCGACGGATTCCTGATAGACCGTCTCATCGACCGAATTGACATAAACCACCCCCGAAACGGTCAATCCGCCGCCAAAGAAAAGAAGCGCTAAAATCGCGAGGCCGAGTTTTAGGGTTTCTTTTCTTTTTAGCTTCTTTTTCATGCGGAGAAAGGATTTCCCTTATGGGGGATTCCATGATACAGGAGTATGGGAAACTTGTCTTATTCTTTTTCGATGAACACGTTGGGAGTCGGGGCTTCGAAGACGAAATTGCCGCCTTCGTCATGCGCTTTCTTCACCAAATTGATCCAGTAGTTCCGGACGCGGGTCCCTTGGGTTTTCCAGGTTAAGCCTTCCCGAGGCAAAACGCTTCCCATCGCGGAGGCGGGATTCAAGGTGACGGAAGTGAAGGTATCCTCGTCTTGGATGGCGACACCGTCTTTGAAAACCCCGAGCAAAGAGAAGGAATTGCCGGATTGCTTCACCTTAATGGTGAGCCCGCTGATGGTGGGGAGAGCGCCCTGGTTGAAGGTGCGAATCGTGTATTCGTTGCCGCCGATCATCCAAGCGATGTGCTCTTTTAGCTGTTTTCCGGTCAAGGTGATCGGATAAGCGTCCAACGCGTTGGGCATGATCATGTAACCGACTTGGTTTTCGGGATATTCCCCGGGGAAGGTAGCCCCCGTGAAGGACCAAGAACTCGCAATCAACACGTCGGTGCCATAGGCTTTTCGAAGGCTGTTGGCCATCGCGGACGCCGATGGGTTGCCGCCCCATTGTTCGTCGAACAGGTAATCGTATCCGTTCTCGATCTTCAAAATCGGATCGGAAACGGCGCTTTTTTCCGCGCGTAAAGCCGCGTCAAACTCCGCGTAAGCTTCTTGGGCCGTCACTTCGCCTTTGATCATCTTTTGGACGACGGTTTTGGAAACGGAGAAGAAGTCGTTGGAAGCGATTCGGATGAAAAGGCGGTTCTTGTCGATGAGGGGTTGGATGGAAGAAAGGCTCTCGTGGAGGCTGAGTTTGGAATCCTTGCTATAGGAGATGACTTCGCTGTTGGAGACGAGCTTGGCTTGGGCTTCGTCCTCCATGACGGCGTTGAGAATCCGCAAAGCCTTGGCTTTTCGCGCGGAATTTTCGCCGAGTTTTTTGTTGAGGGCGATTTGGAAAGCGGGATAGGTCAAAAGCCATTCTCCCCCGTTTTGGCCGAAATAGGGGAGGAATTGCGGTTCGACGCTGGGATAAGCGTTAGGATCGGAGTAGCCCACCACGTTGGAGCCCCCCGCGCGCACCATCGCGACTTTCCCTTGGACGAACATGTTAGCCAAGGTCGAATATTTCATGTTGACGTCGCTGGCCTGGGCTTTGGTGTCGGCGAGGAACTTGGCCATGGTTTCGAATGCTTTTGGCCAGATTTCTTCATCGAGTCCCGGGCGAAGTGCGTTGGGATCCTCGTATTGGCTGCGCCAACGAAGCCCTTTGAGGCTTGTCAAAGAAGGAATGGAAAGCCCTTGGAGGATTCCCATGCAGGTGTAGTCGTAGGTGTAATCCCCGACGAACCCCCGAATTCCGAGTTTGTCGAATTTGTCGCAGGCGTCCACGAAGGAAGCGTAATCCGTCGGAATGGGTATGTTATTGTCGCGGAAGAGCTTTTTGTTGATGACGAAACCGTCCACTTCCCCGACCATCGGGAGCCATTGGATGGATCCGTCCCGGTTGGTGAAGTTCGTTAAGTAAGTGTCGTAAATCGATCCCGCCGCGGAAGTGTCCGACAAATCCATGAGTTGGGAGCTGATCGGGGCGGCGTCGCGAAGGGCGAAGCGGCGGCAGGTGATGATATCCGGCAATTTCCCGTAGTCGTTCATGAAGCGATAGAAATCGAGGTCGTTGTTTCCGACGACGAATTGGATGTCGATGTCGGCGAGCTTTGTTTGGATGTGCTTCGCGAATTGGGGATAGAGGGTGTTGGACCAAAGGTACACGGTGATGGGACCGCCGCTATCGATGACCGGTCCTTCTTCGGAAGTCTCGATGGGACCAGGAATCGAAGGCACCTCGGTTTGGACGTTGCTTTCGGCGATCGATTCGTCGACACCCTTGGATGTTTCGGATGAAATCGTCGGGGATAATTGGCAGGAACCGAGAATCAACACGCCAAGGATTCCGGAAAATAGTTTGAAGGTGTGTTTCATGGGGCTCCTTTCCTGTTGGAAATGTACTTTATTCTATACGAAGAAATAGCGCTCTTGCGCGTGCGCATTCGTAAAAGGGAGATTTTGTAAGAGAATGGGCAAATAATCGCCTCTAAATGACAAGAAGAACCTTGGCAAGCGAAATATTTCCTTACCTTTGAAACGGAAAAAATTACTTTTTGGCCCAAAAGGGAAACTCATGGAAAATCTTCTGGACAAAAAATCCGATATCGACTTCAAAATCCGGGAACTTTTTCGGGCTATCGATTCGTTCCGCGTTTTCTACTTGTTTGCTTTCGCGTCGCCATTTTCTTCTAAGAGGCGTTTGGCTTCCCAAAGAATCGGGAGTTCTCGGCGTTTCACTAGCCCTGCCACCCCATGGTCGTCTTGGGTTTCGAAAGAGGCGATCGCTTCTTCGATGGGGAGGAGGCGCGTCATGACGATGTAATTGTCCCCCGCGGATTCAAAATGCTTTTTGACTTTGGTTATCGGGCGGCAAAGGTAATAACGGTTTCGATTGGCCCTTCCGATCAGGTGATAGGCGTCGTTGACTTCCCCGATGCAGGCGATGGGCTCGACGCGATATCCGATTTCTTCCTCGCATTCCCGAACGACGGCTTCTTCGAAGGTTTCCCCTTCGTCCACCCCTCCCCCGGGGGTTTCGAGGTAGGTTTGGTTCCCGAATAGGTCGTCGCGATGGACCGTGTGGATGGGGACGAGGTTGCCCGGGAACACCACGATGGCCCTGGCCACGTCCCGGCGATGGGTGATTTCCCGTTTGGGGTATTCGTTGTCTTGCAAATGGAGAAGGATCATGGGTTACATGATAATGTCCCATTTCGTCCCTGAAAACGGGGAAGAAAAAGAAATCGCCCGAAAAAAAGACAGCATCGTTTCCCTTTCCCCGTTCACCCCGTTAAACTCGTATCTAACAGGAGAACCCATGACCACCATTTCTGAAAAATACGACACCATCCTCGCTTCCTTGCGCCCCCTTACCTCCACCGATCCCATCGAACTCGCGAAAGCCGCCATGGGGAATGGAACGATATCCCTCCATGGACCGGAACACCATTTCCTCGACGGGGCCGCTTTCCTCACCGCCTTGAAAAACGCGGGCATGCCCATGGATTACGAAACGAACCTCCGCGCTTTGGCGGAGCGTTCCCTCAAGATGCCCGGGGCCATGTGCGGGTATTGGGGCGTTTGCGGATCGGTCGCTTCCATCGGAGCCGTATTGTCCATTTTGGACCAAACGGGTCCTTTGTCACGCGACGAAGCGTACCAATCCCACATGGAATTCACCTCTTCTCTCCTTTTGGGCATGAGTCGAATCGGAGGGCCGAGGTGCTGCAAACGCAACGCCTTCCTTGCTCTCCTTTATGGGGCGGAGTACGCGAAAAAGCATTATGGGGTAACCTTGGACGTCTCTCGTCCCGTCGTCTGCGAATTCTCTCCTTCCAACAAGGATTGCCTCGGGCCTTCTTGTCCCTTCCATCCCCAATAACAAAAAAGTTTTTCTATCAAAAAACGGGGGACGTCCCCCGTTTTTCAGATTTGATGGATGGCCGCGCTTAAGCGCCCCAGCAATTCCCCTTCGTATTCTTCCAAGGTCCCGGAATCGCAACAAGCAGCGAGTTTGGGATCGATGGGCAACGTTTCGTAGACGGGGATGCCATAACGGCTTGCCACTTCGGCGCTTGGCTCTCCAAAAGGATAGGTTTTCTCTCCGCAATGGGGGCAAAGGATGTAGGACATGTTCTCCACCACCCCAAGGACGGGGATGTTCATCATGGACGTCATTTTCACCGCTTTCTCCACGATCAAGGAAACGAGTTCCTGGGGAGAGGTGACGATGACCGCCGCGTCCACGGGAATGGTCTGGAAGACGGTCAAGGGGACGTCGCTGGTTCCCGGGGGCATGTCGATGTAGAGTTCATCGATCTCCCCATAGTCCACGTCGCTCCAGAATTGCCCAATGAGGCCCGAGACCACCGGTCCCCGCCAAATCACGGGATCGGTCTTGTCTTCGAGCAAGAGGTTCAAGGACATGATTTTGATGCCCAAGGAGGATACGACGGGATTGATTTTGGTCTCATCTCCCGTCGCGAGCTCGTTGAGGCCGAAGATGGTCGGGATGGATGGGCCCGTGACGTCCGCGTCCAAGATGGCGACCTTTTTGCCTTCTTTCGCCGCGGAAATGGCCAAAAGGGCGGTGGTTAAGGATTTCCCTACCCCTCCTTTCCCAGACGTGACGGCAATGACTTTTCGGATCACGCTTCCCGGATGGGGTTGTTTCTTTTCGATGACCCGCTCCCCGCAAGAGGCGGAGCAGGAAGAGCAATCGTGGTTGCAATTGCCGGAATTGATTTCTTCCACCATAAAATTACCTCGTTTTCGGTGTATTATACTCTCCCTTAGTAAAAAAATGTGGGAAACGCATTTCCCTGACAGATAAAGAAACGAAGTGTATAGTAATCGCATGCTCGAAGTATTCCTCGATGCGTTAAAAGATTCTGCGATCGTCCTCCTCACCGTCTTCCTCCTGCACGTCTTGTTATCGTTTTTCGAAAGCAAGATTGCGAGGGCTTTGGGAAAATCCCGGCGGTTCGCCCCCGCATTAGGGGCGCTTTTCGGCCTTGTCCCCGAATGCGGCACCAGCGTCGTCGGGGCGGACCTCTACCAAAAAGACCACCTCACGATGGGGACTTTGGTCGCTATTTTTTTGGCTTGCTCGGACGAAGCGCTGCCGATTCTTTTCACTGATCAGCGCCCCACCTGGTACCTCTCTTTTGTCCTTTTGGGCCTCAAAATCCTGCTTCCGATGCTCGTGGGCTTTTTGGTGGATCTGCTCTTCCGCCGTAAAAACCGGGCCGTTGAGGAGCATTTGGAAGAATGCCACGGGGAAGAAGAAGTCCACGTCGGCTGCTGCGGACACGAAATCGAAGGGGGGGATGACAATCCTTGGAAAGAGCACCTTCTCCATCCTTTGATCCATTCCTTGAAGGTATTCGTTTACGTCCTGATCCTCAATTTCGCCTTCGGGACTTTGATCTATTTTCTGGGGGAAAACCGAGTCGCGACGTTCTTGGCAGTGGCCAAACCCCTCACCCCCTTGGTCGCCGTCCTCATCGGACTCATCCCCAACTGCGCCTCCTCAGTCATGCTGGCGAATTTCTACTTGAACGGGCTCCTTCCCTTTGGGGCTCTCTTGTCGGGGTTGCTCATCAACGCGGGCCTTGGGATGTTCGTCTTGTTCAAAAACAAGGAAAAACGAAAAGAGGCGCTGGAGATCCTTGGAATCTGCCTCCTCGCCTCTTTGGGATTTGGATACGCGTTCTTATATCTGATTTAACGGGTTCCTTTGGTTCCGTGCTCGATCCTTTTCACTGCCTCTTCCCCAAGAAGCACCCGGAGAATGTCTTCCCCAAAGGGAATGGAATAGGCCATGGAATGCCCGGTGACGAGGTTGCCATCGATGACCGAACCTTCGAATCGGTATTCCCCTTTCCCTCTTTCGAATCCCGGGAAGCAGGTGTAACGTTTGCCATCTAACAGCCCGAGTTCCCCCAGAATCGAAGGGGCGGCGCAGATGGCGAAGAGGTATTTCCCTTTCTCCGCGAAATCGAGGATCCAGGACTTCACTTCCTCGCTTCGCTTCAAATTGTCGACCCCGATTTTGCCTCCTGGAAGGATCAAAAACGAATAGGCGTCCCTCTCCATTTGGGGTAAAAACCCATCCGCGACGACCCGGATTCCCCCGGAAGAGACGACTTCCAAAGAGGAGGAGATCGAAGCCAAAACGGTGGAAACTTCTCCGGAACGCCGGAGGACGTCGTAGGTCGCGATGGCTTCGGTTTCCTCGAACCCATCGGCCAATAACAGGATTCCTCGAATCATGGTTATGCCTTTCTTTTTATGCGTTTCTGTTTAGAATAGGAGATATGTACCAGAAGAAGAGAAAGCCCGGGCTCTCCCCGGATATTCCCAGATCCAAACGCCATTCCGGGGAAGACATCGACATGCTTCGGGAACGGAAGCGTTCCTCTTCCTATTCTTCGAATTCGACTCGGTACAAGGACGATATCGACGGGGCTTAATCCCCGTATTCTTCGCCCGCTAATCGAATCAAGGCTTCCACCATGGACAGGGATTCTTCCAAGGGGAAGTCTTTTTCTAACGGGATGTGGATCAAGAGGGAGAAGGGGACTTTCCGAAGCGCGCAGTAATAGGCTTCGTTGTCGAAAAACCGGCCCCCGTCGATCGAATTGGAGACGTAATGCCCTTCTTGGAGCAACACATTCGCGATTTGGGCCACGTCGAGCCCGACGCGCAGGGAAGCGGCTTCCTCGGGGTAAATCGCTTCCCCCGTTCGTATCTCCCCGTCTTCGTCGGGGAAGGAGTTCTCGTACATCTCGTTATGCGCGTATTGCTCTAACGTCGGGGAATGCCGGAAAGGAGACATGTTGAGAATCAACACGATTTGGGGCTTCTTCGTTTCAATCGCCTCTTCCAAGACTTCTTTGGAACGCTTCCATGAGCAAGGAAGGAGCAATTTCTCCACTTCGCAGTCAAGGCGATTCAAAATCGTTTCCGAGGGATTGGTGTCGTGTTCCGCGTAATGGGAAAATGCGCAAACTAGGATTCGCATGGGATCCTCCTTTCGATATATCACTGGATGACTTTACTATAACACCTGTTCGAAAAAAGTATAGACAAGCGATATTATTTCAGGTGGAAAAAGCGCTTCGCATTCCCGCCCATCAACGCTTCATGGAGGGATTTTTCGATGCCCAAGGAGTTCGAGAAGTAGTCTTGGTACATGGGGTTTTTCAAGGTGTGCTTCCCATCGATGGGGTTATCCGTCCCAAACATCAACCGGTCTTCCCCCACCTCCCGCAAGGCTTGGCAGGCGACCTCAAAAGGCACCCAGGCGGTATCCCCGTAGATGTTGGGATGCTTTTTCATGACTTCGATCGCGATCTGGTGGTCGCTGCAAAGCTCCATATGGGCGGCGATGAAACGGACTTTGGGGAAGCGCTTCGCCACTTTGCCTAACTCGACGATGGAGGAATACACGTCATTCGCCGTATGGACGAGGATCGGCAAACGAAGTTTCTCCGCTAGCGCGTAATACGCATTCATCTTGGAATCGGAAATGCGAACCTGGGAGCAATAAGGATGAAACTTCAAGCCAAGGATGCGCTTTTTATTGGCTTTGAGGTAAGAAACGAGTTCCGGGGTCACTTTCTCCGCCGCGGGGCGAATCCAAAAATAGGCGCGGATTTTCTTGGGATGGGCGCGCAAGAACTCCAAGGTTTGCTCAAAGCATTCGATGGAACTTAGATTCTTCGGGGTTTCGTCTCCGACGCTGGGGAATTCCGCCGCGTCGCAATTGGAGACGAACGTCTTGGCGATTCCGTATTTCCGGCAGGAAAAGAGAATGGCCTTTTCGGTTTGCTCCAAAGTCGGCCAAGAAGCGATGTGACCGTGAATATCGATGATTTCCATGGAGATATTGTATCACCCTACAGAAAAAGAAGAGGAACTTTCGATTTCTGAAACGAGTCGTCGATTCTTGGCCCAATCCGCGAAAAATCCTTGAAGGGATTTTCCAGTTGTGTAGAATACTTTTTGCGTTGGGGTGTAGCCAAGGGGTAAGGCATGGGTCTCTGAAACCCACATGCACTGGTTCGATCCCAGTCACCCCAGCCATCGCTGAATTCCCGATGATTTCGCTTCATCGGGTTTTTCTTTTGCCCAAAACCCATCAAAAAGGGCTTCCATGACGGAAGCCCAGAAAGACAAGGATTAAGCCTTCACGATTTCCTTAACGATTTCAATCATCGCGTGGAATTCGCGGAGGGAAAGGTATTCGAATCGGCCGTGGTGGTTGTAGCTGCCGGTCCCCAAATTGGGGGTGGGGCATCCCTTAAAGGAGAAGGTGGCTCCGTCGGTTCCCCCACGGATCGGTTCGAAGACCGGTTCGTATCCCAAGGCGGCGAAGGCCTTTTTCGCGGTTTCGATGGCTTCGGGATGCTCGTCGAGAATCACTTTCATGTTGCGGTAATCGTCTTGGATGTCCACTTCGATCCGGCAACCCGGGAAATCCCGTTCCATCTTCGTTTTGACGTTGCGAATGACTTCCTTTTGCACTTCTAACATCGCGAGGTCGTGGTTGCGCAAGATGTAATGGAGGGAGGCTTGGTCCACGGAGCCGACGCTATGGACGAGGTGGAAGAACCCCTCGTATTTCTCGGTGAATTCCGGGCGCATGCCTTCGGGAAGGGAGGCGTCGAAAGCAAAAGCGACCGTTTGGGCATTGATGAGTTTCCCCTTGGCTTCTCCCGGATGGATGGATTTGCCATGGATCACGATGTCCGCGTGGGCGGCGTTGAATGTTTCACAGGCGATTTCCCGGAAATAGCCCCCGTCGATCGTATAGGCGTATTTAGCCCCGAATTCCAACGCGTCGAAGTGATCGGGCCCCCGTCCGATTTCTTCATCGGGGGTGAAACAGAAGCAGATGGGG
The DNA here is from genome assembly GCA_034089705.1 of Candidatus Alloenteromonas sp. Taxonomy (GTDB): domain Bacteria; phylum Bacillota_I; class Bacilli_A; order RFN20; family CAG-826; genus Alloenteromonas. The sequence goes on along the minus strand of JAXDTZ010000016.1, from coordinate 8,159 downwards.
TGGTGGGGGATTTCGGGATGGGAGGAATAATAGGAAAGGAGGGCCATGATGATGGCGATCCCGGCTTTGTCATCCGCCCCAAGGAGGGTGTCCCCGCTCGTGGTGACCAAGGTGTCCCCGATGTGATCCTCAAGGGTCGGGAATTCCTTGGGGGACATGGAATAGGAGTCGTTTAGGGCGATGACCCCGCCGTCATAATCTTCGACGATCCGGGGTTTGACGTCCTTGCCCGGCAACTCCAAGGCAGTGTCCACGTGGGCGTTGAACCCGATCGGGTCCAATCCTTCGACCCCGGGCAATTTGCCATAGAGGATTCCAAACTCGTTGATATAGCAGGAGATTCCCATCTCCTCGAGTTCGGATTTCAAAAGACGGGTCAGGTTCAATTCTTTGGCCGCGCTGGGTATGGTGAAACTGTTCTCGTCCGCTTGGGTATCCACTTGCACATAACGCAAGAAACGTTCTAAATTCGCATCCATGGGATGGCTCCTTTCTTATTTCCCGCTGCCGATCGAGGCATCGAGGAAGAGGTTCAATATCGGGTTGTGGTAAAAGCTTAAGCCGTCTCGCTTCGAAATCTCCAAATCGATTTTCTTGCCGAGCAGGGTCTTGTCTTGGAGGTTCGACTCCCGGAGGTAAGAGAGGGATTCGAGTTCGAGTCGCTCCGCGGTGAAATAGGTGTCGAGGATGGTCCCATCTTCCGCGACCTTGTCGTTGAAGAATACCCCCGAAATGTCGATGACGTCCCCCGTCTTTTTGCCGTTGCCTTCCGGGTTGATGTGATAGAAGGTGGGGACGTAACCTTGCCCATATCCCGCGGGATTGTCCTCGGTTTGGTTCAATCCGTATTCGACCTTGAATTCCTCGTAGAGGCGTTGGGCTTCTTTTTGCTCTGGGGTCGCGTCTTCAGCGGAAGAACGGTGATGAATCACCCCATCCACCTCGATCGCCCCGATTCCCACGGAGTCGAGGTCGATGATGTAGGAATCCTCGATCCCGGTGGGGTGGGTTTCGAAATATTCCCGGTACGCCCCCGTCTGGATGAAGGCGCAATCCCCGCAGGTTTGCCGGGAGAAGTAGATGGTGAATTCATTCCATCCTTCATACATAGAGGAGAGTTGTTCCCGCGTTAAATGGAACACGCGCGGAAGCGTCACGCGCGCAAGCATCCATTCTTTGAAGGACTGGTAATCCTTGTAAAACTCGCTCGATTCGTCGGAGTCGCTGTTTTCATAGACCAATTTGCCTTTGGAAAAGATTCCCAAAGCCGCCTTTTGGGAGCCGATGGACATTCCGAAATCGTCTTTGAGCTGATTGGAGTAGATGTAGTAGAAGAGGGTGTTCGTCTCTTGCTGGAAGCGGACGATGTTGTTTTGGTGGAACGCGTTCCAGCACCCGCAGGTGACGTGGGCGTCCCCCAGCACGATCAGCAGAAAACTCTCTTGGAATTTAATGAGGGTTTCGAGGGCGCTTTGGTCTTCGAGTTTCTTCATGTGGGAGGTGCTGCTCACCGCCGTAAGGGAGGTGAATTCCTTGCTCCCGAACAGCAGGGAAACCTTGCTAGGAGAGGTGGTGCCGCCGCACCCGAAAAGCCCCAAGGAGAGCGGGAACAAACAGAAGGAAAAAAGTGCGTGTTTTTTCATGGTAAAAACATTGTAAGGAATTTCACGGTTTTTTGCACGAAAAAATAAGCCAAAAATTAAGAAAATTTAATGACGGAATTTCTTCGATTGTGCCGAAGAAAAGCCAACTTTTTGCCCGCGTGGTTTTTCGAGGGTAAACTTCCCCTAAAAATTGTTGTTGATTTTTTAGGGGTTTTTCTTCAATATTTTCGCCGTTGAATCTAACGCATTTGGCGCGGAGGATTCTCACTCTGTACTTATCTTTCTTTTTTCCTGGGAGGGACAAATATGGATGGTGTATCGGATACGATCATCGGCTTGCGCCACGTGTGCAAGCAATTCGATGGGACAATGGTCGTCGATGACTTCAACCTGGACGTCAAAAAAGGGGAGTTCATCACGATTCTTGGGCCGTCGGGATGTGGGAAGACCACGACGCTTCGCATGATAGCGGGCTTTGAGCTTCCGAGCTCGGGCCAAATCTTGCTCAATGGGCAGGACATCACTTTGCTGCCGCCGTACAAACGGCCGGTCAACACGGTGTTCCAGCATTACGCCCTCTTTCCGCACCTCGACGTGTACGACAACGTTGCGTTCGGACTCAAGATGAAAAAGGTGCCGGTCCCGGTGAAGGACCGCCAAGGGAATCCCGTTTTGGACAAGGACGGGAACCCGAAGGTCAAAATGACCCGCCTTTCCGCCAAAGTCATCGACGAGAAGGTATCGCGCGCCCTCAAACTCGTGGACCTCGAAGAAATGGAAGACCGCGACGTCGGCACCCTCTCCGGAGGCCAGCAGCAACGCGTCGCGATCGCCCGCGCCATCGTCAACGAGCCCAAGGTGTTGCTCCTCGACGAGCCCCTTTCCGCCCTTGACCACAAGATGCGCAAAGACATGCAAATCGAACTCAAGGAAATGCACCGCAAACTCGGCATCACCTTCTTCTACGTCACCCATGACCAAGAAGAGGCCCTCACGATGTCCGACCGCATCATCGTCATGAAAGACGGGATCATCCAACAATGCGGAACCCCGGAGCAAATCTACAACGAACCGGTGAACGCCTTCGTCGCGGACTTCATCGGCGAATCCAATATCTATAACGGAACCGTGACGGGCAAGAAGAAGGTTCGCTTCATCAACAAAGTCTGGGACTGCGTGGACGAATTCCCCATTAACGAAAAGGTAGACGTCGTCATCCGCCCCGAAGACTTCATCATTGGGGAGAAAGGCGCCGGAACCGTCGATGGCACCATCGTCTCCAAAGTGTTCCAAGGCGTCCATTACGAATACGTCGTCTTGGTCGGCAAAAGCGAAATCTCCTGCCGCGACACCAAGGACCGCCCCGTCAACACGGTCGTCTCCTTGTCGGTCGATCCCCAAAACATCCAAGTCATGGAAAAGACCTACAGCGAGAACGTCTACGATGACGCCTACATCAACGGCGACAACGAAGTCGTGATCGGGGAGGACGCCTTCCCTTGCGAGGTGGCCCAACTCGTGGAAGGGGGAACCCTGAACGAGGATGGCACCGTTTACAGCTCCATCACCAAGAAGACCTACGATTTCCGCAAGGAAGCCAAGGTCATCGCGACCGTCTCCCTCGACCGCGTCGTCTTGTCCGACGACCTCTCCCTCGGCCATTCCCAAGGAGAAATCATTTCCAGCGTCTGGATCGGGGACCACTACCAATACCTCGTCCGCACCGACGACGAAGAGGATTTCGTGGTCAACTCCCCCTACGCCTGGAACGAAAACGACCTCGTTTCCATCGAGATCGCCAAAGAGGAAATCAAACTGAAACTCAAAGGCGGCTTGGACGAATTCGTCGTGGAGGAATAGTCCATGGCCCACCACACCAAGCCTTCACCCAAACGGTTTTTCGCCTTTAAGCGCTCCTACCTCTCGTTCCCTTACGCGCTGTTCTTGCTTCTTTTCGTTTTGCTCCCGATCCTGATCATCGTAATCTACGCCTTCACCGAGACCGTCCCCGGGCCAAACGGCACCGAGACCCTCGTCTTGTCTGGAGCGGCGTTCCTCTCGTTCTTCACTTCGGCGACCAAGCTCAACGTCCTCGTCGTATCCCTTTTCCTAGGGATCCTCAACACCTTGATTTGCTTGCTGATCGGCTATCCTTTGGCTTATTTGCTTGCGAACAAGAAAGTGAACAAGAACATCGTCCTCGTCATGCTCTTCGTCATGCCGATGTGGATCAACTTCGTCCTCCGCACCGGGGCGACCCGCGACGTCCTTTCCTGGATGGGGATATACGGAGGGGCCCATCCTTATGTCGCGACGATGATCGGCCTGGTTTACAACTACTTGCCCTTCACGATCCTCCCCCTCTACACGACCATGCTCAAACTCGACAAATCGCAGATCGAGGCGGCGAGGGACCTCGGGGCCAACCCCGTCCAAACCTTCCTCCGCTCGATTTTGCCCCAATCGGTCCCCGGCATCGTCTCCGCCGCGGAAATGGTCTTCATGCCCACGATGTCGAGCTATGTCATCTCCGACACCCTTTCGGAAGGCAAACTCACCTTGTTTGGCAACATCATCTATTTGAACTTCTCGCAATCGCAATGGAATGAAGGTTCCTTCATGGCCCTTGTGATGCTCGTCCTCATCGCCATTTCGATGGCATTGACCCGCCGTTTCCGCGGGGATGGAGAAAGGAGGGTCGGCGCATGGTAAACGACGCTTGTGCTCAAAACGAAATCCGCATCCACCGCCGCAACGTCATGACCAAGGTCTTCGGCCAATGCGCGATTTGGTTCGTCTTGATTTTGATGTACGTCCCGATCCTCGTATTGATCGCTTCGAGTTTCACCGACACCGAGGTCATCGGCCAATGGGGCGACTTCTCCTTCGGCCTTTACGAACGCCTCTTCCAAGATGAAGAAATCGGCATCGCCTTGGCCAACACGGTGGTTTTGGCCCTCGTCTCCGCGGTGGTTTCCACTTTCCTTGGGACCTTGGGGGCCGTCGGGGTCTTCTATTCCAAGAAGTGGTGGAAGGGCGTCTGCGAAAACGTCACCCAGATTCCGGTCGTCAACGCCGAAATCGTCATCGCCCTTTCCTTGACCGTCCTATTTGTATTCGCCGGGAATTACCTATTCTCCGGGACAAACATCTTCAGTTTTTGGACGTTGCTCGTGGGCCACGTCATCCTAAGCCTCCCCTTCGTCTACCTCTCGGTCAAACCCAAACTCCAACAGATGGATCCGGCCCTTTACGAGGCGGCCCTCGACCTTGGCTGCACCCAACGCCAAGCCCTCTTCAAAGCCACCCTCCCCGAAATCATGCCGGGCATCGCTTCCGGGTTCTTGCTCGCGATCACCCTGTCCCTCGATGACTTCATCGTCACCGCTTTCACCCGCGGGGCCGGGCTCTTCTCCGGGGAAAAGACCATCGAAACCCTTTCGACCTTGGTGCAAGCCAAGATCAAAAAAGGACCCATTCCCCCGGCGATGAGGGCGCTCACCACCTTCATCTTCCTCGGGGTCTTGGTCCTCGTCTTATCCGTGACGATTTACCGCAACGTCCAGGCCAAAAAGGCCAAACACCGCAAAGGGAGGGATTAGGCAATGAAAAACAAATTCGCGTCTTCTTTCTTTCTTGGGTTCGCCGCCCTCCTTTCCGCCGCATCCTTAAGCGGTTGCAGCGAGGTGGAGGACGTCCTCACCCTTCGCCTTCTCAACTGCGAAGACTACATCGGCGAAGATGAATTCGAATTCACCGACGAAAACGGCAAAGAGTACACCTTCGACGACGTCCTTTCCGGATTCGAGGAATACGAAAGCGAGCGCTTGGGCAAAACCGTCCGCATCGTCTACGACACCTACGACACCAACGAAACGATGCTCTCCTCCCTCAAAACGGGGAAGAGCACCTACGATCTTATCGTCGCCAGCGACTACACCATCCAAAAGATGATGAACCTCGAAATGCTCCAAAAGATCGATTTCGCCAAAGTCCCGAATTACGTCGATTACGTCTCCCCTTACCTCAATGCCCAACTCGAAGGGCTGACCGCCGTCGTGGAAGGGAAGGAAGAAACGGTCAAGGACTATTCGATCGGTTACATGTGGGGCACCCTCGGAATCCTCTACAACCCCAGCAAAATCGCACGGGACAAGCGCATGGACGAAGAGGAAGTCAAATTCGCCATGAACGATTGGAATTCCCTTTGGAATCCCGCCTTCTATGGGGAAATGTCCGTTAAGGACTCCATGCGCGATACCTACTCGATCGGCATCATGAAGGAATTCGACCAAGAGATCAAATCCCTCATGGAGCAATCGGGCTATTTCGACGATAACTTCACCTTGCTTGAGGGCAAGTGGGAAGAGGCCATCGAGAATTACTCCCCTCTTCTTGGGGAGATCTTCAACCGTTGCGACGAAGCCAACGTCGAAAAGGTCAAAGCCACCCTCCTCGATCTCAAGGAGAACATCTTCGGGTTCGAAGTCGACTCCGGCAAGGAGGACATGGTCAAAGGCTTGATTGGCATCAACCTCGCCTGGAGCGGGGACGCCGTATTCGCCCTCGACACCGCGGAAGAAGGCCACAACCCCCAAACCCTCTATTATTCGATCCCCAAAACCGGTGGCAACATCTGGTTCGACGGCTGGATGATGACCCGCGAATGCGCCGGGGAGAACCAAGTCGTCGCCTACGACTTCCTCAATTTCCTCTCCGATCCCCAGATCGCGGTCGCCAACATGAATTACATCGGCTACACCTCCTTCATCGCGGGGGATGACATCCATTCCCTCGTCGGAGAATGGTACGATTGCCGGCAATACGATTATTCGGAAGAAGTCGATGAAGAGGGCAACCCCGTCGAAGTCGAAGTCTTCGAAGACGGAACCGGACTTCGTTATGGGGGAACCTCCTATTCCTGGGATGAATTCGCGGAGGAAAACGGTTGGAGCGTCGTCGACCTCACCTACATGTTCGAAGGAACTCTATCCGACGACCTCTTAAGCGGATATCCTTCGCCCTTGGGGAACACCCCGATGACCAACCCCTACCTCTTCTACACGGACGAGTTGGAGGACATCCATGACGGGGAATGCATCGCGGGAAGGCAGTTCTACACCCAATACCCGCCCCAAAACCTGATCCCCAAGCTCGCCATCATGAAGGATTACGGGGACAACAACAAATTCGTCCTCGCCATGTGGCAAGACGTGAAGTCGAACAACCTCCCCCTCGCCGGGGTCATCGTCTTCGGGGCGATTCTCGTCGTGGCCGCGGTTGGAATCATCACCTCGGTGATCGCCAAGCGCCGCTTCCACAAGCTCCGCGTGGAACGCCGGAAAGCCGCCAAAGGCGCCCGTTAACCCATTTCCCGCTTCTTCGGAGGCGGGATTTCTTTTGTTTTGTTCTTCCATAAAAAATGGCCCCTAAGGGCCAAAAGAAGCGAGAATGGGGGTCGAATTCGATTCATTCCTGAAAGCAAATCCGGGCATCGAAATGGTCGGAAGCGAAGAAATAATCGGAGTCTTGTTTCCCATAACGGACTTCGACTCCCTGCCCCATCGGAATCTCTTTCTTGTAGGCGATGTCCACGCCTTGGATGCGACGCGATTTCCACGTCTCCGCGGGGATGGCGTCTTCGATGAAGTCGAAGTATTTCGTGTTGTTGATATGGCCGTTGACGTCGCAATTGCTGAACGTCCCTTGCAGAATCCCGGTGTTTCCTAATTCTGGGACAGGATATCCCTTGGGGAATCCTAACTCGCCCTCCATCGTTTCGGTGGGGATGGGGAGCCCCGCTTGTTCGGGGGTGACCATGTGACGGGAATTCGCGTCCACGATTGCCCAGACGGAGACCCCTTTGACGAGGACTTGTCCGTCTTGGGACTCGATTCGGTACTGGCGGAGGAAGAAGGAGGCGAGGCGCTTCCCGGGATAGGTAATCACTTTCACCCGTTCTTCGTAATGCGGCATGCGGGAGATCTCAAAATGGGTTTTGGCGATGACCCACAGGAAACCCCGATCGATCGTTTTGGTGTGGTCGTAGCCGTAATTCTCCTCGACTTCGGCAATCGCGGCCTCTTGGCAAATGAGGGACAAGGCGGTCAGGCTCATTTCCCTCAAAGGACTGCAATAACGGGTGGTGACGTACTCTTCGGTTTGAAACATGAATGCCCTCCAAAAACGAAGGGTATTGTTGCCCATTCCCCTACATTTTTCAATGGCCAAACGTTCCGATGATCTCGAGATTTCGCCCTCTTGCAGTCTGAAGGGGCATCCTCTATAATTCTTCTCGCGCATCCGTAGCCAAGTGGTAAGGCTCGGGACTGCAACTCCCTTACCGTCGGTTCGAATCCGGCCGGATGCTCCATATACAAACTGCAGCTCTGATTCATTCAGGGCTGTTTTTTGGATTCTCCTTCATAAAGTGTGGGGAATGTGTGGTCTCGGGTAGTGCCGAGACCATTTTCGTTATTTGGCGACCACACGATATGATGGGAGTTTCGCGAAATTGAAAAAGCCTCCATAATGCTGTTGCTAGACACATAAGGA
>JAXDTZ010000007.1:0-230553 GCA_034089705.1 Candidatus Alloenteromonas sp. | reverse complement strand
CAACTTCGTCCCCGCCTACGTCGCCTCCGGGGGATCCTCCTCCGAGGCCCTCGACCAGCTCCTTTCGCGCAAGGTCCTCCGCAAGCTCGCCGCGGCCAACCCGGTCGTGGTCCGCTCGAAGGCCCCCGAGCTCCTCACCCTCCTCAAATCCCTCTTCGGCGAGGGAGGCGCGCCCCTTTGCGAGGCCGCGATCCGGAGAATCGCCGACATTTAAAGGAGGAACACGATGAGACGCGCAAGAATTTCCCCGTTCTTACTTGCCATGACCGCCGCGGTTTCTCTTGCCAGCGGAGTCGGCATCACTTTGGTGTTGGAAGACGCTTACAACGTTCCTTATAACAAGATTCAGTTCGACGCGAAAAACCTGGAAAACCTCGACTGGGAGCAATTGCTTGATTTCTTGGAAGAGCACCCGGAATTGGCCGAATACGTTATGGAAAACTGGGCCGATCGCATCGCAGAGATGTTTCAAAATGGTGACTTTAGCGACATTGATTTGGAGTCCCTCCTCGAATTGGCGCAAAATCACCCTGAGATTCTGCAGGGGATAGCTGAGCAACTTGCCGAACAGATTTTGAACTCGGGCATGACCCTCGGAGGGCTTAGCTCTGAAGAGCTCGCTGATTTGGTTAAAAACAATCCCGAACTCGCGACCGCGCTGCTGGAATACCTCCAACAAAACGGCGGAGACCTTTCGAGCATGACCACCGACGACTTGTTGGAATTCGCTTCGCAACACCCGGAAGTCGCCGCGGGCATTTTGGCCGCCCTCACGGGGGACATCGTATCGGAAATCGATTCCATCAAGAGCAACCGCGACGCCTTGGACGGAGATGAACCCCAACCGTCCGAGGATTTTGACGCCATCGACGCCGAATGGGAAGAACAAGGCATTACGGCCGGTTCCGGCGGAAGCGGTGCTGGCGGTGGTTCCGGTGGAGGCGGTGCTGACGATGGTTCTGGTGGAGGAAGCACTGGCACTCCCGGAGGAGACAGTCCTCTTGGATCCTCGTTGGACCGAGGCGATTTGGATCCGAATCGCGAAGGCAAAACCCTCTTCTATTTCACAACGAATTATTCTGGAACCGTATATATTCGCAACCAAAGTTACGGAGATTACAATTATCTCATCGGCGATTTCAACGAACCCAGCGGATACGATGGCGAACTTTACATGGTCTCCCCGGTTTTCTATACCACGTTAGCCGGAATGAACCGTTCCTCATCGTATGATATTCAATTTCATTTAGGGAGTTTCCGCTCCCGAAGCATGCTGTCCGCCTCCTATTCGGATGTTTCTTATCTCGACCAAAACAATGAAAAACAGGTCTTCTCCACATTGGAGGAAGCGCGAGTTCGGAATCGGGATATTTCGGAGTACTCTTCCAAATTCTATCCGGAGATGGAAACGAATTATCTCGCTTTGCCATCTTATTTGAGCGACGAAGAATCTCGTTATTATTCTTACGTCAAACGGACTTATCTTTCTGTTCCAGAAGATTTGAAGCCCGCGTTAACTTCTTTTATCAGCAACCATTCCATTTCGAAAAACCCTTATGTCATTGAAGAGTTCTTCCGCCGCAAAGGGACTTATGCGGGCATGGTCTTCAATGGGGGAACGCAGGGAATCGATGACCCCATTGAGCGATTCTTGGAAAGCTCATTGACGGGAACTTGCTCCAACTTCGCTTCGGCAATGACGATGATTTGCCGTCAATTGGGCCTGCCCGCCCGCTTGACGAACGGCTATTTGGTTTCCGCTTCTGGAGACAAGAACAACGTGGTAGCCGATACCAACGGGCACGCCTGGGTGGAGGTCTATGAATCCGGAAAGGGATGGATTCGCTTTGATCCGACTCCTTCCAAGGGCGAACCGGCAATGACGGAACCGACGATTTTGAATGGGGATGCGAGCAAACCCCTCCCTTCCTCTTCTCAACCCAAAAATCTGTTCCAATATTCGAATTCGAATGAGATGAGCGATGCCCTCTATTTCCGTTCCACGGCATTCGGCGATTATGACCCGGATACGTGGACCTTTGAAGAAAAGCCCGCCATCGGGGAGGAATCGAGTTCTTCTTTGTTCACGTTTGTGAACAACGTGGAAAACCGAACCAATCCGTCTTTTGACAACGTCAAAATCACAATGATGGACGGGTTCCAAGATTACGGTGCAATCGTCCCGGAATATGCGCGATCCTCCGTAACTGACATCGGCCTTTCGCCCTACGACGATGTGCGCCTAACCCGCACGAGCCAGGTTTCTTATCGAGTGGATTATCTTTCCGAGTTTGAGATCCCAAGTGGGAATACCGAAGATTGGGGGTATCGAAACAGCATTCTTCCGAAATATCAGGTTTTGGTTGATGGGGATTTGAAGAACCAATTGATCCATTATGCCGAAACTTATGGCATTTCCCTCTCCGGAATGAATTATTTTGCCACCGCCGAAGCGATTCAAAAGCATCTCGACGAACGTTACGTCATGGACGCGGATTATGTTCCAAGCGGGACAATGGATCCCGTTTTGGAACTATTCGCGAACCAAAAAGGCAATGCCAAGATGTTTGCCGCGGCTCACGTTTTGCTTTGCCGCGCTTTGGGAGTCCCCGCTCGACTGGTCGGCGGATATCAATCGCCCCACAAGAAGGAGTTCACCATCACGGAGAAACACGCAACGTATTGGAGCGAAGTTTATTCGTTGGGCATCGGGTGGAGGTCTTTGCACTTCACCGGGTTTGATCCCGCCATCACTTCCATACGTATCGAAAGGGTATCTTCTTCTTCGGAATTCAACGGACTCCCCGTCAAACCGACGTTAGAGAATTATCAGATTGAGATCAATGGCAAGTTGATAACCCCGGACACTTATGCTTCCGATCTTTCCAGCAATCGCATGAAGATTTCCGCTCGCGGAGACTATGTGGAATTTGGTTTCTTCGACTCGATGGAAGAGAAACTGTTCCACTCCACGGAGGAATTCTACGCGATTCCGCTTAGAAAATCCAAAATCATGGTTTTCGACCCCAACGGTAACAGCCGAATGGGTGAAGTGGTTTATGATACGCCCGGAGGAGGCAGCCAGACTCTGGCCGATGTCATAACGATCGAGCCGTACAACCCGGCACAACCCGCGGCGATTAAGCAAACCGAGAAGGAATTGGGAATCTTCTATACGGATTTCCCGTCTACCACGATTGGGAATTCACTTTCCTCCGAAGAACGAGGAGAAACGAGGATCGTTCAACAACTCCGTCAAAGATTGGGACCGAATTTCGATGACTTTGACATCGTGATTCACTGGTCGGATGTATCTTGGGATACCACAGGAAATTATCCGAATCATTTCTCTTTTGAATTAACCAAAGATGGAGTGGATTATTCCGGGATGGTGAAGTATGACGTGGAACCCGGAAACATTACCGTCAAATAAAGGGGATTTATGTCGCGATTCGAGAATTACGAAAAGAGAATCAGACCGCTCGTGAAAATGCGCAACTTTTTCCGACGCCATGCCGTTTTCTTTTCCGTTCTTGGAGCCTCTGCCCTCGCCAGCGTCATTGCGCTCATGTCGGTAAAAGGCATCGTGACGAACGTGGACTCGTTGGCCCCGACCTACTCCTATGGGCAAACCCCCCAATCCTTCGCTTCCTCCATTTTCGGCGATGCGGAACTCGAATACTCCAAGGCGGATGAAGACGTTTGGAGCAAAATCGTTCCGACGACGGTCGGTAAATACAAGATGCGGGCGGTGGGGAAAAATGGCTTCGGAGGAACTTATTATAGCGAAGTCCAATACTTCGAAATCACCCCAATCGAAGCCACGGTTGAGTTCCCAACAAAGACTTGGCAATATGGGGAGACTCCTTCCATCGAAGCGAAAGGCCTAATTCCCGGAGACCGTTGCACTTCTTATGAAATCGTATACGATTCTTACGAAGATTTGACCCCAAAAGCCACCATCACCAACGTCCGTTTTTCCAATTCCCAAGGAATCGACGTCACGGAGAATTACAGCGTACAAGCCCTTCCGGTTGACATCACTTGGACCGCTCGCCCTTTGATCGTGTCCGGGACGGATTATTCCGGGGTTTATAACGGCAAAGAGCATACCTCGGAAGGCTACGAAATCAATCCGAACACTTCTTTAGCGGAAGGAGACAAAATCCAAGTCGCCTACAACAAAACAGTTATCGAAGAAACGGGCTCCATTTCATCGGTCAAAGTATTCCATGGCAAAACCGATGTCACCGCCTTGTACAACCTCACAATCCATCCGGGAACTATCCATGTCGATCCCCTTTCGGCGTCGATAGCAAGTCCCGATTATTCCAAGGTGTATGACGGCAAATCGGTGGAGAAGGAGAAGCTAGAGAACTATGAAATCGTCGGGGTTTTGAAAGAAGACGAGTCGAATATCGAGATTACCCCAAGCCATGAGGAAGAAATCATCGAAGTCGGGACGTATCCCAACGACTTCACCTACAATTTCCCCTTGAACGCGGACAATCGCTATGTCGTACAAACCACGAAAGGCAGCATTTCCGTTACCAAGCGCCCCCTGGCCATCGACATCAAACCCCAATATCAATATAACGGAGACTTTTTCCAACAGCGATTGGCCGAAACCGATTTCTCCGTTACGAACCCCGCCACGGAGGAAAACCCTGATCAAGGCTTGGCGGAAGGGCACGTCCTGCAAGTGGAAGTGGACATCGAAAGCGTCTTGAATGGATTCAACCAAATCGCTCAAAAACCCATTTTCACCGTCAATGTCTTAAACGGAAGCGGCGAAGACGTCACAAGCAATTACGCGATCACCACCAATCAAGACTCCGCGCGGTATTCCCAAGCCGAATGCTTCGTGACATCCCCGGAAAAAACGGTCGTTTACGATGGCAATTCGCATGGATTCGACATTGCAATCGAGGGCCTTCTTGGCAACGACAAAGTCATCTTGCAAGACAAGCAAGAACCATCGAACACCTATTTGTTTGGTAATATTGCCGAAGCTACGGAACTCTCTTCCCTCGTTCGTTTTGTTGAGGCTGGCCAATGGAACTTCGCGAAATATTACCAAATCAAAATGATCGGAACGGAAACCGAAACCGGAATGGAGGACCGTTCGATTTATTACCGATCCGTTTTGGATACGGAAGTCTTTGAGATTCGCAAACGCCCGCTCATCATCGATTTGACCAAAGCGGTTTGGATTTATGAAGGAACCCGTTTCTCGGGCCATTTGACTCCGGAGCAATACGAAATCATGAATCCCGCTTCGGAAGAAAAACCCAATCAAGGCTTGTTAGAAGGGCATTCTTTGGATATCGAAGTGCAAAACATTTACTCTGACCCCCAATTCACCGCTTCGGTTTCTTATGTCACGGAAGAAGGCGAAAAAGTCTATGTTACCTCCAATTATGAAATCCAATTGCAAAACGAAACTTTGGCCAAATTCTCCCAAGCGAAACTGATTCAAAACCTGAATGGCGATGCGGAAGTCATTTATGACGGGAAAAAGCACGGCTTCACCCATGCGATCGACGGCCTCCAAGGGGGAGACGAAGTTGTTTACGCCGAAGGCAAGAGCCCCGAAGAGTTGGTTTATACCAAACCGGGCACGTATGAGATTCAACCTCAAATCGCTTCCATCCTTTGCTCCACCGACGAGGACGAAACCAAAAAGGATCGGACGGAATATTACGAATTTGAGCCGATTTCCAAAACCCTTACCATCCAAAAACGCCGATTGAAAGTGCGTTATGTTTGGAGCGGGTCCTACTCGGGCTCTTATTGGAGCGGCGAGACGCTTTCCCTCGGGGTGAATTTTTTCGCCGAGGGTTATGAGGACGACTTGTTCCATACCGGTCTTGCGGAAGGGGATGTCATTACTGCCACGATGGCTGCGAGCCCCGATCCTTATTTGCAGTCTTCGAAGCCCAAAATTGATTTGACGATCGAAAATAGCGATGGCATCGACGTCTCTTCGTGTTATGAGATTGCCGAAGACAGCACCGAAATCACGGTCAACAAAGCTGGGCCGTTAACCGTTTCTTACGATACCACGGCCACTTACGACGGAACCGAGAAACGGTGCACGATAACCGTTTCCGGAGTTCATTCCAACGATACTGTGGAATTCGCCCCGTTGGTGGACAATATGGCCGCCCGGAATGGCTTTTCCTCCAATCCTTCCCCTGGCGAATTTAAGTTTTCTTTCGACGTCGCGACTGATTGGAAGAGTTCCGGTTATGAAATCGCTCCCCGGTTCCAAATCACCCATTTGGGGGCCGACGGGACGCCGGTTTCCGCCAATGGGTATTACCCATCGAGCATCGTCGTTAACGGGGAGACCACCACTGCGACCGTGGCATCGGACTTCATTTCTTTGGACCACTTTACCTTCAAAATCGCCAAACGGAATGTCGATGTTACCTTATATACGTATGGATCCGAGGAAAACCATTTCTCGAATCCAACCATATTCGCCGCGGATGGGTTAGCTTCCACCGATGCGGTTTTGACTTCCTCAAAGAAGAATGCCGAAGGGATGATCGAATATGACTTCGCCATTGTAAGGAAAAGCGACAACAAGACGGTGGTCAACGACAATTACGTCATCCATAGCAACAAACCCATCGTAGATGCGCCCATCGCGCTTCAAATGAGCATTTTGGACGAGGATGAGGGAAAGAGGAACGTGAACGTGGACGAAGCCAAGAATTCCCGCTCCTACACCGTGACTTACGATGGTCGTAAACATGGGCCAACCGGCGTAGACGTTAGTGGAGTTCCGGTAGGCTGTGATGCTGAAGTGCACTTCAAAGACGAAAGCACCCCTTCGATTAATCAACAGATTGTCCCGGGAACATACACTTATCGCGCTGCGGTCGACCAAATTACAAGCGAAAGCGCTCAAAACTCTGATGTTACTCATTATTTCTCCTATTCCGAACCGACTTTGACCTTCACCATTGAGAAAAAGAAGGTAGAAATCGACATCCATGGCAATCGCAAATATGATGGGAGCCTCTTCTCCGAAACGGCTCTTTCTTCCGATGAATATTCATTGAACACTCCCCTTCCTGATCCCGACGCGGGTTCTTTGTCCATAACCCCGATCGACAGCACGATTTTTGAAGAAGGGGTTGAACCAAGGTATCGGGTGAGAATTTGGAACACCGAATTGAGGGCGTGGGTGTTCGATGAAGAGGTTTCTTGCGACGGCTCCACTTATACTTCCTCTTGTTATGAGTTAACCTTCACCGGCGGAATCGAATTCCAAAAAGCCGCGGGTTCTCTTACTTATACCGGGCCCACCGAAAAAGAGTACGACGGGGATACGAGTCTTCCCGACAAACATTGGGGGCTTTCCACGGAAAACGGAACCCCGAATAAAGTGGAATACGAATACCTTGATGGCAACGGAGATGTCATGAAGGAGTTCCCGGTTACCCCGAGCGAGGAAGCGTACCAGTACTCGGTAAAGGTGGTGACCATTGTGGATGGCAGCGGTGAGGATCGAACCAAGTATTATGACGTCGAGCCTTCTTCCGGATCGATGAAAATCAATAAGCGCCAATCCACACTCATCATTAGCACCGTACACGACTTGTTCATCGGGGTGGATTCCTCGATTTTAGATGCGGTCATTCATGTCGATGTCTCGAATCTTCCCGCCGGCTACAAATATAACGATAGAGATTTGGCCTTCAAGGATATGCCAACCGTTCCCGGAGTCTATGAGTTTAAGGACTATTACCTTGGTGGGCTGAAGATCGCCAACGCAAATAACAAGGACGTCACCGCATTCTTCGACATCGCGGTGGAAGGGACTTTCGTGGTCCACGATCTCCCAACCTTTGATATCAATTTCCAAGCGGGCAGCTTCGTCTTCACCGGTTCTTCGAACCAATATAATCTGAAAGACCTCGGCTTCACGTTTAGTTCCTCGGATACCTCTTATTCGTACACAATCACCCTGAAGGGCACGGTCGAGATTCTTCAGCAAGGAGAAAACACCTATTCCGTTGAGAATTATGAGTTGACGATTCGGCGCGAAGATGGGAAGCCCGTACCCGTGAACTTAGGGGGCAACGTCACGGTCAATGGCATTTCGGTGTTCGCTTCGGGAATCGTGGAGGACACGATTCCTTTGCCCAATCTGACGTTGCCGCTAGAAGACCAAGAGGTTTCTTGGAAGATGAGCCCCATTACCAAGAAATTCGGCAAAGGGGCTGGGGAGATTACGGTCAAATTGACTCCAAAGAATACTTCTTTGACTTTCACGGAGCCTGGATCTTTTCCCATTACCCAAGACCTGTATAATGTGGAAATCACCGGGAAAATGAAGGATTTTTATCACATCACCATCCTTCCTGGAGAAGCAAAGGTGCTCGATTATCGTTAATGCGTTTCGTTTTCCGAGTTTTGGAGTATAATTAATGTGCGACATTGTAAGGGAGTAATAGAATGAAAAACAAATACTCAATCCTTCTTCTTGCCTCCGCCATGCTGATGGCCTCCTGTACTTCAGGGAATCGCCCCAACCTTCCCAGCCCCGAAAAAGCGGCCGATTTGAAAACCGCTCTTCGCAAAGAAGCGGAAAAATCGGAAGTCAGTTACCAATTCTCCGGTTCCGCGGAATACCAAATGAAAGTCGGGACAACGACCTATTTGTCCGCCAAAGTCACCGGCTTAGACGCTAAATTGGATTACAAGGATCTGGACGGCGGCATCCTTTATGCCACCCCGGAAAATTATTCCAAAGCGAAGATTTTCGCGGATGCCAGCTTCGGCACCCTGAAATGGGAATCCGTCCGTTCCACCGACGAAGAGCCGATCGCGGACGTGAATATCTTTAATGGCAGCGCCAATGCCTATTTCTCTAAAGGCACGATGTATGCGGATTTGTCCCAATGCGATCTTGGCCGTTCCAAATATTTCGCTGCCTCCGAAGGGGAGTTCCCGGAGAAGATGGCAATCCAAGGAATTTTCGAACGTTTCTCCTGGTCCTTGATGGGAATCCCCGAATTCCAACTTTCCCAAAACGATTTCGAAGCCTTCGTGATACCTTTCTTCACCTTTGAAGAGGCTGGAACTTCCATGCGCGCCAAACTCTCCATGACCAAGGAATCCTTCCAAACAACCTACGTCAACGTTGCTTTGGCCGCCTATAAACTCCAAGAGTTGCCCAATATTCCGGAAGAGATGCGCGACAACGCCCTCCTTTCCCAAAAGGCAAAGCTGGAGAAGAAGATCAACGATTGCTTGCCTTCGCTCTCCGCGGATGTCACCGTGGATTACAACCAATCCGGCGTTACGGGTTTCACTTCGAAACTCCAAGGAGAAATCATTTCGAACGGCGATAACGACGATGTCCCCGCCTCCGAGAAAACGCACTTCTTGCTCAACGTCGATCTCTCCGGAAATTCCCGTCAATACGCGAGACTCCCGCAAATCGACCCCTCGAACTACACGACCGTTACGGCCTGGTAATTTGCACCGAGTCTTCTGAAAAAGAGAGGGCTCGGTTTTCTTTTTGCCTTCCCTAGATTCCCTTCACCCGTTAAAATTTTCCCGTTATGAAATCTTTAAATCCCAGCAACCCGTTATTCTGGTTCTTAGTCCTTGCCGGCCTTGGGCTTTTCCTGTTCGGAATCACTTCCGTTTCCCGCGTGATCAAAAAGATAGCGGACAACGGCCTTCAAAAAATCATCAACAAATGCTCCGGGAATCGATTCTATGGTTTTTTGACCGGGGCGTTATTCACCGCGTTGATCCAGTCTTCCAGCGGCACGACCGCCTTGACCATCGGGATGGTTCGTGCGGGAGTGTTGTCCTTCCTTGCGGCGGCCCCCATCATCATCGGAGCGAACGTCGGGACCACCGTCACCTCCTTCATTATCTCCATTCCCGTCGCTGAATACCTTTCCATCTGCGCCTTCCTTGGGGGATTGATATTGCTGATCGCCACGAGACGGAAATGGCAGAACATCGGTGATTTGCTGTTTGCCATCGGCTGCATCTTCCTTGGCCTTTGGATCATGGGCAGCAATCTAAAAGAGTTGGCGACCTACGATGAATTCCGGGCCACCATGGCGTTTTTAACCCAAAATCCTTGGCTTGGGCTTTTGGTCGGAACGGTTTTGACCGCCGCCCTCCAATCTTCGAGCGCCGTCATCGGCGTCGTTCAAAGCCTTTATTCCGCTTCCATTCTCGTTTCCGGGGGCGCGGTCGGTTCGATCACCCTCTTTGGGATCCTCCCCATTCTGTTTGGCGCCAACATCGGAACCACTATCACGGCACTAATTTCTTCCATCGGGGGTTCCAAGGATTCGAAGCGCGCGGCGTTGTTCCATTTGGTCTACAACGTTTCAGGAGCCTTGCTCTTCATGGGGATTATCTTCATTCCTCCCATCCATTCTTGGCTTTCTTCTTCAGGATCTTGGACTTTGACTCCGAGCTTCCAAATCGCCTTGTCCCACCTTTTCTTCAACGTGGTGACTGCGATGCTTTTCCTCGCCATCCTCAAGCCTGTCTGCGTTTTGGTGGAAAAGATCATCCCGGGCTCGGATCGCACCGGTGCCTCCATCGTAATTCGCGAACTCGATTCCAAGGTGATGGCCTCCTTCCCTTCGGAAGGCATCGCCCTTGGAAAAGAACAAGTCGTTTCGATGTTCGAATATGGCAAACTCATGTTCGAAACCATTCGGGATTTCTTGGAAAAAGGAAAAGCCGCGGACGCGGAATTCGTCCATGACATCGAAACCAACATCGACAAAATCGACCGTCAGATGAACGATTACCTCCTCGTCGCGGACAAAGGCGAACTCTCCGCCGCAGACGTGACGCTATTGACCCGCACCCTTCGCGCTTGCAAAGACATTGAACGCATCGGGGATTACGGTGAAAACCTGATCACCTTCTACGAGAATATCGTGGAACGGAAAGACGCGGTCCCCGAAAAGACCAAGCAAATCATCGTTCAGGCGAATTTGGACGCGATTGATCTCATTCAGCAAACCCTCCAGGCCTTTAAAGAAGATAACCGTCCTTTGTCCCTTTCCATTATCAAGCGCCGCCGCGTCTTGGTGGAACGCTTGGAAGAAGCTATTTCTTCCTTCATTGACGAGTTGCCTTCGGGAAAGGATACGCCCCGCAGCTACGTGGAGTTGATTTTCGTCGACATCATGAATTCGTACCAACGTATTTATTCCCACTGTTCCAACATCGCCAAACTCTATGGAACGGATAAGAAATATAATTTCCAGGACGAAACCCGAATGGAGAATATGGCGTATCGTTATTGATTATGACCAAAAAAGAAAAGATGTTGGCAGGCAGTCTCGCCATGGGGGATGCATTCGCCGCGGATTGGACGAGGAAGTGATATGGATTTCGTAGGCTGGGAAAAACTTTCCCTCGTGGATTTCGACCATCAACTCACCACGACCCTCTTTATGGCGGGTTGCCCCTTTCGGTGCCCGTTTTGCCATAACTCGGATCTCGTCCTTCGTCCAGGGGAAGCCAATCCCATCCCTTGGAATGAGATTTTGGATTACCTGAAGAAACGGAAGAACATGTTGGATGCCGTATGCATCTCGGGAGGGGAGCCAACCTTAATGGACGATCTCGAAGGCAAGATTCGCGCCATCAAATCCCTCGGCTACATCGTGAAACTCGATTCCAACGGCTGGAATCCCTTCGTTCTCGAACGTTTGATCTCCCTGCGCTTGGTGGACTATATCGCGATGGATATCAAAAACAGCAAAGAACGTTATTCCGAAACCGCGGGGATTCCCGTGAACATCGACACCATCGACCATTCCATTCGATTAATCATGGAATCGGGAATCGATTATGAGTTCCGGACAACGATCGTCGAAGAATTCCACGACGAAATCGCGATGAAAGGCATTGCGGATTGGATTCGAGGCGCCAAACGGTACTACCTCCAACGTTTCGTGGACAACGACCATTGCCTCGCTTCCGGACTCCATGAAGTGCGCAAAGAAAAAGCGGAAGGCTTTTTGAAAATTCTCTCTTCCCAAGTGCCTTCCGCGAAATTGCGCGATTACGATTAATTAAGGGATTGGAGATAACGGACGGCGCTCATGGCGGCGTTCGCCCCGTCCCCGATGGCGGTGGCCACTTGGCGAACTTTCTTCACTCGACAATCCCCGGCGGCAAAGATCCCCGGGGTTTTCGTTTCCCCATTTTCGTTGGCGACGATGAATCCTTGGTTCAGTTCCACAAGCGGGGCGTATCGGTCGTTGTCGGGAATTTGGCCAATGGCGATGAAGCATCCCTGGCAGGGGATGGATTTCACTTCGTTGGTTTCGGTGTTTTGGAAGACAACGCCAGTTAATTCTTCGTTCCCTTCAAAGGATAAGGCTTTCCAATTATGAATGGCGTCGACGTTGGGGAGGGATTGAAGGCGTTGCACGAGAACCGGATCTGCGAAGAATTTCTCGAACAAGGTGACGATTTGGACGTGACGGCAGGTGGCAGAGAGGGAAATCGCGTATTGGAGGGCGCTGTTGGCGTCGCCGATAATGACGACGTCTTGCCCTTTAAAGAAGGCCCCGTCGCAAGTCGCGCAATAAGAAACCCCATGGCCAACCAGTTCCTCTTCTAGGGCCAAACCGAGATGGCGGTGCTTACAACCGGTCGCGATAATCACGGATTTGCCATGATAAACCTCATATTCGCTCTTTACGGCGAATTCTCCCTCGCCTTGAATAATTTCAAGGACCTCCGCGAAATCGATTTCAGCGCCGAGTTCTGTGACTTGGTTGAACAAGGCATCCGCAAAATCTGTCCCGGAGATGGAAAGGATGCTGGGATAATTCTCCAAACGCGGGCTTTGGGCGATTTGCCCTCCGATTCCGTTTCCTTCGAGCACCATGACGGATTTGCCGTCCCGAAGGAGATATAAGGCGGAGGTGAGCCCCGCGGGCCCCGCTCCAATGATGATTGCGTCGTAAATGGTATCGCTCATAAGTCGTCGTTCTCAAAAAGAAGCGAGAACGGTACCTCCTTTCTGATGGGTTGGATGAATAAGGCCCCTTCCGGAGAAAGGGCCTTGGGTTTATTTTTTGGATTCAATGAATCCGCGGATGTTGCTCGCGTTTTCGTAGACGCGGAAGCCGTCTCCGTCGGGAGCCACCAAGGTGGGGGCTTGCTTGATGCCGAACGCTTTCGCTTCGTCCAAGTGGGTAGCGGCATCCACGGCGGTATAGGGGATTTGCGCCTTGTCGAGCATCATTTTCGCAATCTTGCAGTTGGGGCAAGTCGGGCTCGTGAAGAGCATGATCTCCGTGACTTTCGGCCCCGCTTTCGGAGCGGGGGAATGGAGTGCGCAGGCAGCACCTTCGCTTGCGTGGGGCATTTGCCCTTCCTTGATTTCGTAGGTTTTGCGTTGGCGGAATTCTTGCACTTTTCCCGCGTTCCAGTTCTTGACCGGGCGGTAATAACCGGTGATGCGGGAATAGACCTCAGCTTCTTTTCCGCAAATCGGGCATTTCCATTGTTCCCCGGTGAGGTAGCCGTGTTCTTTGCAGACCGAATAGGTCGGGGACATGGTGTAGTAGGGGAGCTTGTAGTTTTCCGCGATCTTGCGGACGAGCTTCATGCAGGATTCCCAATCCGGCAAACGTTGGCCAAGGAAGGCGTGGAAGACGGTGCCAGAGGTGTAAAGGGTTTGGAACCGGTCTTCGATGTCCAAGGCGTCGAAGATATCTTCGGTGTAACCGACTGGAAGGTGGCTCGAGTTGGTGTAATATGGGGATTCGCCATCGCGAGAAGCGGTGATAATATTCGGGTAACGTTCCTTATCGTGCTTGGCAAGACGGAAGGAAGTGGATTCCGCCGGGGTGGCTTCGAGGTTATAGAGGTCGCCGTAGAGCTCTTGGTAGTCGGAGAGGCGGGTTCTCATGTGGTTGAGGACTTCCTCGGTGAAATCTTGGGCCTCTTTGGTGGTGAGGTCTTTCTTGATCCAGCGGGCATTGAGGCAAGCTTCGTTCATGCCGACGAGACCAATCGTGGAGAAGTGGTTGTTGAAGTTGCCGAGGTAATGCTTGGTGTAGGGGTACAGGCCAGCCTCCAAGAGTTTGGAGATGGTTTGGCGTTTTACGCGGAGGGAGCGGGCCGAGATATCCATCAAGCGGTCCAAACGGGCGTAGAAGTCGTCCTTGTCGGTCGCGAGATAGGCGATGCGCGGCATGTTGATGGTGACAACGCCGACTGATCCGGTGCTTTCCCCGGACCCGAAGAATCCGCCGCTCTTCTTGCGGAGTTCGCGCAGGTCAAGGCGCAAACGGCAGCACATGGAACGGACGTCGCTCGGTTGCATGTCCGAATTGATGTAATTGGAGAAGTAGGGGGTGCCGTATTTCGCGGTCATCGTGAAGAGAAGTTGGTTGTTCTCCGTCGGGGACCAATCGAAGTCACGGGTGATGGAATAGGTGGGAATCGGATATTGGAATCCGCGTCCGTTGGCGTCGCCTTCGATCATGACTTCGATGAAGGCTTTGTTAATCATCGCCATTTCTTCGACGCAATCTCCATAGGTGAAGTCCATTTCCTTTCCGCCGACCAACGCGGGGAGGTTCTTCAAATCGTTGGGAACGGTCCAGTCCAAGGTGACGTTGGTAAACGGAGCTTGGGTTCCCCAGCGAGACGGGGTGTTGACGCCATAAATGAAGGATTGGATGCATTGCTTCACTTCTTTATAAGAAAGGTTGTCCACCTTCACGAAAGGAGCGAGGTACGTGTCAAAGGAAGAGAAGGCTTGCGCGCCGGCCCATTCGTTTTGCATGATGCCAAGGAAGTTGACCATCTGGTTGCAAAGGGTCATGAGGTGGCGGGCAGGGCTCGAGGTGATTTTCCCTTCGACTCCGCCGAGGCCTTGTTGGATGAGTTGCTTCAACGACCATCCGGCGCAATAGCCGGTGAGCATGGAAAGGTCGTGGATGTGGATGTCGGCGTTGCGGTGAGCATCGGCGATTTCCTTGTCGTAGACTTCGCTCAACCAGTAATTCGCGGTAACGGCGCCGGAGTTCGAAAGGATAAGGCCGCCGACCGAATAGGTGACGGTGGAGTTTTCCTTCACGCGCCAGTCGGCGATGCGAAGGTAGTTGTCCACAACGTTTTTGAAATCGAGGCTCGTGGACTTCACTTGGCGAAGGGCCGCGTGCTTGTTGCGGTATTCCATATAGGATTTCGCAACGTCGATGTAGTTGGCTTGAATCAAAACGATTTCGACGGCGTCCTGGATGTCTTCCACCGCGACTTTCTCGTCCTTGATTTTGGAATTGAATACGGAGGTTACGCGCAACGCGAGAAGCTCAACGACATCCGGGGTGACCTCTTTGTGCTCGGCAAGGAAAGCGCGTTCGATGACGCTTTCGATTTTCTTGAGATCGAATGGGACGAGCGAACCGTCCCGTTTCATAACTTGAAGCATGTTTTAACTCCTCCTGATGCTTGAGATATTCGAGACGAAAAAGCCGGGTTTTTTGACTTTTTCGATATGGGGCAATCGAGCCCTTTAAGGGCTTCGCTCGAATATCATAAGGATGGAAAGAGAAAAATCAACATTGGAAACAGATGAAAATTTTTCACGAAAAAGAGACCCAATGAACGACCCTGGCCAAATTGTTTTGATGAAATCGAAGGAATGGCGAAACTATGGCCAAATTCGTTTGCGCACGTTATATACAAAGTACAGGAAAATAATAAAAAAGCCCAATATTCCTAAAGAATTTGGGCTTTGATTGACAAAGTGAACGACGCGAAATCGGTGGGATGGGTATTATATTTTGGTTGCGGAAAATGCGAAATTCGCGAGTATTTCTTCGTAACCGAACGGACCGGTGACAATCCATTTCGCGAGAGTCATCGCTTCCGGGTCGTCGTAACGGAGAACTGCCGCGAGAGTGTCGCGAAGCGGGGAATCCACAGAGAGGCCGACGTTGATCATAAAACCCAATACCCAGCAGAGGAAAATGCTGGTCACGATGCCGAAGAGAACCCCGAGGAGGCGGTTGAATAAACTCTTGCGCGGTCTCGCCTTCAAAGCGCGGCGGATTAATGCGAAGATGGTGATGCCGAGGTAGCTGACAATGCTTCCGAGACCGGAAATCGAAACAAAGCAAATGCCGCGGACCAAGAAGGTGAAAAGAGGAATCCCGATGAGTTCGTGCATGTAGACGGTCGCGGTCATGCTGGTGGGCAATTGGGCCATGAGCCAGTCGTCGATTCCCGGGCGAAGGACTTGGGCGAGATGCATGCTGTCATACATTGCGGTTCGGAAGTCTTCCGATTCGAACAAAACACGCGGGATGGGGTCCCCCAAAGTGAAATTCTGAGGGACGCCGGGGAGGATTTCGACGCTGAAGGAGATCTTCGCGATGCGGTCGATGAAATCCGTCTGCATGGAACTTCCGGTGGGCGAAGAAATGAAGAGTTCCGCTACGCTCCGATACAAGAGGAAAGCCAAGACAAAACAGGCCGCGGAGATGATAAAGTGAAAAAAGGTTCGATAACCCCCTTGCAAGAATCCGGAAATAATGGGGGCGATGAACAATAACAAGAAGACGATGCTCAGGTAATCAAACGGGGCGGCGGTTAGAATCATTGGGAAGTTCTCCTAGGAAAGTAACAAAGACATACTCTTTTTTTGGGTTTTTTTGCAAGTTTCTTTTTCAAGAGATAACATTTCTCCACATAGGAGGCTATATAGAATATGGCAAAGAAAAACGGCAAACTTAAAGGATTGTGGGCAGATTTCAAGAAATTTATCTCCCGCGGCAACGTTTTGGATCTTGCGGTTGGTGTCATCATCGGCGGCGCGTTCAACACAATCGTAACTTCTTTGGTTAACATCCTTCTCTCTCTCGTCACTTGGGGCGTCCCCGGCGGTATCAAAGGCTTGGTCACGGTTCTCCCCGCCCTCAACCCGGCGCAAGCTGGCGTGACCGGCATCGGACAAAAATTCCAAACCGGCCAACTCAATGACATGGTTGTCCAATTCGCGAAGAACAGCGACGTGGACATCACCGCCACGAGCGACACCTTCCTTCAATGGAAGAATTCCTTGCTCGGTCTTTACACTCTGCACGGAACCACTTACACCTACAACAATTCCGCCGTCATTGACTGGGGCACCTTCATCAACGCTATCATCTCGTTCTTGATCATCGCCCTTACCCTCTTCGTCGTGGTTAAAGTTGCCGCCGCGGCCGCCAAAAAGAGGGATGAGTTCAAGAAAGCGGCTTTGGAACGCTACTACGAAGAGCATCCCGAAGAACGCCCGGTTCCCCCTGCCCCTGGCAAGCCCGAACCCACCGAAAAAGAACTTCTCTCCGCGATTCTTGTCGAACTCAAGAAATCCAATGGCGAAGTTCCCGCTCCCGCAGAAAAGTAATTCATAGCAACAAGGAATCGTCTTCTTGCCGGAACGATTCCTTTTTGTTTTGCTCTCTTTCCGCGTACAATAGCCCCGATATGAGAACTGTGAAATTTGAAAGCATTGAGAACTTCCGCGACCTCGGCGGATACCCTTGCGATTATGGGGAGACCTCGTTTGGAGTCATATATCGTTCTGCCACATTGGCTTACGCCAGCGAAAAAGACATGGGGCGTCTAGCTGAAATCGGCATCAAAACCGTGATTGACCTTCGGGAGGATCGAGTCAAAGCCGAACTGCCCAATCCCGCGAAAGACGATCCCCGTTTCACCTACATCTCCTTGCCCGTCAACGGGAATGGCCGCTTGCCCGTGGACCATCAGGACCAGGTGGATTCCTATTTGGAAATGCTGGAAGATCCTTACAGTGCGCGAAGCATATTCCGCGCTATCCTCAATGCGCCAAAACCGTTGGTGTTTCACTGCAACGCCGGGAAAGACCGGACTGGCGCGTTTTCCATGGTTCTTTTGCTTCTCGCTGGCGTTTCCGTGGAGGACATCAACGCGGATTACATGCTGAGTTTCCCTCTTCTTCCCAAGATGACTAAGAACACGAGAACCTACCATCCCGAAGTTCCCGAATTGCTTTTGATTCCGAACACGGAGTTCCTACCCGAAGTCATTGAAACGTTCTTAGAACGATACGGGTCGCTGGAGAATTACTTTGAGGCCATCGGCATGAGCGACGACGAATTCCAGGCGTTAATTAACATCCTCGGAAAGCAGGAACGTTCCTGCGGGGCGGTATTCTTGCGCCAAGGCCGGGTCCTGATCGAACAGATTCCCAATGGTGGCTTCACTTTGGTCAAAGGCCATGTCGAAGAATGCGATAAAGACGATTTCGATACGGCAAAACGGGAATTGTTTGAAGAAACCGGCCTTCAAGTGGACCATTTTTACGAAGGTTTCTCGAACACCATTTTCTACTCTCCCGCCCCGGGAACGTTCAAAGAAGTTTGTTTCTTCGCCGCGGAAGTAAAAGAAGGAGAGATGGTTTTGCAACAGGACGAGGTGAAAGCTGCATTCTTCCTAATGCCTTCTGACGCCATGCGCGTGTTGTCCCACGATTCGGACCGGCAAGTATTGCAAAAGGCTTTGTATTTTGTTTATCCCCAAAAATAGAGGGGACGTATATTTATTTTCCAAATTTTTCGAAGAGGAATGCAGCGAACCATTTCGGGTTGTCGAATGGAATGATATGCCCCATTCCCTCGAGTTCTAGGAATTCTTTTTGGGGAGAAAGAATGTTCTCAAAGGTTTTCCGTTGGGAATCCACAGGAGTAACGAGGTCTTCTTTCCCGGCGAGAATGAAAACCGGAAGGGGAATGGAAATGGGACGCGAAAAGTCGAAAAATTCTTCAAACAACCGTTTGGCACACCGATAGCTGTCTTGTTGCTGCCGAGATTTGGCTTTTTGGGAATATTCCTTCGATTTTTGGAATGGAACGATTTCTCGAATCGCGAAAGAAGGGATATCTCCCTCCATCAAAGGATAATATTCCATGTAAAACCGTTGATACCACACGGAATCGAATTTCGCGGAAACTAGGTCTTTCCTATGGGTCTTCCAATAGGAAATCCGATCATACGCCCCCTTTGTTTTTAACTTTTCCAGGAATAGATCCATTTGGTTTTCCATCATGTCTTTCCGGTTATAAACCTGGCCATATCCGATATACGAGGAAAAGAGGTCCGGACGTTGTTCTAACGCGAGCAAGGAAATCCCGCTTCCAAAGGATTCCCCAATGAGGATGATGGGGGAAGGACAGGCTTTCTTTAGGTATTCTGCGATTTCGATCAATTGAGTGACCAAGGTGGCCACGTGGAGTTGTTTTGGATGAGATGAGTCACCGCAGCCATACGCATCGTAAGCGGCTAAGGCAAAATGCCGCTTGAGCATCCTCAATCGACAGAATACTTTGTGGCGGTTCGGATTGCCGGGCCCACCGTGGACAAACAAGAGAGTAGGGGCGCTTTTCCGAGGACGGGAAACGTGAATTCGGGTAATCCCACTTTTCAGATAGGCGTTTTCGATGCGATCCATATATTGGTAATTTACCACGTTTGGCGAAAAGATATGGTAGAAAAAAGAAAATCGATTAGAATAAGACAACGAAGTTCCAGGAGGAAAAACAATCATGGCATCCGAACCCCGCAAGGTCTATCACGTATCCAAACGCGAAGAAGATGGCAAATGGGCCATCAAAATCCAAGGCAGCACCAAAGTCATCAAATTATTCGATACCAAAGCCCAAGCTGAAGAGTATTGCAAAACTTTGGGTGCCAACCAAAACGGAACGATTCTTTTCCATAACTCCAAAGGACCGAAAAAAGGCTCCATCTCCACGACTCAAGTTCATAAGAAGTAATTCATGAAAGATAAAAACTCGTTGTTCCGCGAGATTCTCCGTTTCGCGGTCATCGGGGTTTACGGCACATTGATCGATTATCTCGCCGAGTTGGTTTTGACGAGTTTTCTTTCAAAATGGGTGGCCGCGAATTCCGGTCATTACATCGCCGCATTTTTCGTTATGCTTTTGCTTTCCGTCCTCGGGATGCTCGTGGCGACCCCCGCGACTTGGGGGTTGACCGGTATCTGGGGATTCCAAAACGTAGAGGAGAACGCGAAGAAGAAAGCCAATTCCTTGCAAGGAAGCCTCAAATACCTGTTTTGGCAAACTCTCGGCCTACTAGGAGGGGCATTGGTGCAATTCCTCGGTTACATGATCTGTCTGAAATGGTCGGGCTGGGGAATCAATATCCTGAACGTGAATTTCTCCACGCTTTTCCAACAAGATCTCCCCGTGTTCTTCTCGTTCACCATTGTCTTCGGCCTCAAAACCGCGGTGACGATGGTCTGGAATTTCATCACGCGAAAACTCTTTATTTATAAAGCGCCGAAAAAAGACGTCGATTAATCTACGTAGATTTCCAACACTTCGGAAAAGTGTTCTGCGGTGGAGGGGCTTGGATCCATGTAATGGTTCCACATATTCACGATGACTTCCTCCGGAACCCACTTTTCCTGTGGGCGCAACCGATTCCGTTCCAAGCATTTGGTGTAGTCGTGCAACTTCAAAAGCGCGAGGACCATGGTATCGAATTCGGGCAAATGGCGTTTGAAATATAGACGGCGTTCGTCGTATAGCATCGTGGTGTCGATGATTAAGGTGAGGTTCTCGTTTTCCTTCGCGAGGCGATGGGCTATTTCTACCATTTCTTCGTAGACGACCATCATGTTTTTGTTGGGAGGGAATTTGTCATATCCCCCGAACATTTCTTTTCGGACCTCGTCCGCCGCAAGGATGAAGACCGTCTCTTCTGGATGGGCGGTGATGTAATTTTTCGACCAAGTGGATTTTCCGATGGCGGCCGGACCGCAGACGAGAATCAGTTTTCGCATGTGCACATAATACCCGAACGCGCGCGCAAAATCTCGAAAAAACTGCTCTTGATGATTGTTTTTCTCCACGTAAAATAGAAGAGATGAAACGAAATACCGAATTCACTCGATCGCAAGAGGACTTTTTGGAGGCCCTTTTGATGCTGGACGAAGCCAACGAGCCTTTAGCGACCACAAAGGTGGCGAAGATGCTCCATATTTCCAAACCCGCGGTCCATCAAATGGGGCATGAGCTCATCAATCGTGGCTTGATTACCCGAGAGGATTACGGAGACATGGCTTTAACCCCGAAAGGGCGGGAAGTCGCCATGAAAACCCTCGCCCGCCACCGCTTGCTCCACGATTTCCTGATTCGTCTTGGAGTTCAGGAAGAAATCGCGGAAAAAGATTGCTGCGAGATTGAACACGCTTTATCCGAAGAAACCGTAAAACGAATTGAAGATTTTTTGAAAAAGAAACCGGATTAATCCTTTAATGCAAGTAGATAGGGTCTCACCATGCGGGTTCCGATGGTGGAGACCACAATGTTATTGATCCGTTCGTTGCCAAGCCCACTATAAGAAACAAAATAATCCGCGATGCATCCCAAGCGGTCTTCTAAGAGATGGCCGATGCTTTTCTCATTCCACGTTTTGGGCAAGGCGGTTAGGGTGGAAAAGAAATCGTTGCTCTCATCATCCATCAAGTCGCGAAGGGATTTGGCTTTTTGGGCCAATTCTTTTTCCGAGAGGTAGCGGAAATCGGTCCATTTTCCAGTGAATAAGGAATTCGCTTCGTTATAACGATAAAGCGCGTAATCCAAAACGTTGTCGAATAAGCTTGCCAAAGTGGATAGCAACTCGAAATTCTCCCGCGGATACTCTTCAAAGTTGGCCATGGTCAAAAAGAGATCCACTTGAAGGCGATGGTCGAAGGAAGAAAGGAAATTGTGGCAGTTGCGGATCGGCAGAGTCTCGCGCTGGTTTTCGGGGATGGAAAGATACGCATTCATCAAGGTGCTACGCAGGGAGACGATTTCCCCGAAGAAACGCGATACTAAATCTTTTCTCTCCATTGCGCCCAATATGATACGACAAATTGTCCTATGGTTCATCCCGTTCTTGTTGGTTTTTTCCTGAAAAACAGGAATCTTCTTTTTGTCTTTTAATTCCAATTTTTGAATGTTTAGGAATGAAAAACAATTTATTTGTCGAAAAAAAGTAACGATGAATTCGATAATCTTCAATTATTCAGAAATAGAATATTGTCAAATTTCCTTTAAATAGAATAATTAGGAACGTTTTTAGCGAGGAAAAAGCAAAAAATGAGAAAATTCACCAAGTCTGAAATCTTAAAAATTGCAAAAGAGGAGAACGTTGGTTATATTCGCCTCCAATTTACCGACATTTTAGGGACAATTAAAGCCGTCGAGATTTCGGTTGCTCAATTGGAGGACGCTCTCGACAACAAAATTATGTTCGACGGATCCTCGATCGAAGGGTTTGTTCGAATCAAAGAGGCAGACATGTTCCTCCGTCCAGACCTGAGCACTTGGATGATTCTCGATTTCGAAGATTCTACGTACGGGAAAGTCGCCCGTTTGATTTGCGATGTCTACACCTCGTATGGGAAACCCTTCCCCGGGGATCCCCGATACATCCTTAAGCGGCAAATTAAAGCTTTGAACGAAGCGGGGATTTCCGCTTTGTCCGTCGGATTCGAACCGGAATTTTTCTTGTTCAAAATGACTCCGGATGGAAAACCGACTTTGGACCCGGTCGACAGCGCTTCGTATTTTGACCTCTCCCCCATGGATGGGGCCTCTTCGGTTCGCCGTGATATTGCCATGGAACTTCAGAAACTCGGATTCGTGATCCAAACCGCCCACCACGAAGTCGCCGCGGGGCAAGAAGAAGTCAATTTCCGTTTTTCCCACGTTTTGGAAGCCTGCGACAACGTGCAAACCTTCAAACAAGTGGTCAAGGTCGTCGCGAGGAAGCATGGATATCACGCGACATTCATGCCGAAGCCCATCGCCGGCATTAACGGATCGGGGATGCATACCAACACTTCCTTGGAAGACGCGGATGGAACGAATCTTTTCTATGATCCGGAAGATCCAATGAAACTTTCCTTGCTTTGCCGCAAATGGATCACTGGTTTGATCCGCCATGCCCGTAGCTTCGCCGCCATCACCAATCCGACCGTGAATTCTTATAAGCGGTTGATTCCGGGGTACGAAGCCCCTTGTTACGTTTGCTGGAGTGACGCGAATCGCTCAGCGATGATCCGCATCCCGGCGTCGAGAGGGAAAGCCACGCGCACGGAGTTGCGCAACGTGGATGCGACGTGCAATCCCTATTTGGCTCTCGCGGTCGTTCTCGCCGCGGGGCTTGACGGCATCAAAAACGTCAAAGACGACGAAGTCATCCCTCCGGTTTACGACAACATCTTCACCTTGACCCGCGAACAACGCGAAGCCCAAGGCATCCCCAACCTTCCAGAAAACCTCAAGGATGCCCTCAAGGAAATGACTCGCGATCCGTTGATTTATTCGGTGTTTGGCGAACACACATACAACAAATACCTGGAAGCGAAGCAAAAAGAATGGGATAAATACCGTTCCCTTATCACGCCTTGGGAAGTGGAAATGTATCTTTGATTCTTTGCCTTTTGTCAATTAGGGGTTTCCAATCGCGGAACCCCATTTTATCCTTTTATAGGCATGAGAATCGGTATCGTTGGCGCCAGTGCATCGGGAATCTATCTGGCCTTGCTTCTGAAACAAAATAACCCTTCCTTCCACGTGGTGCTTCTGGATCAAGAAAGTCGCCTGGGAAAGAAGCTTTTTGCTACCGGGAACGGACGTTGCAACCTCCTTCATGACTCCCCTTCCCCCATGGCTTTTGATCATCCAGAAATTGTGGAATCCGCGCTAAAACGATATACGTTCCCCACTCTTTTGAATCTTTTTCACAAATGGGGAATCCCTTTAACCAAGGAAGGGGATCTCTATTATCCGGCCTCTTTCAGCGCCCCGACTTTTGTCTCTTGTCTCCAATCGTTACTGAAAGAAGCCGGAATTGAAGTTTCGTTATCTTCCAAGGTTTTTGATTACCGAACTTCTCAGGAAGGCGTTACCTTGATTTCCTCGCAAGGCGAATTGACCTTGGATTACGTGGTCTTCGCTAGCGGAGGCAAAAGCGGCAAGAACCTCGGGAGCGATGGCTCTTTGTTTTCGGTTTTCCAAAAGCATGGTTACCACATTCAGAGCCTGCGTCCTGGACTTTGCCCCATTAAAACAAAAGAAAGATACCCTTCTTTGGCAGGGATTCGCGTCGATGGGTCGTTGAGCATTTCAATTGGCGATCAAACGTTTGAAGAAGAAGGACAAGTCCTGTTCAAGAAAGATGGTTTATCTGGCATTGTCACCTTCAATGCGGAAACGTTTTTGGCCAGAAACCGCGCCCCCAAAGGAACGCCGATCATCTTATCACTATTTCCCCAATATTCCGAAACCGAACTCGCTTCGGTGATTCATAGTTGCCTTGCCCATCCCCACGGATTGCTCGGCTTATTC
Organism: Candidatus Alloenteromonas sp.; assembly: GCA_034089705.1. Lineage (GTDB taxonomy): Bacteria > Bacillota_I > Bacilli_A > RFN20 > CAG-826 > Alloenteromonas. The sequence continues at coordinate 206,119 of JAXDTZ010000007.1, read as the reverse complement.
CCCAAAACGCTCGCGGATTGCTTTTCTTCCTCTTCTCCGGAAGAGCTGGCACGAAAGATGAAGCGTTGGGTTTTCCATTACGAAGAGGCGTATCCTTTCGCGGATTCTCAGGTGACTATTGGAGGCGTTTCGTTCCAAAATATCGACCCCGTGTATTTGAATTCGATGATTGAACCCCGAGTTTCCTTTGTGGGAGAAGTCCTGGATATGAGCGGAAATTGTGGGGGATACAACCTCACTTGGTGTTTGCTTTCCGCATTGATGGCGGAAGAAGGGATCCATGAAATACTTCGTTGATGGGCTGCTCATGAATCTCAACGAAAGCGACGCGGGAATTCGTTCCCATTTGGCGTCGTATTTTGGCATTTCCGAGAATGCTTTCCGTTACGTTTTGGTGAAGCGCCGAACCGTTTTGTCCAATAACAAACCGATGGGGAAATACTCTTTCATCGTCGATACCTATGAATTCGTTCGGAATACCTCCCTTCATTTCTTTGAGGGTTTCCAAAGCGTGACTTTGCCCCGTTATAAAGAAAAAGGGGAACCGGTGGTCATCGGAAGTGGATTCACCGGGTTGTTCACCGCTTATTTGCTCGCCAAAGCCGGAGCGAAACCCGTGGTTATCGAGCAAGGAGAGAACTCGGCGGAGCGAAAAAGAACCATCGATTTCTTCGAATCGAGAAACCAATTGAACGAATCCTCCAATTATCGGAACGGGCAAGGAGGATCCTTCGCTTCTTTGGGCGGATACATCGAGCAGCTGGAGAACCAATCGTTCAACGAGTTCCTTCTCCCAATCTTCCGAGATCTCGGGCTTTCAGATTACCCAGAGAAAGAAGGGTTTCGGTTCGTCACTCCAGAAAAAGCCTCTTCCGCGATGGAAAAGATGATTTCCTTTATTCTCCAAAGCGGCGGAAATGTGCTTTTCGATGCCAAATTCCTCGCCATCGAACGTTTTCTTGGCTGGCCCCGAAGCGTGGTGTATTCCGAACACGGAATCAAAAAATCCATCAAAGCCTCTTCGGTGATTTTCGCTTCCGGTACGAGCGAATCTTCCTTGATGGGCCTTGGCTGCAATCGAGGGGTGTTGGAACCCTGCTCCCCCGTTCTTGGCTTCCTCCTGGAAATCAGCGGCAGAGATTTCGAAAACGAGTACTACGGAAGAGGGAAAACGGGTACCGTTCCTCCATTATTTTCGAAAGACGCCTTCCATTTGAAGGGCGGAAAGAAGGGGTATTTGGACTTCATTTACCCCAATTCCGAGCTGGTGAACGGCACGATGAAGCCCAACATGGTCGACCTTCGAGTTCGCCAAGGCGCGTGGTCGGGGTCGGGGAATGCCATTGCCGTTATCCGCCTCCCGTTAACGCCGAAAGAAGCCGAGGAAATCTCTCTGGATTCTTCGTGCGGTTTCGGGGAAAAACTCCTTTCTTCCGCGTTTAAAAAGGACAAACCGTTCGCCGCTCCGGCGGAGGCCCTCGGCGACTATTTGAATAAGAAAGAGCCCTTGATGCTTCGCGATGTTCGCCCTTCCTACAAGAAAGGCATTTATCTCGCCAATTTCCATCGTTTATTGCCTCCGTTCCTCACTGAAATGCTGACGGAAACCCTTTATGCCGCCGGCAGGAAATACCCCTTATTGTCTCGAAGCGGAGCCATTCTTTCCGGCTTCAGCACTTTGGGGACTTCTCGCTATCTTCCCCAGGGAATCGCCACGGGCGGAAGAGGGGTGTGGAATGCCCTTCCCAAGACGGAAGATGGGAGGAATTTGTTGGCTTCTGCCTACCGGGCATTAGAAACGGTTTTGGCCTTTTTGAATGCAGGATAAAATCCTTCCTAAGGAAGGAAATGATAAAAAAGCGCGTTGACTATCCTATTACTTTGGACTTTAATATTCAGCGACGCTTTGCGCGTATGTTTACGCGGGTTACATGTGACGGAGGAACTATGAAGTATTCAGCATCCACTCGATTCTTAAACTTGATCATCAACGTGATTCTTTTTGCCGGATTTGGCTTCTTGGGAGTTTGGTATGGGTTTTTGATCACCCCGAACCTTCTCGCCGGAAACCAACCCAACCCCGATATCAAACTTCCCGAGACTTCGGTCGGACTCAACGCGATGCTTGGCATCCTCGGGATCGCCATTGCTTTGCTTGCTTTGGTCGGATTCGTCTATTCCCTCCGCTCCTTCTTCCGCGCCAGCAACGATGACCTCGTCCGCAAAACCTTCTCGACCTATGTCGCGATGGGCATTGTCATTTGCGTCTTCCTTTTCTTGAACGCCGCCTGGCTCTATCGCCTCACTTCTTCCAACTTCGGCGATAACGACCTTGCCTTCGTCATCATCGTTTACGTTATCCTACTCATCCTTGCCCTTGTCGCCACGAACGTTCCTCTTCTCCATATGTATGGGGAAGGCGAACACACGAACGAAATCATGCGCAGCGTGACCTCCGGCCTTCTTGCGGTGGATGCTTCCGTTGCCATCGTCTTCGGTGTTCTCGCTCTCTTTAACCTCGGCAAAATCGGTGAATTCGCTTATTCTCAAAACGTCGTTACCAAAGCCGGCCTCATCGCCCTCTTCGCTTTGATCGCCGGACTTGTCATCCTTCTTGCCCGCTTCTCCTATGCCAGAGCTGAGAGGAGAAACGTCGTCAAGAAACTCAACGCCTTCTTGTTCGAGGGCGGACTTGCTTTGAACGGCCTCGCCATTGTTGGAGCCGGTATCATCCATCACGTGGAATACGAAAGCAAATTCAAAAACATCTCCTTCATGGCCAAGGTCTTCCGCGGCGAGTTCCCTGCTTCCGTTGAATTCATCACCATGTCTTACATCGTCGGAGCTGCGATCCTTATCGTCGCCGGAGTGCTTGCCTACCTCACGGTGTTCCCGCCGAAAGTCGCCTCGGAAAACTAACATCAAAAACGCTGCGAGAATCATTGTCCGCAGCGTTTTCTTTTGGTTGGATTCTTCTGATTGACAGGCTAATTTCCAATCACGAAATCCTCGCCTATCGAGTTTGTTGGTTTTCTTATTTAAGGGCGTCGCTAACGAAGGACTTTCCAATGATCACGTATTCGTCAAAAAGATCGATGACTTTTTGAGAGGGTTTCTCGAATTGTTTGTGCATTTTCTCCATGACTTCATTCGGAACGCGGCTGGGGCCAACCCGCATCGCGTTTTGCTTGAGGACGATGTCGTATGGGATGTGGAAACAAACAAGGACTTTCTTTTCAAATTCGCTGGCTTGTTCTGCATAGTATTGCCGATATTCGTTGGTGATATTTGTGGAATCCGCAATGACGGTGAACCCATCCAAGGATCCGTATTCGTGGATTTCGTCCAAGAACGTTTTCCAAACCAAAGGTTCGTTTTCAAAGCAATCCACCTTTCCAAACAAACGTTCGCGGATGCCGTCGGAACTGACGATGTGGGTGTTCGGATGTTCCTCGGCGTAACGTTTGGCCCAGGTGGATTTTCCACTCCCGGGAATCGCAGAAAGAAGGATGAAAGTTCGCATGCACGTAATCCTAATGTGTTTTAGGGAGGATTTCCACCGCTTATAATACAAAAGATGAAAAGCTTAAGACATTTGTTTCGAATTGGCCCCGGCCCTTCTTCCAGCCACACCATTGGGCCCTTCCGCGCGGCGTTCGCTTTTAAAGAACGGATCGCGGGTATCCCGGTTAGCAAAATCCGAGTGACCTTCTATGGCTCTTTGGCCTTAACTGGAATCGGGCATTCGAGCAATTCCGCCATACGTTCTGGCCTAAACGGGTACGAAATCGAGGAAGTTTTCGACATTAAGACAACTCCTCCACATCCATTAACCATGGACTTTGAGGCGTTTCACCAGGACCAAATCGTTAAGAAATGCCGGTATTTCTCCCTGGGCGGCGGAGAGATTTCTAGCAACGACGACCCGGAAGTGAACGAGAAAGACGTGTATCCCTTCCAAACTTTTGAAGAGATCAAAGCGCTCATGCAAGAGAAGGGATATTCTTCCATCAAAGAATTGTGCCTCGCTTACGAAGATCCTTCCATTGACGAATACCTGATGAGCGTCCTGAAAGAGATGCTCCGTTGCGTGGAAAATGGATTGAAAAAGAGTGGTCCCATCCCTTCGAATTCCAATCCGAGGCTTGCGCTTTGCCGTTCTGCGAAATCCGTGTACGAAGCTGCGGAACGGATGGGGCATCACGAAGGAAAAAAGGAAATTCTCATGACGGCCTACGCCTACGCCGTCGCGGAGTCCAACGCCTGCGGAGAACGAATCGTTACCGCCCCCACTTGCGGGTCAAGCGGGGTGTTGCCTTCATGCCTGTATTATTTGCATAAACAACGACATGTCCCCCTTGTTTTGCTTCGAGACGCCCTTTACGCCGCCGGGATTTTCGGGAACGTCGTCAAGGCGAACGCATCTATCGCGGGAAGCGTCGGAGGATGCCAAGCGGAGATTGGGACGGCGGCTTCGATGGCCGCGGCCGCGCTTTCTTCCGCCGCCGGATTGACTCTATATCAAATTGAATACGCCGCCGAATGCGCGATGGAACATTTTTTGGGGTTGTCTTGCGATCCCGTGGACGGTTACGTGATTATCCCTTGCATCGAACGAAACGGTATCGGGGCCTTGCGGGCCAGCGCATCTTACCTTTATGCACGCCACATTTCGCCGATTCGAAAGAACCAAGTCCGCTTCGACGACGTGGTCACTGCGATGAAGTTGACGGGAGAAAGCCTTTCTTCCGACATCAAGGAAACCGCGGAAGGGGGACTCGCGAGAATCTTGCGTTGCAATTAGTCTTTTTCCCATGGGGAGGTTTCCATTCGAGCCCATTTTTGCTATAGTTTTTCCAAATGGAAAAAGAGATCATCGTCGTTAAAGGAAAAAAATTCATTCTGCAAGGAGTGATCGCGGAGCACCACGACCATTCTACCTTTCTCGCGTCTTGGGGCGGACGCCAATACTTCGTCCGGACGTTTGTAAGCGGTTATGACGAGGCGTTAACGGCCTATCGTTCCTTGAAACACGCCGGCATCAACATGGCGAAAATGAATTTTCACGACGACGACGCCCATGTGATCGTCTATGACTATTTCCCGGAGGAAGATTGCTTGACCGCGTTGAGCCACGGCCCTCTTCCCGAACGGTATTTTGATGCGCTTTTTGCCTTGTACCGCTTTGCCCGGTTCTCCAAAATCGCCTTGGATTGGGAACCCCAGAATTTCATGCTCCGAGGGAATCAAATGTTCTATCTTCCGACCAAGCACGAACCCCTCACGGAGCAGAACGCTTTCGAAAAGAAGGGACTACGTACCTGGTTTTTGGGCTCTGAAGGCCGCGATTTGCTGCAACGGAAAGGCTATGATATTTCTTCGCTGCCTACCTTAAGCGAAGCGGAAGTGAACAAGCAATCCGTTCTCGTCGCAGTCCGTTATTGGTGATTTTCATGCTGAAAGATTTTTACTTGGAGATTCTCCACGTTGATAAAATCACGGGAGCCCGTTATGGGATTTTGCACACCCCGCATGGAGATGTGGAGGTCCCCATGTTCATGCCGGTTGGCACCAACGCCACGGTCAAATGCCTCTCTCCCGAACAAGTCAAAGCTTGCGGATCCGGCGTGATTTTGGCCAATACGTACCACCTTCATTTAACCCCTGGGGAAGAGATCGTGAAGAAGGCGGGGGGCCTCCATGCGTTTATGGGTTACGATGGACCGATCCTGACGGATTCGGGCGGCTTCCAGGTTTTCTCTTTGGCTAGTAGGCGCAAAATCACCGAAGAAGGCGTCACGTTCCACAACGAACGCAACGGAAACAAAGAATTCTTTTCCCCTGAAGAAGCCATTCGAATCGAAGAAGCCCTTGGGGCGGACATCATCATGAGCTTCGACGAATGCATCCCCTATCCCGCCACCAAAGAATACGTCGCCCGTTCCACGGAACGCACCCTTCGTTGGGCAAAACGAGGCTTGGAAGCCCATCGCCGGGAAGACCAAGCTTTGTTCGGCATCGTTCAAGGGGGCGCTTTTTCCGATTTGCGCGAGCACGCCGCGAGGGAACTCGCCGCGATGAATTTTCCCGGGTATTCCATTGGGGGAACTTCGATCGGGGAACCTAAGGACGTTTGCTATAAGATGATTCGCGACGCAATCGCTTTCCTTCCCCCGGAAAAGCCGCGGTATTTGATGGGCGTCGGCAGCATCGATTACATTCTCGACGGCATTGAAGCCGGGGTGGACATGATGGATTGCGTCCTTCCCACGCGCCTTGCCCGCCACGGGGCGTTAATGACGAGCCACGGCAGGGTGAATATCCAACGGGCCCAATACGCAGAGGATTTCACCCCGTTGGACGAGGAATGCGATTGCTATACTTGCACCCATTTCACCAAAGCCTATCTCCGCCACCTCTACAAAGCCGGGGAAGAGTTTGGCAAAACCCTGAATTCCATTCATAACATCCGCTTCCTCATCCGGATCGTGGAAGGCGCTCGAGAAGCCATCAAGGAAGACCGTTTCCTCGAATACAAGCAAGAATGCTTGGCCAAATACGGCGATAAGCGAGGCTTCTGATTTATGGATATTTCCCTTTTTGATTTCCCTCTTCCCGAAGAGAGGATCGCCCAAACTCCCTTAAAACAACGCGACGAAGCTCGGTTGATGGTGATCGATCGCGAGCACCATGAGTTCGAACACAAGGTTTTCCATGACATCGTGGATTATTTGCACCCGGGGGATGTTTTGGTGCGCAACAACACCAAAGTGATTCCCGCCCGTTTGATTGGGGTAAAAGAAGAGACCGGCGGCAAGGTGGAATTGCTCCTCCTTCATGAAGTTCCCGAAGAAGGGGAAGACGTTTGGGAATGCTTGGTGGGCAACGCCCATTCGGTCCGCGTCGGTTCGTGGTGCGAATTCGGCAACAAAAAGCTTCGTGCCTGTTGCGTCAAAGTCCTTCCGGAAGGGATTCGCCATATGAAGTTCGAATACGAGGGCATTTTCTTAGAAGTCCTCGATTCCCTGGGGCTCATGCCCCTTCCCCCGTACATCAAGCAACAATGCGAAGACAAGTCGGACTACCAAACCGTCTATGCGAAGGTTCCCGGGAGCGCCGCTGCCCCAACGGCGGGATTTCATTTCACCGAGGAATTGTTTGCGGTTCTCAAAGAGAAAGGCGTGGAAGTCGTGGACATCACTTTGAATATCGGACTCGGCACGTTTCGCCCGGTCAAGGTGAACGACACGAAAGACCACGTCATGCACAGCGAAACCTTCGAGGTGAGCCAAGACGCCGCGGACGCTCTCAATCGGGCGAAAGCGGAAGGCAGACGGATCATCGCCATTGGCACGACTTCAATTCGCACCCTGGAATCGGTGATGCAGAAATACGGGAGATTCGTCCCTTGCCACGAAGCGACTTCGATCTTCATTTCCCCCGGTTATTCCTTTCTGGCGGTGGACGCCGTCATCACCAATTTCCATTTGCCCAAATCCACCCTCGTGATGCTCGTCAGCGCCTTCATGGGCAGGGAATGGACCCTCCATTGCTACCAAGAAGCCATTGAGAAAGGGTATCGTTTTTTCTCCTTCGGGGATGCGATGTTCATCCACGGATCCTTTTCCGAGCCGTGGGTTCCTGAGAAAAATAAATGAGGTAAGGCATGCAGGCGTACGTAAATTATTACGACCAAAGCGTGGAAGAAATCGGGAAACTCCCCGATGGCAAGAAGCCAAAGCTCCTGTTGCACGCCTGCTGCGGCCCTTGCTCTTGCTTTCCTTTGACGTTCCTTTGCCCCCATTTCGACGTCACGATTTATTACGCCAACTCCAATATTTATCCTTCCGAAGAGTTTTTCCGCCGCCGAGGGGAACTCGAAAGGCTTTTGGTCGACCTCAAGCGGGATTACGGATTCGACGTTTCCCTCATCGAACCGGAATACAATCACGAAACGTACATGGAGGATTTGAGGGAATTCGCCGGCCAAAAAGAAGGCGGGCAACGTTGCCATCGATGTTTTGAAAAACGCATGAAAGAGGCGTTTGATTACGCGGAGTCCCATGGGTTTGATTATTTCACCACCGTCATGACGATCTCCCGGCAGAAGAACAGCCAAATCCTTAACGAAATCGGAAAGAGGTTGGAAGAAAGCCATTCGCGCACCAAATATTTCTTCAGCGATTTCAAGAAAAAAGGCGGAATCGAAGTCGGGCGGCAGATGCGCCTCCATTACGATTTGTACAACCAAACTTACTGCGGATGCGAGTATTCCTTGGCGGAATCCTTGGCCCGGAGAAATCCCTCTTTGAATACCGAAAAAAATACGGCGAAAAAATAAAAAGTTTGTGCGCTGTGCACAAAAATTCATGGAAATGCAAAATAGTTTCGAAGGCATCGCGGTTTTTTCTTTTCCCGAATTCCCGATGAACGAGAAAGTTCGATAATCAGTGAAAAAAATGAAAAAATCTTGTTGACGTCTCCTTCGCATGCGCGTATTGTTGTACACGCTGGCGCTTGCGTTGAAGTGCGAGGTTGCCGACACACCTACAGGCGTTGTCATGAAAGGGGTGTCGGGTAATTCGGACGGAGTAAGCGTTAAGAAGCCTGAAACAATAGTAGGAGGAACATTCATGGCGACAGAAAAAGCGATTCGCGTTCGCTTAACCGCGTATGACCACGAGATTCTCGACCAATCCGTCGAAAAGATCCTCATGGTTGCCCAAAAAACGAACGCCAAGGTCAAGGGGCCGATCCCCCTTCCGACCGAAAAGCAGGTCTACACGATTCTCCGCGCTACCTTCAAATACAAGGATAGCCGCGAACAATTCGAGATCCGCACCCACAAACGGTTGATTTACATTGTCAACCCGACCAAAGAAACGATCGACACCTTGCGGAGGCTCGACCTCCCCTCTGGTGTTGACATCGACATCAAGTTATAAGGAGGACTGAATAATGAAAGCCATTATCGGACGCAAAGTCGGAATGACGCAGGTCTTCGCTGCTGATGGAACGATGTACCCCGTCACGGTCATTGAGGTTCTCCCCAACGTCATCGTCGATAAACGGACCCAAGAGAAAAACGGATACGAAGCGGTTGTCGTTGGATACGAAGACATCCCCGCCAAGCGCCTTAACAACGCGAAGCTCGGAATCTTCAAGAAAGCCGGAGTCGAACCGAAAGCTCACATCTTCGAGCTCAAGGGAGACGAAATCTACGGAAAGGCCATCGGCGAAACCTTGACTGCCGACCTCTTCCAAGCGGGCGATGTCGTCGACGTCATCGGCCACAACAAAGGACACGGATACACCGGTACCATCAAGAAGTATCACATGCACATCGGACCGAAAGGCCATGGCTCTGGATACCACCGCGGCATCGGCTCCGTCGCCAACAACGGACGTGACAACAACCGCGTCATCCCTGGCAAGCACATGTCTGGCCACTGGGGACCCGAACAAGTCACCGTCCAAAACATCACCGTCGTCGAATCGAATGCGGCCAAAGGATACATCCTCGTCAAGGGTGGTGTCCCCGGACCGAAAAAGAGCCTTGTGATGCTCCGCTCCCCCATCCGCGTTCAATTCCGCAAACCTGAGGTTAAGGCCATCCTCGACCTCACCAAGAAAGGAGAATAACGATGGCTGCGAAAAACATCAGCTTGAAAGTCGTTACCCTCAAGGGTGAAGACGCGGGTAAGGTCCAAGTCTCCGCCGAAGTGTTCGGCGTCAAAGACGTCAACCCGCAAATCATCAAAAACGCTGTCACGGTTTACCAAGCGAACCTTCGCCAAGCGACCGCGAAAACCAAGAAGCGTCATGAAGTCCACGGCACCAATAAGAAGCCCTGGAGACAAAAAGGAACCGGCCGCGCTCGTGCGGGTGATGTGAAATCCCCGATCTGGGTCGGTGGTGGAACCGTCTTCGGACCCGACGGCACCCAAAACTTCAAACTCTCGCAAAACAAGAAGGAACACAACCTCGCCCTCCGCGGAGTCCTCTCCGAGAAGGTTACCGAAAACGGCATCGTGGTCGTGGACGAAATGGCCGTGGAAACCAAATCCACCAAAGCCTTCGTCGAAATCCTCAAAGCCATCAAGGTGGAAGGAAAGAAAGTCCTCTTGGTCACCGAATACGAGAACGAAAACGTTGTCTGCTCCGCGCGCAACATCAAAGACTTGGTCGTCACCACCTCGGATAACATCTCGGTCTACGACGCCCTCTACTTCGATGTCATCGTGGTGAGCAAGGACGGAATCAAGCAAATTGAGGAGGCCTTGAACTAATATGGCAAAGAAAACTGAAACCCAAGTCGAAGAAACCAAGGTTTCCTTCGCGAAGCCGACCGCTCACGACTTCGAGGTCATCGTTGCTCCCCACATCACGGAGAAAACCATGGCCCTCATGCAAAAGCAAAACAAAGTGACCGTCAAGGTCCTTGCCTCGGCCAACAAGATCGAGATCAAGGAAGCCTTCCAACGCGTCTTCCAAGTCAAGGTCACGGACGTGAAGACGGTCAACCAAATCGCCAAGAAGACCACCCGCGGCGGACGGTATCCCGGGACCATCTCGGGCTTCAAGAAAGCCATCGTCACCTTGGCCGAAGGATCGGCAATCGATCTCTTCAAAGAGTAAGGAATCACCCTCTTATATAAATATAGATATAAGTAAAGAATCCAATATAGGAGAACTAAGAAATGGCAATCAGAACGTATCGTCCTTACACCAAGTCTCGTCGTGCCATGACGAACTCCACGTTTGAGGACATCACCAAATCGACTCCTGAAAAATCGTTGCTCGGCAAGGTCAAAAAGACCGGTGGCCGCAACAATCAGGGCAAAATCACTTGCCGCCACATCGGTGGAGGCAACAAGCGTCGTTACCGCATCATCGACTTCCGTCGCCGCAAGGACAGCATCCCCGCGACCGTCAAGGCGATCGAGTACGACCCAAACCGTAATGCGAACATCGCGCTCATCTGCTACGCGGATGGCGTGAAGAGCTACATCATCGAACCGCAAGGACTCAAAGTCGGTGATGTGATTGTCTCGGGCGAAACGACCGACATCAAGGTCGGCAACTGCCTCGAGCTCCAAAACATCCCCGAAGGTACCTTCATCCACGCGGTGGAACTTCAACCCGGCAAAGGCGCTCAAATGTGCCGTGCCGCCGGAACTTCCGCTCAGATCCTCGGCTCCGAAGGCAAATACGTCATCGTCCGCTTGGCTTCCGGCGAAGTCCGCAAGCTCCTCAAGAAATGCCGCGCGACCATCGGCGCCGTCGGCAACGAAGATTGGAACCTCATCAACTTCGGTAAAGCCGGTAAATCCCGTTGGAATGGCACCCGCCCGACCGTCCGTGGTTCGGCGATGAACCCCTGCGATCACCCCCACGGCGGTGGTGAAGGAAAGTGCCCGGTGGGACGCGATGCTCCGCGTAGCCCCTGGGGCAAGCGTTGCCAAGGCGTCAAAACCCGCCACAACAAGAAGAATTCGACGCGCCTCATCGTCCGTCGTGCTTCTAAGAAGTAAGAAAGGAGAGATAGAACATGTCTCGCTCGCTTAAAAAAGGACCGTTCGTGGATGAATACCTTCTCAAAAAGGTAGAAGCCAACCGCAAGGCCGGCAAAAAAGAAATCATCAAAACCTGGTCCCGTCGTTCGACGATCTATCCCGCCTTCGTCGAAGAAACCTTCGCGGTCTACAATGGCCACGAACACATTACCGTCTATGTCACTGAAGACATGGTGGGACACAAACTCGGCGAATTCGCCCCGACTCGCAATTTCCCTGGACACCACGGAAACAACGTCGGCGATCAAGCCGGCCGTAAATAAGGAGTAATGTCATGGCTACTGAACAAGAAAAGAAACCTGTGAAGAAAGCTCCGGCGAAGAAGGCTCCGGCGAAGAAGGCCGCCCCGAAGAAGGAAGCCGCTCCGAAAGAAGAGGCCCCGAAGAAAGAAACCAAGAAGGCCAAGAAGCCCGAAGTGGTCGAACCGGTCAAACCGACGGCCACCGAAGCCACCGCCTTCGTCCGCGACGTCCGCGTCGCCCCGCGTAAAGTTCGCCTCGTGGCTGACTTGGTTCGCGGAAAGACCGTTGCGCAAGCCTTGGATATCTTGGCTTCGATCAACAAAGCTGCGGTTACCCCGGTGGAAAAACTCATCCGCAGTGCCGCTGCCAACGCCGTCAACAACTTCCATATGGATGAAACGAAGCTCTACATCGCCGAAATCCAAGTCAACGACGGAATGAAGATTAAACGTTACATCCCGCGCGCCAAAGGCTCTGCCTCGGGCATCATCAAGCGGAATGCGAACGTCCGCATCAAATTAAAGGAAACCAAGTAAGGAGGGCCGAATCAAACTATGGGACACAAAGTTAATGCCGTCGGCATGCGCGTTGGTATCAACCGCGACTGGAATTCCAAATGGTACGCTCCAAAGAAGGAATACGGCGAATACCTCAACGAGGACATCGCCATCCGCAAATTCCTCACCAAAGAGCTCAAGAACGCCCTTCTCTCTCGCGTAGAGATCGGCCGCGTTAAAACCGACAAAGGTTATGACGTCAAGGTTTCCGTCTATGTCGCCCGTCCGGGTGAAGTTCTCGGACAAGAAGGCGCCAACGTCAAACGCCTTACCGAAATTCTCAAGAAGATCGTCAAGTCCGGCGAAGCCCACCTCTCCGTGGTCGAAATCAAGAATCCGGACCTCGACGCCAACCTCATTGCCCAATGGATCGTGAGCGAACTCGAAAATCGCGCCGCCTTCCGTTCGACCATGAAGAAAGCGATCCAAAGAATGCGCCGCGCCGGAGCCAAGGGCTGCAAGACCCTCTGCTCGGGCCGCCTTGGCGGAGCGGAAATCGCCCGCGCCGAAGGGTACAAAGAGGGCGTCGTCCCCCTTCACACCATTCGCGCTGACATCGACTTCGCTCACGTCACAGCCATGACCACTTATGGCAACATCGGCGTCAAAGTTTGGATTTGCCGTTCGCTCAACAAGACCGACAAGGCCATTGTGAACGAAGAAGCCCCGAACGCTGGCCGTTCCTTCCGTGGCGATCGTCGCGGAAATGGTCGCCGTCCGGAACGCAAAGGAGGAAGCGACAATGCTGCAACCAAAGCGCGTTAAATACCGCCGCCCCCACGGCCTCAGCTATGAGGGCAAACCCAAAGGTGGTACCAAAGTCAACTTCGGGGACTATGGCCTCATGGCTCTCGAAGGAGCTTATATCACCGACCACCAAATCGAATCCGCTCGTATCGTGTTGTCCCGTTACACCGATCGCGCGGGCAAAGTCTGGATTCGGATCTTCCCGCACCTTGCGATGACGAAGAAACCGGCCGAAGTCCGTATGGGTTCCGGAAAAGGAAGCCCCGAAGGATGGGCCGCCGTTGTCAAAGCGGGCACCGTGATGTTCGAGATTGGCGGAATTGATGGCAAGATCGCTTCTGAAGCGCTCCGCCTCGCCGCTTACAAACTCCCCATCAAGTGCAAAGTCGTCAAGAAAGAGGAGGTTAAGTAATGGAAATCAAAGATATCCGCGCCTTGACTCCCCAGGAGCTTGACGCAAAGATCTACGAGTTGAAGGCTCAACTCTTCGAGCTCCGCCGCAAGAAAGCGGTTGGAAACCTCGAGAATGGCAATGTCATCCGCGGCGTCCGCAAAGACCTCGCCAAGGCCGAAACCGTCAAACGCGAACGCGCGCTTGGCATCAACAAGTAAGGAGACCACCATGGATAGAAACAATCGTATCTCCGTTCAAGGAACCGTCACTTCGGTCAAGATGAACAAGACGATCGTCGTGACCGTCTCCACGGAACGCAACCACCCGCTTTACGGAAAGCGCGTTGGTTACCGCAAAAAATTCTATGCCCACGATGAGAACAACGCCGCCGCTCTTGGCGATGTCGTCACCATCATGGCCACCCGCCCGATCTCCAAGATGGTCCGATTCCGTCTCGTGAGCATCGACAAGAAGGCCCTCGCCGCTGAAAATGCCTCGGAGGCCGAAGCGCAACTCGAAGCCGCTGAAGGCTCGAATGCCGTCGTGAGCGAAACCGCTCCCGTCGAGGAGGCAGAATAATGGTCCAAACAGAAACCAATCTCGTGGTTGCCGATAACTCCGGCGCCCGTTCGGTCCGCGTCTTCCGCCTCTACGGCGGCAGCCACCGCAAAACCTCTTCCCTCGGAGACGTCGTCCTCTGCGCCGTCAAGGAAGCCATCCCCAACGGGAAGGTGAAGAAGAGCGACGTCGTCAAAGGCGTCATCGTCCGCGTGAAGCACCCCGTGCAACGCAAAGACGGTTCGACCATCAGCTTCGATGATAACGCCGTCGTCATCATCGACAACGATGGCAACCCCGTTGGCACCCGTGTCTTCGGACCGGTCGCTCGCGAACTCCGCGAAGCCGGCTACATGAAGATCATCTCGCTCGCGGTCGAAGTCTTATAAGGAGTCCAGACTATGAACATCAAAAAAGGTGATAAAGTCCGCGTGATCTCCGGCGCCGACAAGGGAAAAGAAGGTATCGTCCAACGCGTTTACCCGAAAATCAACAAAGTCGTCGTCGAGGGCGTCAACGTCCACAAGAAACACAAGAAGCCGACCCAAGCGGTTCCGCAAGGAAGCATCGTCGACATCTATGTTCCCTTCGATGCCAGCAACGTCATGGTCATCGATCCCAAAACCAAGAAGCCGACCCGCGTCTACCACAAAGTCGTCGACGGCAAGAAGGTCCGCGTCGCCAAGAGCGGCGAGGTCCTTGACTAAGGAGGAAGAAAAAAATGGCAGAAAATCAAACCGCCTCCGTCAAGTACGTCAATCGTCTTGAAAAGAAATACAAAGAGGAAATCCGTCCTGCTCTCGTCAAAGAATTCGGATATTCCACCATCATGATGGCTCCGCGCCTGGAGAAGATCGTCATCAACATGGGCGTTGGCGATGCTACCGTCAACTCCAAAGCCTTGGATGACGCCGTTGCCGATTTGACCACCCTCTCCGGACAAAAGCCGGTCATCACGAAGGCCAAAAAGTCCATCGCCACCTTCAAGGTCCGCGAAGGACAAGCCATTGGCTGCAAGGTCACCCTCCGCGGCCAACGCATGTACGAATTCCTCGACAAATTGGTTTCGGTCGCCCTTCCCCGCGTCCGTGACTTCCGCGGCATTAGCCGCAACTCCTTCGATGGCCATGGCAACTACACCTTGGGTGTCAAGGAACAACTCATCTTCCCGGAAATCGATTACGATAAAGTCTCGAAAGTTCGCGGCATGGATATCGTTATCGTCACCACGGCCCGCAGCGACAAGGAAGCCTGCTCGCTTCTGGAAAAGCTCGGAATGCCCTTCCGCAAATAAGGAGAACCAAAATGGCAAAAACTAGCTTAATCAAAAAGGCAGAACGTCCCGCAAAGTTCTCCACTCGCGAATACACCCGCTGCAAACGCTGCGGGCGTCCGCATGGCGTGTTACGCCGCTTCGGCCTCTGCCGTATTTGCCTCCGTGAGCTTGCTTACAAAGGCGAAATCCCCGGCATGAAAAAGGCTTCTTGGTAATGAAAAGGAGACAAGACAATGAATGCAGATCCAATCGCGGACATGCTCACTCGCATCCGCAATGCTAATGTCCTTCGTTACGAAGTCGTCACTCTCCCTGCGTCCAAAATCAACGCTGGCATCGCCGAGATCATGAAGCGCGAAGGCTTCATCTCCGACGCTCGCGTCGAAGATCGCAACGGCAAGAAGACTCTCGTTCTCAACCTCAAATTCGGTCCGAACGGGCTTCGCACCATCACCAACCTCAAGAGAATCTCCAAACCCGGCCTCCGCGTCTACGCCCCGGCCGACAGAATCCCCTCGGTCCTCCATGGCCTTGGCGTCGCGATTCTCTCCACCCCCAACGGCCTTCTCACCGATAAGCAAGCCCGCAAAGCTAACGTCGGCGGAGAAGTCCTCTGCTACATTTGGTAAGAAAGGAAGAAAAAATGTCTCGTATCGGATTTAAACCCGTCGTTCTTCCCGAAGGCGTCACCGCGGAACTCGTTGGCGGCGTCATGACCGTCAAAGGACCCAAAGGCGAATTAAACGTGAGCGTCCCCGCTCTCGTGAGCGTCGAGGTGAAAGACGGCGCGATTCATTGCACCGTTAAGGGCAATGAAATCGAAGAGCGCACGCTCCACGGCACCACTCGTGCCAACATCCACAACGCCGTCGTGGGCGTCAAGGATGGCTTCAAGAAGGAATTGGAGATCGTCGGTATCGGTTACCGTTGCTCGGTTACCCCCGATGGCCTCGTCCTCAATGTCGGTTTCTCCCACGAAGTCCTTATTCCCCCGGTAGAGGGAGTCAAGGTCACCGCGAAAGACGAAACCCACATCACCGTCGAAGGCATCGACAAGCAAAAAGTCGGCCAAGTTGCTGCCCTCATTCACGACACCAAGCGTCCTGAGCCCTATGGCGGCAAAGGAATCAAGTACAAAGGCGAGTTCATCATCCGCAAGGAAGGGAAACGCGCTGCCGGCGGCAAGAAGTAATCGAGGAGTTAGATTATGATCGAAAAAGAATCGAGAAACGTTGCTCGCCTCCGCAAGCACGCCCGTGTTCGCGCCAAAGTCTCCGGCACGGCGGAAAAACCGCGTCTCTGCGTCTTCCGCTCCAACAAGCACATCGAAGCCCAAATCATCGATGACACCAAGGGAATCACCTTGGTCTCGAGCTCTTCCGTCCAGCTCAAACTCACCAATGGCGGCAACTGCGAAGCGGCTGCCAAGGTTGGTGCCGACCTCGCGGAAAAAGCCAAAGCCAAAGGCATCGAAATCGTTGCCTTCGACCGCGGCGGTTACCTCTATCATGGCCGCGTCGCCGCTCTTGCCGATGCCGCTCGTGAAGGCGGTCTCAAGTTCTAAGGAGAATGAAGATGGAAGAAGAAAACAAAGTCAACGCCTCGGCCGAAGCTTCGACCGAGACCTCCGCTCCCAAAGGTGGACTCGAGCCCCACGGCTCCGCCGCCGCTCCTCGTCCTGGGGATCGCAAAGACGGATCCCATCGTGGACGTCCCTCTGAACGTCGTGGTGGCCGTGGCGGATTCCGCAACGGAAACGATGATGGCATGACCGAACGCGTCGTCGCCATCAACCGCGTCTCCAAGACCGTTCAAGGCGGTAAACACATCCGCTTCTCCGCTCTCGCCGTCGTCGGCGATGGCAAAGGCAAATACGGCTTCGCCATGACCAAGTCCAGCGAAGTCCCCGACGCGATTAAAAAATCGCTTGCCGCCGCTCGCAAATACATGCTTTCCATCCACCTCGTCAAAAGCACCATCGCCCATGACGTCGAAGGTGTTTACGGCTCGACCAAAGTCGTGCTCAAACCGGCTCCGGCTGGCACGGGTATCGTCGCTGGCGGCGCCGTCCGCGCCGTGGTGGAACTTGCCGGCATTAAGAACGTCGTTGCCAAGGTCTACGGCTCCCGTACCCCGATCAACGTCATTCGCGCGACCTCGGCTGGTCTCCAATCCCTTCAGGATTACGAAACCGTCATGATTCTCCGCGGAAAGAAGACTCCCGAAGAATTCGCCGCCAAACGCGAAGCCGAACGCGCGGCCCGCAAAGCAGCTGCTGAGTCGAAAGGAGACAAATAATCATGACTTCTCTCCACAATTTGAAAAACGTCCCTGGCGCGAAAACCGAAGGCTTCCGCGTCGGCCGCGGACGTGGTTCCGGCAACGGCAAGACCGCTGGCAAAGGAACCAAGGGCCAAGGCGCCCACAACAAAACCAAGAAGAACGGCTTCGAAGGTGGACAAACCCCGATCGGCCGCCGTCTTCCGAAGTATGGCGCCCGCAAGACCCACTACAATGACCCGACGGTTTATGCCGAAATCAACCTCTCCATCCTTGAGAAATACTTCGAAGAGGGAGCCACCGTCAATGTGGCGGTTCTCTTAGAGAAGAAAATCATCAAGAAAGAGCTCTCCGGCATTAAAATTCTCGGCAATGGCAAGCTCACTAAGAAGCTCATCGTCGAAGCAAAAGCTTTCTCCGCCTCCGCGAAGGAAGCGATTGAGGCCCTCGGCGGCGAAGCCAAGGTGATTGAATAATGCGGAAGCTCGTCTCGATCTTCAAAAACAAGGAAATCGTTGGTCGTATCTTCTTTACGATCATGATCCTCTTCGTCATCCGGATCGGGGCGGCCATTACTGTGCCAGGAGTTAAACCCGAGGATTCGTTGACGCAAGCCATGAATTCCGGGAACGCCTTGGCCTTGATGGATTTGATGGGCGGAGGTGCGTTAAGCAATTTCTCCGTCTTCGCGTTAGGCGTTTCGCCTTACATCACCGCTCAGATCATCGTCGAACTCCTCTCCAAGGATGTTCTTCCTGCGCTGACGGAACTTTCCAAACAAGGCCAATACGGCAGGAAGAAAATCGAGATGGCGACTCGTTATCTCGCGCTCTTGCTCGGAGCGGTCCAATCTTACGGCATCATTAAGACGATGCAGAATTCCAGCTACATCAGTCTCACCCTTGCCGACAACTTCTGGACCTATCTCTATATCGTCACGGTAATGCTTGCCGGGGCGATGCTCACGATGTGGCTCGGTGACCAAATCACGGAAAAGGGCCTTGGGAACGGCATCTCGGTCATTATTTTCGCGGGATGCGTCCGTTCCTTGCCTCTCCAAATCCGCACGGCGTTCACTCGCTGGATCACCCAAAACCAAGGAATGGGTTCCAATGCCCTCATCCGCGGATCGTTCATCTTCGTGGTTTACGTTTTGGCGCTTATCGCCATTACGGCCGGGGTTGTCTTCTTCGAACTCTCGAAGCGGAAGATTCCTGTCCAACACGCAGGAAAAGGCGGGCAAACGGCCTCTATGGCTCGCGCGTCCTTCCTTCCGATTAAAGTCAACTCCGCGGGCGTTATTCCCGTCATCTTCGCTTCCTCGATTATGATGGCCCCGTCGGTCTTCGCGAGCTTCATCAGTTCCGATGCCGCTAACGCCCAATGGCTCCAGATCTTCAATTACTCGGCCATGTATCCCATGCCGGCGATTGATGGAAACGAATGGAGCATGCCTTGGGGGCTTCTCATCTACATTGCCCTCATCATCACCTTTACCTTCTTCTACTCGGAGATGCAAATGAATCCCGAGCAGATGGCGGACAATTTCCAAAAGAACGGCTCTTACATCCCGGGCATCCGTCCGGGGAAAGAGACCGAACGCTACGTTCGCAAGGTCCTGAATCGCGTCACTTGCATCGGCGCCATTTCCCTCGCGGTGATCAGCCTACTTCCGGTGGCCCTCACCCTCTCCGGGGTCTTCGGCAGCGATACTTCTCTCGCGATTGGCGGAACTGGCATGATCATCGTCGTTGGCGTGGCCATTGAGTTGAACTCCCAGATCGATGGCCTTCTCGCTGGGAAGAGCTTCGAACAAGTTCAAGGAGGAATGTAATTCATGCTCAACATCATTCTCATGGGTCCTCCGGGCGCCGGAAAAGGCACCCAAGCGACCCGCATTGTCGATGCGTTCCACATCCCTCACATCTCCACGGGCGACATGTTCCGTGAAGCGATTGCCCATGGCACTCCCCTTGGCCTTCAAGCCAAAGCCATCATTGAGCGTGGCGATCTCGTCCCCGACGATATCACCATTGGCCTCGTGAAGGAACGGCTCAGCCAACCGGATTGCTCGATGGGATTCTTGCTCGACGGCTTCCCGCGCACCATCCCGCAAGCGGAAGCGCTCAAGGTCATCGGACCAGAGATCGGACGGGAAATCAATCTTGTCGTCGATGTCTCCGTTCCCGATTCGGAGCTCGTTCGCCGCATCAGCGGACGTCGCGTTTGCCCCAAATGCGGCGCTTCGTATCACGTTCAGGATATGAAGCCCACCGTCGAAGGGGTTTGCGATCGTTGCGGAAGCGTTCTCGTCCAACGCAAGGACGATAACGAAGCTTCCCTCAAGGTTCGCTTGGAGAACTACTACAAGCAAACCGCCCCGCTTCAAGCGTTTTATGAAGCGGAAGGCGTCTACCATGCCTTCAATGGCGTGTGCGGCGCCGATGAACTCTTTGGCGAGATTTCTTCCCTCCTCGAGGCTCATCAATGATCATCATTAAGTCCCCACGCGAGATCGCCCTCATGCGAGAGGCGGGTCGCGTGGTGGCCTTGGTCTTCGAAGCGGTGAAGGACCTCTGTGTCCCCGGCGTCTCAACTGCCCAAATCGATGAGGCGGTGGAGAGAATTATCCGGGAAAACGGAGCCATCCCCGCGGAAAAAGGCTATTATGGCTATCCCGCTTCCGTTTGTACTAGCGTGAACGAGGTGATTCTCCATGGAATCCCCTCCAAAAGCAAAATCTTGCGCGACGGAGATATCATCTCCTTGGACCTGGTTGCGAAAAAAGCTGGGTACTGCGCGGATGCCTGCAGAACCTACGAAGTAGGTATTTGTGGCGAACGTGCGAAAAAAATGATTGCCATTGCGCGCGAATGCTTCGATAATGCAGTGGCCCTGGTTAAACCAGGGGTTCATCTCGGCGATGTATCTGCCATGATTGAAGCGACGGCCAAAAAATATGGCTGTTCGGTTCCACGGGAGTACACCGGGCATGGAATCGGTCGCGACATGCATGAAGATCCGTATATCCCTTGCTATGGGGTTCCCGGAACGGGACCCATCCTGCGCGAGGGAATGACGATCTGCATCGAACCGATGATCTTCGAACATCATAACTCCGTCCGCGTTCTCAAAGATGGTTGGACCGTCGTCGCCAAAGACGGCGGGCTCACCTCCCATTACGAGAATACCATCGTGGTGACGGGGGACGGATTCGAAATATTGACGAAGCTCTAAGAGCAGAAAGGGAACACATTGAGCAAAGTAGATTGCATTGAAGTGGAAGCGACCGTTGTGGAATGCCTTCCCAACGCGAACTTCAAGGTGAAACTCGAAAACGGCGCCGTGGTCCAAGCCTGCGTTTCGGGAAAAATCCGCATGAATTTCATCCGGATTCTTCCCGGTGATCGGGTCAGCGTCCAGTTCTCACCTTATGATTTAACACGTGGGCGAATCACGTTCCGCTATCGGAACTGAACCAGGAGAAAAAGAACAATGAAAGTCAGACCTTCCGTTAAGCCGATCTGCGACAAATGCCGCGTCATTCGGCGCCATGGTAAAGTCATGGTTATTTGCCCCAACCCGAAACACAAACAACGTCAGGGTTGATTTGAGAAAGGATTTCAAGAAACATGGCACGTATTGCTGGGGTTGATATCCCAAACGAGAAACGCATCGTCATCTCCCTTACCTACATTTACGGCATCGGGGATACGACCGCTGAAAAGATTTGCGCCGCTGCCGGCGTGAACGTCGACATCCGCACCAAAGATTTGACCGATGAGCAATTGACCGCTCTTCGCGCCGAAGTCGCGAATTATCGCACCGAAGGTGACCTCCGCCGCGAAGTCGCCCTCAACATCAAACGCCTCATGGAAATCGGATGCTATCGTGGCATCCGTCACAAGAGAGGCCTCCCTGTCCGTGGTCAACGTACTCGCACCAATGCCCGTACTCGCAAAGGTAAGAGAAAGACCATCGCGAACAAGAAAGAGGCTACGAGATAAGGTAGGTGAACAGAAATGGCACAAGCAAAGAAAACCAACGTCCGTAAGAAGAAGATCAAACGCTCCTTCACGAAAGGCGTCGCCCATATCCACAGCACCTTCAACAACACCATTGTCACCATCACCGATTGCCAAGGGAACGCGATTTCCTGGAGCAGCGCCGGTGCCCTCGGTTACAAAGGTGCCAAGAAAGCCACTCCGTTTGCGGCTCAGCTCGCTGCGGAAGCTGCTGGCAAAGTCGCCTTTGATCAAGGTCTCCGTCAAGTTGACGTCGAAGTCAAAGGTCCGGGTGCTGGACGCGAATCCGCCGTCCGCGCTCTCGCCACGGTTGGGCTTCAAGTCCTCTCCATCGAAGATACCACTCCGATCCCTCACAACGGTTGCCGTCCGCCCAAGCGTCCTCGTGGATAGTCATCTATCCCACGTCGAATTCGCTTGAAATACAAGGAGGAAAACAATGGCTATTTCCAGCAAAACCGAAGACCAAGAAATCATCAACTTGCCCAATCAATTTGAGCGTTTCACCATCAAAACCGTGATTGATGACCCTGTCGAACACTACTCCAAATTCGTAGTGTCCCCCTTGGAACGGGGCTTTGGAATCACTTTGGGGAATGCGCTTCGCCGCGTTCTTCTGAGCGCTCTTCCCGGAGCTTCTGTCTATGCCGTTCAAATCGAAGGAGTCCGCCATGAATTCACCGCTATCCCCGGATGCGATGAAGACGTCACCGCCATCATTTTGAACCTCAAAGATCTCGTCATCAAAATGGACGATGCTTCCACCGAAACCAAATTCTTGACGCTCGAAGCCCATGGTCCTTGCACCGTGAAAGCTTCCGATATTCGTTGCCCGGCATTCGTTTCCGTGGTGAACGGCGACTTTGAAATCGCCCACCTCAACGAAGAAGGCGTGCTCAAAATGAGCATCCTCGTCGCCAATGGACGCGGATACGTCACTTCTGAACAAAACAAGATTGTTCGCAAGATTGATACCGTCGGCGTGATCTCGACCGATTCGAATTACAGCCCGGTCGTCAAAGTCGCCTACTCCGTTGAACCGACCCGCGTTGGGCACGACAGCAGATTTGATGAATTGACCCTCGAAGTCACCACCAATGGCAGCTGCACCCCCGCTGAGGCGGTTACCCTCGCTTCCAAGCTTCTTATCAACCAACTCACGCACTTTGCCTTGATTCAATCGGGCAAGGAATTCCGCATGGAAAAGGAAGTCGAGAAGCCGGAAGAAAACCGTTTCCAAAACATGCTGATCGAAGAGCTCGATTTGAGCGTTCGCAGCAACAATTGCTTGAAGCGTGCGGGAATTACCACCGTCATGGAACTTACCCAAAAGAGTGAAGATGAGATGATGAAGGTACGCAACTTAGGCAAAAAATCCCTTAAGGAAGTGAAAGAAAAGCTCGCTGAAATCGGCTTGCACTTCCGCGACTACATAGGAGAATAACCAACATGGCAGCACAAGGAAGAAAGAACGTCCACGGCAAAGCCGGTGTGCGTTTTAAAGCCGGATATACCGCGTCTAAAAACAAGGCGATGCTTCGCAATGTCGTTTCGAGCCTTATCGTCAATGGCCAGGTAAAAGTTACCTCGGGCGTCGTCAAAGAACTCAAAACTTTGGCGGATCACCTCGTTACTCTTGCCAAGCGTGGCGATGTTCACGCTCGTCGTCTTGCCGCCCGCACTGTTCGTCACGGCATCGTGGATGCCCAAGGCGTCGAAGCGCTTGATAAGCTTTTCGCCGAACTCGGACCGAAGTTTGCTTCCCGCAACGGCGGTTACACCCGCGCGATCAAACTCGGCGCCCGCCGCGGAGATAACGCGGAAGTAGTGATCGTTTCTTGGGTGGAATAATCGTCCAAAAACGTATTACAAACCCCACGACTGTGGGGTTTTTGAACAAACGGATCAATGAAGGCAATATTTTTTGACCTAGATGGCACCTTGCTGGATACCCTCCACGATATCCGTGACGCAATTAACGATGCGTTGACGGAAATCGGAGTCCACCTTTCATATACTTATGAAGAGTGCAAACGCCTGATTGGAAACGGGGCCGAGATGCTGATGCACCGAGCTTTGGGGGAATGCGATTGTCCCGATAGCTTTGAACGCCTCCGGAAAGCGTTCTACCCCCGTTATTTGGCGTATCAAGGTCGGAATACGGTTCCTTATCCGTCTGTTGTCGAAACCCTTCGAGAACTCCATAAAAATGGCTTCGGCATTTTCGTGATTACCAATAAACCCAACCAAATGGCGCAGGATATTATCGACAAGACTCTTCCAAGAGATCTGTTCCTTGGCGTCTATGGTCATGAAGAAGGGGCTCCGGTCAAACCCGACCCCTTTCTTCTCAAAAAAGCCTCGGACGAGTTTTCCATCGATCTTGCCCAAAGCTATTTTGTCGGGGATTCAGTTGTAGATCTCGAGACTGCCAAAAACGCCAACATACCTTGCATTATTTGCGGTTATGGGTATGGGGATTATTCTCAAGAATGGGCTAATCAAGCCACTTTCGTTGTAAAAGATTTTTCTGAAATCTTAAAGAAAGGTTTATTTGGGCTTTCAAATAAAGATTCTTATAATAAAAATATGAGAAAAGTAACTTTGTTTAATTCGATGGGAAATAAAATGCAAGTGTTCTCTCCAATTAATCCAAATAAAGTTACTATGTACGTGTGCGGTCCGACGGTCTACAACTCTCCGCACATTGGAAACATGCGCCCAGTTATCGTATTCGATACCTGGCGACGTTTATTTCAGGCCATAGGCTACCAAGTTACCTTTGTGTCAAATTACACAGATGTGGATGACAAAATCATCCAAAGAGCGTTAGAATTAGGTGTCTCTGAGCAAGAGCTTACGACTTCTGTCATTACAGAGTTCGTAAGGCTTGTCAAGGAGACGGGATCGTTGGTGCCGGACTTCACCCCAACACCAACGATTTACATGCCTAAGCTGATCTCTTACATTCAGGATCTCGTAAGCACTGGTTATGCCTACGAGGCTGGTGGCGACGTGTATTTTCGCGTCGGAAAGATTGGTAACTATGGCTGCTTGTCGGGCAATACGCCTGACTCTCTCGTCTCCGGAGCTCGGATTGAGGTGAATTCCCTAAAGGAATCGCCTCTCGACTTCGCACTCTGGAAAAAAACGGACATAGGGATTCAATGGTCGACCCCTTGGTCGAACGGGCGTCCCGGGTGGCATACAGAATGCTGCGCAATGATAAGTTCGTTATTTCCAGAGACCCATGGTCTCATCGACATTCACGGAGGGGGATTTGATTTAAAATTCCCTCATCACGAGAATGAGATTGCGCAAGCCGAGGCGCATGACCACCACCATTTGGCCAATTATTGGCTCCACAATGGTTTCATCAACATCGGCGATCAAAAGATGTCCAAGTCAATTGGTAACGTCCAATTGGCAAAAGACGTCATTCGTACCTACGGGGGGTTCGCTCTCCGCTTGATGATGCTTAACACGCATTATCGCGCCCCGCTCGCTTTTACCAGCGAAACGATGGCAGAAGCGGTGAAGAACGAGAAGAAGATCGTGTCAACGGTCAAAAGCGTTGCGATTACGCTTCAACGGAATGGAGTCGATCTCGCTTCCCTACAAGGAAGCGGGGAAGAAGCTTTTTTCGACGAACTTTGCAACGATTTGAACACGCCAAACGCGATCACGATTCTCTATGGCGAACTGAAAAACGCGAACCAGCTTTTGCGGGTTCGGGAAATCCAAATCGAAGCTTTGTCCAACTCGTTTGCAAAGATTCGGGATTACCTCAAAGTTTTAGGCTTAGAGGTGACGTATCCCGTTCTTACCGAGGAAGACAAAAGCCTCTACGCTCTTTATCAACAAGCGAAAGACCGTAAGGACTTTGCAGAAAGCGACCGCATTCGCGCCCAGTTATTGGAGAAAGGAATTATTTGACCATGCACAGCGTTGACCAAATCATCATCGGCTGGTTCAATTCCGATTTCGGAACTGGGTTTTCTGGTGGGGTCGTCGGCAATTTGCTCCTTATTGTTTTTTCGCTAGTCGCAGCAGTCCTGTGCGTGGGATCGCTCGGCTTGGAACGGGAATATCACGGCCATAGCGCCGGGCTTCGCACCCATCTTTTGGTGGGCATCGGAGCTTGCTTGGTCACTATCCTTTCCATTTATGGGTTTGGATATTGGGATTCCCTCACCGAATCGAGTCGCGATCCGGCTAGGCTTGTCGCCCAGGTCGTTTCGGGCATCGGGTTTTTAGGCGCTGGGGCCATTATTCAAACCGGCGTCAGCGTCAAAGGGTTGACTACCGCAACCACGCTTTGGGTATCCATGGCGATTGGCATTGCCTGCGGAACGGGATCCTTTGTCATTGCCGGTTTGGCAACAGTACTTTCTTTCTTCGTGGTAATCGGTTTGAACCGACTTGAGGGTTATCTCGCGAGCAAACATCCCGCATTGACTCTTGTCATTCGCCCTGATCAGGCGGTTCTTTCCTCTCTCCACGATTTGGCCCTACACGCAGGGATTGAATTTGAGACCATTACTTCGGAGGTGACCACTTTTCAAGGAAAAAGTGCCCTCCGCGTCGTCGTCCGTTTCGGACGTGTTGCACCCGCGAACCTATCTTCGTTTTCCGAATCGGTTCGCATCTCCCTTTCTCCGCTTGAAATAAGCGTGACTGGCGGGAGAATTTGAGGATTCCGTATGGATTACATCTACGGTGCAAATGCGGTCCGAGAGGCTATTCGGAGTGGGAACGCGATCTGTGTTTATTTGGACCCAAACAAGGCCCAAAACCCCATCGCCCTGGAAGCGGCTTCTGCCGGCATTCCCATTCATTACATTACTCGCCCTAGGCTTAATGGGATTGTTAATTCCGTTAACCATCAAGGATTTGTCGCTAAGGTTAGAGAGTACTCTTATTTATCGATCGAAGACCTTATAGCCGTTTGCAAAAACGGTGAGCCAAATCCGATATTGATACTGCTCGATGGAATCCAAGACCCGCATAACCTTGGGGCGATCCTTCGTTCCGCCGACGCCTTCGGAGTAAAGGGAATCGTGATAAAAAATCATGGCCAAGCAAAAATGACGGCAACGGTCATGAAGGTTTCGACTGGTGCTGCTAATTATGTGCCAGTTGCAACTGTTACGAATCTCAAAAGCGCGCTAAACATGTTGAAAAAATCCGGCTTTTGGATTGTTGGTACGGACGGGGAAGCCACCGAAACGATAGATCACGTTGATTTGCACCGCCCCCTTTGCGTCATTATTGGGTCAGAAGGAAAGGGCATTAGCCCTTTGCTGAAACGGGAATGCGATTATTTGATCAAAATCCCAATGGTAGGACACGTCAACTCTTTGAACGCTTCGGTTTCTGCTGGAATTATTCTGGCATTGATCACTTATCTGAGATAAGGATTTATTAAATTTATGAACAAAAAGAAACTGCTTTTTTCGCCTTCCTTTGAAGGCGAATCCCCTTCTGTAGAGAAGGGAAAAGCGTCTTTTGCTCCCGAAGCAGAAGATGCCACCCTCCGGTCTCCGGACGCTTCCGGCCAACGGAAGGAAGGCCAGCCCTTCCATTTCGATACGGGCGTTTGGAAAACCGTTTCCGACGAACTCGTCTTTAAAGCCGCTCGCGAAGGCAATCAAGAGGCCCGAAACGAGTTGGTGATGAGATACGTCAACAAAAGCCGCCAGATGCAAGAATACTTGATTCCTGGCTCCTCTTCACTTTTGGAAGCTTGGGACGCGAATTACATCATGTTCCAATCCGTTGTCGATGCCATCGACACTTACGAAGCCAAAGCGAAATTTTCCACGTACACTTTCGCATGCTTCCGCAATCGTCTTCGCCAAGCGCTAAAGAAGATCCAATCGGATCGATTCTCCAGAGCGCCGATCTCCTTGGATGAGGAGCACGGCGAAGGGGACGACACGTGGACCTACATGGATTTTGTTGCGGACCAAGATCATCATTTCAACCCTCTGACGGAATCGTCCTGGGATATGATCTTGGATGACTTCAAAAGCTTGCCGGAAGGCAAGTACGATCCCCGTATTGCCGATGTTGTTAACGCGTTGATGCTCGGTATGAAATTCAGCGAAATCTGCCAACTGCTCGATATCGATCCAATTACTCTTCGGGCAATAATCAACAGCATCAAAGAATATCTCTGGAAGAAATACAAACTCCAACTTTCCCCGAGATACGAATTCAAAAAGAAATAACGAATCCTAACAAGGAGGAGTAGCCGCATTTCTTGATGTCTTCTCCGAGCCTTTTCCAGCTCAAAAAACGACAGATCTGCACACAAACAAAGACACATTTTTTGCCGAAGTAGGCCCGTCAATTCGATTGTGATTGACAACATTTGTTTGGAGGGGTACGATTTGCACGCTGAAAGTTGGATATACATGGCTCGCGAGAAGACATTTTTAATTTGCACGGAATGCTTAAGTCGTAATTACACGATGATGAAAAAGAAAGACTTGGCGCGTCGCCTTGAGCTCAACAAGTACTGCCCTATTTGCAAGAAGCACACCTTGCATAAGGAAAGCAAATAACGGAGGGTTTCAATGAATCCGATTAAGTATGTGAAAGAAGTCGCCAAAGAAGGAAAACGCATTCGCTGGCCGAAGCGAGAAATCCTCTTGCCGACGATTGTCGTTGTCATTTGCATCAGCGTTTTCGTCGCGTTGTTCTTGACACTTGAAGATTTGACCGCGGGCTCCTTGATCAATCAGCTCCGCAATGTGTTTGGAGGGAAATAAACAATGGACGAAACCAACAACAACCCCGTCCCCGCTTTGGGTGAGAAAGCCTGGTACATCGTTACCACTTACTCGAAAAACGAGCAAAAGGCGGCGGATAATCTTCGGCGCCGCATCGAAACGATGGGCATGCAACGATACATTCTTCGCATTCTCGTCGCGGAACACGATGTCCCCGTCATTGACAAGGCGACGGGACAACCCACGGGCGAAACCAAGAAGGAAAACTAT
Source organism: Candidatus Alloenteromonas sp. (assembly GCA_034089705.1). GTDB lineage: Bacteria > Bacillota_I > Bacilli_A > RFN20 > CAG-826 > Alloenteromonas. The sequence goes on along the minus strand of JAXDTZ010000007.1, from coordinate 177,457 downwards.
TATCCTGGTTATTTCTTCGTTGAAATGATTATGACGGATGATTCTTGGTATATCGTTCGTAACACCCCGGGGGTCACCGGTATCGTCGGTTCCAGCGGCGGCGGACAAAAACCCTGCCCTGTTCCGCGCGAACAAATCGAACCGGTTTTGAAACGCATGGAGATGGTCGAAGAGAGCATGTACGACCGTTACAACGTCGGCGACACCGTCAAAGTGATTCGTGGACCCTTCGAAGGCACCCAAGGAACGATTCTTGCCATCGATCGCGAAACCGGAGCCTGCCACATCGAAACCGTCTTCTTCGGGAAGAAGACCCCGTTCGATGTCGAATTCTCCGAAATCGAAAAGATCTAAGAAAAACAAAAGCGAGGCCACCTCACAACGGAAGGCCTCGTTTTTTTGTGACTTGGATGCTATTAGTCGTCTGGCTGTTGGCGAATTCGGTCCATTTCCTCTTGGACGGAATCAAAATAGGGAAAGCTTCGGAATGTGCGGAATTTGTCTTTTCCGAAAACGTCCATGAAGAATAAGTAGAACTTGTCGGTCACGGTTAAGAAGACGATTTCCGCCACACGAAGGTTCGGAATTTGGGCGTCGTTTTCCCGGAGCAAGAGATTCGTAATCTCTTCTGCGGTCACCAACGCGAGTTTTCCGGCTTCGTCCAGGAAAGAATGGACGACGGTCGGTTCGGCGCTTTTTACCCATTGGATGTATTCCCGGAGCGGGCTTGTGCCGAGTTCAAAGTCATTGCCTGCCATCGCCAAGCGCATTTTGGTCGCGAGATTGGAAAGGCGATCGGGGAGAAAAGCGTGCCCTAGCTCGGATGCCAAACGCGCGGAGATGGCTCTCCCGGCGTTTTCTTTGAGAAAGAGGTAGTCGAACAAAAAGGAAGCGGCGGCGCAAATTTCGCGCCCTTCATTTTCCGTCGCTTCCGCCAAATCGACGTGGAGCCAGCTTTTGGCCGTGTAAAGGAAGCCGTCGTAGAGGTCTTCGTAGATGGTTAATGTTTTCATATCGTTCATTATTGCAGGTTTTGGCGTTCTTCAAAACAGGATTTCTTGCAACAGGGCACAGTCATCGAGCCGATGAAGGCTCGCTTTCCCGATTTCCAAAATTCCATAACTAGCCACTCCATCGCGAGGGAGAGCGCAAGAACCGGGGTTCATGAGAATCGCCCCGTCAACGAAGCATAAGGTTTTTCGGTGGGTGTGACCGTTGAGATAAATGCTTCCGGCTTCCCTTTGGCATTCTGGCCGATGGGAGAGATGAACGGCCATTCCTCCAAGCAGGAATTGCTTCTCAAGCGGAAGGGGAAACCCGAGAGAATATTCATCTTCTGGATAATCGCAATTCCCGCGCACGGCCACGATTCTGTCTTTTTGCAGAGCCAGATCCCGGGCGAGAGAACAGTCTCCCCCGTCGTATCCTCCCAAAATGTCACCAAGCAAAATATAGCGGTCCGCCTTCTCGATTTCGAAGGCTTTTTGGATGGCGTTCCAAGCCTTTGCTGAGCCATGCAAATCGGAAAAAACAAGGTACTTCATGGCATGCGATTTTAGCCGTCAAACCCCGAAATTTCAATGCTCGTTTTTTATTTTGTTGAAACTATTTTAAAATTTTTTTATTCGATAAAATCTACACTTTTTGGATTTATGCATTGAAAAAATGGCAAAAAACGGAAGATTTCACATATATAGTAGAGGTGCATGAAAAATGATTACCCACAAAGTTCGGATTTACCCCAATCTCCAAGCTCGGCGTTTCTTCAATGAACAATTCGAATACGCTCGGCGAGATTACAATCGCCAGCTCGACATGTTCATTCGTGGAGTCGAAAGCAAAAAGATAACCCCTGGGAATTGGTCTGATAGTCTTCGGACGATTCGTGACTACGCCTATCGGCACTTTGCTTTCTACCACGCAGAGCAGTTTCATTTTCTCAGCATTATTGGCTGGAACACAAAACGACTCTCGATGTGCGCTAAGAGCTTGGTGAGAGGGGATTTCAAAGCGCGATTCAAGCGATTTGGCGCATCGAAACTGTGCTTTAAGATGTGGGCCGGTCATGGAACGAACCCCTGCTATAGTGTTTCCCCTAATCGTCGCCTAACCATCGATGGTTTGGGGAAGGTGAAGATGGCAGAGGACCCTCGTTTCCCCGGACAGCCCATTTCTGTAGAGATCATGGTGGAGAACGATCGATACTTCGCTTGCTTGCTCTTTGACCGCGAAGCGCCTGCCTATCCTAAAACGGGTAAAGCCGTGGGGATAGATGTCGGGATTCACTCTTTGGTGGTTGCTGTTGATCAAGAGGGTAATGAGAGGAAGTTTGACTTGGCACTCAAGAAGAACGGGCCTCTCATGAAACGAATCAACGCTTATGAACGCCGTTTATCGCTCAAAACTGCAGTTGATGCGAAAAACCGGTATTCTAAGCGATATTCGAAGACCCTTCATGCACTTCGAAACGCCTTCTTCCGTCATTCGAACATCAAGGCAAACTTCATCGCTCAAACCGCACACATTTTTTCGAGAGATTACGACTTTATCGGTGTCGAGTCTCTGGCCATGGTGCGAATGCTTCAGCGTCGAAGCGTGGCGAAGTGGTATCTTCACAAGCCATATGCAGCCGTTGTGTCTCGTTTGACGGTGAAGGCGGCTTCAGTTGGGAAAGTGGTTCAATCTGTGCCCACATATTACCCATCGTCCCAACTCTGCAATTGTTGCGGAGCGCGAAGCAATCTAACGAAAGACTTATCTGTCCGACAATGGACCTGCCCTAATTGCGGGGCTATATTGGATCGCGATGCCAACGCAGCAAAAAACATTCTGAAAAAAGCCTTAGTCGATTACAAATCTCCTTAAGGTTGATAAGGAATCCGTTCGGGCGAGGGACGTCCGTCATGGCGCCGGAGAGACTACCCCTGTTTCAATGATGACGCTAAGGCGATTTACTTGAGTCGCCATCCCGGATGAAATTTTAAAAAAGTACCGATATTTGCATCTTTTCGATTCATGCCTGCCTCTTCGATGAACTTCGGGGATATCCAAACCTGACGGTTCATGCCTGCCTGGCCAAGGCAGGTTCACGCATTGGCAAAACCTATTCTTTTGGGCGGGGGACGTCCTTATGACGCCGGAGAAACTCCCCCTGTTTCTATGATGACGTCGAGGTGTCACGCACACCATCCCAGACTTTCATCATTTCGTCATCGTGCAAGCGATGGCGTTTTTTGCATTTGTCTCTTGAACATGAATAATCATTCATATATACTGCTAGCAAATATGAATCGATATTCATGGAGGTAACCAATGGCAATCCCGGACAACAAGGTACTCGGTGCAATGCAACAACTTCTCAGCGTTGTCGCCGATTTCACCCGACTCAAGATCCTTTGCAGCATCGCAAGAGAGGAGAAGTGCGTTTCGGAAATCTGTGCGGATGTCGGTGCGTCCCAATCGCTCGTTTCCCATCAGATTCGCGTGATGAAGTCCGCCAACATCCTCTCTTCCCGGAAAGAAGGAACGCGCGTTTTCTATGCCCTGGCGGACGATCACGTTTTGGCTTTGCTGGACGTGGTGGCTTCCCACGTTCAAGAAAAGAGGCATTGATTATGGCGCACGAGCACGAAAACGAGCATCACTCCCATTGGCCCTTGTTTCTTCGCGTTGTTTTGAGCTTAACTCTTGCTCTCCTTGGTCATTTCCTTTGGAACGAGTCTCGGGTTCCCTGGTGGGTGAACCTCTTAATCATGGTTTCCGCGTTCCTCATCATTTCCTACGATATTTTGTGGGAGATGATCGAAGGAATGGTCAAGGATCACGCCTTTTTCACGGAAGAAACCTTGATGGTTTTGGCTTCCGCCGGGGCGTTTTCCTTACGGGCGTTTGGTCCAGAGCATAACGAATACTTGGAAGCGGTCCTCGTGATGTTGCTGTTCCAAGTTGGCGAATTCTTCCAGCATGTCGCGGAAGAAAAATCTAAAAAATCCCTCACCTCCGCCTTTGACATTCGCCAAGAACTCGCGAGCGTTTCTCGGGGAGGACATATCGTCCGTTTGCGGAGCGAAGAACTCCAAAAAGGAGATCGCGTCTTGCTGAAAGCAGGGGAAAAATGCCTTTGCGACGGGGTCGTGATTTCCGGGTCTGGAACCATGAACGAAAGTTCTCTTACCGGAGAGTCCGAACCCATTGAAAAAAGAATCGGAAGCCCCGTTTTCGGCGGGACGATTCTGCAAAGCGGAGGCATGGAAATCGAGGTCAAGAACGAGTACAAAGATTCGACGATTGCTAAACTTTTCGAATTGATTGATCATGGGAATGAGCAAAAAGCAAAAACCGCTCGATTCATCGGTCGGTTTGCCCGGGTTTACACGCCCGTCGTCACGTTGATCGCCCTCCTTGTCGCGGTCGTCCCCCCACTCATTGTCAATCCGAGCAACGCGACGGTTTGGGCTCAATATGTCTATGCCGCCCTTTCCTTCCTCGTCGTCAGCTGCCCCTGCGCCGTGGTCCTCTCCGTACCCCTTGCCTATTTCTCCGGTCTTGGCCTCGCCTCGAAAAACGGGATTTTGGTGAAGGGCGCAACCCACTTTGATACCGTGTCCAGATTAAGGGCTGTCGCTTTCGACAAAACCGGTACCTTGACGCAAGGACAATTCTCCATCTCCAAAATCGTTTCCTTTTCAGGGGATGATGGGGCGTTGATTCAAGGACTTTCCATCGCGGAATCTTGTTCGAATCACCCCATCGCAAAAGCGATTCTCGAGTCGAATTCGGGAACCATAGACGCCAATGAAATTCAAGAGCACGAAGAGATCCCCGGACAAGGAACTCGCGTTGTTTTCGCCGGTCGCGTTTATGAAGCCGTCAAGAATCCGAAATTGGCAAAAAATAAAGCAAGTGACGATGTTTTTGGCACAATCGTGTATCTGATTGTCGATGGAGTGGACCAAGGTTATTGCGTTTTGGAAGACTCCGTGAAACCCACGAGTTATTCCGTGATTGCCCGCCTCCATGAACAAGGGCTTTCCGCGGTTCTTCTTTCCGGAGACAAAGAGAACGTCGTGAAGCGCGTTGCGGGCGAGTTGGGAATCGATTCGTATTTCGCAAGCCTCACTCCCGCCGAAAAAAGCAAAACCTTGACCAAAGAACGAAATCGCCTCGGCCCCATCGCCTTCGTGGGGGACGGCATCAACGATGCGCCTACCCTGACATTAGCGGACGTGGGGATCGCCATGGGCGGACTTGGCTCGGATCTCGCCGTCAATCAAGCGGATGTTGTGCTGTTAGACGATGACCCCATGGGAGTGGATCGTTTCATTCGGATTGCCAGAAAAACGGAACGCCGCGCGATTTCCTGCATCGCCTTGGCTCTCGGGGCCAAAGCCATCATCATGGCGCTTTCCTTCATCGGGGCGTCCACCGGCGCTTTCGAGATGCCTCTTTGGGTTTCGGTGTTCGGCGATTCTGGGGTAGCTCTGTTGGCTGTCTTATTGGCTCTTTCCCTCTTCTTTGCCAAGGTGAAAAAATAACGGCTTCTCTTTATTAAGCGATTTTGCTCGCGTCATTCATGGTTCGCCCCCAACCGCAAGGGCTTGCTGGATGACGCTTTTTTCATGAATCATTCAAATTCTTCGTGTTTATGGCCTTTTTTCGCCAAAACGAAATACAAAGGGGAGGAGAAAGGGTGAACGAATCGCGGGTTAAGCACAAAACAGAAAAAACTCCCTTGACATGCATGACGCACGCACGTATGATACACGAGCGCGTTTTGCGAATGCGCTACTGCGTGGGAGGGTTGGATCAGAACCCGTAGACCACTGCAATGTAAATTTCATTGGAGGAATTCACATGAAGAAACGAGTAACCAAAGTCGTCAAGATGGAACTTCCTGGCGGCAATGCTCACCCGGGACCAAAGCTGGCTTCCGCCGGCGTCAACATGGCTAAGTTCTGCACGGACTTCAACGCCAAGACCGCTGACCGCAAAGGCTCCATCGTTCCGGTCATCATCACCGCTTACGAAGACAAATCCTATGACTTCGTAATCAAGACCACCCCGGTCGCCCCGCTCATTCTCAAAGCGGCTGGACTCAGCAAAGGCTCCAGCAAGTCGAAGCAAATCGTTGGCTCCATCACCGAAGCCCAACTCGAAGAGATTGCCCGCTACAAGTTGCCGGACCTCAACACGGAAGATATCGAAGCGGCGAAAAAAGTCATCGCTGGTACCTGCCGTCAAATGGGCATCGCCATTAAGTAATTCGGAGGCTTAGTAAATGAAAAAGTACAGCAAAAAATACGAAGCCGCCCTCAAATTGGTCGATGCTTCCAAACTCTACACCCTCGAAGAAGCCGTCAAGCTCGTCAAGGCCACCACGACTACCAAGTTCGATGCTTCTGTCGACATCAGCTTCAATCTCAATGTCAACCCGACCCTCGCCGATCAATTGATCCGTGGCACCATCACCCTTCCCCATGGGAACGGCAAGACCAAGAAGATCCTCGTCGTCACCAACACCAAATTGGAAGACGCCAAAGAATCCGGCGCGGAATACTTCGGCGGCAAAGAGATGCTCGAAAAGATCCAACGCGAAAACTGGTTTGATTTCGATATCATCGTCGCTACTCCGGACATGATGGGCGAACTCGGAAAAATGGGTCGTCTCCTCGGTCCGAAAGGCTTGATGCCGAACCCCAAAACCGGCACGGTCACGATGGACGTCAAAGGCGCCGTCGCCGACATCAAACGCGGTAAGATCGCTTACCGTGTTGACAAAGACGGCAACCTCTCCATGGGCATCGGCCGCGTTTCCTTCTCGGATGCGGACTTGCTCGACAACATGGTCGCGATCACCGAGACGATTGCCAAAGCCCGTCCTTCGACGGTCAAAGGCACCTACATCGTCAACGTGGTTGTTACCACCACCATGGGCCCGGCGATCCCCGTTACCTTCGCCGGTCGGAACTGATCCTTCCGATCACTCACTTCGGTGAATCGCTTCGTATTCCTAAGATAGCCGGGGGCACGTGCCTTAATAACAACACCCTGCTGAGGTTCGAGTCATCACAACCCACTAGTTATACTAAGCATCACACATATCGATTCGTCAGAAAGGAGGTAGAAACATGAATCAAAAAGCTCTTGAAGCCAAAAAGTCAGCGGTCGCTGCCATTGAAGAATCCTTCAAAGGCGCCGCTACCTTCGCGGTTGTTTCTTACCAAGGACTTACCGTCGCTGAAATCTCGGCTCTTCGCAAAGAACTCGAGAAAGCAGACGCGACCTTCACCGTTTATAAAAACACGATGGTTCGCCGCGCTCTTGCTGAAATCAACGCTCCGGATCTCGGCGGAATGCTCGAAGGCCCGAACGCCTTCGTCTTCTCCAAAGAATACGGCGCTGGCGCGAAAGCTCTCTTCAAGTTCGCCCGTACCCACGAAGCCTTAGTCGTCAAAGGCGGAATCGTCGACGGCTCTGTCGTCGATGCCAACGGAATGAAAGAAGTCAGCAAGCTCCTTGACAAAGAAGGCATGCTCTCCATGTTCCTATCGTGCCTCAAGGCACCCGTCACCAAGTTCGCCGCCACCATCAAGGCGATTGCGGACAAAGAACCGGCCGAAGCGCCGGCCGCCAACTAATCCCAGGAGGAAACTACAATGGCCAAACTCACCAAAGAAGAAATTGTTGAAAGCTTGAAGGAGTACACCGTCCTCGAACTCAACGACCTCATCCACCTCGTCGAAGAAACCTTCGGCGTCACCGCCGCTGCCGCTGTCGCCGCTGCTCCCGCCGCGGAAGAAGAAGCCGCCGCTTCCAAGGGACCGACCGAAGTCTCCCTTATCCTCAAAGGCATCACCGGCTCCAAAGTCGCCGTCATCAAAGCCGTCCAAGCCATCACTGGCGCGGGCCTCATGGATGCCAAGAAAATGGTCGACGCTGCTCCGACCCCGATCAAAGAGCACATCTCCCCGGTCGAAGCCGAAGAGCACAAGAAAGCCCTTGTCGCCGCTGGCGCCGACGTCGAAATCAAGTAATCCGGCCCTTGCCGATTACCATAACAAATTACCCGCCCGAAGGACGTTCCCTTTGGGCGGGGTTCTTGCGTTTTGAAGGGAGATATTTTTGTGGGGCACTATTTCGAAAACGACGAAACGTTAAACCATGAAAATATTCGGTATTCCTTCTCAATTTTCGGGAAAGAATTCACCCTCCAAAGCGATTCAGGGGTCTTCTCCAAAGATGGCCTTGACGATGGTAGCCGTTTGCTGCTTGAAACCATCGGCAAGACCGATCTTGGAACGAATATTCTGGATCTTGGCGCCGGAGTCGGACCAATCGGACTAATCCTGGCTTCCCTCGCCCCGAATCGTCACGTCGTCTTAGCAGACGTAAACGATCGCGCTCTGAATTGCTGCCGCAAAAACGCCGTGGCCCTTGGCGTGGAGCAGCAAGTGGAGATCATCCATAGCGACGTCTACCTCAACATTGACACCACTTTCTCCACCATCGTAACGAACCCCCCGATTCGCGCGGGGAAAAAGGTTACGTACGCGATGTACGCGGGCGCAATTCCTCATTTAGAAAACGGAGGAAGGCTCGTCATCGTCATTCGCAAACAACAGGGCGCCGAATCCGCCGAAGCCTATCTGAAAACCCTTTTCTCGAAAGTGGAAAGGGCGGCTCAAAAGAAAGGGTTCCGCGTCCTCATCGCGACAAAATAAGGAGTTACTAATGCCAAAAGAAGACAACTTCACCCCCAAAACGGATTACCGTAACCTTGAGGGAAAAACTTATCCTGCTGGCGTCAACGGGCGTCTTGATTTCTCCAAAATCAGCGGAAAACTTCCTTTGCCGAATTTGGTTGAAATCCAGACAAATTCTTACGAACAATTCTTGGCTACCGGAATCGACGACGTTCTCAACGAAGTTTTCCCGATCCCCGACTACAACAAAGAGCTCTTCATCGAGTACGTTTCCAAGCGCCTCGAAGCTCCGCGTTACACCCCGCTTGATTGCAAAATGGGCGATCAAACTTATTCAAGCAAGTTGAAGGTCACTCTTCGCCTCCGTTTCAAAAACACCGGCGAAATCAAAGAAGCGGAAGTCTTCATGGGAGACATTCCTCTCATGACCGATTCCGGCACGTTCATTATCAACGGTTCCGAACGCGTCATTATTTCCCAAATCGTCCGTTCTTCCGGCGCCTATTTCGATCGGGAACAAGATCGCAAATCCGGTATGTATCTCTATTCGGGCGAATTGCATCCGGGACGCGGCACCTGGTTCCAAGCGGAATCCGACACCCGCAACACGATCTATTTCCGCATGGATCGTCAATTCAAGTTCCCGGCCCATGTGTTCTTCATGGCCCTCGGGCTTGAGAATCCCGACGATTTCACCCGTCTCTTCGGCCAATCCGAGTTGCTGGAAAGCACCATGGCCAAGGATACGGAAACCCGTACCATGGCCGCCGCCCTCCTTCGCATCTATGCGAAGCTCAAACCGGGCGAACCTTCCACTCCGGAAGGGCGCGTGGAATTCCTCCGCGGCCATTATTTTGACAACGCCCGTTACGACCTCGGTCCTGCCGGACGTTTCAAATTTACCCAAAAACTCGGCATTTACAACCGTCTCCCGGGACGCGTCCTCGCTCAAGACCTCTTCGATGAAGAAGGCGAACTCGTCTTCCCGCAAGACCACCTTCTCACCAAAGAAGACGTCGACTTGCTCCGCAAAAAGAGATATTTCGAAGTCGGCAACTGCTTGGAAGCCATCCCGTCCAACCCGGAGATCGACAATCATAACCTCGTCAATATCGTCCGCGTCTATTCGGGCGACAAAGTCGGCAATCCCGTCACCAACATCATCGGTACCGATTTGAACTTGAACGAAGTTCGTCACATCACCATCTCCGATATGGCCGCTTTCTTCAGCTATTACCTCAACGTGATGGAAGGCATCGGCGACTTCGACGACATCGACCACTTGGGCAACCGCCGCATCCGCTCCGTCGGCGAACTGTTGGAAAACCAATTCCGCGCCGGCCTTTCCAAAATGGTCAAAGCGGTCCAACAAAAGATGTCCATTTCGGATCCGAGCACCGCGACTCCGCAATCACTCATCAACATCCGTCCGCTTACCACCGCGCTCCGTGAGTTCTTCGCCTCGGGCCAACTTTCCCAGTTCATGGATCAAACCAACCCGCTGGCCGAGCTCACCAACAAGAGACGTATTTCCGCTCTTGGCCCCGGCGGTATTTCCCGCGATCGCGCTTCCATGGAAGTCCGCGACGTCCACTACACCCACTATGGCCGCATCTGCCCGATCGAATCTCCGGAAGGTCAGAACATCGGTCTTATCAACAATCTTTGCACGTACGCCAAGATCGACCAATACGGCTTCATTTTGACCCCGTATCGCCAGGTCTACCACATCGGTGGAAGAACCTTCGTTTCCGAATCGGAAACCCGTTATCTTTCCGCCGACGATGAACGCGGCCTTTACATCGCGGAAGCCAACATCGAGCTTTCCGCTCCGATTCTCCGCCGCGAGATCGATCCTTCTTGCACCACCGACGAAGTGGTTAAGGAAATCCTCGGCAAAGAAATCGTCGTTCGCCACGATGAAGACAACATCGAAGTTTCTTCGGAACTCGTCCAATACGTCGACGTTTCTCCGAAGCAAATCGTCTCCATCGCCGCGGCTTGCATTCCCTTCCTCGCCCACGACGACGCGACCCGCGCTCTCATGGGTGCGAACATGCAACGTCAAGCCCTCCCCCTTCTCCGTCCTTCGATTCCGTACGTCGGAACCGGTATGGAAGTCAAAATCGCGAAAGACTCCGGTCTTGCGGTGGTGGCTCCGAAGGGAGGAACCGTTCTTTACCGCGACTCCGCCAACATCATTTTGGATGACGGAACCTCCGATCGCACCTACGTCGATCTGAAAAAGTCCGCCTCGGATTTGGTCTTCGCCGCGAAGGTGAAGAAAGGCGATATCGTCAAAGAAGGTCAGATCATGATCGGACAAGACGGCGCCTGCGCCTTGGCCCGTCGCGGCGGTATCGTTGTCGCCAACGAAAAGAACCGCATCATCGTGGACGACGGCCTCCAAGAGATCGTTTATTCCCCGCTCCGCAAAGGGGCTGCCGAATTGGTCGGCGCCAAGAAAGCGAAAGTCGGCCTCCACGTCCAACAAGGCGATGTCCTTGTCTTGGAAAATGGCCTGGCTTGCCAAGCGGAAGAAGAAGGCATCGTCTACGACCTCACCGAGAATTCCGTCTCGGTCAAGGGTCACGCATACCACTTGCAAAAATTCGACCGCTCCAACGGCGGAACCTGCATCAACCAAACCCCGATCGTTTCGGTTGGGGAAACCGTCCCCGATGATTCCGTCATCGCCGACGGCCCCGCGATGCGCAACGGCGAACTCGCCCTCGGCCAAAACATCCTCGTTGCTTACATGACTTGGAACGGCTACAACTACGAAGACGCCATCATTATGTCCGAACGGATGGTCAAAGAAGACACCTTCACCTCCATCCACATCGAGAAATACGAAGTCGAGTGCCGCGATAACAAAGGCGACGCCGACGAAATCACCCGCGACATCCCGAACGTCGGAGAAGAATACAAAGCCTTCCTCGATGAACGCGGAATCATCATCCCGGGCGCCGAAGTCAAAGAAGGTGACATCTTGGTCGGGAAAGCTTCGCCCAAGAGCCAAGAAGAACAAACCCCGGAAGAAAAACTCCTCGCGGCGATCTTCAGCGAGAAAGCCAGAGAGAAAAAGGATTCTTCCCTCCGCGTTCCTCACGGAGGAGCCGGTATCGTTCACGCGGTCAAAGTCTTCTCCCGCAAGAACAAAGACCCGCTTCCCGCCGGCGTCACCGAAGTGGTTCGCGTCTACGTCGTCCAAAAGCGCAAGATCTCGGAAGGCGACAAGATGAGCGGACGCCACGGAAACAAAGGCGTCATCTCCAAAATCCTCCCGGTCGAGGATATGCCATTCCTCGCGGACGGCACCCCCATCGACATCTTGCTTTCCCCGATGGGCGTTCCTTCCCGTATGAATATCGGCCAGATCTTCGAAGTGCACCTTGGCCTTGCTTGCCGCAAGCTCCAAATGCGCGTTGCGACTCCGGCGTTTGACGGCGTCTCCAACGAAGAAGTCTTCGATATCATGAAGAAGGCACACATCTCCCAAGATGGCAAAACCGTTCTTTACGACGGCCGTACGGGAGAACCGTTCGACGAACGTATCTCCGTCGGCGTCCAGTACATGATCAAACTCGTGCACATGGTTGACGACAAACTCCACGCTCGTGCGACGGGAACCTATGCCCTCGTCACCCAGCAGCCGCTCGGCGGAAAAGCCCAAAACGGCGGTCAGCGTTTCGGCGAAATGGAAGTCTGGGCCCTCGAAGCCTACGGCGCCGCCCACACGCTCCAAGAAATGATGACCATCAAATCCGACGATCGCGTCGGCCGCGTCAAAGCCTACGAAGCGATCATCAAGGGCCAATCCATCCCGCGCCCCGGCATGCCCGAAGCGTTCAAGGTCTTCACCAAAGAACTCAAAGGCCTCTGCTTGGACGTCAAGCTCTATGACCACGAAGGCCGCGTCATCGACACCGATGAGCTCGCCCGCATGTCCCTCCTGGAGGAACGCCGGACCAGCAGCGCCATCCATAAGGATTTGAGCACCCGCTCCGATCCGGGTGACTTAGCCATTTTGCAAGAACAAGTCGCCGAAGAAGGATTGCAAGCCTTCTCCGAAAAGGTGACGGATTAAGAAAGGAGTTCCAGCAATGCCTGAAAAATTTACTTTCGCGGCTACCCCGACCCACAGCGAAGGGGATGCCTTTGCTTTCCAAAACGAACCCCACCGTCGCGATGATCATTTCTTCGACATCAACGACCTTGCCGCCATCCAAGTCGGCCTCGCTTCCCCGGATACCATCCGTTCTTGGTCCAAAGGCGAAGTCCTCAAAGCCGAAACCATCAACTACCGCACCCAAAAACCCGAAGCCACGGGTTTGTTCTGCGAGAAGATTTTCGGACCGATCAAGGACTACGAATGCCATTGCGGAAAATACAAAAAGATCCGTTACCAAGGCATCACTTGCGAAAAATGCGGCGTGGAAGTCATTTCCAAAGAGTGGCGTCGCGAGCGCATGGGCCACATTGAGCTCGTCGCTCCCTGCTCCCACATTTGGTACCTCAAATCGATTCCTTCCCGCATGTCGTTGGTCCTCGAAGTCCCGCCCAAGCAACTCGAAGACGTCATTTACTATGCCGCCCACATCTGCTTGGATCCGGGCGAATCGAAGATCCTCCAAAAGAAGGATTTCTTGAGCGAAGCCAACGCCCGAATCAAATTCGCGGACGTCATCCGGGAAGAGATCATGCCGATGCTCAATCCGGATTCCAGCGAATACATCCAAGCCGAGCAAATCATCGAAAAACTCGGCAATGAGAAAGAAACCTTCGACTATTTCACCTGCAAATCCTTCATCGCCTATTACCTCCACTCTGAGTTCGGAGATGGCGCTTCCGCGATTAAGCGCCTCCTCCAAGAAGTGGATTTGGATGAAGAATTCGTCAAAATCACCGACGAACTCCGCGACGCCAAAGAAGCGCGCCGCGTCAAGCTCGCCAAGCGCCTCGAAGTCATCGATGCCTTCCGCCGTTCCGGCCAAAAGCCCGAATGGATGGTCCTCGATGTCGTTCCGGTCATTCCGCCGGATCTCCGCCCGATGCTCTTCCTTGACGGAGGGCGTCCCGCCGCCAGCGACCTCAACGAGCTCTATCGCCGCGTGATCTACCGCAACATCGCTCTCCGCCGTTTGATTGAGATGTCCGCTCCGGAACTCATGCTCACCAACGGAAAGCGTATGCTCCAAGAAGCGGTCGATGCCTTGTTCGAAAACGGGCGTCGCACCAAGCCGGTCAATGGCCCCAACGGCCGCCCGCTCAAGTCCTTGAGCTCCGGCCTCCGCGGCAAACAAGGCCGCTTCCGCCAAAACCTCCTCGGAAAGCGCGTGGACTATTCCGGACGTTCCGTTATCGCGGTCGGACCGGATTTGAAGATGTACCAATGCGGCATCCCGCGGGAAATGGCGATCCAACTCCTCCGCCCCTTCATCGTTGCGGAACTCATCAAGAGCCAACTCGCGACGACCCTTTCGGCGGCGGATAAGATCATCAATCGTTACGATCCCGTCGTCTTCGACATCGTCGAGCGCATCATCGGCGACCACCCGGTCCTCCTCAACCGCGCTCCGACCTTGCACCGTCTTTCCATCCAAGCCTTCCAACCGAAGCTCGTCGATGGGCGCGCCATTCGCCTCCATCCGCTCGTTTGCCCTGGATTCAACGCGGACTTCGACGGCGACCAGATGGCGGTTCACGTTCCTCTTGGCAAAGCCGCTCAAGAAGAAGCCGTCAATTTGATGCTCGCCTCGAACAACATCCTCACTCCCCGTGACGGAAAAGCCCTTGTGGTTCCGTCCCAGGACATGATCCTCGGCAACTTCCACTTGACCACCGAAGAATCCTATTCGGATTTCCTCGATCGCGCCGAAGAACTCGAAGCCCTCGCTGCTTTGGATCGCCTCACCGGAGTGAATGAGAAGGACATCGCCGACTCCCTTCTTATGGCGGAAGACAACCGTCGCTACGCCGCCAATGACGCCAAGGTCTTCTCGAACATCGAAGAAGTCATCCTCGCCTATCAACAGAAGGAAGTCTCGCTTCACAACCGCATCGCCATCCGCGCGAAATCCCTCCACAAGATTCCCGGCAGGGGAATCCCCGCGGACATCGAGAATCGGTACTTGATCACCTCCGTCGGAAAAATCATCTTCAACGATGTCTTCCCCGACGATTTCCGTTACATCAATGACGATCCGACCATCGCCGTCGATACCAAAGAGATGGATTCCTGGTTCGTCACCGCCGAACAAGTCGCCGAAGCCTACGACGAAAACGCCTTCGGCAGCCCGATGTTCCAATACATCAATGGGAAGAAGACCGATGAAAAAGGCCATCACTTCGAAGGTGGTTTGCCCTTGAAGAAAGCCATCGGAAAGAAGCAACTTGGACCTCTCATCGACATCCTCTTCGCCGAATACGGGACGACCAAGACTTCCGCGGTCCTTGACAAAATCAAAGACCAAGGCTTCCGTTACTCGATGATTTCTTCGGTCACCGTCGCCATCTCCGACATCCGCGACGTCGAAGGCAAAGCCGCCGCCGTCGCCGAAGGACAAGCCAAAGTGGATCGCGTCAACGAAGCGGCGCGTCTTGGCTTCCTTACCCGCGAAGAGCGTCACCGCGCCGTCGTCGACGTCTGGAAAGACACGACCAAAAAGGTCGAAGACATGGTTCGGGAAACCATGAAGGCCTCGAAGCGCAACCCACTTATCATCATGGCGAACTCCGGTTCCCGTGGAAGCGTCTCGAACTTCAAACAGCTCATCGGCATGAAGGGCTTGGTCATGAACCCGAAGAACGAGGAAATCGAGCTCCCGATCGTCTCTTCCTACCTCGAAGGTATGAAGGTCTCCGAATTCTTCATCAACACCCACGGCGCCCGTAAGGGTTCCGCGGATACCGCCCTTAAGACCGCGGACTCCGGTTATCTCACCCGCCGTTTGGTCGACGTCGCCCAAGACGTCATCGTCCGCGAGGAAGATTGCCATTGCGACCATGGCTTCGTGGTCCGCAAGATCGTCGACACCGCCCGCAAGAACGAAACCATTCGCACCCTTGCTGAGCGCATTGTCGGCCGTTATTCCATGCACGACATCCTCGATCCGCGCGACGGATCGGTGATCGTTCCGGGCAACACCCTCATCAACGAGCAAGACGCGAAGCGCATCGACGAAGCGGGCATCACCGAAGTCGAAATCCGCACGATCTTCACTTGCCAATCCAAGGATGGGGTCTGCGTCCGCTGCTATGGTCTCAACATGGCGGATCGCCAACCGGTCAAAATCGGCGAAGCGGTCGGTATCATGGCTGCCCAATCCATCGGGGAACCGGGTACCCAGCTCACCATGCGTGTCTTCCACACCGGCGGTATGGCGGAAAGCGACATCACCCAAGGTCTTCCCCGCGTTCAGGAACTCGTGGAAGCCCGTCACCCGAAGGGACGTCAAGCCCTCATCTCGGAAATCCCGGGAACGGTTACCGACATCACCTTGGACGGGGATCGCCACCGCATCACCATCACCCACGAACTCCCGGATCAACCCGCGGAAGTCAAGGAATACCTCACCGACTACGGCGCCAACCCGCGCGTCAAAGTCGGCGACGTGGTGGAAGCGGGCGGAAAGCTCACCGACGGTTCGGTCGATTTGAAGGAACTCCTCCAAGTCGCTGGCGTCGAAAAGCTCGAAGTCTACATGGTCAAAGAGATCCAAAAGGTCTACAAAGCCCAGGAAATCGCCATTTCGGATAAGCACCTTGAAATCATCATCACCCAGATGCTCCGCAAGGTCTTCATCATCGATGGCGGAGACACCGACATGCTTCCCGGCCAACGCGTCTCCCTCCGTCACTTCACGGAATCCAACGGTCGCGCGCTCATGAGCGGCAAACGTCCGGCAGTCTGCTCTCCGCTCGTCCTTGGCATCACCAAGGCGGCCCTTGAGACCGACTCCTTCCTCTCTGCGGCTTCCTTCCAAGAGACGACCCGCGTCCTCACCGATGCGGCCATCAAAGCCAAGAAGGACATCCTCCACGGCTTGAAGGAAAACGTCATCACCGGAAAACTCATCCCCGCGGGACGGGGCCTCATCGACCCGATCGAAGAGAATCGCCGCCTCGATGGTTGGAGCGTCGCCTCCGCGATGGCCTTGGTCAAAGACCAATACATCGAGGATCACGATCGCCGCAAGGGCGAAGCCACGATTATTCAATAATCGCAAGGAAGATTTCCCAAATCGGGAGGTCTTCCTTTTTCTTTTGCCCGAAACGGGGGATAATACCCCCATGAAACGTCTCCCGTTCCTCGTGCTTGCCCTCCTCGCTTTGGCTTCTTGCCATAGCCGTGGGTACCGTTATGTCCCTTACGAGTTTGGAGAACTTCAAACCGGGTTTTCCCCACGAGTCGAAACGGGCTATCACCGCGCTTTGGGGACGGAATCCATCCCCCATAAAGACGGCGCCCTCTCTTCGGTCTATTCTTCGCTTTATAACGACGGAAGCCGCTTTGCCATCCCATCCATTGGGAAGCAAAAACTCTTGGTCATTCCCGTCGATTTCGATGCTTCTCCCGGTGACAAGGACCAGATTTCTACGATTTCCAACGCCTTTTTCGGTCAATGCGAAGACAGTGAATTCCCAAGCGTCGCCGAATATTACGACCTCTCTTCTTACCACCGCCTCCACCTCCAGGGGAAGGTCGCGGAATCCTTCCATCGTTGCTCCTATTCTTTGGCGGAGCTTTCCGCGATTACCGGGGCAAGGAAGAGCAAGGCGGCCTTAAGCCGAATCTATTCCGAAGCGATCCGTTGGTACGATGAAACCTACCCCGAAGACCCAAGTTCCAACTACGCCTTCGAAGACGGGAATGGTAACCGCGTCGTCCCCGTATATTTGATTTACAACGCCCCATATTATGGAGAAGGGGATAACGCTTCCAATCGGGAATCCATGATGTGGGCCTTCACGATCAACGACCCCGCCCCCGTGTCCTGGTCGAGCTATTCGATGCTTTTTTCCAACGGGCGAATCGACTCCCATACCTGCATCCACGAAGCGGGGCACCTCTTTGGAATCCCGGATTATTACGATGTTTCCGGGCTCGCCTCGAATCAATATTCCCCGTTAGGGCGCGCCGATATGATGGATTGCTCCCTAGGAGACCATAACCCCTTCACCAAATACGTCCTTGGCTGGGTCAAACCCTTTGTCGCGGACGCTAGCTGCAAAGTGACCCTGCGCCCGTTCGCGGATACGGGGGAATGCTTGTTGCTTGGGGGATCGGGAGACACCCCTTACGACGAGTATCTGCTGCTGAGTTATTACACGCCCGGGAACCTCAATTACGTGGACGCCCTCCTACGGAACGACCCATCCATGAAGATGATGTCTTCTTCGGGCATCCTCGCCTACAAGGTCGACGCCCGCCTCGGCCTCTTTCCCAAAGGCATATCTTCGCCAATTGGCCATTTCACTTCCGAAAGCGATTTGAACGAGAAAAGCATCGGCTTCTTCTCCAACAACAGTTATGGAAAAGTCGCGGAGGACGGTTATTCCTCTTCGGCTTTGGTGCACCTCCTTTGCAGCGATCTTTCTTCCGATCGCATCCCGTTTTTCTTCGTGGCGAGCGACGAGGCCAAAACCGTTGTGACCGAGGAAGGGGAACTCCATTGCCGGGATGTCGTTTTCGATGCCGGCCAAGGGATTGGGAACGAGGATTTCCCTTCTTTGTCCTTCCCTTCCGGCAAAGCGTTGACCTCCACGTTCACGGTGAAGAAAATCAATCCGACTTACGCGGAAATCGTCGTGAAAAAATGACCGATCCCCATCGGTTATGATACATCGGGACCTGTGGTAATAAACTTTCCTTCATTTTTTCGTTGACAGTCAGGGTGGAAACATCTATCATTTCGCACGGACGCAATTAAGAGGCGTTTTTGCCTCAAAATTGCCCCGGCGGTTGATACGCCGGGAAATGTGTGAACCAAGCAATAAGGAGAAAAACACAGCATGCCAACCATTAACCAATTAGTTCGGCAGGGCCGCAAATCCGCGGTGAAGAAGTCCAAGACCCCGGCCTTGGGCCATCGATGGAACTCCCTGACGAAGCGTGCCAGCGATCAATCGTCCGCCCAAAAGCGCGGCGTTTGCACCCGTGTCGGCACCATGACCCCGAAGAAACCGAACTCGGCTCTTCGGAAGTACGCTCGTGTCCGTTTGAGCAACGGCTACGAAGTCACCGCCTACATCGGCGGAGAAGGCCACAACCTTCAAGAGCACTCCACCGTCATGATCCGCGGCGGACGTGTCAAAGACCTCCCGGGTGTTCGTTACCACATCATCCGTGGATGCCTCGACTGCGCCGGCATCGATGCCCGCCGCCAAGGCCGCTCTCTCTACGGCACCAAGAAGCCGAAGGAAAGCAAATAGTAGGAGGAACCGACCATGTCGAGAAGAACCAAACACGAAAAGCGCGACGTCTTACCGGATCCTGTTTATAACTCCAAACTCGTCACCCGCTTGATCAACCGCGTTATGTTCGATGGCAAACGCGGCACCGCCCAAACCATCATCTACCACGCCTTCGCCAAGATCGAGAAGAAGACCGGCAAGTCCGCCATGGACGTCTTCGCCACCGCCATCTCCAACATCATGCCCGAAGTCGAACTCAAAGTCCGTCGCATCGGCGCGGCCAACTACCAAGTCCCGGTCGAAGTTTCCCCGGAACGCAAACAAACCCTTGGCCTCCGCTGGCTCGTCTCTTACTCCCGTCTCCGCGGAGAAAAGACGATGGAAGACAAACTCGCCAACGAAATCATTGACGCGGCTAACGGCACCGGCGCTTCGGTCAAGAAGAAGCAAGACGTGCACAAGATGGCCGAAGCCAACAAAGCCTACGCTCACTTCCGCTGGTAATTAAAGGAGAATCCCAATGGCCGATAACGAGAACGAAATCAAGGAGAGCGCTACTTACGATCTCCCCCACACCCGTAACATCGGGATCATGGCGCACATCGACGCGGGCAAAACCACGACGACCGAGCGCATTCTCTATTACACGGGCCGCACCCACAAAATCGGTGAGGTCCACGAAGGAACCGCGACCATGGACTGGATGGTCCAAGAACAAGAGCGCGGCATCACCATCACCTCTTCCGCGACGACCTGCTTCTGGAAAGGCCATCGCTTCAACATCATCGACACTCCGGGGCACGTCGACTTCACCGTGGAAGTCCAACGCTCCCTCCGCGTCCTCGACGGTGCCGTCACGGTCCTTGACTCCAAAAATGGCGTCGAACCGCAAACCGAAACCGTCTGGCGCCAAGCCGATCAATTCAACGTTCCGCGCATCATCTTCTGCAATAAGATGGACGCTACCGGCGCTGACTTCGATCTCTGCTTGGACACCCTCAAAAACCTTCTTGGCGTGAACGCCGCCCCGATCCAATGCCCGATCGGCCGCGAAGGCGGATTCAAAGGCTGCGTCGACCTCGTCACCATGAAGGCTTATGTCTACGACAATGACAAAGGCGACACCCCGAGTGTCGTCGATTGCCCGGCCGACCTCTTGGACAAAGCGCACCTCTACCGCGCCGAACTCTTGGAGAAGCTCGCCGCCTACGACGACGATCTCATGATGATGGTCCTCGAAGGGGAAGAACCCAGCGTCGACCTCATCAAAGCCACCATCCGCAAAGCCGTCTTGAGCGTTTCGTTCTTCCCGGTCCTCTGCGGCACGGCTTACAAGAACAAGTGCGTCCAACCGCTCCTTGACGCGGTTGTCGACTACCTCCCCTCCCCGCTCGACATCCCCGGGGAAAAGGGAACCGAAAACGGTGAACCCTTTGTTTGCGAACCCACCGATGACAAGCCTTTCGTCGGTCTCGCCTTCAAGATCGCGACCGACCCCTTCGTTGGACGTCTTGCTTACGTCCGCGTCTACCAGGGCGTCCTTCGCTCCGGCTCCTATGTTCTCAACTCCAGCACCGGAGGAAAAGAGCGCATCGCCCGCTTGGTCTTGATGCACGCCAACCACCGCCAAGAAGTCGAAGTTCTTCACGCGGGAGAAATCGGCGCGGTCGTCGGTTTGAAATCGACCACCACCGGTGACACCCTCTGCGACATCAACGAAGAAGTCATCTTGGAGAAGCTCTCCTTCCCCGAACCGGTTTTGGAAGAGGCCGTCGAGCCCAAGACCAAAGCCGACCAAGAGAAGATGTCCGCCGCTTTGGTGAAACTTGCTGAAGAAGATCCGACCTTCCGCGTCCACACGGACGATGAAACCGGGCAAACCATCATCGCGGGTATCGGCGAAGTCCAGCTTGACGTTCTCATCGACCGTCTCCGTCGCGAATTCGGCGTCTCGGTCAACGTCGGCGCCCCGCAAGTCAACTACCGCGAAACCATCCGCAAATCCGCGGAAGCCCAAGGCCGTTACGTCAAACAATCCGGCGGTCACGGTCAATACGGCGACGTTTGGATCCGCTTCGAGCCGAACCCCGGCAAAGGATTCGAATTCGTCGACGCGATCGTTGGCGGCGCCATCCCGAAGGAATTCATCAAGCCGACCCAACAAGGTTTGGAAGACGCCATGCAACGCGGCCTTGTCGCTGGATACCAAGCCATCGACATCAAAGCCACTTTGTTCGATGGTTCCTACCACGACGTTGACTCCTCGGAAGCCGCTTATAAAGTCGCCGCTTCCTTGGCGCTCAAAGAAGCCGCCAAGAAGTGCGATCCGGTCATCCTTGAGCCGATCATGAAGGTGGAAGTCACCGCTCCGGAACAATATTACGGAGACGTCATTGGTGACATCGCTCGCCGCCGCGGCAACATGACGGGCGAAATCCAGCGCGGAAACGCCAAGGAAATCGACGCTGAGGTCCCGCTCGCCGAAATGTTCGGCTACGTCACCGACCTCCGCTCCATCACCCAAGGCCGCGGAAACTTCCAAATGACCTTCTCCCACTACGGAGAAGTTCCGAAGTACGTTCAAGACGAAATCATCAAAAAATCGTCCATGAACAACCGATAATCTCAATACTTACGTATTGTCAAACTGATTTCGGTGCTCTATCATTACTAAGCCAATTTGCTAACCGATATTGGAGGAAAACTGAATGGCAAAAGAAAAATTCAATCGTGACCGCGTCCACCTTAACGTTGGAACCATTGGTCACGTCGACCACGGCAAGACCACTCTCACCGCGGCGATCACCCACGTCCTTTCTCTCAAGGGTCTCGCCAAAGACATGGCCTACGCCAACATCGATGCTACCCCGGAAGAACGCGCCCGTGGTATCACGATCAACTCGGCCCACGTCGAGTACGAAACCGAAAAGCGCCACTACGCCCACGTTGACTGCCCGGGGCACGCCGACTACATCAAGAACATGATCACCGGTGCCGCCCAAATGGACGCTGCGATCCTCGTTGTCGCCGCGACCGATGGCGTCATGCCCCAAACCAAGGAACACGTCCTTCTTGCCCGTCAAGTCGGCGTTCCCCAAATCATCGTCTTCCTCAACAAGTGCGACCAAGTCGATGACCCCGAACTCATCGACCTCGTTGAAATGGACGTCCGCGACCTTCTCAACAAGTACGACTTCCCGGGAGATGACACCCCCGTCATCAAAGGCTCCGCTCTCAAAGCCGGCCAAGTCACTTCCGTCGACAGCCCGGATGCCGCTTGCATCCTCGAGCTCATGGAAGCCCTTGACTCCTACATCCCGGATCCCGTCCACGATGACGCGAAACCCTTCCTTCTCCCGATCGAAGACGTCATGACCATCTCTGGCCGTGGCACCGTCGTCACCGGCCGTGTCGACCGTGGTATCATCAAGCTCAATGACGAAGCCGAAATCGTCGGTATCCGTCCGACCCAAAAGACCGTCGTCACCGGCCTCGAAATGTTCCGCAAGACCCTTGACTTCGCTCAAGGCGGCGACAACATCGGTGCCCTTCTCCGCGGCA
The DNA here is from genome assembly GCA_034089705.1 of Candidatus Alloenteromonas sp. Taxonomy (GTDB): domain Bacteria; phylum Bacillota_I; class Bacilli_A; order RFN20; family CAG-826; genus Alloenteromonas. The sequence continues at coordinate 154,775 of JAXDTZ010000007.1, read as the reverse complement.
TCACCCACGACCAAGTCGAACGTGGCCAAGTCCTTGCCAAGCCGGGATCCATCGTCCCCCACGACAAGTTCACCGCTGCTACCTACATCTTGAAGAAAGAAGAAGGCGGCCGTCACACCCACTTCCTTAACGGCTACCGTCCGCAATTCTTCTTCCACACCACCGACATCACTGGCGCCATCACCCTTCCTGCGGGAACCGAAATGGTCATGCCGGGCGACAACGTCACCTTCACCGTCGAGCTCATCCACCCGATCGCTATGGAAAAGGGAACCAAGTTCTCCATCCGTGAAGGCGGCCGCACCGTCGGCGCTGGCACCGTTGCCGAAATTCTCCACTGAGAACTTCGCTTCTAGGAGCAAACTAAGCCATCCGAACCTTCGGGTGGCTTTTTTTGTCCCCTAAAGCAAAACAACCCCATCATCCGAAATGAGCAATTCCGGCCTTTTCAAGGAATTGAGGCGATTTTGTTAGGAATCTCTCTTCCAATTGGGTAACATATTTTCAATATGAAAAATGAAGCCAAACCGTTACCATCCTACGTATCCCAAGCCTCTTTAGGAAAAGAGACGGGAGCCTTTTTGATCGACGCTATCCTCGCCCTCGCGGTGGGCATGCTGCTCAATTACACCTTAGGCGCCAAAGTGATCGCCCCATCCCAAGGGTTTTACGAAGTCCGCGAAGAATATTACGCCCTCGCGGTCTCTTCGGGCCTATATAAAAGCGAAGCTTCGGGAGTTCCGACCAACCTCTCCTTTGAAGGGGAAGGGAACGCCCTCTATTCCAAGTGGAGCGAAGTCCAAAGCGCCGTTTGGAACTATTATTTCGTTGATTGCGCCCAAAAAAGCGAAACGTCCCAGTTCTCGTTAACCGGTTTTTCGTCCGCTTACGAACTGAATACCCCCGAATATCTCCAGGACGCTGGGAAATACATCTACCAAACCGTTTATTCGATCGAAGGCACCGACATCGCCGAAGGCCAATGGCTCACCGTCTCCACCAAGGCAGATGGCTCGCCCGATTACACCCTCGCTCCCGTCCCCACCCCCGCGGTGGCGGATCGGCTCGCCAGTTCGGATGCCGAAGTGGTCAAAGCCGCGAACAAAGACCTTTACGAAGCCTACATGGGGAAAGACGGGAATTCCGTTTCGGGGTATTACTACTCCGCCTGCAACCATTTGCTCTCCCAACCGGTCATGCGGGAATATTCGAGCCGATTGAGCACTATTTCCTATCTCACGAGCTTGCCTTCCATCCTTCTGCCGATCCTCACCTTCTTCCTGATTCTCCCGTCCTTCTTAAAACGCGGGAAGACCCTTGGAAAACTCTTCCTTCGCCTTTCCATCGTCGGAAGCGATGGTTACCGTTGCAGCAAGGGAAAAACCATCCTCCATGCGGCGCTTGCCATGTTCCCTTTCACGGTGTTCTTGCTTCCTCTGAACCAATTCCTCACCTTCTTGGTTTTCGGGGTTCTCGTCTTCGCTTCGTTCTTGGTGAAGATGATGGGACGCAGCCACATGTCCATCCATGACATGCTCACGAAAACGATCGTCATCGACGACAAAACGACGGAAGCCATCTTCGACGACGAAGAAGAAGAGAAGGAATACGCGAACACCCACGACGATACGTTGGCCCGTTTGATCAAAGGGGATTCTGCCATCCCGACCTCGGAAACCCCATCCGTCGGGGAGAGCCTCGCTTCGATGGGGGTGCTGGATTCCCGCACCATCGGGGCGGCCCGCGCCACCGCCGCGACCATCACGAGCTTCGACGAATTCGAAGCCCGGGATCCCCACGCGGAAACGCCCAAACTCTTCGAAGAAGAAGAGGAAACGGAAGAAGAACTTCCCGAGAACGACCCCTCCATGAAAGACATGATGGCGATGGAAGGCTTAAGCGAGGAAGATGTCCCCGACGAAGAAGGGAACCTCCCCGAAAAAGAGGAGTCCAAAGAAGAAAAGGATCCGAATTCCGACGAATTCATGGATCAAAAATAAAGAAAAGGAAAAGCGCGGCAGAGTTGCCGCGCTTTTGCATATCCCATAATCCCTTATAAGGCGTCTATTTCTCGTTTTACGCGACGTTTGGCAACGGATTGAATCGTTGCTCGGATTCCCCCGTAAACCCCGAGAATAAGCCCAATGGACGAAACGGCGATGCAGGTGGCGAATTCAATGCTTTGGGGGCGGAATTCCCTGCTTCGGGTGGAATCGTATTTGAAACTCGCGTAGAGAAAGATGAGCCCCACCACCACAAGAATCCCTGACAAAACAAGACAGGCCAGAGAATGGGAGCGCGAAACCTCGATTCTCCGCATTTTTTGATGGAGGGATTCTAGGCGTTCTTTTCTCGAGGGAACGGCTTCTTCGCGATTCGGAACGATTGGGCTGGCGTTCATTTTCTTATTGGAAGATGGTGGTCTTCGCGTTGGCGAACGCGGTGTCCACGAGGGAGGCGATTTCTGCGTCGGTCGTCTTATCCACGTCGTTGAAGATTGCGTCCATGATTCCGCTGACGGCGGTACGAACTTTGGCGGAAAGTTCGTTCACTGGGGACATGAAATATTCGCTCTTCTCGGAGATGGAAGTGTTGAGTTTCAAAACATCGCCAATGTAAGCGGAAGTCTTTTTCTCGTTGGTGGAATCGGCGGTCACCCCTTCGTTGGAATCTTGAATGGTTTGGGCCACTTCAGCGACTTCCAAGGAGCTTTGACGGCAAGGGAAGTAGGCGGTGTCCAAAGCCAATTTCGCGGTGTTTTCCTTGCTGGTGAGGAATTTGTAGAAATCCAAAGCGCCATCGATTTCCGCTTGGTTATTGTGGTTGAAGAAAGCGATGCTCGGCCCTTGGGAAAGGGTGCGGAAGGCGCTCGAGTCGGTCCACTTCGGAACGCGATCGAATCCCACGGAATAGCCAGGAATGGCATCCCAGGCGGCATTCGCGGTGGAAGTGATCATGATGAAGGAATTGCCTTCGGAAACAACGGTGGAAGGATATTTGGTGTAGTTGCCATCCATCGCGAGTTGGTTTTTGGTGGCGATCAAGCCTTCGTTGGACCATTTCTTGAGTTGGGTCACAACAGCCTTGGCTTCCGGGCTATCGATGAAGGGCACCGATTGGGCAAGGGGCTTCGACGCATCCATGAAGGGAATGCCGGCGGATTCCAAAGCGGTGACGAAGAGGTTCATCGTGGATTCGTAGATGACCGGGACGGCCTTATAATGCTTGTCGGCTCCGCGTCCCCATTCGATGGAGGGGTAATCCACCTTCATTTGGCGGGCGAGTTCCATCATTTCCGGGAAGGAAGTGGGAACGGAATAAGCCTTCTTGCTGGCAATCGAAGTCGGGGCGGGGTAGCCGTTTTTGATGGCATTTCCAGCGGCGACGGCGCCCACGGCGGCGAAGACCTCTTTGTTGTATTGGAGGGATTCCCCGGATTTGGAATAGGGCAAGGAGTAATAGGAGTTGCCGTCATATTGTTGCTTTTCGGCGACGAGATAGCTTTGGTTGAAATCGGCGTCCGCTTCTAAGGTTTTGCCATATTCGGTGACATCAACCACGGCTTTCGGAGCGGCTTTGCGCCACGCGGCGACGTAGGTTCCATAGGTCGTCACCATGGACGGGGTGTTGCCCGCCGTAAGGGCGTCGCTCACGGCACTTGCGGTTCCGCCGTAGTCGTTGTTCCTGCTTCCTTTGGAAACGATAGAAACGTGGACGCTTTCTTGCGATGCGTTGTAGGCATCGGCAACGTCGGTGATGTATTGGTAGATCTTATTATTTTCAAGATCCGTTCCGCAGGGAACCCACCAAACGACCTCCGCTTTTTTCGCGGGAGCTCCCGAATCGGAATCCCCGGTTTTATCCGAGGAAGAAGGAGTGGTTCCGCAGCTGCCAAGCCCAACCGCAGTCAGAGCGGCCAGAAGGAATAATTTGGAATGCATTTTCATGATAACAGTCTCTCCTTGAGTGTGCCTTGAGACGGATTGATTATAACAACTCACCAAAAGGAGTTAAGTAAAATAAGGCGAGAAAACGCCTATATTTCGGTAAAAATGAGTATCGATTTACTGATTGGTTATTTTTAGCCTTTTATCCCGCTTCTCCCCGTTCCCGACATGATGGTTTTCCGGAAGACGATAAAGAGAATCAACAAAGGAACGACGGTCAACACGGAGGCGGCCATCTGCCAAGGGATCATCGTCCTCCATTCCCCGGGGCTCACTTCGTAAGTCAGGGAACCGGTCCGGATGATGACGGAGATGACCTGGAAATCGCTGTTGGAAACCGAACGGGAAGGCCAAACGTAGGAATTCCAGGAACTGATGAAGGAAAGAATCGCGATGGTGACCAAAGTGGGGCTGGCTAACGGGGCCATGACCTTCCATAAGAAGTCCCAATCGCTCTTCCCGTCCACTTTCGCGGCCAGATAGAGTTCATCCGGAATCTGTTTGAAGTTTTGACGGAGCAAATAAATATAAAAGGAGGAAGAAATCATCGGGAGAATCATCACGAGGATGGCTTGGAGATACGTTTGATCGTTTCCGATGAAGTTGAGGTTCGACATCGTCGTGTAATTGGAAATGGCGAGCAATTCCCCCGGGACCATCATGGTGGCCAAAAAGAGGATGAAGACGACATCCCTTCCGCGGAATTGCAGACGAGCAAGGGCAAAAGAAGCGAGAATGGTGGTCAATAATTGGAGAATCGTCGTCGCGATTGCCACGAGCAACGTGGTGCCGACATGGGAGAAGAAGTTCAATTTTCGGAAGGTGTTGGAATAGTTGAACGCGATGTTTTCCCACATGGAGGAGAGCTCTGGGGCGAATGCGCCTCGAGAGGCTTCGGTTTGGGTCATGAAGGAAGCGGCAATCATGTAATAGAAAGGAAAGAGAACCACGAAGGCCATCACGGCCAAAAAGAGGTAAACCAGGGAAAGGAAAATGACCTTCCGAATCGTTTGATTCCGACGGATTTGGATCGGAGATTTGGCCTTTTTGGATAGAGAGGTCCTCTGTTTTGGAAGCGAAAGGACTAATGTGGTGGGGATGCGGGCTTGCCTCATTTGTACACCACCTTCTTTTTGGAAACCGCGAGTTCAATCAAGGTGAAAACCAAAATGACGACCAACAAGATCACCGCGGCGGCCGCGGCAAACTGGGAGGAAGTATTCCAGGTTTCCTTTTCCATTTCGTTGTAAATCCAATAGACCGCAGTGAACAAATTGGGTTCGTTCGGATTGTTCGTGTAATAACGGTTCACGAGGCCAACAACGGAAGAGTATTCCTTGAACGCTCCGATGAACGAAGTGACCGTAATGTAAAGGATTTGAGGAGAAAGAAGAGGAACGGTGACTCGCCAAGTGGTTTTTATCCGGCTCGCTCCGTCGATTTTGGCGGCGTCGTAATATTGCTTGTCGATCCCTTCTAGCCCGGATAGGAATATCAGGATCTTGTAAGGAAGCGCGGACCAAATGATGTAGAGGCAAAGCACGAACATGACGCTGCCCCAAGTGGCCCCGTTGGGTTCCAGCCATTGCGTCGCCAAACCGAATAAACGGTTCCAGATTCCGAATTGACTGAAAAGGACGCCGAAAACCATCCCAACCGCGATGACGTTCGTCACATACGGCATGAAAAACACGGTTTGGAAGAACTTCTTCAACGGGCCAATGGAGTGAATCAGAATGGCGATAACCAAAGCGAGGACAACGGAGATGGGAACCGTGACAAACGTGATGAACATGGTATTCCAAAACGCGCTGTGGCTCGCGGGGTTGATGGAGAAAAAAGTGGTGTTAAAAATTCCGGTTCCTTCGTATTTTTCCGCAAAACCAAGGACGTATTGGTAGTTGTAGAAAGTGAATCCGGCGTGTTCGCCCGTTACGTTGTTGTAATCCTTAAGGAAAGAGATGATTATCGTGGAAACAATGGGGTAAAAAGTGAAAACGCCCATCAAAATCAAGACGGGAGCGAGATAAAGCCAAGCCTTCCACTGATTCTTCTTTTCCATCATTCGGTCTCGATTCGTTTTCCGCTTTCCGCGTCAAATAAGAAAACCTTATGGGGCTTCACGCGGAATTTCACCATGCCTTTTTGGTAATCGACATCCCCGTCGACGATGGCTTTGATTTGCAGGTTTTCGGCATATTGGCAGGTCCCGATCAAGGTGGTGTCCCTTCCTTGGGTCAGCACGTCTTCCACCACGAAAGAAAGGCCGTCGCTCCGTTTGGAGACGACTTCCGTAAACCCTTCTGGACGGATGCCGATGGTAACCGGTTGGTCCGGAATGGCTTTTTTCAAGGAGAAGAGGCGCTCATTTCCGATGTAAACGCCTTTCTTTGCGATTCGTCCGGAGAAGACGTTGATTGGGGGAGTGCCCAAGAACTTCGCGACGAAGAGGCAATTGGGGTTGCGATAAATCTCTTGAGGCTTCCCGATTTGCCGTTCTTCGCCGTTTTCCATTACGCAGATGCGATCGCAAATGGACATGGCTTCTTCTTGGTCGTGGGTAACGAAAATGGTGGTGATTTTTGTGGCTTGTTGGACTCGGCGAATCTCTTCTCGGGTTTGAATCCGAAGACGGGCATCGAGGTTGGATAGTGGCTCGTCGAGAAGCAACACGCGCGGTTGCTTGACCAGGGCCCGGGCGATGGCGACGCGTTGTTGTTGACCGCCGGAAAGCTCGCTGGGTTTCCGACGAAGATACTCGCCGATTTGCACAAGGTCGGCGGTTCGGCGAACCAAAGTATCCCGTTCGTCTTTGGAAAGTCTTCGCTGGATCAAAATCGCCTTTCCGCCTTTTCGAATCGTCCCGTTTTTCTCGAGATCGAATCCCTTGTTTTTCCAAAACTGAACTCGCTTTTTGGCTTTTTCGTCGAATTCTTTGGCAAGAAGCTCCAACGCCTCATCGTTTGGCCCTCCGAGGGAAGTGATGCGTTGGAAGAGTTTGTTTGCCGCTCGATACGTCAAATCCAGGCGCTTCATCAAGGCGGAAACGACTTGGTTTCGCTCGTCGGATTTGTTCTTAAATTCCCCGTTAAAGCACATACGTATCGCTTCTTTTTGGGTTAAGGCATCGAGAAGGGTTGCAAAAAAGAGGAAATCATAATCCTTTTTGTTTTCTTCGATGCGGAGGCTGGTCAATGGGAATTCGACGTTCTTGTAGACCGTCATGTGGGGATACAAGGCATAGTTTTGAAATACAAGCCCGATTCCCCGTTTTTCCGGGTCGAGGTGAGTGACGTCTTCTTCATCGAAATAGATGGATCCGGAAGTGACGTCTTTCAATCCCGCAACCATGTAAAGGGTAGTGGACTTCCCACATCCCGATGGGCCCAAAAGCCCCATGAGTTCCCCGTCGTGAATCACCAAATCCAAGTCGGAAACAGCTTTGGTGATTTCCCCGTTTTTGTCGCGGGAAGGGAATTCTTTGTTTAAATGTTCGATTCGGATTTCCATAACACGAGAATAATACGTTTTTCAAGAAAACACACGCCTATTTTTGATGGGATTCAATGATTTCGAAAGAATTTACAAAAATTCTTTGTTCGGAATCGTCGACGAGGTGAACCCCAATCACATATTCGCCGAGAGATTGATGGTCTTGCCGAAGCAGCGTCATTCCAATGGAAATCCCAAGGGGAATGAGGAAAGCCGCTATCGATCCTAAGAAGAGGAACGCAAAGTCGAAAAGCCACAACAGCAGATGCCGCCCTGCCGAGATGGATAACCCGTCCTTTCCGACTCGGCCGATGTGGGCGAAGAACAGCCCCAATGTCTTTTTCCCGCGGCGAAAGCAGAAAGGAATAACGAGTAGAAGTAGGATATGGGAAAAGGAAAAACATACGAGAGCATCAACGATTTCAGTAAGCAAAATGGCACGGGAACTATTACGGTAATCGGGAAATTCGTGGAGAAGACCGAGCGCTACGTTTTGGTATTCGTTTTCATAGAACGCCAAATAACTCGGTTCATAATCCGAGGCGGAAAACGCCCAAGATCCATCGACAAGAAACAAATTCTCTCCATTTGCCTTCGCCGAAGATTTGTCTTTGACATATCGGGTGGAGTCTCCTAAAAACGAGGTGAAGAAGTACGTGAGCTCCTCTTCGTAATACTCTGCTTTTTCCTTCCGCGTCCAATCCTGTTTGTTCACATAACTGGAAAAGGATTCTAGTTCTTCGTTTTCTGCCACGTAAAGACGAGATTGTAGGCGAAGGATCGTTTGATTGTTTTTCGCTTCCGAATAAACAGGAATCGAGGGGAGAATCCATTGAGAAATGCCGAAAAGAGTTCCTCCAAGAATCAAAACAAGGAAATAATCGAAAAACTTGGCCAAAAATGTTTTATGCAGGGGAGGCGCCGCATAATGGAGTTCCTTAGTTTCCATGGGCTTCCTCCTCCATGCCGCCGACCAAGGTCAATTTGAAAAGTCGTTCTTTGCCGGTTTGCTTGTTGCCAAAGAATGTAAAAAGGTAATTCACAAGGCAAAGAACCAAAGAAAGAAGTCCGAAAAACGCAAAGGAAAGCGGACCGATTACGGGAGAGAAAACATAGGAAGAAGAAGTGAAAAGCGCGGCCAAAAACGCGATGCAACAGGTGGCCAACAACACGGGAATCTCGGACATGCAAATATAGGAATTCGAACATCTGTCCCCGTTATTTTTGCTAAAATGAAGGCGAAGAACTCGCATTGAAATGGTTCTCCCCTTTAAGAAAAGAGGGAGAAGAAGATAGAAAACCAAGATACTGAATGCGGCGCAAAAGATTAACGTCAAATCTTGATGGGTGATGAAATCTCGGTAGGAGGCTTCATAACGCTGATGGGTAACCACATAGGGAGTGAAATGGGTTTCTAGATCCTCGCACGCTTCGAGGAAAAGGGTGCGGTAGCGATGATGAATCGCCTCCATCTTGGCTTTGCCGAGTTCATAAGTATCATTTCGCAAAGCCTCGTCAATCTGAATGGCGATTTCCTGGGTCAACAAAGGATAAGAATCCCCATTGAAAAGGGATGAGTTTTCCAAAATTAAGAGGGACGTATATTCTTTTTCCCCAACAATACCCTTCTCGTTGTATTGATCCAAATTGGATACTTTAAACGAAGAATAATAATAGCCAAGTCGATCGCTTTGGATGGTCAAATCCGGAATCCCTTCATAAATGGAGGAAAGATCCGCTTCCTTGGCCCCATAATGAAGAAGGCTTGTTTTTGTTAAGCCCAATACATATTGATGGGTCAATTCTTCCACCGTATAAAAGGATTTCTCGTCTTTTTTGTTTCCCAAATGGCTTTCTAGTATGATTTGTTCTTTTTCGGTCGCCAACTTTGAGATTTTGGAAACCGTATCGTGAAACGAGGGAAGAGAACTCATGACGGCGTCGCCAATCGGGGAAATCGCAATGGTGAAAGCGACACAAATGAGAGCATCCATGCAAAAAGAAGCGAGACGTATGCTTCTTTTTACTTCTTTTGGTTTTTTGTTCGCACTTTCCTTCATCCAACCAATACCCCGAAAACCCTTTTATCCTAGGGAGGAAACACAAGATTGTCAAAATCTTGGAGAAACGCCCGGAATTCCTGCCATTTCGGAAATGAAAATTGCGTATTGCAGTGAGGAAGTGCGCGCGGTAAAATAACCGGGCCTTCCAAAAGAAGGAACCATCCTTGTGGATCGTTAGCTCAGTTGGTAGAGCAGCTGACTCTTAATCAGCGGGTCGCGGGTTCGAGTCCCTCACGATCCACCACTTGATGATTACGGCCTTCGGGCCGTTTTTTACATGTTTCGCAACATCTCCGCGAGCTCGAGAAGGAGTTGTTTGGTTTTCTCCCATCCAAGGCAAGGGTCGGTAATGGATTTCCCATAGGTTCCCTCTCCGATTTTTTGGCATCCATCCTCGATGTAGGATTCAATCATCAACCCTTTGACCAAAGGGCGAATGTGGGGATTGGCCTTCATGGAACCTAAAATCTCCTTGGCGATACGGATTTGTTCCAAATATTTCTTTCCGGAGTTGGAATGGTTGCAATCGATGATCAATCCGGGATTTTGGAAGTTTTCGGAGGTATAAATCTCCGCCATGCGGGCGAGAACTTCGTAATGATAGTTAGGAGAGCTTCGCCCCTCTTCGTCTACGAATCCTCGAAGAATGCCATGGGCGAGGGGGTTTCCTTTGCTTTGCGCTTCCCATCCTCGATAAATAAACGATTGGGGGAATTGTGCCGCGTGGATGGCGTTCAACATGACGGAAAGGTCTCCGGAAGTCGGGTTTTTCATCCCCACGGGGCTATCGATTCCCGAAGATACCAAGCGGTGGAATTGGTCTTCGACGCTGCGAGCCCCCACCGCGACATAGGAAAGGCAATCGGCGAGATAAGCGTGGTTTTCGGGATAAAGCATTTCGTCCGCACAGGAAAACCCCGTTTCCCGAATAGCCTTCATGTGCATTTTTCGAATGGCGATTAACCCTTTGAGCAAGTCGGGAGAACCCGAAGGATCGGGTTGGTGAAGCATCCCTTTGTATCCAATTCCCATCGTCCGCGGTTTGTTCGTGTAGATTCGGGGGACGATTTCGATGACATCTTCAATCAAGGGATAGATTTCGCGGAGCCGTTTGATGTAATCGATGACCGCGTCTTCCCGATCGGCCGAGCACGGACCGATGATTAGGAGGAACCGTTTCGTTTTTCCTTCGAAAATCGCGCGGATGCGTTCGTCGTTCTTGGCTTTGATGGCGATGCATTCTTCGTCCATCGGATACATGGCCCGGAGTTCTTTTGGGGTGGGCAGTTGGCGAGTTAATGTGAGGTTCATTTTGCTTTCCTTTCCGACGGGAAGGATTCTCTTCGTTTCGTCGATTGTTTCATCATGGTTCTTAATTCATCGATGGAGCCGTTTGCGATGGCTTTCCTTACGCATTCCATTTCGTGGAGGAAGAGATCCATCTGTTCCAGCAACGTTTCTTGATTCATAAGGAACAATTCCGGCCACATCTCGTCGTTCATTTCCGCGATTCGGGTGAGATCGCGGAACGAATCCCCCGTGAATTCGTCGAGATGGGATTCCGCTTTCGCGTTCATCAAGGCCATCGCGATAATATGAGTCAATTGGGAGACATACGCAATCATTTCGTCGTGTTCTTTCGGAGTGACGATGGCAATTTGAGAAGATCCGATTTGGTTTGCAAAGGTCTCCAAGAGGCGGATGCTGCTTTCTTTGTTTTTGATGGTTGGGGTGATTAAGAAATTCGAGCCGGGGAAGATGTCCTTGCTCGCGTAACGCACACCTTTTCGTGCCTTTCCCGCCATAGGATGGGTGAAAACGAAATCGACATCGCGTCCCTCCAAAAGGGGAAGGATTTCTTGAATGATCGGCTGTTTGATACCGCAAATATCGGCAAGAAGAGTCCCTGGGGCGATTTTTCCGATGTGTTCTTTCATCCAAGAAACCAAAATCGAAGGATACAAGGCGAAAACAATAAAGGAAAAGGAGGAGATGTATTCCTTGCGAACCTCGGTTTCCCCATGGACGATCCAGCCTTGCTTCATTGCATAGTCGATTTCGTCCGGATTTCGGTCCAAAGCTTCCACGCGATAACCCTTCGAGGACAACGCATCCGCGATGCTGCCGCCCATCAGTCCAAGGCCGACGATCAATATTCTGTTTGGAATGTCATTCATGTTCTTTGACCTCCATCCCCAACCGCGCGAGTTCCTGGAAATAGTTGGGATAGGATTTCTTGACGGCTTCCGATCCTGAAATCTCAATATCGTTGGTTAATGAGAACAAGCTTAACGCCATCGCGATTCGATGGTCATTATGGGAAGAAAACGAGAGTTTTCCTTTCGTTTTTTCAAAAGGATGGACCACCGCCCAATGAGGGGTGAGTTCCACGAAAACCCCCGCTTTGGCAAGTTCCTCTTTCATGGCTTCCGCTCGAGAGCTTTCCTTAATGGCTAGGCGTTCGATTCCGGTGAAACGCCCGCCGTAGCAAAGAGAAGCAAAGGCAAAGAGAATCGGAGCCAAATCGATGCAAGAATCCACGTTAATCTCCGCAAAACCCGCTTTTAATGTTTGAAAAAGCGATGCAAAAATTCGGTCGCCTTGCAAGGAATTTGGGGAAATGGAAGGGAGTGACAATGGCGCTCCAAGCGCTTGGAACGCGGATAAGAACGCGGCGTTAGAAGCGTCCGCTTCCACAAGGAAACGTCCGCCCTCATACCGTTGATTTCCCGGAACGCGATACCCGGTTTCGGTCTCTTGAATCTGGATATGAAAGTCTTTCAAGGTTTGAAGCGTCATGGAGGTGTAATGGGAAGAAGCCCGGTTTCCAAGAATGCGAATCTCGGAATCTCCGGGAAGCAACGGCAAAGCGAACAGAAGTCCGGTTAGGTATTGACTGGAAGTGGTGCCATCGAGATGGAAAACCCCGGGAGTAAGTTGGCCTTGAACCGAGATTCGATCTCCATGGTTTTGAATCTGGATTCCATGGGGAGAAAGGCATGCTTCGTAAGGGGCAACCCCGCGTTCCAGTAAGCGTTTGGCGCCGGTTAAAGAGAAGGAAGAGGAAAACAAACAGCCTAGTGGAAGCAAAAAACGAAGAGTCGATCCGCTTTCTCGGCACGGCAATACCAATTCTTGGGAAATGGGGCGGATGCCGGAAAAAAGAACGGAAGAAGGGGATTTCTCCAAAGAAGCCCCAAGCGCAGACAAACAATCCAAAGTCGCGGATATGTCTTCGGAGTATTCGATGTGATCAATTTGGGAGGATTTGGAAAGCATGCCCCCAATCAAATAGCGATGGGCATAGGATTTGGAAGGAGGAAAACTCGCCGTTCCGCTAGGGATGCCTTTTGCAATGGAAACGATCATGCATTCTCCTTATGGGCAATTAGTGCATCGATTGCTTCCAAATAGCCGGGGAATCCTTTTCCTTGGATGGTGGCAAAGCAATATTGGGAAAGATAGGAGAAATGACGGAATTCCTCGCGGTTTTTCGGATTGGAAATATGGACTTCCACGGAGGGGATGCCCGTGGATTTTAAAGCATCGAGAATCGCGAGGCTCGTATGGGTATAGGCTCCCGCGTTGATCAGGATGCCCTCCACCCCGTCGAAATAGGCCTGTTGAATCGCGTCAACTAACGCTCCTTCGTGATTGGATTGGAAAAAAGAAACCTCGAGGTTGTTGCTTTCCGCGTAGTCCCGAATGAGGTTCACCAAATCCTGGTACGTTTGCTTCCCATAGATATTGGGTTCGCGGATTCCGAGCATGTTCAGGTTCGGACCATGGATCACTAAGATTTTCATTCAAGGGCTCCTTTGATTTTTTCGACGGTCGCCCGGATGGCCGTCGAAGGGACGATCACATCGGCGTATTTGTGATAAAGGGAATATCGTTCTTCAAATCGTTTTCGAAGGGATTCTCGGTCCGAAGATAGAGGACGGGAAGAAGAAAAAGCCAAACGGGATAATTCCCGGTCCAAAAAGACGATGACGCCATTTTGGGAAAGCCTTTCCATGTTTTTTGGGTTCAAAATCACCCCTCCTCCCGTGGCGATCACCGCCCCGGTGAGCAGCGATAGTTTTTGGATGGCTTGCTCCTCGAGTTTTCGAAACGCAGCTTCCCCGTGCTTGGGGATGAAGGAAGCGATCGAAATATGATTTTCTTTTTCGATCACCGAATCGGAATCGAAGAAAGGTCGATGCATTTGTTCTGCAAGCGCCTTCCCAACGGTGCTTTTTCCACATCCAGGCATTCCGATGAGAACGATGTTTTGCCGTTTCCTCGCGACACGGCGTTCCACGGAAAGCAAAAGGGAAGAAGGATAGTCTCGGTTCAAGAAAAGCTTGCTTGCTTCGATGGCTTGGCCAACGAGCATTCTCAACCCTCCAATCGCAGGAATCTTTCTTGCTTCCGCCTGTTGGATCAAACGCGTTTTCAATGGGTTATAGACGACGTCAATGACCCCGCTTAAGGAAGGGAAACGGTCCAAATTCAATGGGGTGTCCTCGTTATTTGGACTCATTCCGCAGGGAGTGGTGTTTACGATCAAATCGATATCCGATGGGATTTCATCGTAGGTAATCGCCCCTTCTTTCGTGGTTCGGGACACTTTGTAGACGACGGAAATGCCCATGGATTTCAGCACGTATTCCGCCGTGTGGGAGGTTCCTCCCGTTCCTAGGATCACCGCGGTCTTTCCCGGGCATGATAAGTGGATGGATTCGACCAACAATTGAAATCCCTTCGCGTCTGTGTTGTAGCCTTTGAGGAACCCGTTCTCGTTCACGATCGTATTGACTGCCCCGATGGCTTTCGCTTCTATGGAGCATTCATCAAGATAAGGGATGACTTCTTGCTTGTAAGGAATGGTGACGTTGATTCCACGGAAAGCTTTTTGACGCATGAAAGCGCCCAATTCTTCGCGAGGAATCTCCCGCAATTCATAGGAGGGATTCCCAAGAATTTCGTGGATTTCCTTGGAAAAGGAATGACCGAGTTTTTCGCCAATCAAGCCGTACTCCATCAATGCCTCCCGTATTCTCCCAGCAAGAAATCGAAGACAACGATGCTCGTCAACGCGTTGATGACGGGGACGATTCGGCGCAAGAAACATGGGTCATGACGGCCGTTAACACGGAATTCCACATTCTCCCCTTTTTCGTTGATTGTGGATTGCATCATTCCGATGGAAGGGGTGGGTTTGACAAACGCGTGGAAGACCACGGGCATTCCGTTGGTGATTCCCCCTTGGACGCCACCGGAATGGTTGGAGGTGGTTTTCACCCCGTTCACCATAGATACAAAGGCGTCGTTGAACTGGCTTCCTCGCCACGAAGATTTGGCGTCGATATCGCCGAAAACAACTCCACGTACCCCTCCAATTGACATGATCGCATTGGAAAGAACGCCATCGAATCGGCCAAACCAGGGTTCTCCGATTCCGACGGGAAGTCCGGTGATCGCCGTTTCGATTTTCCCTCCGATGGAGTCGCTTTGGCTCGCAACTTCTTCTAGCAAAGCTCGAATTTCGACTTCCGCTTGTTCTGAAATCGTCGGGAAGCTCCGAAGGGAAAGACGCTCCATTTGGGCTTCGGGAGAGACGGGATTGAATGGTTCATCGGTAATGGAATCGATGGCCAAAATATGAGAGGCAACGCGAATGCCTTTGCTGCTTAAATACCCTTTGACGATGGCTCCGCAGGCAACGATGGCTGCGGTGATTCGCCCCGAGAAATGGCCCCCACCTCGCGGATCCTCCCGCCCTTGGTATTTGACGTTTGCCACATAATCTGCGTGGTTGGGACGGAAAGCGCGGCAGCTGGATTCGTAATCTTGCGAACGGACATTGACGTTGGGAATCAGGATGGTTAGAGGAGCCCCGGTCGTCATCCCCCGATAGACTCCGGATACGATTTGGAAGGCGTCGTTCTCCACGCGGGGAGTTTCCCCAAGCATCGCGGGGCGACGCAAGGATAGTTCGTGAGCGATCGCTTCTTCGGAGACTTCGATTCCCGAAGGAAGCCCGTCGAGAGTGGCCCCGACGAACGGGCCATGGCTTTCCCCAAATAAAGTGAGGGTTAGGTTTTTGCCAAGAACATTACTCATGGTAGACCTCCTGATGGAGCGAAAGAATCTCCTGAATGGAACGGGGGCGAATTTCAAATTTCCCCGGTTTTGGGCAGAAAATCGCGTCTACGGTATCCCCGTCCCCTTTCTTGTCGTGACGAATGGCTTCTTCGATGCTGTTTAACGGAAGAGCCACATCCGTCGGCAAATGATGTTTCTTGAGAATGGAACGGATGCGAGAACGAACTTCGGGAGAAGAAAAAGGCAGCATCCCAAGCCCGACGGCTTCCCCGTGGAGCAACGCCCCATTGCTGCAGGATTCGTAAGCGTGGCCTAAGGTATGCCCGAAATTCAGTACCTTGCGAAGCCCACTTTCCTTCTCGTCTTGTTCCACGACTCCCTTTTTAAGCAGCAACGCCTTTTCGATGAGAGTTTCGATCGGGAGTTCTTCGTTTTCTAGCATCGAGAAGAATTCGTCATCCAAAGTCGCGGCCATTTTCAGGATTTCGGCGAATCCAGCACCATATTGACGGGCGTCCAACGTGTCCAAATAGCCTGGGTCGATGAAGACGCCGCGCGGGGGATAGAAAGATCCGACGATGTTCTTGTAACCCCCAAAATCGATTCCCGTTTTTCCTCCGATGGAGGAATCTACCATCGAAAGCAAGGTGGTTGGGACGTTGTAAAAAGCGATACCTCGCATGTAAGTGGAAGCCACAAACCCCCCGAGGTCGCCCACAACCCCGCCCCCAACGGCAATCAGGCAATCGTTACGAGAAAAATGCGCTTCTGCCAAATACGTTAAGACATCAAAATACGTCTCCTTGCATTTGCTTTTCTCTCCTTGGGGAAAGATAAAAATACGCGAGTTCGGTATGCGATTTGCCAAGGATTCCGCATAGGAATAAGGCACTCCGGAATCGGTCAGGATCAATGTGTTTCGAAAGGAAGGCAAAAGGGAAGGGATGGAGGAAGCGATCCCCTTTCCCAAATGGATGAAGTAAGGCTTTGACGCCTGGATTTCGATTTTCATTGATCCTCCCGAAAATACGTTCCGAGCAATTTGAGCTTATCACAGAAGGTGGAAAGCTCTTCGAGCATCTCCTTCCCATCCAAGGTGTTGATGTTTCCTTCGAGTTCCACGTAGAAGTAATAATTCCAAATCAGCCCTTTTAACGGACGGCTTCGAACGTTTCGCATGTTGAATCCATGGGCGCCGATAATGTTCAAGGCCTTCGCTAACGACCCCGCTTCGTTTTTGACGGTGAAGACCAGGACCGAGAACTGATCTTTGGTCGAGGGGGAAGGCAAGGAAATGCAACGGGAGAAAAGCCCGAATCGAGTGGTGTTGTTCGCGATGGAATTGATGGATTTTTCCAAGATGTCCAATCCGTAAATCTCGGCGTTTTGCGGAGAGGCGATCACCCCCACGTCGTTCCGGGGGGAGGCGAGCAAGGACTGGCAGGCGACTGCCGTGTTGGATGATTCCACCGTGGTGACGCCAAGTTCTTTGAGGAAGTCATCGCATTGGGCTAACGCCTGCGGGTGGCTCCAAACTTCTCGGATTTCCTCTTTTGTCACCCCTGGTTTTGCGAGCAAGGAGTGAGAAATCTCCAAATCAATCATGCGGGTAAGATGGAGTTCGCCGGAGAAGGCCAAATCCATGACTTGGCCAACATCCCCCGCGGAGGAGTTCTCTAGCGGCAGCAAAGCCCCATCGCATTCCCCGGCGAGAACCGCTTTGTAGGCTTTTTCAAACGTTGGGTAGGAAACTAAGGTGGAAGAGGCGGACATGTTGCGCCCCGCCAAGAAGGCGTATGCTCCGGGGATTCCGCAATAGGCGTATTTCGCCCCTTCTAAGAGCTTTGTTTGGTAACTCCGGGAAACCTTCATTAGGTCGCGAAGGAAGGAAACGTAATATTCCCTCAATTCGGGTTTTTGGATGTGCTTGGTTTCTTCCTCGATGATCTCCGTTTCCCGTTTCGCGTCGAATACCGGGAGCCCATGCTCTTTCTTGTAACTCGCAATGGTCGCTGAGGCCGCCATTCTTCGCTCGAAAAGCGCGGCGAGTTCCTCGTCGATCGCATCAATTTCTTTGCGGGCTTGTTTCAATTCGTCCATGGTTTTTCTCTCCCGTGATTGCTGGGGTTAGTACTGAAAAACCATTTTATTGTAGAAACAAGAAAATGGAAGAAAAAAGAAGCGGGTTTACAAACTCCGTTTGCGGAAATGGCCGCTTGTGTGGAATTTCGAGGTATAGGGAAGGTCGTTTTCCCAAGCGCCGTTTCGTTGCTCCTCCCCCTCATCGGTGAAGTGGTAGAGGAAGAAGGACAGGCCTTTTTGCTTTAGCAGGGGAATCTGCTCGAGCAAGTGGATTTTCTTGCTGCCGTAGATCCTCGTGACGCAATGAGAATCCCCCAAAATCGGATATCGTTCCCCCAATATGTCCTGCATGCAATAACGGTGTTGGTGGCATTTTTGGCAATGGAGGGCCTTGGAGTTTGTTAACGTGCCGATAGGGCAACTCTTCATCAGCATGACTTCCGGGCGGCCATAAATGAACATCCCGAGGGATGGGAGGGTTTTGTGGCGGGAACGATACGAATCCAAAAGAAGGTCAATTGAGCGTTCGTCGAGTTCCAAAGAAAGAACCATTCCCGAGAAACCCAAAGACACGAAAGCGTCCAATGCGTAACTGTTGGTGATGTTGCAATAAGGGGAGGAAATCGCGGTGACGGAATCGGGGACGAGGCAAGCGAAAGGAAGTATTTCAAGGGGGGCGTGTGTTAGTTTTCCCTCGATCCAACGGTCATGGAGAAGGGGAGAATCCTCGGGGTTTGTCTCCCAAGAAGTCATTATTTTCTCGGGAAGATTTTTCGCTTGAGGTTCCGGAGATTGATAGGGGCAAGGAGAAGAATTTCGGCGAACAATCGTTTGCTTGGCCAACGCTTCAAAAGCCTTGTTGCGGATGGCGTTCAACGCGGAAATGGGCAAGAACGCATCCTCGCCTAGAATCTCCAACGAGGCGATGAAATATGGGTAATTCCCCGATTTCGATAATTGTTCTTGAATTCGGCTTAAGGAAGTGCCGCTTGTTTTGGGAGATTCGGCGATTGCCCCGACGACTTCCACTTGGACGCTCCCGTGTTTTAACGTCAAACGCATGGGTTCCCCGATTTTTCGGAAGAAGGTTCCGGAAACGGGAACGCGGAAGGGAAGATTGATCTGACGATCGATGGAGGCTTCCAGTTCGTGATGGGTGGTTCGAATCACTTTCGCCCTCATTACTTCCGAAGCGTTTTCGATTCGCGTGATTTCGATGATCGAACCCGCTTCCGCCGTCTCCACGGGAAGCCCGTTGACGAACATCTTTTCCAAAGTCACCCCAAATGGGCGGGCAGAAAGGAAGCGAACCCCATCCAGGCGATGCACCCGTTTGGTCAAGCGAATGGAAACGCGGCCCTTGTTCACCCGAACAACGGTTCCGATCTCTTCCCCTTGGTGAGAAGAACTCCGTTGGCTGAGGAGGCGGAAGGGAGATTCCCCAAACAGATAGCCTTTGGTGAACCCTCGGGAATAGAGGGATTGGAGTTTCTCTTTTTCTTCGGGATGGAGTTCCCCACGCAACGCCTGGGAATAGGCTAAGGAAGTTTGGAAAACGTATTCTTTGGATTTGAGCCGCCCCTCGATTTTCAAGGAGTCCGCTCCGAGTTCTTGTAATGTTTTGACATCGTCGATCGTTTGGAGGTCTTTCGTGGAAATCGCATAGACGCCCCTACTAATTTTGGCTCCATCTTCGAAAATATCGTATGGCATGCGACAGGGTTGGGCACAACGTCCGCGGTTCCCGCTTCGACCGCCGATGAAGGAGGAAAGCAAGCAATTCCCCGAGCACGAGACGCACAAAGCCCCGTGGACAAAGACTTCTACGTCGAGTCCGAGGCCTTTGACTTCGGAAATGAACTCCTTTTTGGCTTCCCGGGCAAGAACCACGCGAACAAATCCGATTTGTTTTAAGGCTTTCGCTTGTTCGATGTTGTGGCAGTTCAGTTGGGTGGACGCATGAAGGGGGAGGCTTGGTAGGGTTTGATGCAGATAATAGGCCAATCCCAAGTCCTGAACGATGATCCCATCAATCCCAATGGAATCGCAAAAGAAAGCGAACTCCACCGCGGGGAGGAATTCGTCTTCAAACAAAAGGGTATTGAGGGTTACATACACTTTTTTCCCGATTTGATGGGCGAAGTCGGCGATTCGAGTTAATTCCTCGTTGGTGAAATTGTCCGCGCCCATTCGCGCAGAAAAGCTTTTGCCCCCGACGTAAACGGCATCGGCCCCGCCGTGGAATGCGGCGATTGCGCTTTCAAAGTTTCCTGCAGGAGAAAGAAGTTCCATGATGATTATGCTCGATACGGAAGGGAATTGAGTTTGGCAAACGCCTCGCGGATGCGCTTTTCGTCCAAATTGATGGCGAGGCGAACGAAGGAAGAGTATTCCTCTCCCCCAAACAAGGAGCCCGGGAAGACTTTCACGTGCGCGTGTTCTAAAACATAGGAAGTGAACTCCACGTCCTTCATGTTTGTTTTCTCGATGTTCATGAAAATATAGAACGTTCCTTGGATCGGCATGCAATCGAAATAGGGGGATTTTTGAATTTCCTCATAAGCCGTTTTGAGCCGATTTCGATATACGTCCTGCGTCTTTTTTGAAATTTCATCGAAATGTTCTAGGGCGGCGATCGCAGCATTTTGACTGATCGCGGAAGGGGAATAGTCGATGGATTCGTTGATGGCTTTTGTCACGTCGATGAATTCTTTGTCAGCGACCAAATACCCGATTCTCCAACCGGTCATGACGGTGTCTTTGGAAAAAGAACGGACCTGAATGCAACGGGAGGACATGTCCGGCAGGTTGGCTAATGTTTCAAAAGGCTCTTTCCCATAGACGTAGGTGGTGTAGATGTCATCGCAGCAAACGATGAGATCATGGCGAAGCGCGATTCGACGTAAGGTCTCCAGGGATTCGCGGGAATAGACATGCCCGCTCGGATTGGTCGGGTTGTTGAAAATCACCGCTTTGGTCTTCGGGGTGATTTTGGCTTCGATCTCCTCTTCGACGAGTTCAAAAGAGTTCTCGTAATGCGTATTCACAATCACGGGAACGCCCCCGTTTAATGTGATTTGGTCGTAGTAATTGGAAAAATAGGGAGCAAATAAAATCACTTCATCCTCGGGATCAAGCAAGGCCTTCATGGCGAGGTACATTGCATGGGAAGCCGAAGAAGTGACTTGAACGTTGTCCACGCTTAATTTTTGTCCCAACCGTTTTTCATGGAACGCTACAATCGCCTCTTTGAGTTCCTTTTTGCCGGAAGGGACTCCATAGTGGGTATCCCCTTTCAACGTTTTTTCAAATGCGAAACGGACAATCAAGGGATCCGTGGAAAAATCGGGATCGCCGATAGAAAAGTCGTATGTCCCTTCCGGAAGAGGCTTTTCCCCGGAAAAGGATGTGGCGGAGATGTTTTGAAATGCTTTATGAAATTTGCTGCGGTCCATGGATGGATTCTATTATACGCATGGGATGTCGCCACGCGCGAGGCCGTGATGAAGAGGAAGGGTTTATTTGTCCTTCTTCCGTTTGTCGTTGATGAGCTGCATCTCTTTCGCGGTGATTTCTTGGATTCCGTTTTCCTCCGCCCATTCGACGCATTTGGTTAGCACGAGTTTCAAGAAAGGACGAGGCACGTTGACGATGGTGAGCAAAGCGTCATCGGTGAAACGGACGTTGGTGTTGAGCCGTTTGGCGGCGTATTGAAGGGAAGTCAGATCGATTTCGCGGTTGGGAATCCCTACCGCGTCCGGTTTATGGTAGGGCGAGCACCAGAAGAACTTGGAATCCCGATATCCCCAGTTCGTGGGCAAGGGACAGAAATTTTGGCGCGTGGCGCCATGAACCAAGGCTTGCTGGTATTTGTCTTTCAATATGATGTGGTCGATTCGGAGAATGAAATGGGCGCCGAACTTGGAAGTGATCCCGTTGAAATCGTGATACGGCCCGCAATATTCATCTTGCACGGTATCGTTTTCCGCCCCATTGAGTTCCCTCATCCACGTGCATTCCATGACTTGGAGGGCTTCTTGGAGAATCTTGGGGTAACGGTTTTCGGGGTCCATTTCCTGGGACAAACTGTCCACAGGGGTGAATCGCAAATTCTTGTTCTTTTCTTCGATGCTATCCCCGGGGAAGCCCATGTCCACGTGGTTTTTGAAATTCTTTTTGGTGTAGGGCAGGAAGTTGATGGTGCATTTGCCATGGCGTAAAAGCCCTTTGCAGGTGTTGGAAGAGTTGCGGCATTCCAAGACCATCGCGTAATATTCTTTTCCCGCAATGTAATAGGGAAAGACTAGGGAATACGCCCCAAAGCTGGTGGTCGTCCCCGATTCGTCCAATGTCCCAATCAAGGTCAGTGGCATGGGGAAGAACGAAGAGGACTGGTAAAAATTGTCGACAATACGAATTTCTTTAAAATCTTTCATGTTGGTTTCCTTCGAGACTATTCTACTAGGATATTCTGGTTTCTCTCAAAGAATATTCCCGTGATTTTTGGAAAATCCTTCTCCGAAAAATGAGGAAAACCAATATATGTCCCCCTCTAATTTTCCAAAATCTTCGTTAATCCCCTTGGCTGGGTCTGCCATCTTTTTTGCCCCGCTTCTTTTTAAAAAGGGCAAAACCGAATAAACTTCTTTCGTTATGAATGTGTATTCCGAATCGTTGATCCGAAAGATTCAATCCATTTTGGATGAGGCGGTCGCTAATGAAGAAGTGCCCTGTTATTCCATCTTGGTCCATAGTCCCAAAGGGGACCAATATTGGGAGAGCGGATTCCAAAACATAGAGAAAGGCATCCCTCTATCCCGAAATACGATTTTCCGAATCTACAGCTGCACGAAAATCTTCACTTCTTTTTGCGCTTTGCTCGCAGTGGAAGAAGGGAAACTCGATCTCTCTATACCGGTGAAAGAATTTATCCCGGCGTTTTCGGATTTGAAAGTCGAAGACCATGGCGTCATTCGCCCCGCGAAACGGGATATGTTGGTGTCGGATTTGCTCGCCATGCGTTCTGGCTTGGCTTATCCCGACTCTTCGATTCTCACCGGAAAGCGATGCGGGGAATTGCTCGAGGAATGCGATGCCCGTTTGGATACCTCGAACCCCATGACCGGATTGGAATTCGCTTCCGAAATCGGAAAAGTCCCATTGTGCAATGATCCGGGAGCCGAGTTCCGTTATAGCATCAGCGCCGATATCCTTGGAGTGGTCCTCGAAGTGATATATCACGACTCTTTGGACCGAATCATGCAGCGCCTTCTTTTCGATCCTTTGGGTTTGGCCGACACGGGCTTCGTGGTTCCCAAAAGCAAACAAGGAAGAATCGCCCAAGGTTATCGCAAAACAAAAGAAGGCCCTTTGGCGCCCATCGGTTCCGCCCTCGGGATTCGCGCCGACGGGGGACCCACCTCCTTTTATTCCGGTGGCGCGGGCCTATACAGCACGATCGACGATATGATGCGGTTCGCGATTTGGCTGCTCCATAAAGGGGAAGGGTTCCTCCCTTCCGAGCACTTTGATCGCTGGGTTTGCGCCGAACATTACGAAGAGCTTGGCACGATTCCGTGGAAGGAACTTCCGGGCTATCGATACGCTAATTTGCTTCGCATCAAACTCGAAGACAAACCCGCGAATCGAGTTGTCGCTAAAGGCGAGTTCGGCTGGGATGGCGCCCTTGGAACGTATCTGAAAGTCGACCCCGCGAACGGGATTTGCTATGTGATGGCGACCCAAAGAGAAGGCTATGGAACTGGAGCGTTGACCCGCGCCCTCCGCCAAGAACTGGCCAAAGAAGAAGACAAACGTTGATGGTTGAGCCTCAACCTTGCAAAAAAGTAATTCTCAAGCAGCTATAATTTCTTTCTTCTTTGAAAGGAAGTCTTTTATCAAAAAGAAAGGTTTTGTTCATTTCTATCTTCGAACGAAGCGTTTCGTTTCCTTGAAACATGGCAGGATTCGCGAATTCCTCCCAATGCGCGGATTTTTCGGTATTCAAGAATTGCTCGTTCGTAAGGAAAACGATTTTTCATATATTTCATCCCTCCTTTGGCTTTGATACCATATTGTCATGAAAGGAAGCGCGAGATTTCGCGCGAAAAGATAATGAAAAAAATCAAAATCAGCACCATTCTTGGTCTTGCGGCTTTGGTTCTCGCCCTTGTCGCACTCTTGATGCCCCTCACAACGGCATTCAGCATGAAAACAGAAGTGACAATTCTGGGAAAGACTACGACCACCTTGATTGCCTATGGATCGGTCTATGCATTCATGTTTGGCGGATCTGCCCCCGTCACGACCACCATTACCTCCCCGGCTGGCACGAACGTCAACCAAAGCACCCTCGAATTGGAAAGAA
Source organism: Candidatus Alloenteromonas sp. (assembly GCA_034089705.1). Lineage (GTDB taxonomy): Bacteria > Bacillota_I > Bacilli_A > RFN20 > CAG-826 > Alloenteromonas. The sequence continues at coordinate 130,734 of JAXDTZ010000007.1, read as the reverse complement.
TTGCCGTTACCCCGCTCATCGGCTGGATTCTTCTCGCCCTTGGCCTTCTTGCTTTCTGCGGGGCCATCTTCTTGGCTTGCAAGAAAAACAAACTTACCGGTCTTGTCATGATCGGCGCTGCCGTTCTCTTGGTTGTCGGCGCGATCCTTTTCTTTGCCTCCCGCGATTCGCTCCTCCTCGCCGCCAACGGCAAGGACGCCACAATGGAAGATGTGAATAACGCCTTGAACGCCACCAAAACCGCTGTCTCTCTTGGATTCGGTGTGGTTGGCACCGGCATCTTCGCGATCCTCTCCGGTCTCTCCGCCGCAGGGTCTGCCGTCCTCGCTTATTTGAAAAAGTAATTTGTTTCTCTAACGAAAATAGGGCTGTTGCCAATTCATATTGCAGCAGCCCTTTTTGTGTTCCGGATTTACCAAACGAAGTTAAATTTAGCGGCTTCCCCGTTATCGATGAGCAAGTCTTGCGCGGTCATCGATCGGTTGATCACGGTGAGAAAATAGGCCCATTCGGCGATTTCTTCGGGTTCCGCCCAGGCGTGCAGCATCGTTTCGTTCAATACTTCTTCGTAGAGTTGCGGATTATCCAAAATGTGTTGATTGAGGGCGGTTTTGACCCCTCCTGGAGAAAGGCTGTTGCAGGTGGCACCTCGGGAAGCGACCCGGGAAGCCACATTTTTCATGTAGGCGAGCATCCCGCCTTTGGATGCCGCATATTCCGGGAATTCCGCCCCCGTGGAGGCGCTTGAAGAAGCGATGAAGAGGATGCTTTTGAGCGATTCCTCGTTTAGGTAAGCTTCGGTAACGCGAATGGTTCCGCGCAGATTCACCTCGATGGGATCGTCGTTTTGGACTCCCGCGTTGTTGATCAAAATGGAAAGGGATTCGATCTTCGGGAGATCGATAGAACGAATATCCCCTTGGAAATGGTGGTAACTAGGGTGATTCAACGAGGAAGGAAGGACGTCAATCCCGTATACTTCCTCGCCCATGGCCAAGAATTTTTCGGCGATTGCTTTTCCAATTCCTCGGCTAGTTCCGGTGATGAGAACGTTCATTTTGCCTCCTTTTGGAGCAAGGCGATGTACTCGCTGCCCACGTTGTCCTTTTTCCATCTACGGCTAATATGGTAACCAATTGGGGAGAAGATCACTTCCATGAGGAGTTCCACGGCCATCCCCGTGGCCGCGCAGACGAAAACCTGCTTCATTGTCCAACCGAAGAAGGTGACTGATACGATGGTGGCGAAAAGAAAATTGTCGACGAATTGCCCGATTGCGGTGGAGACGTAACTCCGGATGAAAAAGGCGCCGCGGGTATCTTTTTTGAGCCCTTTTCCGATGGCCCAAGATAAAAGATTATTCACAATCGCGGAAACCAAGAACGCGACGCTGCTCCCCAAAATCACATACCATTGTCCCCCGAATGTGCGGTTAAGCGCGGCGTTGATGATTGTTTCGCTTCCTTCCACGAACGACTCGCCCCAAACTCCGGGAATGATGGAAGCGAGGAAGAAAACCAAGCACATCAAAAGGTTGGCGAACAAAGCGAAGCAGGCGATTTTATTCGCGGCTTTGGGGCCGAAGTGTTTGGTGATGACGTCCATGCTCAAAAACGAAAGCCAGGAAAGCAACGTGCCCGCGTCTAACGCCAGCCAATCGACGGGAAAATCAATGGATTTGTTAGCAAGCAGATTCATCCCCACCACCGAAGCGACAAAACAGGCGACGCTGATCGCTGGAATGGAATGGAACAAGGCTTTGGTTTCTTCGCGTTCTTTTCGTAGGAATTCTCGGATTCTTTGTTTCATACGGTTCCTTTCGGGCCAAAGGAACCGATGGAGGAATAGGCCTTGGGGCATAAAAAGGGCGCCCCAAGAACAAGGGACGCCATATTGCTCCATTTGTTCCTGGTTTTGATTAACGACAGGATGGCAACAACGAACTGTCGGGAGGCTTCTCCGGGGGAGACTATAGCAAGGAGGGCGGGAAAACTCAACGGGAAAAATGAAAACTTGTAGTTATCAGGAAATTTGTTTCTAGGTAATTATCAGGTTATTTGTTTCTACCACCCATCCCCATGGGAGATTCGATTATCCCGTAATTTGTTTCCGCCTAATCCCCCGACTGGGGTGATTAGGCCGGAGGAAGCAACATGAACGGGTTAAACGATTCCTACGTCGAATCGATCATCAGAAAGGCGTCGTCGGGAAAGCTCACGACGGGGCAGGCCGAAATACCTACCGGCTCGAACCATCCGTGGAGGAGATACGTTTCAAAAGCAAAGAAAGACTAGAAACAAGTTACCCAATAATGACACGGGAAAAATGAAAACCCAAGGGATACCCATATTCGTTTCCCCTCCCTCCCGGAACGACCGAAATGGTCTGATTCAGGTATTGGTATACGCGATAAAAAGCCCCATCCCCGGGGTCAACGAGGGAATAATTGCGTTCGTGCAACCATGGGGTATAAATATCTGCGACGTATTCTCGAGCGGTGGCTTCGTTTGTGAAGACGATGACGCAGTCGAGATAATCCTCCCCGTAATCGAGCAAGTAGACCCGCGCTAGGAAAACGCTATTTGGAAATTCCGGAAAGAACAGTTCCGAAAGGGGTTTGTTCACAAGATAGAGGGATTCGCTTTCTTGGGGCGCCATCGTGATGGCGATTTCCATGACTTCCCTATCCTCCCTCGTGTTAAAGAAAAGCAAGGCCTGGTTGGTTCGGTCCCCAACCCGAAACGTCTTGGAATAATACCCATTTTTATCCAGACTAAACCCGCGATGAACAAGCAACTCTTGGTAGGAACTTAGGATGTTGGTCCCAAAGCTTGCAATGCTGATTTGTTTGTTTTGCAGTTTGTCGGAAAAGGCGGATGTGACCCCTTGGGGAAAGGGAACGGACCCAGAATCTCCCGTTTTTTCTTCGATGAATCGAAGGATTTCTTCGTCAAACGCTTCCCTAGGCGGCAGAGTTGGAGGGAAGTCTAAGGTGTTTTCGATCACTTCTTCATGCACGCTTCCCACGGATGCGATGGAAGCGTGAATCGGGGGTTTGTTTCCATCTTCCTCGCTGAACCCGTAATCGACGAGGAATTCATTTCCCGTTTTCGAGATTTCGAAATATTCCAACGCCACGGGATTCCGGAGTTCCCCAATCATGGAAAACCAAATGCTTGGGAAGCGAGATTTTGGGTTGCTTAATATGGCTTTTGAACCACGGAGGACAAAGGAATTGACCGCCGATGAGGCAAGGCGAGAGATGGAAAAAGTGGTTTTGACGTTTTCCAGTCCAACGCAATCGCCAAACTCGATGTCGTGGTTATCCCAATGGAATTCAAAAGTCCCTTGGTTTTTCAAGGTGATTTGCCCCGTTTGGGTTCCTTCTTTATAGAACGAAGAACCGAGAAACCAGTATTTCGTTTCCCCTTCCACGACGAGTTTCCCGTTGTTCGCGGAAAGGAGCAGCCACCAATACCGAAGGGTGTCGTTCTGTTCAATTTGAGGGGCGGATTCCGGCGAAGAAAGGGAAGAGATCTCATCGCTTGAAAATGAAGAGGGTTCGCTAGGCGCAGAATGGGAGCAGGCGCATAGAAAAAGGCATGGCAAAAATAAAAGATGGAATTTCATTCATTTGTTCTTTCTCCCCGTCCCATCCACATTGTATCGCATTGCGCGAAATGAAAAAGACCTCAGTTTGCATTCGCGTGTATAATCCCTTTCATGGAAGACTCCTTGGGAAAGCGCTTGGAACGATATTACTCCGAACACCGGCGCGTTTTGCCTTGGAGAAGCGACCCCACCCCTTATCACGTATGGATCAGCGAAGTCATGCTCCAACAAACGCGAGTGGAAACGGTCAAAGGCTACTACCTTCGCTTTTTGGATGCTTTGCCTGATGTTGCTTCCTTGGCGGAGGTCTCCGAAGACCAATTGCTGAAATTATGGGAGGGCCTTGGCTATTATTCGCGAGCGAAGAATCTTTCTAGGTCGGCAAAAATCATCATGGAGAAATACGGTGGGCAAATCCCTTCTTCCCGAGAGGAACTGCTCACTTTGCCTGGGATCGGTCTCTATGTCAGCGCCGCGATATCCGCGATTTCCTTCCACCAAAAGGAAGCCGCGGTGGATGGCAACCTCATTCGGATTTATTCCCGTTTGTTTGCCGTTCAAGTGGACCCGACTTCTGCAAAAGATAGGAAAAAGATAGAGGACGTCTATTGTTCTTTGATGGATATCGATCCTTCTGTTTTCAATCAGGCGTTGATGGATATCGGCCAAACCGTTTGCATTCCAAACGGCTCTCCCCGTTGTGCGGATTGCCCGTTCGCGGGAATGTGCAAAGCGCATCAAAAAGGACAAGAAACCGATTATCCTCGAAGGACAAAGCAACGGGCGAAAAACGAAGAGAAGCGCACCATCGTGCTTCTGTATTCCGGCGATTCGCTGTTTCTCGATAAACGCCCATCCAAGGGCCTGCTTTCCAACCTATATGAACCCATCAATCTCTTGGGTCATTATTCCGAATCCGAAGTGCGGTCTTTTTTGGAGAAATCGGGGTACGTTCTCGCTTCTTTGGAAGATATTGGCCACGCGAAGCACGTCTTTTCCCACAAGATTTGGGACATGATTGGCTTTCGTGCGGTTTTGTCCTTACCCTCGGATGACCCTCGATTTGTTTCCCCGAGCAAACGGAACGCGGAAATCTCGATTCCCAGCGCCTTTTCCTATTTCCTTTCGTAATATTTTCGACCGCGAGGTCAAGTGGTGTCTTTGTTCCCACCGGATTTCGGGTATAATAGCCAAGCAAAGGAGGTTTTATTTTCTTAATGAAACAATACGAGAACAAAGGTCTTGGTCTCGCGAAGTTCCTTCTCGACTTCGACTATGTGATCATCGACACTTGTTCTCTGATGGATGTTTCCTTCCCCAAATGGATGAAGCGTTTGGGTGAAGCCCGTGGTTATTTGGCTGGCACGAAATGCTGTGTATGCGTTCCGAAGGAATGCATCGCTGAATTGCAGAAACTATCACGAAAAGCAGAAGAACCCGAGAGACGTGATTTGGCAAAGAACGCAATCAAATGGATTCGCCAAGCAAAACGACAAAAAATTCTCTCCATATTGAAGAAACAGAAGAAGCGGTCGGAAGGAATATTCGCCGACAACGCGATTTACATTAAAGTTTCTGCGGATCGTCTCACCCAAAAAATCCTCGTAATCACCCAAGACAAGAAACTCGCCAGCGATCTTTTGGCTTTGAATTCGTTGATGTCCCAAAGAGGATATCCTCTTCGAGTTTATCGTTTGGTCGGGCCGAATGGTGATTTGCTCCCCAACCACGGAGAAACCAATCTATCAGAGAAACCAAAATTCAAGCCCTCGAGTTCCGAACGAAAAGGAACGGAGGCCAAAACCAAACCCGCGGAAGAGAAGTCCGCAGCCCCAAAACAACCCACTCCCCCCGCTGTTTCCCCTAAAACGGAGACACAGAAGGAAGAGCCCCCCAAAGCGGAGAAACCCACCCCTGCCCCCGAAGCACCGGTCAATAAGCGCTTTTATTCGGCGCCCTCATTGCTCGAAGCGATCCAAGGCAGCGCCGCTCTTGAGGATTTGCTGTTCCGCTATCCTTCCATCCCCTACCAACGCCAATTCCACGGCCGTTTGGATTTGACCGAAGACGACCTCCGAGACCTTGTTGCCCGTTGCAAGGAGCGTCTCAATAAGGAAACGGTTTTCACCATCACCCTTCGGAATCTGTCGGTGGATGTCGATACTTCCAAGAACGACTACAAGGTTTACTTATCAGTTATCCAGCAACCAAAATCTAAGGAAGCGAAATCCCCAAGCGCTCCGGAAAGCCTGGAATCGATCGTTTCGAAAGCGGAAGAATGGCTGAAGTCCGGCGAAGTGGCCTTCGTTTCGCAAGGGCATCTTCAGGTCCGCTTTTCCATCTCTTTCCCCCGAGCCGTAGGCGTCCTCGAAAGCCTGATCGCCAAAGGCTTGGTCGGACCAAACCAAACGAAGAATAAGGGCTACCCCGTTTTAGTCGCGCCCAAGCCCGCTCCATCCACGCCCGCCCCGGCAAAAGTCACCGTGGCCCAAGCTAAACAATGGATCGGCTCGGAGAAACCCGAATTCCTGACCCTGGAGGCCATCGTCTCCAAGTTCGGAGTTGGAAACGAAGAAGCCGAGGCCTTGATTCAATCCTTGATCCAAGCCAAGGTTCTTGGAGCGGAAAAAGACGCCCAAAAAGGCTATCCGGTGGTACCGAAGAAACCCAAGGGCCCCGCCCCTCAGGTTTTGAGTCCGGAACTCTACCAAAAGATCCGTTCTACCGTGCTGGAAGGCACGATGGAGTATGTCACTTTCGGCTATATCCAAAGGGAATTCTCGCTCGGGTTCAATCGGGCCGGGAAGGTCATCGGCAAACTCATTGAAGAACAAATCATTGAAAAAAAGGCCACCGCCCCGCATGGCTTCCGAGTCCTTCGGTCGAAAGAACCGGAAAAAGGAGTCAAGAAAGCCGCATCCGTTCCGCTAACGGAGGAGGCTTTCGCCAAGATTCGCAAATCGTTCCTGGAGAAGGATTTGGAATACGTTTCCGTCGATTATTTTGTGACGGAACATCACATCGATACCCCTACCGCCACGGAAGTCGTGTCGAAATTAAAATCCGAAGGGCTGATTGCCGCCCAACCCACGAAAAACAAAGGGTTCTTGGTGAAAAAGCCCGTCCAAAAACCGCTCCCGGAAAAGAAAGCCGAGAAAAAGGCTCCCCAACCAAAGCCCGCAACCAAAGGCAAGCCATCGGCCTCTGCTTCTTCGAAAAAGACGGTCAAAAAACCCGCTCCGAAAACTCCGAAGGAAACCCCGGTTGCGGCCGAGCCCCGCTTGATTGCCCCGGAAACGGTTTTGGAGGAGGCGCCTAAGCCCGCTCCGAAAAAGAGCCCCGCCAAGACCCCAGAAGGCGCAACGGCACTGAGCCCGGCCCTGAAAGCCGCCTTGAAAGGAGAGGCCAATCTTCAAAGCCTGCTCGATCAAGGAAACTCCAGCGCGGAGCAAATCAACGCCGCCATCGCCAAGCAACTCCAGCTCTACGCCGCTTTGACTCCAAGCGAAAAACGGAAAGTGACCCTTAACAAAACCGCTTTGGGGAAATTGATGCGGAAATAACCTCTTGGCCAGGAACCCTCCTGGCCATTTCTTTTGATTGCTTTTTTCCGTTTCCTCATCAAGAATAACGCTGTGAAAAAAAGTTATTGGTTTTCTCTGATCTTCTATCCGTTGTTCGCCGTCGGCGCCTTTTGCCTATTCTTCTTTATAAAAGGGGATTATTCCCGATTCGGATGGTCCAACGGTTTGTTCTTCGCCGGGGTGATGACCTTGGGGATGGGGTTATTGTCCTTAATGGCGCATCTGGGATCGTTTGATTTTGTCGTTTATGGATTCCGCAGCATTTTCAAGCACATGAAGCCGAGTTATTCCAATGCAACCGACAAGTATCCGGATTATTACGCGTACCAAGAGGCGAAAAACGAGAATCGGAAAAAAAGAGGCATTTTTGTTGTTCCTTGGCTCGTTTTCGGCCTGATTCCGATGATTGTCTCCTTTTTTCTGGCTTAGTTGACAGTTTTGGTAGCGCTTTCACAACAAAAAACCTTTGTTATTTGCGTTTGTTGACAAAATTTCCTCTTGACGATTTTTCGATGTCGTTTTTACTACAAACATCTCAGAAAGGAGTATTGACTAATGAATAAGAAATTCTTAGTACCCTCCCTTGCCATCGGAACGTTGATTCTCGCTTCTTGTGGTATCGGAGGAAAGCCCACCGAGTCGACTGATACCGGTGGTGTGTCGGGCGATATCGGCGAGACCAGCTCTTCCGTTGATATTGCTTCTTTGCCGGTTGCTACTGGCGCGCGTCAATTCGTCGATCGTTCGTATGAAGACCGCGTTGAAATCCTCGGCAAACTCGAAAAGTACGCCGTCGACAACGTTATTGCTGGCCTTCCCCTCTATGAGGACTCTGGCTATGTCATGTATCAAGACCGCGTCGTTAAGGGCACGAACAACTATGTCACCAACTACGGATTCTCCGTTATGCGTGACGGTTACATTAAGGAAGGCGTTAAGCTCGACGGCGATGCCGACAGCGCTTACTCGATGTATTACCACACCTGGAATTCGAATGACCCGGGTTCCTTGAATGCTTGGAACAGCGATGGATCGGCTATTCCGGACCTCCTCGCCAATGCGACCACCCAGTATTTCGGCCAACGCCTCAACGCCGCCAAAGACGGCTATGAGTTCTATGGCATCCTCTCCAAGGACGACCATATGCTCCCGATTGTCGATGGACAACCCGTTGCCAATCCGACCGCGACCGAGCTGCACCAAACTTGGCGTATGCACGTTCGCACCGGCGAAGCTGACGGAGTTGCCTATCGCACCAACTCCAAAATCGCGGAACGCGCCGCCTTTGACGGACGTTACGTGAAACTCGAAGACTACGTCACTTCCTTCAAGATGCTCCTCAACGGGGCCAACCAACTCTACCGCGGCAACGAAATGGCCCAGAAAACCGGCAAAGGCGCCATCGCTGGTGTCGCCGGCTACTACCAAGCCACCGGCCAAGCTGGAGTCAAAGGCGTCAATACCTCGGAAGATGCGGAAAAAGCTTGGGAAAAAGTCGGTATCAAATCCGGCACCGATGCCCAAGGCGACTACTTGGAATTCACCTTCCAAATCCCGGTCAACCGTTTCTATGCGATGTATTCGATCAACAGTGACCTCCATGAACCGATCCCGGCCGAATTCATCAACATGGTCGGAATCGACAATTTCGCCGGCTATTCCTCGGATCGTTCGACCACCCCGATTGATAACCTCCTTTGCCTCGGGCCCTACTATCTCGAATACTGGGAAACCGACAAAGTCGTTACCTTCAAGCGGAACGATGAATGGTTTGAGCGCAAAGCCAACCCGAACCTCTACCGCATCGAGGGTATCCACCAAGCCATCTTGAAGGGCTATGCCCAAGACAAGACGATCGCCTTCAAGGAATTCATCGCCAATAAGTTGGATTCGGCGGGCATCCCCTCTTCTTATTTGAAAGACTATGCCAGCGATCCTCGCACGACCACCGTTCCTGGCAGCGCCGTTTGGAAACTCAACATCAACAGCTGCACGCCGGAACTCTGGGAAAAACTCTTCGGTACGAAAGGCACCATTGCCCAAACCAAAGAAGAGGACTACTGGGACGTCAAGCCCTGGATGTCCAACGAAAACTTCCTCCGTGGCCTCTTCTATTCCATTAACCGGAAAGAATACGCGGACTATATGGGTGGAACCCCGTCGGTGAACTACTTCTCCGGCGCCTACATGTCCAACCCGGAAACCGGTGAATCCTATAACTCCACCGCCGCCCACCAAGCCGCTCTTGAAAACTTCTGGGGCGACACCCTTGAAACCTATGGTTACAACGCTGCGCTTTCGCAACAAGCCTTCGAAGTCGCCATCAATGAGCTCATCGCTTCCGGTGCCATCTCGGAAACCGACACCTCGATCGGAATCGACATCTGGTGGATGTACGATTACCAAGTCGAAGACGAAGGCGCCAAGATCAAAGGTTACATCGAAAGTGCCTTCAACAAAGCGGCCGAAACCCTCGGAAAGACCGTTCGCTTGACCGTCAACAACTATGCCGGCGCGAACTGGTCTGACGTCTACTACGATCACCTCATGCTCGGTCAATTCGACCTCGGCTTCGGTTCGATCTCGGGCAACGCCCTCGACCCGCTCAACTTCATGGAAGTCTTGAAATCTTCCAACTCCTCTGGCTTCACCCTCAACTGGGGCGCTGATACCACCGTTGTTAGCGCAGACGAGAACGCGCTTGTCTTCGAAGGCGAACGCTGGTCCTTCGACGGCCTCTGGGACGCTGCGGATGGCGGCGCCATCCTCGACAAGGAAGGCCAACTCATCAAAGCCGTCTCGGTCACCGCTAACCCCATCGTTCAAAACGCGGATGGCTCGGTCACTGTCTCCGGCAAGATCGATGTCCTTGACGATCCCGCCCTCGATGTCGAGCTCGCGGCGATCTTCGGAACCACCGATCCCAGCGAATACAGCGACTACTGGGAAGTCTATCCGGATGGAAGCTTCGCTTATGGCCCGGATTACTGCAGCGATATCTCTTGGAACGAAGACGGAACCTTCTCCTTCACGCTCAAGGGTGAGTTTGCGACCAACGTCATTAACGCTGGCGGAATCCCCGTCTTCGGCGTGGATTACCATCAATCGATCGACGGCGTCTACGGCGGCCTCAAATCCGCTTATGGCGTCGCCCGTGTTGCTGAGTAATTCTCCGCATCTCTACAACGATAAGCAGCGCTAGGGCCCTCTCTGGCGCTGCTTCTCTAATGAAAAGAGACCCGAAAATCTCTTCATTAGAGACGAAAATTTGACAATTTCGGGCAATATGGTTTTATAAAGAATATGAAGAAAGGAGGGGTTATGTTTCGGTATTCCATAAAGAGAATTCTCTTGGCGGTTTTGACGACTGCGATCATTCTCACGATGACATTCTTTTTGGTCAAATTGCAGCCATTCCCCAAATTGATTGGCGCAAAGCCAGATATGATTCTCGCGTATTATTTGCACCAAGCGGACCTCGGTTATGTTCGTTGGTCGCAAGTTCCGCGTCCCGAATGGGGGGAATTGCTCGACAAATATGTCCCAGAGCACGGAGCGTCCTATTATTTCTATCAGGAATCCTTGTTCAAGCAATACTGGGCCTGGGTTCAAGGGATCTTCCAAGGCAACTGGGGTCTTTCGAACAAGATCGCGCCCAACGTGGATGCGATGACCATCATCTTGGACGGTCGTCTTCTGAACACGATTAAGGTGAACATTTGGCCGGTTATCATCTCCGTCCCATCGGGTATCGCCCTGGGGATTTGGGCGGCTTTGAAGAAGAATAAGATGACGGACCACATCATTTCCACCTTGGTCATGGTGTTCATCTCCGTTCCTTCCTTCATCGTGATCAACTTCCTTCTTTTCGCCTTTGCTTACACCTGGAAAATCCTCCCGACCCAATGGCCCGCATCCACCGCGAGCACTCGGGATCAGATTCTCGGTTACATCATTCCGACCTTGGCCTTGTCCTTCGGTTCCATTTGCGGATATTGCCGTTTCACCCGCGCGGAGCTGACCGAAGTCATGTCCAGCGATTTCTTGCTTCTCGCGCGCACGAAAGGTTTGACGAAGAGCCAGTCCATTACCCGTCACGCTTTGAAAAACGCGATGGTTCCGATTCTCCCTTCGATTCTCTCCGAAGTCATCGGGTTGCTTGGCGGCTCGATGATCCTCGAATCGCTCTATGGCATCCCCGGGGTTGGCTTCCTCTATATCACGGCGATTCAAAACAACGATTACAACGTCTTGATGGCGGATATGGCGCTTTACACCTTAATCGGCTTGGTGTCTGGCGTCTTCTTGGACCTCTCGTACGGATTCATTGATCCTCGCATTCGCATGGGGGCGAAAAAATAGTTATGGCTACGAAAGAATACACCTACCGCGATTCCAAAAACGTGGAACATACGATTTCCATCTCGGACAGCGAACTCCAACTCACCCAGTTCGACGTCCGTTTGACGGATACGAAGATCAAGTCGAAGCCGACGACTTTCTTCAAAGACGCGATGAAGCGGTTTGCCAAAAACAAATCCTCCGTCGCCGGGGCTATCATCCTGGGAACGATCACCTTGTTCTCGCTCATCGTTCCGTTCGCGGATACCAACGACATCAGCAAGGACAACCCCAATTTGCAATCCCAAAGCTTCTTGGATCCCAAACTGTTCAATGCCGGGACCGGTTTCTGGGATGGCACGAAAACCTATTCCAACACCCCAATCGACTTCAATTGGGACGCCTACGCCAAAGACGGGACCTATGAAGGGAATCCGTATTCGGATCAAGCCCAATCGTTTGTCCCGAATGCCATTTTGGGCAGCATCACCTACTCCAAAGTAGGCCAGTACACCACCGATAACGTGAAGCCTTACGCGCGAGGAGGATACATCCGCATTTCCTCCACCCCGGGGGATGGAGACAATGTTCTTGTGTCCCCGAAGGCCCAATTCTACACGGATTATTACAAATACCACGTGGAAATCGAGATGGGGGATCCCGCTTCCTTCCCCGATTTCAAAGAAGGCGTCGGCGGTTCTTACGTCGTGGAAATGAGGACGGAAACCCAAACCATTCCTTTGACGGAAGTCCTTTCGGGGCAGCAATCGCTCTCCCTGAAATTCGAAGATTATCCGGAACTCTCCGCGAACTTTAAAGGCCAACTCGCGGTTCGCTTGAAGGAAAACCCCGCTTCCCGTTCTTCGATTCTCGTGAAATCGATCCAGTTCGTCGCGGAAGAGGGTGCCCTCGCCGTGAACGATAGCACCAAAGAGCTCATGAAGAACTTGTCCGCTTCCGACGCCAATTTGACTCTCTACCGCGCCCAACAAGACACCATGAAAGAGTTCAAATACACCGCGGAAGGGAAAGAAGATTCCCAGATTTTCCGCGCGAATTACGTCACGGGAACCTTCCTTTACGACCCCTATGAAGCGGTTTTCGGGGAATACGCCCGTTACGATCTCACCAAATCCCACTTGATGGAGTGGGCGGCCAAGGGATGGATGACGTTCGATTATCCTTTGGCGGATTTCCTCGCTTCCTCGATGAACGCCTCTGAGCAAGCCCGCTTCATCGCGGGTGCCCGCCTTACTGAGAAAGGAGAGAGCCGTTGCCCCCTCCGTTTATCGGAAGAAAACCCGTTGTTCGTGAAAGTCGTCGGCGCCGGAAACCTCCGCGCGGCGAGCTTCGGCGGCATCGTTTCCAATTACCGCCTTTATGGCTATTCCTCGATGCCCCGATTCCTCTTCGGAACGGATAAGAGCGGACGCGATATGTTCAAATTGGTCTTCTCGGGCCTCCGTTTCTCCATTCTCCTTGGCGTCATCACCACGATTGTGAACCTCTCGATCGGCTTGGTCTGGGGCGCGATCTCCGGTTATTTCGGAGGCGCGGTCGACATGGTCATGGAACGCATCACCGAAATCCTCGGCGGGGTTCCTTGGGTTGTCGTCATGACGTTGATTTTGATCAACAAACCCGATGGATTCCCCGTTTGGATCATGGTTGGCATCGCCCTTTGCGCCACCGGGTGGCTCGGAACCGCGTCGTTAACCCGAACGCAGTTCTATCGATTCAAGGACCGCGAATACATTTTGGCGGCCCGCACCCTCGGGGCGAAGGACGGGCGCCTTATCTTCCGCCACATCCTTCCCAACGCGATTGGAACCCTCATCACTTCCTCGATCTTGATGATTCCTTCCGTCATTTTCTCCGAGGCGTCCCTCTCGTATTTGCATCTGGTCAACGGCATGCAAGGATTCGGTTCGACCCTTTCGGAGAACCAACAATACATGACGACCCAACCCTACTTGATTTTGTTCCCGTCGGTGGTCATGGCTTTGATCATGATTTCCTTCAACTTATTCGGGAACGGTTTGCGCGACGCCTTCAACCCGTCGCTGAAAGGAGGCGAGTGATATGGCCATTGATTTGTCCCAAAAAGATCGCGAATTGATCGCATCCGATTCTCGTCGCGAGCAAGAACTTGCCCTTCAAGTCAAGAACCTCACCATCTCCTTCCGGACCGACAACGGCAAAGTCCAAGCGGTTCGCGGAGTTTCCTTCGACCTTTACAAAGGGGAAACCCTCTGCATCGTCGGAGAATCTGGATCCGGGAAATCCGTCACCTCGAAAGCCATCATGGGGATTCTTTCCCCCAACGCCATCATCGAAGGCGGAACGATTCTTTATAACGGAATCGATTTGACCAAGGCGAGCGAAACCCAGTTCCAACGCCTCCGCGGGAAGAAAATCGGCATGATCTTCCAAGATCCCCTTTCTTCCTTGAACCCCATTGTCCGCATCGGGAAACAAATCACCGAAACGATGCTGATCAACAAGGACATGTTGAAACGGTATTACGACGATTTGATCGCCCCCGCCCTTACCGCGTTCATGAACGCGAAATCCGCCAGGGACATCGCGATTTTCGAAGCGAAAGCCAAATCTTCGCTCAACCGAAACGATTACCAAGATCGTTTGGCCACGCTTCGCGACACAATTGCTACCGCGAAAACGGAACTCCGCGCCGCGAAAAAAGCCGGAAAAGACACTGCGGAGTTCGTTGAAAAGATTCGCCAAGCGAAACGGGGAATCGCGGAACTCGAAGCGGAGAACGCCAAGTACCTCGCTGCCCAAAAAGCGGCCGCGGTGGTGGAGATTTCCAAAGCCAAGGCGGCTTTCCGCGAAGCGGCTCCTGGGTTAAAAGCAGCCCTCAAAGCCGCCCGTGCCGACGCCAAAATCAAAACCAAGCAGCACCACGAGGAACTCCGATCGGTTTTGGAAGCCAAACTCAAAGACATCAACGAAAAGAGAGCCCGCCTCTCCTTGAGCGAAAAAGACGCGCAGCGCGTAAAAGAACTCAAGAAAGAGATTCGTTTGACCAAACTCTCTTATCAAGCCCGCATCCTCCTTTGCTATCTCTTCCCGAAGATCCACGCTCGACTCGAAGAAGAATTGATCGCGAAACTCACCCCGCTCCAAGCCGAACTCAACGAAATTCGCAAAGAGTTCATCGCCTTGGAAAAAGCGGAACTCGAAGCCCGTTACGAGTACCAATCCCAAGTCAAGATCACCAAATCCATGGCAAAGGAGAAGGCGCTTTCGGTCATGACCGAAGTCGGCATTCCCCAAGCGGAACGCCGTTACCGCCAATACCCGTTCCAATTCTCGGGGGGCATGCGCCAACGCATCGTCATCGCGATCGCCCTCATCAGCGAACCGAATATCTTGATTTGCGATGAGCCGACCACCGCGCTCGACGTCACCATCCAGGCTCAAATCCTCGAACTCATCAACCGGTTGAAGAAAGCCCACAACATGTCGGTTATCTTCATCACCCACGACCTTGGCGTCGTCGCCAACATGGCGGACCGCGTCGCGGTCATGTATGCGGGTAAAATCTGCGAATACGGAACCGACAAAGAGATTTTCTTTGATCCGCGCCACCCTTACACCTGGGCGCTTCTTGCTTCGATTCCGGACATCGACAGCAAAGAAAAGCTCGAAGCGATTCCTGGCACCCCGCCGGATATGATCTACCCGCCCCAAGGCGACGCTTTTGCCCTCCGCAATCGCTACGCCATCGGGCTCGACTTCAAATATGAACCCCCGTTCTTTGAAGTGTCCCCCACCCATTTCGTCGCGAGCTGGTTGGAATTCGAAGGAGCCCCGGAAGTCGTTCCCCCGAAGATCGTCAGCGAGCGTATTCACCACGCATTAGAAGAAGAGGAGGCGAAAATCAGCCATGAAAACAAGTAAGTCCCCACAAGACGCTTCGTCCAATGACATCGCAGTCGCCATCACCGATTCCACGATCGTCGATGAAAACAACCTCCATTTAGCGGAAGGAAGCGAAAACGGCAACGTCGCTACCGGACACGCCGAAGAAGAAGCGTTTGAACGCGCGGAACACCATTTGGATCCCCACGTTCCCACGTTAGAAGAAACCCGCGCCCGTTACGCGAAAGAGGAAGAGATTCGCCGCCACCGCAAAAGCGTGGCGAAAAAACAGCTCGAAGAAGCCCAAAAGGTTTTGGATGCCCTCCAAAAGCAGCTTCGCGAATCGAACCTCCCCAACTCCACCGTCTCCGCCCCAGACCCCAAGGCCTTGGAAGCAGCGAAAGAAGCGGTGGAAGACGCCAAACTCGCCGTTTCCTTGTCTCGTCTCACCTATAAGCCGGAACTCAAAGACCGCCATACCATTTTGGCGGTTCGCCATCTCCGCATGTTCTTCCGCCTCGGAACTTGGCCGAACTACATCAAACTCAAAGCGGTCCACGACGTCAGCTTCGACATCCACGAAGGGGAAACCTTCGGCATCGTCGGGGAATCCGGATGCGGAAAATCCACCACCGGGCGCTGCATCATGCACCTTTACGACATCACGAGCGGTTCCATCTATTACAAAGGGTACCGCATCGGAGCCGGAAGCCGCTGGAACCGCAAAGAGATCAAATATTCGAGAATCCATACCCGCGAGACCATTCGCGCTTTGAAGGCCGAACTCGCACAGAAAGAAGCCTCGTTGACCGGACCGGCCTTAGAAGAGGCTCGCAAGGAGATTGAAGCCAAGATTCTCGCGGTTCAGGAAAGGCAAAAAGTCGTCTTGGAACGCCAACGTTCCAAAATCAAGGCGATCCATTACGACAACCTCCACGCGCCGCGCCGCTTGCTCAATGAAATACAGATGATCTTCCAAGATCCGGTGGATTCCCTCGATCCTCGCATGACGGTCGAAGACATCATCCAAGAAGGCCTTCGCATCCAAGGCCAACGCAACGCCGCCCTCAACCACCAAAAGACGGTTGAGATCTTGAAGAAGGTCGGCCTGGTCCCCGAACACGCTTCCCGCTATCCCCATGAATTCTCCGGGGGACAACGGCAACGCATCGGCATTGCCCGCGCCCTCATCATGAATCCGAAGTTGCTCATCTGCGACGAGCCGATTTCCGCGCTTGACGTCTCCATCCGCGCTCAAATCATCAATCTTTTGAACGATTTGAAGGAGGAAATGGGCCTTACGATGATCTTCATCGCCCACGACCTCTCCACGGTGAAATACTTCTGCAACCGCATCGCGGTTATGTATTTCGGGAATATGGTCGAGCTCGCTTCTTCGGACGAACTCTTCCGCCATCCTCTCCATCCCTACACCAAATCGCTGCTTTCCGCGATTCCCCAACCCAATCCGTTCTCGGAAAAACGCCGTCAACGGATTGTCTACCAACCGAATTTGGTGCACGATTATTCCCAACAAAAGCCGTCCTTCCGCGAAATCCTGCCGGGGCACTTCGTCTTGTGCAACGACGCGGAAGAAGAAGCCTACCGCAAGGAAATCGCCGCTCTGGATTCGGGGGAAATCATCCTCCGCGGGGGACGCGAAATCAAAAAAGGCGAGATCAACGACTAACTCGATACGGGCGAACCCATCATTCGCCCGTTTTCGTTTTCTTTCCCACCAAACTGGACTACAATTCCTGTCGTGGAAAAAACCAATGGAATGCGCTTATTGGGCGCGCAAGGAATTGCTTACGAAGCAAGAACCTATGATCCGGAAATCACCAAAGGGACCGAGGTGGCAAATGTGCTGGGAGAAGACCCCGACTCCGTGTTCAAAACCCTCGTGACCGAAGACCCAAAGAAGAACCATTTTGTCTTCGTCATCCCCGTGGGGAAAGAATTGAACCTGAAATTCGCCGCGAAGGCAGCGGGAGTCAAAAGCATCGCCATGATTCCCCAAAAGGAACTCCTTCCTTTGACCGGATATGTCCATGGAGGTTGTTCCCCCATCGGAATGAAGAAGGCGTTCCCCACGTTCATCGATGAGACCGCCCAATGCTTTGACCGCATTTTCGTTTCGGGTGGGCGAAGGGGTTTTCAAGTGGGCTTGAACCCTTTGGAGTTGGCAAAATGCATCCACGCCCCCTTTGTTTTGCTAACTAGCGACGATTGAAGTCCAGTTTTCATTGATTATCGTCTGCCATTTCTTACCATTTCTAACCCCGAATCCCAAAGAGAAAAGGAGGCATTGTTTTCTTTTGGAAATGGCCAAAAAAAAGAAATTTCAAAAATTTAGCACTCATCTATTGCAACTGCTAAAAAACCGTGTATTATAGTGTTAGCACTCGGAAGCATTGAGTGCTAAATCAATGAAACAATGGAGGTTCAATTATGTCTTATTATCCCGTTAATCATGGAACTCGGTTCCTCGATCCCCTTCTCGATGAATTCTTCGGATCGAGAGATGACTTTCTGAGCGAAAACCACGGCTCTTTGTCCATGCGCACCGATTTGGCCAAAGAAGATGGTGGCTTCGTAATGATGGTCGATCTTCCGGGGGTGAAGAAAGAGGATATTTCGCTTTCTTACGAGAACGAACAAATCACGATTCGCGTGAAGATCAACACCTTGGAAAAGAACGAAAAGGGCGAAAACAAACTCTTTATTCGCCGCGAACGCTTCTCCGGCTCGGCGAGCCGCAGCTACTATGTCGGCGACATCGACGAATCCAAGATCAAAGCCAGCTACGCGGATGGCGTCCTTCGCGTCTTCTTCCCGGAGGAGAAGCCGATTGAAAACGCCTCCCATTCCATCGCCATCAACTAACCCGCGTTCATTAGAATGCTCGTTAAGGGCCTGTCCTCCCGCAGGCCCTTTTCTCTTGCAATCGGAAGAAAGACGTCTATACTTTAGATACCCCCGGGGGGTATATGCATGAAACGAAAATACGATGTCAAAGGAATGATGTGCGCATCTTGCCAAAGCCATGTGGAGAATGCGGTGAAAGATCTGCCGGGAGTCCACGCCTACTCCGTTTCTCTGCTAACGAATTCGATGAATTTGGAATTCGATCCGAATCTTTGCAACGACGAAATCATTATCTCCGCGGTGGAAAAAGAAGGATATGGGTGCTCTGTTTTCGAAAACGAAAGCCGAAAAGATGCCCTCCGCAAAAAAGCCAAGGAATGGAAGAAGAAGCGGAATCGCTTGATTCTTTCTTGGGCATTGCTCCTCGTCCTCATGGTGTTTTCCATGACCCCGATGTTTTTGGGCCATGACTTCATGATGCGGGACGATTATTTGCCCATCATGATGGGAGACATCGCCATTCAACTCGTTCTGGCATTAGGGATTTCCGCTTTGAATTTCCCCATTGTTTCTTCTGGGGCCAAAGCTTTGTTTCAAGGCCATCCCAACATGCAGTCCCTGGTCTTTGTCGGTATGGGGGCTTCCCTCCTTTATGGAATCTATTGTTACGTCGCGATTTTGGTTTGCTTCTTTTCCAAGAACGAAGCTGTGGCCATGCCGTATACGATGAACATCTATTTTGAATCCATGGGGATGATCCCTTGCTTTGTCGCGACGGGAAAATTCATCGAAGGTCGCGCCAAAGAAGAAACGACCTCTTCCATCGAAGCTTTGCTCGATTTGATTCCCGAAACCGCGACCGTGATTCGGGAAGGGGAAGAAATGGAGATCCCAACCGAATCCTTGGAACTCGATGACGTCGTCCTCATCAAACCCGGGGCTTCTATCCCCGCGGATGGAGTGATCGTCTATGGCCAAGGATCCGTGGACGAGTCTTCGTTAACCGGAGAATCCTTGCCCGTGGAGAAGGAAGTCGGGAATAAGGTCGTGGCTGGGACCATCAATTGCTCCGGATCCTTCCGTTATTCCGTCACGGCGATGGGAAAAGATTCCACGATGGGGAAAATTGCCGCGTTCGTGGAAGAAGCCAGCGCACAAAAAGCCCCGTTGGCCCGCATCGCGGATAAAGCTTCCGCGGTCTTCTGCCCCATTGTCATGGGTTTATCGCTAGTGACCTTCCTGTTTTGGGTGATGGCGACCTCCCTTCGTTGGTTCGGGACAACCGGAACCGATTGGAACCTGGCTTTCCAGTTAGCGATTTCGGTCTTGGTCGTGAGTTGTCCCTGCGCCCTTGGTCTTGCCACTCCAGTCGCCTTGATGGTTGGCGCGGGACTAGGCGCCCAAAACGGCATTTTGATCAAAAACGCGGAAGCCATGGAAGCAATCGAAAAAGTGGATGTGGTGTTGTTCGACAAAACCGGGACCTTGACCAAAGGGAAGATGGCGGTGGACCACTTCGTTGCGATGGAAGGGGAAGAAGAATCCCTCATCGCGATCGCTTCTGGACTCGAATCTTCCTCGGAACACCCTTTGGCCAAAGCCGTCTGCGAGTTCGCGAAATCCCGAAACATTGCCCCGCTTCTCCCGAACTCCTTTGATTCGGTCTCTGGGAAAGGAGTCATCGGGGGAGGGTATTTCCTGGGTAACGAAACCTTCCTTTCCGAGAATGGAATTCCAATGAACGCGAAAACCAGAACCGCTTCCCATGAAGAGATGAAACAAGGGAAAACGGTGGTCTATCTCGCGAATTCGACCCACGTTCTCGCTTGGATTTCCTTTTCCGATGCCATCAAAGACAGTGCGAAGTCCGCGGTGGCCTCCTTGCAGGAGATGGGAAAGCGAGTCATCGTGGTGACGGGCGATAACGAAGAAGCGGCTTTGGGAATCGCTTCCTTAGTGGGCATCACGGAAGTCCGAGCCCAAATCCTTCCTCAAGAAAAAGCCAAGATCGCCATGGAACTCCAATCTTCCGGACATAAGGTCGCCTTCGTGGGAGATGGGGTCAACGACGCTCCCGCATTGAGCGTGGCGGATGTCGGAATCGCGTTAGGAACCGGGACGGATATCGCCATCTCCTCCGCGGACATCCTTCTTGCCCGAAGCAATCCAGAGGATGTGGTCTCCGCCTTCGCCTTAAGCAAAAAGATTGTTCGAAACATCAAAGAGAATTTGGCTTGGGCGTTCTTGTACAATCTCTTGCTGATTCCTTTCGCCGCGGGAATCTTTTATGGGATTTCCGTTCCGGGCAATTGGCTCACCGGCCATCAAGAGCATTTGGTCTTGACCCCGATGCTGGGATCCTTGGCCATGTCCCTTAGTTCCATCAGCGTGGTCTTGAACGCGCTGAGAATCAAACGTTTTATTCCCAAAGGAGGAAAATAATATGTTATTTGGAAAACGAATCGTCACGACGATCTCCGTCGATGGCATGCATTGCGGACATTGCGCCGCTCGAGTGAGCGCCGCGCTCAAAACGCTCGAAGGGGTGCGCAAAGCCGACGTGAATTTGGACGCGAAAGAAGTCCGTTTGGTCTCTTCCAAGGAATTGAAGGAAGAGGAAATGAAATCCGCGATTGAAACCGCCGGCTTCGTTTACCTTGGAGTGAAAGGCAAATGAGGGCCGATCGCGAGGCCGTCGCCCATCAGCTCGCCATCGCCAAAGGGCAGATGGAAGGTATCTCGAAAATGGTCGAGGAGGACGCTTATTGCATCTCCATTTCCACCCAACTTCTCGCGACCATCGCCCTTTTGAAGCGCCTTAACGTGAAAATCCTTACCGCCCATTTGGAAGGGTGCGTCAAATCCGCGAAGAGCGAACAAGAACTCGACGCGAAGATCAAAGAAGTCGAAAGCATCTTAAAGCGAATGAGCGAATGAGGGCGAAAGAATCGGAATAATCGCTTCTTGCAATCCCCCGACGACGACCAGTTTCCCTTGCCGGATGGCGAGGTCGGTTTCGGTCCGCATCCCATATTCTTTCGTGTAGATCCCGGGTTCGTCCGAGAACGAGGTGTTGTTCAAGAAATGCCGGGTGTCGTGGGATTCGAAATTGTCCAGATTGGCTCCGCATCCATGGCAGGAAGGCTCCGCTCCGATGTTATGGCCGACGCGGTGAACGAAATATTCGCCAAATCCGGCGTCCGTGATGATTTTCCTCGCCACGTCATCGGCTTCAAACGCCGCCACTCTCCGCTTCGGGAGTTCTCGAGACAGGAATTCGATCACCCCATCCCGCGCCGCCCGAATGATCGCGAAGCGCTCCGCGTATTCTTTTGGCACGGTTTCGCCAACATAACCCATCCAGGTGATATCCGCGTAAACCGATCCCGGCGCTTCGTTTTTCGCCCACATGTCGATCAACACGAGATCCCCTTTTTGGATAGGGGAAGATTGGGATTCGGTCGGCCCATAATGGGGGTTCGCGGCGTTAGGCCCAATCGCGACGATGGGAGGTTCGTCGAAGACCATGCCTTCCTCGCGGAACCGCCGGCAGATGAACCGTTGGATTTCGAATTCGTTGGAGACCCCCGATTCCCGAATGTGTTTCGCGATCAAGGCGAACGCTTCGTCTTTGATTCGCAACGCCTTTTTGCAAGCGTCGACTTGCGAGAGGTGTTGAGCCTCGCTTAACGAGGCGGTCAGGCCTTGGAGGACGTCCGCGGAGGAAAGGACCTCGATTCCCAAACTTTTGACGAATGCGACCGAGCCGTAATCCGCTAAAGAAACCCGAGGCAACAAGCCGTATTCCGAAACGTCCATCAGGACTTTGGAATAAGGGACAAGGAGTTCGCGCTCTATCGCTAACATTTCTTGCCATGTTTTGTAGGGATGGATGGCAATCTCGTCTTTGACGTCTTCGAGAAACGCCACGTCAATCACGTGGGCGATCACGAACGGTTTTCCCGAAACGGGAATCCCCATAATGATTTTCCGAGTCAGGAATTTGTCCCCTAACAGGCGTTTCACCGTAGGGTTATGGGATTCGTAATCCAGAAGAATCCAAGCGTCCGCGTTTTCCGCGACGATTTTTTGTCGAATTTGTTCCAAGGTTTGTTTCATCGCGGTTAGTATAGTCTTTTCTTTGAAAAGGGAGAAAGGAAACGATAAACCTCCTCTCTTCGTTTTCTTCTTTCCCGCGCGATAGTACAATGAACCCACATGAGAACCGATTTCCCATTTCTGGTCCAAGGCCAACCTCCGCTTGAGGGCCATCCCAACCCTTATTTTGAACGCGAAGATTTCCTTTCCTTGAATGGGTATTGGGATTTCGAAATGAACCAAAAGAAGGGACCAATCCCCTCTTATTCCCAAAAAATCCTCGTGCCTTTCGCGGTGGAAACGGAGGCCAGCGGCATCCAGAAACCGGTGAAAAAAGGGGACGTCCTCCATTATCGCCGAACCTTTGTTTTGCCACCCTCATTCCTCCATCGGAGGGTCGTTCTTCATTTTGAAGCGGTGGACCAAGTCGCTTCCGTTACGTTGAACGGCACTTTGTTAGGAACCCATGAAGGCGGCTATCTCCCCTTCTCTTTTGACATCTCTCCTTTCCTCCAAGAAGAAAACGTTTTGGAGGTGGAAGTGGAAGATGACGTGGAAAGCCCTATCTATCCTCGGGGAAAGCAATCGAAGAAAGGCCATGGGATTTGGTATACCTCCACGAGCGGAATTTACCAAACCGTGTGGTTGGAAGCCACTCCGACCGAATATCTCTCCTCCGTCAAAATCACCCCTTTGTTAGAACGCCGATCCGTGCGATTCGAATTCGAAAAACAAGGCTCACGGGAAATCGAAATCGAAATCTTCTTCCAAGGGGAACCCGTTGCCTGTTGCTCCACGACCCAAGAGATGGTCGAAGTGGATTTGTCCCCTCATTTCCATTCATGGAGTCCCGAAGAGCCAAACTTGTACTCGGTGGAATTCCGTTATGGCGAAGACCGGGTCAAAAGCCGTTTCGCCATGCGGCAATTTGGGAAGATTGATTACAAAGGCCACTCCGTGTTCGCGCTAAACGGAAAACCCTATTTCTTAAGCGGACCCCTGGACCAAGGCTATTTCCCCGAAAGCGGCCTCACGCCCCCAAGCGTGGAAGCGATGCGCTTTGACCTGGAAACGATGAAATCCTATGGCTTCAACATGGTTCGCAAGCACATCAAAGTCGAGCCGATGCAATATTACGCGATGTGCGACGAGCTGGGATTGATCGTGATGCAGGACTTCGTCAACGGAGGGGGTCCCTACAATTTGTTCTTGTTTGCCTTAGGCACGTTCCTTTCTCCGAAATGGAAGGATGACAAACCCGGTTTCATCCGCAGCGTCGGAAGGGGCAAGAGTGAGTCCCGCCGATTCTTCGAAGACCAATTCGAGGAGTTCGCCCTTCGTTTTTACAACGTCCCCTGCGTCGCGGTTTTCACCATCTTCAATGAGGCGTGGGGTCAATTCGAAACCAAAAAATTCGTGCAAAAGCTTCGTCAAATCGACCCAACCCGCTTGATCGACGCGAATTCCGGTTGGTGCGACCAAGGGGTCGGGGACTTCGATTCCCATCACGTCTATTTCCGTCCCGTCAAGTTGAAAGAAAGCGATGGCAGAATTCTTTCCTTAAGCGAATTCGGGGGCTATTCCCATCGCGTACCAGGCCACGCAATGAGCCAAAAGGAGTTCGGGTATAAACGCTTCCGTTCCCAAGAGGAACTCCAATCCGCGATCGCAACGCTTTACCGAGACGAAATCATTCCTCTTTTGGAGAAAGGCCTGTCGGTCGCCGTCCTCACCCAATATTGCGACGTGGAGGAAGAAATCAATGGCCTCCTCACTTACGATAGAAAAGCGAAGAAAGTGGATTCTTCGTTATTGATGGACATTCATAAGGAGCTTCGTTTTCATGATTAAAGCCGTATTCTTCGATATCGATAACACCTTGTATTCTTGGAAGACTCGCCGTTTCGTTCCTTCGGGCATCGAAGCGATTCGCGCCATTCAAAAGAAAGGAATCAAAGTTTTCCTTTGTTCCGCCCGCCCCTTCGACTCCATCCGGGAATTCGGTTTGATGGACCTAGGAATCCGTTGGAATGGATGGGTCGCCAATTCGGGAGGGGTTGCCTACGCCCGCGGGAAGTTCGTCCAAAAAATCTTGCTCGAACCCAAAATCAGCAGGAAGTTTCTCCGTTTTGCCAAAGCCCAAGGATGCATGGTGCAGGTCATTACCCCGTTACGGCGCTACTACAACGATCAGCCGAACGAGTATTACGAAGAATTCATGAAGACCTTCAACGAACCGTTCGCTCCCGTCGAACCCTTTCACAGCAAACAAGTCGTGGACTTCTTGCTCTTTTCCCCCAAAGAAAAAGACTCCGCTTTTTCCAAGGCGTTCCCCTCGCTTCATTTCTTCCGTTTCCACGATTTTGGGGTGGACGTCACCCCGGTGATGTACAGCAAAGGGGAAGGAATTCGCCGCGTGCTGGAGGCTTATGGCATCGATCGCTCCGAAGCCTTGGGGCTTGGGGATGACGAACCTGATATCGGGATGAAAGAAGGACTCGACCATTTCTGCGCGATGGGAAACGCCAAAGAGGTCGTGAAAAAAGAGGCCGAATTCATCACCGATCCTATCGATGAAGACGGCCTCTATCATGGTTTACGCCATTACGGCTTGTTGGATTAATAGATATTGAATCCGTTTTCCTTCCCGGTGAAGTCGGCGGCGTTCACGGATCCCCCTAGGGTTCCTTTTACGTATTTCGCGGTGACGTCAACCGGGAAAGCCGTTTCGATGCCAAGGACGTTGGAAGAATTGGATGCGCTGGAGAAGTAGTTGTAAATCTTGTTTTCGTCCTGGTGGAAATAGAGATAATCGATGACCCCTACGAGGTAATAATCGTTTGAATTCAACGTCGCGTACTGGATGGGATCCCCCACGTAGACCGAACTGTATTTGGTTTGGTTGAGAATCTCCCCTCCCCGGACTTTCGCGAACACGATTTCGTTCATGAACGGGGTGGCTTTGTAGAGATCCCCATAGGTGAATTGGCCCGTGTACAACGTCGCGCGTTGGGAATTTTCAATCGTCGCCACCAGTTCGGGATAATCGTCCTTGTATTCTTCGTAAATCGCTTTGACTCCCAAACGGGCGATCCCGTTTTTGTCCAAGTTGCCTCCCGAAAGGGTTCCGAGGACTTCGTTGGTTTTCGCTTGGAAGGCATCGTCGAGGTAGCGGCTCACAATGGAAGAAATGCCCGGATCCTTCGCCGAGTCTTTGGGCGCATAGGAGAAATTCGCGTTGCTGGGGGTCACGGTTCCATGGTCCACCGTAAGCTCAAAATAGGAATAGGCGCGGCCGTTATATCCCCCATTTACGAGGGGCACCCCATCTTTTTCTGCCTTTTCGGTCATGTGATTATGGCCGTGGAAACTGCCGTCGATGTAGTCCTTGAGGTTGTCGCTTTGGAAGTTCGCGATCATCGATGAACTCGAGTCGTGAAGAATATTCACGACGATATCCGCCCCGAGGGATTTTAATCTCGCGGATTCGGATTTGATGACGTCGCGGGGAGAGGAGAAGCGGAGGTCGCTCACGATGCGGGATTGGATGGAAGTGGTCTGTCCCGCCCCGATATTGCCGATGATGCCGATTTTGTAGCCGTCGCGTTCCACGAGGATGGAAGCGTCCGTCTTTCCCCAAGAAACCCCGGTTTTGTAATCGACGATGTTCCCCGCCAAAATGGGGAATTCCGCTTTTTCGATAATCGCTTCTTGGGCGGCGATCCCATAATCGAAATCGTGATTCCCGAGGGCCATCGCGTCAAAAGGGACCGCGTTCATGCATTCGGTGATGCACAACCCCAAATTGGAATTGGATTCCCAAGACCCTTGGAACATGTCCCCCGCGGAGAAAACGAAGGTATGCAAGGGGTCTTTTTCCTTTTCACTTTTCAAGAAAGAGAATAAGGACTCGATGCCCGCTTCGTAGTTTTTCGCTTCCTCGTTGATGGAGCCGTGGAAATCGTTGATGCAGTAAAACTTGAATGTCGTTGCTTCTTTTCCGTCTTCCGAAGTCTCTTGGGAAGGTACCGATTCCGAAGAAGGGGTGGATTCGGAAGAAACCGCCGAAGAAGAACTATCTTTCGGCTGGCTTGTTTCGACGGACGATGCTTCTGAGCTGCTGCTATGCGGCCGAGAGGGCATCAAAGTGCAGGAAGAAAGGCAGAGGAGGGACGCAAAGAGGGAAATGCGTCGGATTCGGGATAAAGTCTTTGAGGTTTGCATGTGGATATCTTACCATTACTTAGTAATGGAATCGAAGGTTTTTGAGAATGTCGCTTTGGTTGCCCAAGGCGGAGGGTCCCGCGGGGCGTTTACCGCGGGAGTCGAGGACGTCCTTCTCCGGGAAGGCATCCGTTTTCCTTACTTGATCGGAACTTCAGCGGGGGCTTTGAACAACCTCGATTTCCTTTCCGAAGATTATGGGCGTTCCAAAGTGGTCACGACCGAACTGCTTGGTGACCGGAAGTTCCTCTCCCTCCATAATCTGATCCGAAAAGGCGGGCTGTTCGATTTTTCTTATCTCATCCAAGAACTTCCTAAGGAAAGGCTGCCGTTTGACTTTGAGACCTTCGAGAAATCCTCGGTTCGATTCGTATGCGCCGCCACAAGCCTCGATACGGGGGAAGCGGCTTATTTTGAAAAAGGGGTCGTCCGCGATTTTTGGAAAGCGGTCGAAGCCTCCGCGTCGCTGCCAGCGATCAGCAAGCCGGTCCTCGTGGACGGGGCTTATTACCTCGACGGCGGGCAAAGCGCCCCCATCCCGTTCCAAAAAGCCAGGGAGGATGGCTATTCCAAGATGGTCGTGATATTGACCCGTCCTCGCGATTTCCGCCGCCGCATGAAGATCGGGGTGGCCAAAGAGCTGCTCTACAAAGCGCTGTATCGGGCTCATCCCGAATTTTTGGCATCTTACTTTGGCTACTCCAAGGTTTATAATGCCGCGGTGGACGAACTTCTCCAAATGGAGAAGAGGGGCGAAGTCTTCCTCATCGCCCCCGAAGTCGGCCTCGGGGTGTCCAAGACGGAACGGAACCCCCAAAAACTGATCCGCGTCTACGAAGCCGGAGTCCAAATCGCCGAAAAGAATTTGCACGCCTTAAAGGAATTCCTCGAACATGAATAAGAACGATAAA
The DNA here is from genome assembly GCA_034089705.1 of Candidatus Alloenteromonas sp. Taxonomy (GTDB): domain Bacteria; phylum Bacillota_I; class Bacilli_A; order RFN20; family CAG-826; genus Alloenteromonas. The sequence goes on along the minus strand of JAXDTZ010000007.1, from coordinate 103,211 downwards.
AAAGCCACCCGTCCCTCCCGCGGCCTCGTGGACCCCAAATCCATCACCGAATGGAAAGTGTACAAAGAAACCACTTTGATGGATTTCCTTTTGTTCAAGCTCGGGGAGAAGGAAAGGAAAACCGTTAAATCCCTCCTTTCCCATCACCAAGTCGCCGTCGGAGGCGTCATGGTCTCCCAGTTCGATTACAAGATTTACCCCGAAGACGTCGTCACGGTTTCCAAGAGGAGGATTTCCCATCGCGAAGTCAAAAAACCCGTGATTCTCTACGAAGACAATGATTTGATCGCCATCGATAAGCCTTCGGGCCTGTTAAGCGTCGCCACCGAACGGGAAAAGGGAAGGACCGCTTACCGCCTCGTTTCCGACTACGTGGCTTCCAAAGACAAGAAAGCCCGCGTTTTCGTCGTTCACCGCTTGGACGAAGACACTTCGGGCGTCCTCGTCTTCGCCAAAAACATCGAGACCAGGGAAGCCCTTCAAAACGCCTGGCAAGAAGTGGTGACCAAACGCTACTACTACGCGATCGTGGAAGGCCAAATGGAAGAAAAAAGCGCCACCTTCCGCGATTATCTGGACCAAGACAATTTCCAACTCGTTTACGTGACGAGGAACAAAGCCAAAGGAAAACTCGCGATCACTTCCTACAAGACCATCGCGGAAAAAGGACCGTATTCTTTGCTCGACGTGTCCATTTCTTCCGGCAGAAAGAATCAAATCCGCGTTCAACTCGGCGCCAGGGGGCATTACGTGATCGGGGACGACAAATATGGGGAACCCACTAACCCTTTAAAGCGCCTTGGCCTCCATGCCTACGAATTGGCTTTTACCAATCCCCTCACCGGGAAAGCCTATGACATCAAATCCCCTCTTCCGAAAGAATTCAAAACCCTCTTTTTCACCACCGCCCTCGCGAAGGAAGTGAAGAGAGAAACGAAGAAAAAGGAAATCAAGGAAAGCCGCGCCACGCGAAGCCAAACGAAGATTGACGTCGGCAGAAAACGACGTGCCGCCCTTGCGGCGCGCTTTGGAGCGAACGCCAAGAAGCCGCATCATGGGAAACGTTAAGTATTGGCTGGAAAAACTCCGGGAATCCGCTTTCTCCGCGGCGCCAATCGCCGTGACGATTTTGGCGTTTTTCCTGGTGCTTCGGTTCGCCCTTCCCGGGGATTTCATCGACGAAGCCTATTTCCTCGCCGATTCTGACCTCCTCTCGTTTGGAATCGCCGTTTTGATGATCGTCCTGGGAATGACGTTGTTCAATGTCGGAACCGAGCAATCCATGTCGGAAATCGGCACCCAAATCGGGGGATCCTTGATGAAGAAAAAGAACTTCTTTTTCGTCGTCGCGATGACCTTCGTCCTGGGGGTTCTCGTCACCGTCGCAGAACCGGATTTGTCCGTGTTAAGCAGCCAGATTGGGGTGGATGAGGCCATCATCGTTTGGACGATTGGAATCGGAGTCGGCGCTTTCCTCGTGGTGGGGGTCATCCGCGTGCTTTACGCGAAAAACCTCAATACCCTGTTCTTGGCCTTCTATGGTTTGGCCTTTGCTTTGATTTACCTCATCGATCCCCGATTCCTGCCCATTTGCTTTGATTCGGGAGGAGTTACCACCGGGCCGGTCACCGTTCCTTTCTTGCTGGGGTTTGGCCTTGGATGCGCCGCGAGCCACCATGGCAAGGATTCCGGCGATTCTTTTGGTCTCACCGCCCTTTGTTCGGTGGGTCCGATTTTGGCCGTCATCCTCATCGCGATGATCATGAAAAGCATGGGAAAAGAACTTCCTCTTATGAGCCAATACGTCGACCCCTTGTCCAAATTAAGCGGGGACGTGCAGCAGAATTTTTCCCACGCTTTGTTGTCTTCTCTATCTTCCGTCGCCCTTTCCGTCGGCCCGATTTTGCTCTTTTTCCTCATCTATAATTTTTGCTTCCTGCGTCTTAAATGGACCAAAATCTTCCGCATCGTCTTGGGGATGGGGATCACCTATTGCGGCCTTGTTCTCTTCCTTTCCGCCGTGGAAGCGGGGTTCATGCCCATCGCTTCGAAACTGGGGCAGGGCCTAGGGTCGAAATCGAATCTGTTCTACCTCGCCGTCCTGCTTGGGGCTTGCTTTGGGATTTTTGGGGTGCTCGCAGAGCCTGCCGTGCACGTGTTGGTCCACCAAATCGAAGACGTGAGCGAAGGGGCTATCCGTTCCCGTGCCGTCTTGTTGGTTTTGGCTTCCTCGATCGGGGTGGCCGTCATCCTCCATTTGCTCCGTTCCCATTTTGAATTCTCGATTGCCTATTACTTGATTCCGGGGTACATTCTGGCCTTTGTCTTGTCATTCTTGGTTCCCCCGATCTACACCGCGATGGCTTTTGATTCCGGGGGAGTAGCTTCCGGCCCCATGACTTCCACGTTCGTGTTGCCTTTCTGCATTGGGTTCGCCTACGCCCAAGGGCAAGACGTCTACCTTTATGGATTCGGCCTTGTGTCCCTCGTGGCCATGATGCCGTTGATCGTTTTGCAAGCTCTTGGCTTGATCAGCAAAATGAAACAAAGCGCGGCGTTATCGAAAGCCCGCCGTCGCCTAGTCGAAGAAGACGACGATCAAATCGTCCACTTCCAATGGGAGGAATGACATGGAAAAATCGCTTCGTTATGACCAAACCCATCGCCTCACCCCCTTGTATTTCTTTGTGAGCGTCGTTGCCAAAGGGCAAGGGGAATCCATCTCCGCGTTCGTGAAAAGCGCCGGGGCGTATGCGGTGTATTTCCTCCATGGGAACGGAACCGCCCCCAACGAATTCTACGAAATCCTAGGCGGAGGCACTTTGCATAAAGACGTGCTCATCAGCGTCATCGCCAAGGATTCTTGGCCCGATTTGAAGGAGAAACTCAAAGAACGATTTGCCCTGAGCAACCTCTCTTCGGGAATCGCCTTCGTTTCCCCTCTTGATTCCGTCGCCGGAGTCAGCATATATAAAATGTTATCCAACAGCCGCCACTTCGAGCACCCATTGCCCAAATCCCGGAGGAAATCCCAATGAACGAACCCTATTGCGCCATTCTTTCCATCGTGAATCGCGGATTCACCGATTTGGTCATGGAAGCCGCGAAATCCGCCGGCGCCCGAGGGGGCACCGTTTTGACGGGGCGCGGATCCGGGAACAAAGAAGCCGAAGCCTTTTTCGGCGTGACGGTCACCCCGGAGAAAGAGATCGTCTTGATCCTGGTTCCCAAGGATATCCGAGATGACGTGTTAAGCGCCATCAACGCGGGCGCGGGCATGAATACCAAAGGCATGGGCATCGCCTTTGCCCTCCCCGTCAGCGACGTCGTCGGTTTGTCGACCATAACCCCGGAAGCCGAACAAGAAAAAGAAGAAGCGCCGTCCTCTCCCGAAGCCCCGTTTCCCAAGGAGAATCGATGAGTTCTTCCGCGAGTTCCTTGCGTTCTCTTCGCGGAGGGCGCTCCGATGGTTTTTTCCATCGCTACTGCCCCTTTCTGTTCCGCGCGAACTCGTTATTTTACTATGGCGTCCTCGTTTTCCTCATCGCCCTGGGTTGGATCGGCTATTCCCTGTTCGCCAATTCGATGACCCAAATGCTCAATTGGGACTATACCTGGCAATACGTTCCCTTCGCCTACACCTACCACGATGCTTGGCGGACCTTCTTCGCCACTGGGAAATTCCCGTTGTACGATTTCGCCACTTGGATTGGCACGGATTCGATCGGATCGAACAGTTATTATGGGCTGTTTGACCCCTTCGTCATCGTGATGGCGCTATTCCCCAAATCGTGGATTCCCCAGCTTTTCGCCATTCTCACCGCGATGAAAATCCTCTGCGCCGCGTTATTGACTCGCTGCTTCTTGAAAAGCATGGGCATCCAGGAGAACACCGCTCGATTCGCCGCCCTCGCGGGCGCCTTGTCCGGATATGTATCCTTCTTCGTCGGTTTCCCCAGTTTCTTAAGCGCCGCGATCTACGTGCCCATGATTCTTTGGGGCATTGAACGCGTCATTAGGGAACGGAAACCGGGTGTATTGATCGCCGGGGTTTTCTTAGAGGGCATCAGTTCCTTCTTTTTCCTGGTCGTCGTTTGCATCTTCGGAGTGATTTACGCCTTGTGGCGGTATTTCACCACCTTCCGTCAACGAAACGCGAAAGAAAATTGGGCGGTCATCGGAATGGGGGTCGCCTGCTTTGCCCTTGGCATCATGCTGTCCGCCTTTTCGCTTCTTCCCTCCGTTCGGGAGTCTTCCCTTTCTGGACGGGGGAGTTCGATCGGAACCGCTTATCTCCATGCCTTGATTTCCGCCTTTAAGGGAATGGATCTCCGCCATTTGTTCTCTTTGGTTTTCGAGATGGTCGGTGACCATCCGGGACGCGAACTCATGGGGATGCTGTCCTTCTTTTTCCCCACGGCCGGCCACATTGCCTTGCCATTGGCCCGCAGCGGATACGACGCGTGGACCAGCGCTTTGTTCTGCTACACTCCCTGTGTCATTCTCTTCTTCATGGCGTTATTGGAGTCGATTCGTCAACGAAAAGGCCTGCACCTCTTCGCCGTTTTGCTCTGCGTTTACGCGGTGTTCACCAATTTCTCCTATTATTTCTTTTACGCCTTCACCGGAAACGGATATGGACGTTGGTACATCATCCTCATCCCCTTGATCGTGTATTACTGCGCCTGGGGCTTTGACCAAAGGAAGGTCGCCCCGCGTTACATGCCGGTCCTCGCCGGAATTTTGGCCCTTGGGGGAACCATCGCGACGTTCTATCTCACGGATTTCCTCCTCACCGGCATCGACTTTCCCCGCGACCCCAACAACATGAACAATTTGACGTATTGGCAAACCCAATACGTGACCGCGAGCGAGGTCTATAACCGAGAAATCGTCACCGCCTGGTATTTCTATTACCAGCTCGCCCTCGTCAGCATCGATTCCTTTTTGTTCTTGGCCGGCCAACGAAAGAAGTGGATGCCCAAAGCGTTCTTCTGCTCCATCGCCGTCGAAGCCATTGTGATGGGGAATCTCGCTTACGCTTACGACGGACTTTGGGATTACCAATATTGGTTCGCGGGAGGTGAAGCCAACCGCGATAACATCGCCCTTCTGCAACAAGCAATCGATGAAAACGAAGCCCCATACGTCCGAACCTACTCCGATTACTGCGTCGGGAACAAATATTCCCACCGCGTTGGAGGGTTGAACGCTTCCGCGGAATTCCATTCCTTGATGAATTTCGACGTCGAGGAATTCGCGATCGCCAACCAGATGAAAGGCTCGGGAAGCACCTTGGGAACCGCCTATGGGACTAGCGGCATCAAAAACGCCTCTTGGAGCGGTTATTACGCGAACAAACGCGAAGGGACGGACTCCGCCATCGGATATCGGTATTATCAGGTCTCCAATTCCTATTCCGCTTGGAAACTCGCGGATGGGTCCGCTCTTTTCCCGACCCCGAACGTCCCTTTTGAAGCGGAAGAAGTCGAAGGAGCCACCAAAGACCGCAACCGCTCCCGCTTCTATCGCGTCCCCGATTCGGCCCGTCCCCAACTCGGATATGCGGTGGATTCGGACAAAATCTACCCCTTGATCCATACCTCCGAAACCACGGATGCGACCAATTTCACCTCCCTTTATGGAGGGGAAAAGGGATTCCGCGAGTTGCTTCGCTTCGGCGACACCATATCCACCGGGGCCATCGTGGGGGAAAACGAAGAACTCCCAGAAGGGTTTGCCGTGCAAAACGAGATCCCGGACATCCTCCCCACCTCCGCGATCTACAATTCGAGCTCGAATCGCCCGTTAAAGCTCTTGGCCCATTATTACACGGTCAAAGACGGGGATTTGATGGTGCCGAGCACCTCCGCTTCGTATTACGAGGAAGGACTTGGCTTCTTCCTGAACCATTACGAAACGAAGACGATGATTACGGGCCGTTCCACGATTCTCCGCGATCGGGGGATGGTCGCTTTCACCCCCGCGAACGGGGAATATTTCAACGACGACATCCGAGGTACCTACTTCGATATGTACTATTTCAATTCTTGCTATTCCTATTTGGATGCCGTGGACCAATACAACGCGGTTCCCCGCGTTTACGTCATTGGGGATTCCTATCACGAGGATGGCACGCTCAAGAAGTCCAACGACGTCCTTTGCTTTGAATACAATATGTTCGAAGGGGCGCGAAAAGCAGATGGAAACCACTCTTATTACGGTTATGCCAGATCCGCCTTTGGCCTATACGCGAAAGGGCGCGCGAAAGCCGTCGTCTTCTGTTTCCCGGGCCACCGAAAATACGCTTCTGTCCAATTTAACCCCAACGACCTCCACCTCCGCCCCATCTCGTATTCTTCGTGGCGTTTCACCCAGGACAAGATCCAAAAAGACAAGCTCCAAAACGTGAAATACGAGACCAACGCCTTCACCTTCGACACCGCTTATACCGAAGACCGCCTGGTTCGGACGAGCCTTGGTTACGACCAAGGCTGGAAAGCGACCGCGACCTTGCCAAACGGGACGAAACAGGAATGCAAAATGATTAAAATCAACGGAGGATTGGTCGGCTTCTTCGCCCCCCACGCGTTGGACGAAAACGGGAAACCGCTTCTTGTCCATTACGAACTCCGTTATTCCACGCCTTATAGCACGCTTTCCGCGGCCCTTTGGGTCGGCGCCTCTTTGATTATCCTTGGGTATGTTTCCGCGGTCGCCGCGATGAAGATTAAGGAAGAAAAAAAGCGCCTGGCGGCGCTTCAAGTTCCAACGGATTCCGCGAATTAGGGCACCGTTCTCGCTTATTTTTGAAACGAAGAGAGATACAAATCGTAGACGCGGTTCTTCGCGACTTTTAAGGAAGCGGCCACGTTTTTGACGGCTTCTTTCCCACTTCTGCCCCAATCGAGTTCGTCTTTGAGGGCCAACAGAATCGTTTGGTCCGAGACCTCGGTTTCTTCTTGGCAGCCTTCCACGACCAAGACCATTTCCCCGCGGAGGGTGGATTCCTCTTCTAGGGCGATCTCGCTTAAGGTGCCCCGAATGAATTCTTCGTGGGATTTGGTGAGTTCGCGGGCGAGGACCGCTTTCCGATCTCCTAGAATGGCCGCCATCGCGATCAAGGTTTTCACGATTCGATGGGGGGATTCGTAGAACAAGAGGGTTTCTTTTCGCTTAGCGAGTTCGGCGAGTTCCGCGTTGCGGTCGTTCTCTTTGGGAGGCAAGAATCCCTCAAAATAGAAGTGGCTCGAATCTAGTCCCGAACAAGCGAGGGCGTTGATTGCCGCGTTTGGGCCGGAAACCACGGAAACCTTGATGCCGTTGTCCAGGCATTTGGCGACTAAACGGGTCCCGGGATCGCTTAACGTCGGATAGCCCGCGTCGGACATATAACATACTTTTTTGCCTTCTTGGAGCAAGGCGACGATGCGTTCTCCGGCGGCTTCTTCGTTGTGCTCATGACAGGAAATGAAGGGTTTGGAAATGCCGAAAGATGCCATCAAAGAACCGGAGTTCCTCGTGTCTTCCGCGGCTAAATAATCCGCTTGCGACAAAACCTCGATCGCTCGAGGGGAAAGCTCTTGGCGGTTTCCAATCGGCGTCGCGATCAGGTAAAGAAGCGGGGAAGGCCCTTCGAAATTCAGTTCCCGTTTCATGACGGGTTCCCTTCTTTTTGGGGTTTAGCGCCTCCGTCTTGCTTCGGACGTTGATGGAAATACCGTTTTTTCTTCTTGGATTGCCCGTTTCCTTGGTTCGGATTTTGGTTATCCTGCCCTTTGCCTTGCTTGGGATTCCCTTGGTTTTGCTGAGGATGGTTCTGCTTGGGCTTTCCTTGATTTTGCTGGGGGCGATTTTGTTGGGGGTTGCCCTTTTGGTTCGGGTTCTTTTGGGACGGATTGTTCTTATTGCTCGGGTTATTGTTCCCTTTGTTTTGGGGATTGCCTCCGGGATTATGACCCTTTCCCTTGCCTTGTTTGTTTTGTTTTTGCTGCGGTTGGTTGCTTTGGCTTTGCTGAGGATCGGAGTAGCCATCGTAAGATGGGTCTTGGATCCGGATGCCGAAATCGGGCAATTCCTCGCTTTTGGGCTCTTCCGCCTTCTTGCGGTAGGTCCCATTCTTCATCGCTAGGATGTCTTCGAGGGAATAGGTTTTGAAATCGTCCTTATCCTTGGAAATCAACGTGACGGTTTTCGACAGGATGTTGAAGGAATGGACGGTATAATCCCCGTCGGGAGTATGGACCGGAGATCCATGCGTGGGGAATTCTTTCTTCGCTTCGGTGTAGGCGTCGTCTTCGTAGAGCAAACAGCAGATGAGTTTTCCACATGGGCCGGAGAGTTTGGGGATGTTGATCGTGAGCATCTGGTTTTTGGCCCGTTGGATGGAAATGCCTTCGAAGGAGGTGAGGAAGGTGGAACAGCAAAGGGGGAGCCCGCAGATGCCGAGGCCCCCGACGGATTTGGCCCGGTCGCGGTTGGCGAGTTGGCGGAGTTCGATGCGGCAGGGGAACACCGGGGTGATGAGGTGGAGGAGTTCCCGGAAATCCACCCGACGCTCGGAAGAGGTGTAAGTGATGGTGAGGTGGTCGCCGTTCAAGGAATAGATCGCTTCCAAAAGATCCATGGGCAAATTCAGGCGTTTCACGCAGGATTGCACGATGGCCAACGCGTTTCGTTCCATGGATTCGTTGAGGCGAAGGCGGTTCAAATCGGTGCTGTCGGGAATTCGGACGATGGGTTTCAGTTCGAGTTCCGAGCGGTATTCCGAAAGGGGAACCGAACCGCGGGTGACGGTGGCGATTTCGAATCCGTTGATGGTGTCCACCACTACTTGGTCCCCTTCTTTCAGGCTGCCGTAACGGGTGGAGAAATAATAGGTTTTCTCCCCGCCTCGGAAGCGGACGGAGATGAAATAGCCTTTCGTTTCCGGCGTTTGGTTTGGTTCGGTCATAGGTCTACTCCTGGAATAATTCGTGAATGAGATGGATGAGCAACAATCCGATTTGGATGTTGGCTTCGATTTCCCCTCGCAAAGTCATGATGGCTAACAAGGCTTTGTCGGGGTTTTTTAAGGCGGGCAAGACCGCTTGGAAGGTGGATGCGTAACTCTCTAGCGCAATGGACCCCCCACGCGACATGCTGACGATATCTTTCAACGCCAACGTCATCATGTCAAAGAAGAAACGGGCGTTTTTCTTGGAATTCACCACGGGAACTACGTCCTTTTCCATGATGAATCGGGCGTAATCTTCTCCGTTTTCGAGCGATTCCAAGGCGGTCAGGAAACTCTCTTTGGTCGCTTTGTAATCCTCGTCTTCCGCGTATTCCTTGGCCAAGGAGGCGTCGTTATGGAAGAAGGACAATATCTCCGCGTCCAAGGGGTCGAGCCCCAAAGCGATGGCCTCTTCCTTGACGATGCGCTGGGGGACGAGCATCATGCGGATTTCTTCGCACCGGGAAACGATGGTCGGAAGGATCTTCGAGGCGTTCCTTGTCGTGAGGATCGCATACGTGTTGGGCGGTGGTTCTTCCAAGAACTTCAGGATGCTGTTGATGGCTTCCGGAGTCATGTTCTCGAGCTCATGGATGACGTAAACGAGCAAACCCTTCTTCTCCAAGGCGGTTTGTTGGAAGGACGAAAGCAAATAACTGACGTCTTCCTTTTTGATGGATCCCTCTTCCCCGCTAATGAAGATGAAGTCCGGATATTGGCCTTGGTCGATCCGGCAACAGGTGCGGCAACAAAGGTCCGCGAACGGGTTTGGATGGTCGCAAAGAATCGATTTGGCGAGGTAAATCGCCGTTTCCTTTAAGGGAATTCCCGATTCCCCCGACAGCAAATAGGCATGGCAAAGGCGATTTCGCGTCAAGGCGTTTTGGAACGTCCGGAACACGAGGGGCTGATTTTGGGAAATGTAGTCCTCAATCGCCATTGCGAATCCTTTCTACGATGGCCTGGTATGCGTTTTCCGCCACTTCCTCGATGGAAGCGGAGGCGTCGATGACGACGAAACGGCTGGGAAAACGTTCCGCGAGCGACAAGAAATAGCGCCGAACGTCATGGTGGAACGAGAGCTTCTCCAAATCGAGCCGATTCACTTCCCGACTCGCGTTTTTGGCGATTCGGGCGAGCCCATCTTCCGGGGGAATGTCAAATAACAGCGTCAAATCGGGGTAGGTGCCTTCCGTGGCGAAGAGGTTGACGGACAATACCTCGTCCATCCCAAGTCCTCTGGCCCCTCCTTGGTAGGCCAAGGAAGAATCCAAATAGCGGTCGCAAAGGACGACCTTCCCTTCAGAAATGGCGGGCCAGATTTTTTCCACCAAATGTTGGCGGCGGCTCGCCGCGTAAAGAAGGGCTTCGGTGCGGGGATCCATCGCGGTGTTCCCCTTATCGAGGATGACGTTCCGGATTTGCTCGGCGATGGGGGTGCCTCCCGGTTCCCGGGTGGTGAGCACTTGGACCCCTTCGCTTTCTAGGCGCTGGGCCACGATCTTCAAAACCGTGCTTTTGCCGGACCCTTCTCCGCCTTCAAACGTGATAAACCCCTTCATAACGCTTTCCTTCCTTCTAATGCTTTTTGCAAGGTCAAGGCATCCGCGTATTCTAGCGATGCGCCCATGGGCAACCCATATCCGAGCCGGGTGACTTTCACCGGTTTGCCTTCTAAGAGTTTCGCGATGTACAAAGCGGTGGTTTCTCCGTCGAGATTGGGGTTCGTCGCCAGGATGATTTCCTCGATTCCTTCTTCGGAAACGCGCTGAAGCAACGCATCGATCGCGATATCGCCCCGACCGACCCCTTTGGAAGGAGAGAGGAGACCCCCGAGGACGTGGTACACCCCTCGGAAATTCAGATTCTCAAACGCGAGGGCGTCCTTGGAAAGGGATACGACGATGCAAACGCGGTGATCCCGATGGGGTTCGTCGCAGCATTCGCAGCGATCCCCCTCCATGTAGAGGCCGCATTTGGGGCATTTCCGGATTTTCGTTTTCGCGTTGGAGATGGCTTCCGCGAATTCTTCCGCGTCGGATTCGTTCATTTCGAGCACGCTAAAAGCCATCCGTTGGGCGCTTTTGATCCCGACGCCCGGAAGTTTGGAAAAACTATCGACCAAGGCTTGGTAGGTTGGCAGTTCCTTCATTAGAACATCATGCCCTTTTGACCCGTGATCTTCTCTTGAATCTCGTCGGATTCTTTTTGAATTTGCGCCAAGGCTTCGTTAATCGCCATGGCGAGGGTATCTTGGAGCATCTCCGCGTTTTCCGGATCCAAGGCGTCTTTGTCGATACGAATCGAAACGACGCTGCGGTCCCCTTTGAGGACCACGTCCACCATTCCGCCTTTGGAAACGGGGAATTCTTTTTCATTCAAGGCGTCTTGGGCCTTCTTGAGCTCTTTTTGCATGCGTTGGGCTTGCATGAGCATTTGTTGCATGGGATTCATGTTAGGTTTCCTTTCTTATCGAGGTAAATTCAGTTCGATTTCTTCTTCTTTGGGGAGGGTTCCGGCTTGTTGGGAAGCGTAGAACAGATTGTAGAATTTGACGCGGGAATCCCCGTCAATCGCGAACACCCGCATCGGCCGCCCGAAGAAGGAGGTGGCGATGGCGTTAATGACCGCGTTGTTTTCCCGGTAATTCACCTGGTCGGCGAGGGGCTTGAAGGTGTAACTCAATATGAGGACTTCCTTGCACAAGCAGAAGGGTTTTCCATCCGCGAACAGCTGGGCGAATTTCCCAACGCGGGGATCTAACGCTGCTTCGGAGAGCAATCCCCATCGATCGGTGGCCTTCTTCCGTTCTTCTCGGAAGCGTTGCCCAAGAACCATGATTTTCAGGAATTCCTGTTCACCGAGGAGGATGGGCGACCCTTCCTTTACTAAAGGACGGGTGGGGACGTTCGACAAATCGAGGTCGGATACGTTCTTTTTGGGAGTTTCTTCCATCTTCACGGGTTCCGGTTGTTTCGGGGCAGGAGGCGGAACCGGCGGATTGGGTTTCGATGGAGGAACGCGCGGAGTCTCCTCTTCGATGGGCCCATCGGGTCCGTCGAGGAACGAAGGGACGCTGGTGCCGGTATAAATCTCGGTGGGAAGCGGGGAAGGCTTCGCTTGGACGGGTGGTTCTTTCTTTGGCTCGGGTGGAGTCGAGACGGGAACGCTTGGGGTTACGGGAGCGGTTTCCTTGGGGCGTTCCACCGGTTTTGGGGCTGGAACGGGGACGGGTTCTGGAACGATTTCTTCGCTTTCCCCAAATAGCGACGCGAGTTGGAGCAAGGTGAGCTCAAACAGCGATCGAACGTTGGAAACCGTCTTGAAATCGCGTTGGGAGCGGAGCAAAACCTCAATCATTTGATTGGCTTTTCGCACGCTGATGATTTCGGAGAGCTCCTCCCCGTTATGTTTCTTCAGGACTTGAAGCAAGGATTCCTCGTGTGTCCGCTCGAAAATCAACAGATCTTTGAGAATGTCGAGAAGAGAAGAAGACAAGCGACGGATATCGACCCCCGCGACAAAGAAATCGGACAGTTTCTTGAGCACCGAAACGACATCTCCGGAGGCGATGGTCTTCAACAAGGAAACTTTCTCGCTCAAGGAAGTTAACCCGAATACGGTGAGGACGTCTTTTTCCGTTAATTCCGATCCCCCATAGGCCAAAGCCTGGTCCAAAATGGAGAGGGCATCGCGCATTCCCCCGTCGGCGAGTTCCACGATTTGCTGCAAACCCGCTTCTTCGTAAGCAACGTTTTCTTGGTTCAAAACCCAAACGAGTTTCTTGGCGAGGTCCGAATCATCGATCTTGCCGAATTCGTAGCGTTGGCAGCGAGAAAGGATGGTGGGCAAAACCTTATGGGGTTCGGTGGTGGCCAAAATGAATATGACGTGTTCCGGGGGTTCTTCGAGCGTTTTCAACAGCGCGTTGAAGGCGCCTTGGCTCATCATATGGACTTCGTCGATGATGTAGATCTTGTATCTTCCGCGAATCGGGGCGTATCGGACTTGCTCGATGAGTTCGCGGACTTGGTCGACCCCGTTGTTGCTCGCCGCGTCGATTTCGATGACGTCGGGGTGGGATCCCGTTGCCAATTGCTCGCAGTTGGGGCAGTGGCAGCATTGATGGCCAACGCCTTCTTCGCAGTTCAAAGCCTTGGCAAATAAGCGAGCCATCGAGGTTTTTCCGGTGCCGCGAGGCCCGCAAAAAAGATAAGCGTGCGCGATTTTGCCGCTGTTGATTGCGTTTCGGAGCGTGCGGACAATCGCTCCCTGCCCCGCGACTTCTTCAAAAGTCTGAGGGCGGTATTTGTTATAAAGTGCCTTATATGCCATAGCAAAGAAAATTATACCGACTTGAAGGCTTCCTTCCTAGTCTCTAATCTAAGATTAGGAAGGGAAGGGGAGGAATGGTATAATCACGCTTGACCCGTGAGGAATTATGGAAGAATCAATGCGCAAACGCCTCAACGCGACAAAAAACCGCTATGAGGAAATCGAAAAAGAACTGGCCTCTGACGAAGTGGCCGCCGACGTCACCAAAGTGACCCGCTTATTAAAGGAAAAGTCATCGCTGCAAGAAGCGTATGAACTTTACGTTCGCTATCTTGCCTTGGAAAGCGACGTGAAGGATTCCTTTGAAATGGAGAATTCCGGCGATCCCGAACTCGCGGAATTCGCGAAAGAAACCCGAAAAGAAGCCAACAACAAAATGGCAGAGATGGAAAAGGAATTCAAAACCATCCTTTTGCCCAAAGACCCCAACGACGGGAAGAACATCATCGTGGAAATCCGAGGCGCGGTTGGGGGAGACGAAGCCAACTTGTTCGCCGGAGACCTCCTGCATATGTATTCCCATTACGCGGAACGCCAAGGCTGGAAGGTGCAATTGCTCGACGCTTCCTTGGGGGCCGCGGGAGGCTATTCCTCGGTCTCGTTCATGATCAAAGGCGAAAACGTCTATTCGAAATTGAAGTTCGAAAGCGGCGCCCATCGGGTCCAACGCGTCCCGAAGACCGAAGCCAGCGGCCGAATCCACACCTCCACCGCGACCGTGCTCGTCATGCCGGAAGCGGAGGAAGTCGATATCCAAATCAATCCCAATGACTTGAAGATCGACACCTACCATTCCCAAGGCGCCGGGGGACAAAACGTGAACAAAACCGAATCCGCGGTCCGCATCACCCACTTGCCCACGGGGCTCGTCGTTGCTTGCCAAACCGAGAAAGCTCAATTGCAAAACAAAGCCATCGCGATGCAGATGATCCGCGCCAAAGTGTTTTCCTATTATCAAGAACAAGAAGACGCGAAACGCGCCGCGGAACGGAGGCTGAAAGTCGGAACCGGGGAACGCTCGGAAAAAATCCGCACCTACAACTACCCCCAAAACCGCCTCACCGATCATCGAATCGGCTTTACCATCAACCAATTGGATCGCGTTTTGGAAGGGGATCTCGATTCGGTGATTGAGGCCTTGATCCATTTCGACCAAGAGCAAAAAATGCTCGAGCAAGAGAAGGGCGAAACGGCATGAGCAAGATCATTGACGTCTATTCCAAAGCGATCAAACTCGGCGCTGATAAAGGGGTGCTTTCCCAGGATTTGCGCGTCCTGATCGCCGCGGATATGGGGTATCCAGAACCCATCGACACGTTGTACCACAAGGACGAAGAATTCACGCAAGAACCCCTTTTTTGGTCTCAATTTGCGCGGTTATTGAAACAGGAACCCGTCGAGTACATCCTCAATCAGTGCAAGTTTTTGGACCATAAACTCTACGTGGATCCCCGCGTCTTGATTCCTCGGATGGAGACCGAAGAATTGATCGCCAACATCACCGAGCGCATCCATTCCTATTTCGATCCGAGAAACTATTTGGTCGTGGTCGACGTCGGCACGGGAAGCGGATGCATTGCCATCGCCCTCAAAGGCATTTTCAAGAATTGGCTGGTCTCCGCGAATGACATTTCGCCGGATGCCTTGGAAGTGGCTAAGAAAAACGCCGCCACCTACCATTCCCCGATTCGCTTCTTTCAGGGAAGCGCCTTGGAACCTTATATCCAAGAGAATATGGCGGTCGACATCATCGTCTCCAATCCCCCTTACATCAAAAATCGGGATGACGTCCAAACTTCCGTGAAAGATTACGAGCCAGAATCGGCCTTGTATTTGGATGAAAACCATTCGGTGTACGAAGCCATCTTCCGCGATTATAAAAAAGTGAAAAAGGGTTCTCTTTTGATGTGCTTTGAGATCGGTTACGATTTGAAGGACTATTTGGAAGGACTCATGAAGAAGTACCTTGAGAATTACCAATACGAATTCATCGATGATTTGAACGGGTTGCCCCGTTTCTTGTTCGTGTTTTGCGAGTAGGAGGATGAAAGATGGAGACTCTTCACTTATCTTGGAACGAATGGAAAAAAGCCGCGGACTTCTTGAAGCGCGGTGAAATCGTCGCTTTCCCCACCGAAACCGTTTTTGGTTTAGGGGCCATCGCTTCGAGCGAAGAAGCGTTTGCCCGTTTGGCGGAGTTGAAAAAACGGCCTCCCGAAAAGCCGTTTTCCTTGATGTGCTCGAGTATCGGAGAAGCCGTTCGTTATGCCGAAATCGACTACCGTTCTCGCGCGGTTTTGCAAAAATTTTTCCCTGGCGAAGTCACGGTTTTGCTCACTCCCCGCAAAGACGTTCCCCATCACATCACTCTGGGAAGCCCCTTCATCGGCATCCGCATCCCCGCCTCCGAACAGGTGCGTTCGTTGATTGAGGCAGTGGGCGGGGCTTTGCTTGTTCCCAGCGCCAATCTCTCCGGGGAACCGGCGGCCACCAAAGCGGAAGAAGTCGCTTCCGTTTTCGATGGGAAGATCGCGGCGATCATTGACGGAGAATGCCAAGACGGGCAAGCTTCCACGATTGTCTCCTGCGCGAATGGAAAGATCGCCCTTGTTCGCGAAGGCCCTGTTCCCTTCTGCCAAATCCAAGAGGCGTTCGATACCGCCGAGTGCACCGTCGCTTTGGGTTCCGATCATGGCGGCCTTGATTATAAGAACGCCATTAAAGAGCATTTGCTCGCGCGCGGATTCCACGTTCTTGACCAAGGAACGATGGATTCTTCCAGCTGCGACTACCCCGTTTTTGCCAAGCTGGCGGCTCGTGCAGTCGCTGACGGCCGCGCGGAAAAAGGCATCTTGGTCTGCACCTCGGGGGAAGGCATCATGATGGCCGCGAACAAAGTCCCTTCCATCCGTTGCGGAATCGGTTACGACGATAGGGTCAGCGCCAAATGCGTGGAACACAATAACGCGAACATGATTTCGTTTGGCCAATCCTACATGGCTTTGGAAGACGTCCTCCGCCGCGTGGATATTTTCCTTTGCGAAACCTTCTCCCCCAACCCTCGTCACCATCGCCGCGTGGAAGAGATTGAGTCCGAAAAGTAAAGGAATTTCATTTATTTTTATTCGATAAACAGCCATTTTTCTTTTTCGAATTTTACCTTTTTGGCCATTTTTCTCGCGCGCGAATATAGTAGGCATGGAAAAATCGTTTGTTTGTCCCCGTTGCGGGAACTCCGACCCCAAGTATATCGGGCTAAAAAATGGCGAGCCGTATTGTCGGAGATGCATCGCCTTCCAAGGAGAGCAAGCCAAAGACGAACCGATCCCATCGCGTCCGGTTCAACTCTCGCTCGCGTATTCCTTATCCAAGGAGCAAAAGGCCCTAAGCGACCGGATCGTTTCCAATTTCGTGTCGGGAATCGACACCTTGGTTTACGCCGTCTGCGGCTCGGGCAAAACCGAAATCTCTTACGCGGTGATCGGCTACGCCATGGCCAAAGGAATGAAAGTGGGCTTTGCCCTTCCTCGACGAGACGTGGTCATCGAGCTTTATCATCGATTAGTATCCGCTTTCCCAAAACAAAAAGTCGTCGCGGTCTATGGAGGCAATAGCGAAGTCATCGAAGGCGATTTGATCATCCTCACGACCCATCAGTTGTACCGTTACCCCCATTACTTCGATCTGCTGGTCATGGACGAAATCGACGCTTTTCCGTTCAAAGGGAACGAGGCGCTGATCGGGATATACAAAAAATCCCTGCGAGGCCATTGCGTCATGATGTCCGCGACTCCCAGCAAGGAGATTGTCCGAGAATTCTCCATGGGGGACAAAGAAATGCTGACCCTCCATACGCGATTTCACAAACATCCCATTCCCGTCCCCCGCGCCGTCAACGTGATCAAACCTTTGCAAATCGTTTGGATGGTCAACAAACTCGAGGAGTACCGAAAAAGCGGAAAACGGGCCTTCGTTTTCGTCCCGACCGTCGAACTTGCCGAATCCGTTTTCCGGCAAGTCCGGTTATTCGTCCCCAACGGGGATTACGTGTCTTCCAAACGTCCCGACCGCGCCAAAATCATCGAGCGATTCAAAAACGGGGAAACGGATTTCTTGATCACCACGGCGGTTTTGGAACGGGGAATCACGGTGAAAGACCTTCAGGTGATTGTGATGCAGGCGGACTCCGCCATCTACGATGCCGCGGCCTTGATCCAAATTGCCGGGCGAGCGGGAAGAAAGGCGGACGCCCCGGATGGAGAGGTGATTTTCTATTATGAGCGACTCACGGCAGGAATCAAAAAAGCCATTGAAGAAATCCGATACTGCAACACGTTTTTGTAAAGTTTGCTTCGGCCCTTTGAGCGAGAGCACCTTTTCGTATTGGCTCTCCACTTCCTTTTGCCTTTGCCCGAAATGCTACTACTCGTTAAGCCCCAAAATTCAAAGGTTTCGGGTAAAAGGAGTGAGGGCGTATGCTCTTTTTCGCTACACCGAAGCCTTTCGAAGCATGCTGTTCCAATACAAAGGATGCGGGGATATCGAACTCGCTCCCGCGTTCGTCGGCCACGTCATTTACGCGTTTCGGCTCTGGTTCCCCGGGTATTATTTTGTCCCCGCCCCTTCCAGCAAAGAACACGACGAGAAAAGGGGATTCAACCAGGTACAAGAAATCCTCCGTTATTATTCCCTTCCCGTTCTCGACGTGTTACGAAAACCGTTCCTCCACAAGCAAAGCGACATGTCATTGCGCCAACGATGGAAAGTGAAGGATTACCTCCGCATCGTACATCCAGAGCAAGTCCAAGGGAAAAAGGTCGTTTTGGTGGACGATGTCTACACGACGGGGGCGACCTGCTCCGCCTGCGTGGACCTCTTGCGACAAGCAAAACCCAAGGCAATTCGCGTTTTGGTTCTCGCCCGGGTGGAAAAGAAACCCGCATCCGGGCTCGACTAGGAAGAAACCCAAAAAGAAAGAGGACACCTATGCATAATTAAATTTCTTATCTGGAAACCAAACGCTCGAAAGGAAAAAATGGAGGCACCGATTTCAAGGGAATCGCACGTCTTCCGTTGCCTACCATATGTATATATGGTATTATTTCTCGGCTTTTTGAAAGAGGATTTTACGTGGCTAATATTTTTGAAACCATCTTCAAGTTCGAAAAAAGAGAACTCAACCGCTACATGAAAGAAGCGGATCGCGTCATCGCCTACGAGGAGGAAATGTCGAAATTAAGCGACGATGAACTCCGGGCGCGCACCAAAAAATTCCAAGATTACCTCCACGCCGCCAGCAACGACGAGCAAATGGACAAACGCTTGGAAGAAATCAAATACGAAGCGTTCGCCGTTTGCCGGGAAGGGGCCAGGCGTGCCCTCCATCAATTCCCGTATAAGGTCCAGATCGTCGGGTCTTTGGTGTTGAACGGCGGCAATATCGCGGAAATGAGAACCGGTGAAGGTAAGACCCTCACCGCGACCATGGCGGTTTATTTGAACGCCTTGA
Organism: Candidatus Alloenteromonas sp.; assembly: GCA_034089705.1. Lineage (GTDB taxonomy): Bacteria > Bacillota_I > Bacilli_A > RFN20 > CAG-826 > Alloenteromonas. The sequence continues at coordinate 84,372 of JAXDTZ010000007.1, read as the reverse complement.
CTGGACGCGGCGTCCACGTCGTCACCGTGAACGAATACCTCGCTTCCCGTGACGCCGAATGGATGGGTAGCGTCTATCGCTTCCTCGGATTGACCGTCGGGGTCAACCTCGCCTCGAAAACTCCCTTAGAGAAGCGCGAAGCCTATCTTTGCGACATCACCTACACGACCAACTCCGAACTCGGGTTCGACTATCTCCGCGATAACATGGCCCAATCCCTCGAAGGCCGCGTTCTCCGCGGATTGAAGTTCTGCGTCATCGACGAAGCCGACTCGATTTTGATCGATGAATCCCGCACCCCTCTTATCATTTCCGGCGGGCAACGTTCGAGCGCTTCCCAATACCAAGTCGCCGACCGTTTCGTCAAAATGCTCCGTCCCGGGGTTGATTTCACGGTCGACATTAAGGACAAAGCCTGCAGCTTGACCGATTCGGGCAACGACAAAGCCGAAAAGATGTTCGGGATCCGCAACCTTTACGATCCCCAATACCAAGACCTCGTTCACCGCATCCACCAAGCCCTCAAGGCCAACTACATCATGACCCGCGACGTCGAGTATATGGTGGACGCGGATCGCCAAATCCAACTCATCGACCAATTCACCGGCCGCATCATGAAGGGCCGCGAATACAACGACGGCCTCCAACAGGCCATCCAAGCCAAAGAAGGCGTGGAAATCAAATCCGAAACCACCGTTTTGGCCACGATCACCTATCAGAACTTCTTCCGTCTTTATAAGAAGGTCTCCGGCATGACCGGCACGGCCAAAACCGAAGAAGAAGAATTCGAGAAGATTTACAACATGCGCGTCATCGTCATCCCGACGAACCGCCCGATCCAACGTATCGACGACGTCGATATCATCTATGGCACCCACAAAGGCAAATTGGAAGGGTTGGTCGCGGAAGTCAAAGCGCGCCACGAAAAAGGCCAACCGATTTTGATCGGCACCGTTTCGGTCGAATCCAACGAAGAAATCTCCGCCTTGCTCACCCAAGCGGGCATCCCCCACGAAGTATTGAACGCGAAGAACCAAGCCCGCGAAGCGGAAATCATTTCCCACGCCGGAGAAAAAGGAGCCGTCACCCTCGCCACCAACATGGCGGGCCGTGGAACCGACATCAAACTCGGCGAAGGCGTTCGCGAACTCGGCGGCCTTTGCGTCCTTGGCACCGAACGCCACGAATCCCGCCGCATCGACAACCAGTTGCGCGGCCGTTCCGGACGTCAAGGAGACCCCGGTTATTCCCGTTTCTTCGTCTCTTTTGAAGATGAGCTCATGCGCCGCTTCATGAATGATGAACAACGCGACCGCATGCAGAAACTCTTGGGCGATGAGCACTTGGAAAACAAGATGATCCAAAACATGGTTACCAACGCCCAAAAGCAAATCGAAGGAAAGAACTTCGACGTCCGTAAAAACTTGTTGGATTACGACGACGTTTTGGCCAAGCAACGCCAAATCGTTTACGATCGCCGCGACCGCATCATGCTTTCGGGCGACATCGCCGATTTGATCCACGATTTCTTCATCACCGCTGGGAAATTCCTTGCCAAGAAATCCACCGTGGCCGGGCGCGACGAGGATTTGATTTCCTCGGAATTGCTCCGGAAAACCGTCGAGCCGGCTTTCTTGCCTGAAGGAACCATCAACGCGGTGGCCTTCCATGAGTCGACCGTCGAAGAAGGCGGCGAAGACTTGGGAGAATTCCTCTATCGCCACTTCATCAAGAAACGCAAAACCTGGCCCGCGGACATCGCCGACCGGGTCGAACGCTCCATCACCCTTTCGGTCATCGACCGCAACTGGACCAAACACATCGACACCATGTCCCATCTCCGCGAAGGCATCGGCCTCCGCTCTTATGGCCATACCAATCCGTTGCAAGATTACGTCAACGAAGGGTATGACTTGTTCCGCGAAATGAACAACACTATTGCCGTGGACTGCGTCTTCAATTTCTTGAATGCCCGTTTGCGCACCCAAGAACCGAAGCCGGAAGAACCCAAGCCCGAAGCCAAGGACGTGACTCCGGAAGAACCCAAACCGGAAGCAAAACCCGAGCCGAAACCCGAACCCAAACCGGAGCCGAAACCCGAGCCGAAACCGGAATCCACACCGAATCCTGCTCCAACTCCGCGCCCCGTCGATCCGAGCCAAGTGGTTCACCTCAACGTCGGCATGTCGGCTCCCAAGCCCTTTGTCTATGTGGCGCGCCCCGCCGAAGACGACAACAAACCCATGAATTTGGATGAAGCGAAGGAAATCACCCGCCTCATGCGCGAGAAAAACGTGACCCGCCAAGAGGTGATGGAAGCCACCGGGCGCGACCCGATGTCCTTCTCTCTCCTTTGCAAGGACGCCAAAGCCATCATCCGATTCCTTTCCGGGGAAGAAGCGGAGAAAGAAGCCCCCGTCACCCCGATTTCCACCGAAACGAAGGAGTAACCATGCGTAACCTAGCTGAATTAAAACAAGGCGTTTATGAGCTAGGCAAGCTCGTCGACAGCCTTGGCGAATCTTTGGATTTGCCGAAAATCGAACAAGAAATCGCCACTCTTTCCGAAGAACAGAACCAAGAAGGTTTTTGGGAAGACCAAAGCAAAGCCAAAGCCGTCAGCAGCCGCTTGGCCGCTTTGACCGACAAGAAAACCAAATACCTCGAATGCACCCATGCCTTCCAAGACATCAAGGACATGCTTCCCGAAGTCACGGAGAAGGACGCGGAAATGATGGAGCTTCTGGATTCCATGGAAACGGAATTGACGGAAAGATGCGAAGAACTCCAACATAAATTGTTGTTCTCCGACAAATACGATTCGCTCAATTGCACCATCGAAATCCATCCGGGTGCCGGGGGAACGGAAGCGCAGGATTGGGCTTCCATGCTGCTCCGCATGTATGGCCGCTTCGCCGAACGGAACTCCTTCAAGACCCAGGTCATCGATATCGAAGAAGGAGAAGAAGCCGGCATCAAAAGCGCGACTATCAAAATCATTGGGGAAGACGCATATGGATTCCTCAAAGGGGAAAAGGGCGTTCACCGCCTGGTGCGCATTTCCCCGTTTGACGCCGCCGCCCGCCGTCACACCTCGTTCGCCTCAGTCAACGTGATTCCGGAATTCGGCGAAGTCAGCGACGTCGTGATCGATCCCAAGGATCTTCGCGTGGACACCTACCGTTCCGGAGGAGCGGGCGGGCAAAACGTCAACAAAGTTTCTTCCGCGGTTCGCATCACCCACTTGCCGACCGGCATCGTCGTCCAATGCCAAATCGAGCGAAGCCAGTTGATGAACAAAGCGACCTGCATGTCCATGTTAAGCGACTTGCTCATGCAACGGAAACTCGAAGAACGCGAACGCCAACTCAAATCCATTCAAGGGGAGCAAAAGAACATCGAATGGGGTTCTCAAATCCGTTCTTATGTCTTCCAACCCTACACGATGGTAAAAGACCACCGCACCGATTTCGAAACCGGAGACGTCAATGGTGTGATGGACGGCAATATCGCCCCCTTCATGTACGCCTATTTGGAAATGGAGTCCCGCAAGGATGCGAAAAAGTCTTCGTGAAATCCTGAATAAAAAGTTCTGGAAAGCGACGATTTTCATCACGCTTGGCTGTTTCTTGTTGGCTCTAGGGGACGCAGTATTCATCGCGCCGTTTGGCTTGATTCCGGGAGGCATTATTTCGGTCGGCATCATCGTCCAGCACTTTTTGGATCTCGCGGGAATCGCGTTCCAAGCCGTGGATATCGTCACCTGGATCCTCCAAGTGATTCTTTTGGTGGTCTCTTTCCTTTTCCTTGGCAAAGAATTTACCTTGCGGACGATTTACGCGACCGTCGTTTACCCCTTGTTTTTCACATTGCTCTACCGCGTTCCCGTCGTGGGGCAGCAAACCTTGGGCAATTATCTGGCGGAGCTCCTCGTCTCCACTTCCCAAGAGCACGACATATCCACGGCGACATTGCTCATCAGCGCCATCTTCGGAGGTGCGTTGATTGGAAGCGGGGTCGCCTTGACCTATTTGGGCGATGGATCCAGTGGGGGATTCGACGTCGTCTGCGTCATCATCGCGCGCCATACCCCGATCAAAGAAGCGACCACCTCTTTCATTATCGACGGGAGCTTGGTCCTTATCGGCATCTTCTTCACGAAGAATCTTTCCTTGGGGTTGCTTGGTATTTTGGCCGCCTTCTGCTGCGCCATCGCCATCCAATTGATTTATTCGAAGACAACCAGCTACGTCATCGCTGAAATCATCTCGGAAAAATCGGAGGAGATCACCGATTACGTCATCCACAAAATGGAACGCACCACCACGGTTATCGAAGGGATCGGGGCCTATACGGGGGAATCCCGCAAGGTCCTTCGCGTCGCTTTCGCGAGTCGAGAACTCCATGATTTCCGGGAATTCATCGGCAAAGTCGACCCCCGCGCTTTCGTCACCTTCACCAACGCTTCGATGATCAACGGGGAGGGTTTTGACCCGTTAGTTCGGAGCAGAAAAGGGAACAAGAATTCGAAATGAACGAATCCAAGCCGTTTGAACTCGTCAGTCCGTTCTCGCCAACGGGGGATCAGCCCGCGGCGATTTCCGCCACTTTGGCTCGCATTGCCGCAGGGAAGAAATGGACGGTGATCCAAGGGGCGACGGGAACGGGGAAAACCTTCACGGACGCCAACATCGTCGCCGCGCTCAACCGCCCCACGATTGTGATGGTCCATAACAAAACCTTGGCCGCTCAACTGTATGGGGAATTCAAAGAACTCTTTCCCAACAACCGAGTGGAATATTTCATCTCGAACTTTGACTTTTACCAACCGGAAGCCTACCTCCCGAAATCGGATACCTACATCGACAAAAACGCGGTCATGAACGAGGAAATCGACATGATGCGCACCTCCGCCATGAACTCGATTTTGACCCGTCGAGACACGATTGTGGTCTGCTCGGTCGCCGCCATTTACGGCTTGAGCGATCCGGCGGAGTACAAAGGGCTCATTTTCGAGATTCGGCAAGGGGAAACCATCGACCGCGCGGCGCTCTTCCATCAATTGCTCGAAGCCCAATACACCCGGAACAATTTGGAACTCAAACCCGGGACCTTCCGCGTCCATGGGGATGTCATCGATATCGCCCCCGCGACCCGGGATTATTTCATCCGCCTTGATTGCTTCGGGGACGAAGTCGAATCCATTCAGCAAATCGATAGCGTCACCGGGGAAATCCAACGGACCTACGCGACCTATCCCATCTTCCCGGCCTACGACCACGCTTCTTCGAAAAAGCGGATTCAAAAAGCCTGCGAAACCATCTCCGCGGAACTGGAGGAGCGTTTGGCGGAACTCCGTTCCCAAGGCAAATTGTTGGAAGCGGAACGACTGGAAATGCGCACCCGCCAAGACATGGAATCCATGTTGGAATTCGGCCGTTGCCCCGGCATTGAAAACTATTCCCGCCACATCGACCAACGAAAACCCGGGCAAAGGCCATACACCTTGCTGGATTACCTCCCCGAAGATTTCTTGATGCTCGTGGACGAAAGCCACGTAACCCTTCCCCAGATTCGCGGAATGTACAACGGGGACCGTTCCAGAAAACAAACTTTGGTGGATTACGGCTTTCGCTTGCCTAGCGCTCTCGATAACCGACCTCTTAGTTTCGAGGAGTGGCTAGAGCTTTTGCCCGATGCGGTAGTTTGCACTTCGGCAACCCCTGGGGATTACGAACTCGAACAAACGGGCCACGAAGTCGTGGAACAGATTATTCGCCCGACCGGTTTGCTCGACCCCGTCATCGAAGTCCGTCCCACGATGGGCCAAGTGCAGGATTTGATGGGCGAAATCAAAGAACGCGTCGCGAAAAACGAACGGGTCATGGTGGTGACGTTGACCATCAAGATGGCCGAAGACCTCACGAGTTATCTGCGTGATCAAGGCATGAAGGTCACCTATCTCCATAGCGAAACCAAGACCTTGGAACGCACCCAGATCATCTATCAATTGCGGAAAGGAAAATACGACGTCCTCGTCGGGATCAACCTCCTTCGCGAAGGCTTGGATATCCCGGAAGTTTCCCTTATCGCCATCTTTGACGCGGACAAGGAAGGTTTCCTCCGCAGCACGCGTTCCTTAATTCAAGTAATCGGGCGCGCCGCGCGCAACGCGAACGGGCGCGTAATCATGTACGCGGACGAGGAATCCGATGCCATGAGGGAAGCGATCTCCGAAACGCTTCGCCGCAGAACCATCCAGATGGCCTACAACGAAGAAAACGGCATCATCCCCACGACCGTGAAAAAGGAAATCCGAGCCCCGATCCGCAACATGGAGGAGGCGAGCCATTCCTTCCTCACAAAAGACGGGAAGATCAACCGACGCGCCTTGCAATCTCAGATCGAAGACCTTGAAAAGCAGATGCGGGCGGCCGCGAAGATGTACGACTTTGAACGCGCCGCGGAACTTCGGGATCTGATGTTTGAGGCAAAAGCCATGTTGGAGGAGCAGAAATGAAGGAATACGACGTCTACCTATTTGATTTTGACGGAACCCTTTTCGATACTCGGCTCTCCCTTCGCAAGGTTTGGCGCGACGCATTTGGGGCCATCGGGCAAACCGTGACCGACGAAGAATGCGACCGATTCATGCACCAAAACCTTTACGAAACGTTGGCGTTCCGCCACGTGGAACCCAAGGATTATCCGGCGTTTGGGAAAGCGTTGACCGCATCCATCGATTCCCCCGATACCGTTGCGCAGAACATTCCCTTCCCCGAAACCTTATCCGTCTTGTTGTCTCTTGCTACAAAAGGTAAGAAAATCGGGCTCGTATCCGGCAATTCCGCGAAGCACATCCGCCTGGTTTGGGATCACTGGAAATTCCCAAAATTGACCGAATGCTTTATGGGGTGCGACATCTACCAAAAAGGGAAACCCGACCCCGAGCCATTGAACATGGCTTTGTCCGTCCTTGGGGAATCTTCGGGAAGCCGCGCCGTCTATATCGGCGATTCGCTCCAAGACATCGCAGCGGCCGATGCCGCGGGAATGGATTCTTTCTTCATCGACCGGGAAAACGAATACCCGGATTATCCGCGAGAAAAAATCACTTCCCTGACGGAAGTGATTCCTGAATAATCGATAGACGCCCCCGTTATTTTTCCAGAACGCGGAAGATTCTTCCTTCTTTTCGGGGCGCGGGAATCGGATCTTCCACCGCGGGGTAGCCCAATGCGACATGCCCGATTCCCCGATATTGGCCTTGAATCCCTAACGAAGCCAAGAATTCTTTCCATTTCGGCATTTCGAATTCCTCTTTCGCTCGGTGAATCCAAATCCCCCGCAAGCCAAGGGCCTGCACCGCGTTCAGCATGTTTCCGATGCAGAGGCTTCCATCCTCTACCCCCAAACGGGCATCTTCTGGAACAAGGACCGCCAAGATGACGGGCGCTCCATAGAAAGGGTCTTTCCCTTCGGGGAATCCCCCGATGGCAGCGTTGTCTTTTTTCATTTCCTCGACCACTTTGGGGTTGGAGATATCGAGGATAATCGGGGTTTGCTGCCCTCTTCCTGAGGGAGCGTAAAGCCCCGCTTCCATCACTTGCTCCACGATTTCTTGGGGAACGGGAGTGCTGAGGAACCCGCGGATGGAACGGCGGGTCAACAATGTGGTCATGGTTTCGTTCATGGAAGTATTCTATCGCATTTCCGCCGGTTTGGGGAATCTCGCGAAATCCGGATTCCCTCCCCTAAAAATAACGGGGACATCTATACGAATGCCTAAAAATCACATCCTTGTTTCTCCCTTAATTCCCTGCATAGAGCCCCTGAATTCTTTTCTTGCGAAAAGAGCGGAATAAGGGTATCTTAATACGGCACTAGGAAAAGGAGCGTTTTTCTATGAAATGGTACGACATCATATTCATCATCGTGAGCTTGGTCATTATCATTCTCTCTTTGCTCCAAGGCGGTAAGTCCGAAGGCGCTTCCGGCGCCATCACCGGCGGAGGACTCAACGTCTTCGCCAAAACGAAAGAACGCGGCTCGGAAAAAGTGGTCACCTACCTCACCTTCGCCTTCGCAATCCTCTTCCTCTTCCTCGCCATGGTCATCATGCTTCTTAACGGCGACAACGGCGGAAGCTCGGAAACCACCACGGCGTTGGCTCTCTTCCGTTTCTAATCCTCCCAAGCATCGAACAGCGGTCCATTGGGACCGTTTTTTCGTGCAAGGGTCGAAATGGTTATTTGTCAATGCTTCTATTCCATGGGTTTCGTGGTAAGATTGAGCGATGCAAACCGTAAAAGAATTCGTCGCGGAAAGAAAGAAGGTCCTTTCCGAACTGGCGCAGCAAAACGGCGCCCCCCAATTTGTCGTGATCCAAGTGGGCGATGTCCCTTCGAGCAACGCCTACGTCCGGGGCAAACTCAAGGACGCCAACGAGATTGGAATCCTCCCCACCCACATTCATTTTTCCGAGGATATCACCCAGGAAAAATTGCTCGCTGAGGTGGAACGGATCAATCGCAATCCCAAGGTTTGCGGCCTGATCGTCCAATTGCCCCTTCCCCGCCACATCTCCGAAGAGGCGGTGAAACTCGCGATCGATCCCAAGAAAGACATCGATGGATTCCATCCCCTTTCTTCTTTCGATCCCTGTACTCCCAAAGGAATCATCCTTTACCTCGAATCCATCGGGTTTTCCTTCGCTGGGAAAAACGCGGTGGTCCTCGGGCGAAGCAACATCGTCGGAAAACCCATGGCCAGGATGCTTCTCGCCCGTTCTTGCAACGTCACCGTCTTGCATAGCAAAACCAGCGAGGAAGACAAAGCCTTTTATATCGCCCATGCCGACCTCATCGTGGTCGCCATTGGGAAACAAGGGTTCTTGGATCGCCGATTCGTCTATAAGCCCACCGCGATTGTCGTGGATGTCGGCATCAATCGGGGAGAAGACGGCCATCTGCACGGGGATGCTATTCCCGAACTGCCCGTGGCCCTTCAAACCCCCGTCCCCGGAGGAGTAGGGCTTTTGACTCGCCTGGCGTTAATGCAAAACATTTTGGAGGCTCACAAAAAATGAAATTCACCATTGGAAACGAATACGTCTACGGACTCGAACGCGCGGTGAAGGCCAGCGGCAATCCCATGCGCACCAAACTCGATACTTCCGATCCCAACGAAAAAGATTATCTCCGCGCTTCCAAACTCGGCGCATGCCGCGGCGGAGAAGGCCACGACAATTACCTCAAAGGCATCACGGTCCAAGTGGATATCGCCGCCCCTCTGTATTGGTGGAAAGAAGCCCAACGTTACCACTGGTTTGATTTCGTTTCGAGCCAGTCCACGATGCATTGTCTCCTAAAATTCGATGTCTCCGAGCAATGCGTGGAAGAAACCGACCCGGTGATTTTGAATCGAATGAACGCCCTTATCCAAGAATACCTCGCCCTTCCGGAAGACCCCACCAACCCCGAAGTGACGGCCAAAAAGAAAGAGAAGTGGCGCGTTTTGGTCGCCTCCCTTCCTTGCGGATTCTGCCTCGCGGCCACCATGGTCACCAATTATCAACAATTGAAAACCATGTACCACCAACGCCGCTACCACAAACTCCAGGAATGGCGCGACTTCTGCGCTTGGTGCGACTCCTTGCCCCGGTTCCAAGAATTGACCCACGCGGCGGATTACTAAGAAGATGGTTACGGCTTCCCCTTATGTCCTCTTTGGCATCGATTTTGGCCAAAATGAGGGCCAACGTGAACTGATTCGCCTCATCAACATCGATCCGAAATGGATGCCGGTGGTGTTTTGCAAAGGCAGCGCCGGAACCGGAAAAACCTTTGCCGCGTTGGCGGCTTGCTTGAATTTGGTCCGCGGACCTCGGAATTCCCGGAAGTTCAAAACCATTTTCTACGTTCGGGAACCGGTGGAAATTGGGCATCGCCTCGGATACCTCAAGGGGACGGAAGAAGAGAAATACGGCCCCTATTTGGGCCCGCTTCTGGATAACTATAACCATTTGATGGAAAACATCTCCTTGGACAATGGGCATCCCATGCGGGAGCCGAAGAAAAAGACCGATTCCGTCATCTCTTCTCCGATGTATGAGAAACTTCCCAGCGACATCGTCCCTTTGGCCCCCGAATTCATGCGCGGACGTTCGTTCAACGACGCCTTGATCATCGTGGACGAAGCCCAGAATATGACCTTGGACGAGATCCAAACCATGGTGACCCGATTGGGGAATCACAGCAAAATGATTTTGATCGGTTCCCCCAACCAAATCGACATCCCCGGGCAAAGCGAAGAGCACAACGACTTTGAAATTTCCTATGAGATTCTTCGTCCCACGGAGATGGTCGGATACGTGAAATTGAAGGAACCGATGCGCAGTTCCTTCGTCGTGGATTTCGATCTTCGGTTCGTCGAATACAAGAAAACCCATAAAAAATAATAGCCCCATAGGGCTAAAACAAAGGGGACGTCGATGCGTCCCCGTTTATTTGTCTTCGATTTCTTTTGGTTTTTCCGGTTTCTCCAGAAGCGGAGTTTCTTCCTCTGTTTCGATGGCGACCGGCTCCTCAACGGGTTCCACGGTGGGTTCTTCGTTGTCCTTCACGACGACTTTTCCTTTGGAAAGCTTCACCGCTTTGATGATGGTGAGGATGCCTTGGCCAAGCCCGAGGATGGTGAAGATGATGCCAGAGACGATCAGAACGATTTGGTTGTTATCCGAGGAGGTGTGATAAAGAATGAGGACGACCGTTCCGACGCCAACCAAAATCGCCGCGAAGATGATCTCGAGGATGGGGATAAAGAGCTTCTTGGAACGCTTGATGATGACCATGATGGAGAAGAGGAGCAAAAGCGCCCCAACGACGATGAGGAGGACGGCAATCGCCGAAATGATCAAACGGGTGAAGATGTCGTGGAACATCATCACGAGGATGCCCGCGGTCAATTCGAATCCCCCGATGAGCATGATGGATTCTTCCGTCTCTTTGCCAATGCGCTGAACCGCCTTCACGATGCGAAGAATCGCGTCCATGCAGACGAACGTGCCCACCACGAAGGGCAAGACGTTGTTGATGATGATGTGGGTTCCATTCCCCTCTCCCGATTTGTAAAGAATGCCGAAAACGATGGAAAGAATTCCGGCAACGAGAATGATTAACGCTTCCACTCCATTCCAAATGCACCAGAATTTTCCATAGGAATCGGCTTTGGTTTTCGGGCTTTTCGGTTTCGCTTTCTTTTTGGCCATAATCCACCTCTTTCTTCTTGCGAGATATTGTATAACTAGTATAAATACTTTTGGATAAGGAGATTAGTAAAAACATGAAAAAATCGCTGAAGAAAAAATACGCGCAACTCCTCGTTCGAAGCGGTATTGCCTTGAAGAAAGGCCAATCCGTTTTGATTCGCGCGGGAGTGGAAACCGAAGACTTCGTCGCCATCGTCATGGAAGAATGCTATCGCGCCGGAGCGAAGCACGTGCAAGTGGAATGGCTTTCGGAAGCTTGCAATCGGGTGAAATACAAGAAAGCCAAGACGAGCGCCTTGAAAGAAGTCCTCCCCATGGAAACCGCGATGCAAGAATGGCTGACGGGAGACCTCCCCTGCTTGCTCTATTTGATTTCGGAAAACCCGGATGCCGCGAAAGGCTTGGATGCCGCCAAAATGGCCGCGGTCCGCGTTGCCCATTACCAAAAGAACGCGGCCATGATCGAGGCCCGTTCCAACAAATACCAGTGGTGCATCGCCGGAGTTCCCGCCAAAGCCTGGGCGAAGAAGGTCTTCCCCGACCTCCCGACCAGCCAAGCCGTGGAAGCGCTTTGGAACGCGATCCTCAGCACCTCTCGGGCGTTGGACGGCAACGGAATTGAGAACTGGGTGGAACACAACAAAGAAGTCAAATCCAAATGCGATACCCTCAACGCCTTGCGCCTCAAATCGCTGCATTACACTTCCAGCAACGGCACCGACTTCACCGTCGGCCTCATTCCCGGAGTGATTTTCGAAGGCGGAGCCGAACGTACCTTGGGAGGCATTTCTTTCCAACCGAACATCCCCTCGGAAGAATGCTTCACCTCCCCGATGAAAGGGGAAGCGGAAGGGATTGTCTACTCGGCCAAACCCCTCGTCTATCAAGGCCATTTGATCCGCGATTTCTGGGTTCGTTTCGAAAAAGGGAAAGCCGTGGACGTCCACGCGGAAGAAGGAGAAGAAGCCCTTCGTTCTATCTTGACCCTCGACGAAGGGAGCGCCTACCTTGGCGAATGCGCCTTAGTGCCCTACGATTCCCCCATCAACAACACCGGCTTGCTCTTCTACAACACTTTGTTTGACGAGAACGCGGCTTGCCATTTGGCCCTGGGGCGCGGATTTACCAACCTCTATCCCAATTTCGAGAAATACACCGAAGACGAAATCCATGGTTTCGGAATCAACAAATCCCTGAGCCACGTCGACTTCATGATCGGGTCGAAAGACCTTTGCATCACGGGAATCACGGAAGATGGAAAAGAAGTCCAGATCTTCCGCGATGGGAATTGGGCGATTTAATTCTGGTTTCTCTTGGTCACCGAAGCCATCCTTCGGTGACCTTTTTATATCCGTTCCAGATTCAAAAGCATCGAGAACGGTATGCGTTTTCCTTCGATGATCAGGAATTTCCATAGGGCGTCGATTCGGTGAATGACGCCTTGGATGCGATGACGGTATCCGTCTTCGAAATACTCCGCGTCCACGGGCTCCCTTTGATAATGGACCAGGATCTCGTTGATCTCTTCCGCCCGATCAGCGGAGATCAAAGGCTTGGGAATTTTCCCTTTCTCGTAACGCATGCGCGCCAAAATGGCGCTTTGCTCCACAAGCGATTGGTAGGGTTGGTATTTCATCATGCCCCGTTCGCCGTTCATGCGTTATGCCCTCCGATCTGGTTGTGGCGGAGCTTGGCGGTCGATCCTTCGGTCAAGGAAGTGGCGCGCAACACGGAATTCCGCCCATACGCGGTTTGGATCGCGTCCAACGTCAGGAAAAGATTCCGCCTTTCTTCCGTCTCTTTCGAAGATTCAAACAAAGAATATTGTTGACCGTTATACGGGCTTAAGGAAGAAAAGCATATCCCGAGGTTGCGGATGGGTTTATCTTCGATGAATTGGCGGAATAAATCCATCTCCGCCTCAAACAGGGAATCGTTGTCGTCCGTGGGTATGTTCAGCGACATCTGGCGGGAGAACCCTCCGCCTTCCGAAGCGGAATATCCCACGAAAAGGGAAACGCATCCAGCTTTGTAATGGCCATAACGGAGGCGGAAGCAGAGGTCGTCGTTCATCTCCCGGAGAAGGAGTTTCACCTCTTTGGCGTTATAATCCCGAATCAAGGTTTGGCCAACGGACAGATTCTTGGTTTTCGGGACGTACTTTTCCTCGATATTGGCCTCGTCCTTCCCATTCGCGAGGTTGTGAAGCTGAAGCCCGATGATTCCGAATTCTTTTCGGAGCATCGTGATATCGGCTTTGGCTAGCGCTTCTAGACTATGGATTCCTAAACGAGCCAAATGGGTGGAAATGCCTTTTCCGATTCCCCAGATCTTGGTTAAGGGAGAAACCTTCCATAATTTGGAGGGAACGTCGTCCATCGTCCATCTTGCCCGAAACGGAGGGCGTTTCTTGCCTTCGTTATCGAGGCAGACTTTCGCCATGAACATATTGGGCCCCAATCCCGCCGTGGCAAGAAGGCCGAGTTCGTCTTTGATGCGTTGTTGGATGCGGGCAACGAGTTCTTCGGCGCTGCACCCGTACATCGATAAATACGGGGTTAAATGAAGGAAAGACTCATCGACGGAATAGACGTGCAAATCCGATTCATCGATGAAATCCAAAAAGATAGAAACGACTTTTGCGCTCATTTCCAAGTAATAACGCATTCTTGGCTTGGCTTGAATCAGGTCGGGAATCTTGGGAAGATCGCGTACCCGGCAGACATTGGAACATCCGTATTTTTCTTTTAGATACGGCGTGACGCTCATGACGATCGTGCTGGCGCTGCGCTCGGGATCGGCCACCACCAAAGGCGTGGAAAAGATGTCGAGGCCGCGGTCGGCGCACTCGCAGGAGGCGTAGAAAGATTTCATGTCAATGACGGCGTAGACCTTTTCCATAGCCCTTGCATTATTCAAAGAAAAAAATCGGATTCCAGTCTTGATTTTTTCTTGCCATGCCCATTTCCCTTCAATGGTAAATAGAAGAATTCGATGGCTGGTTTTCTATTCCTCGTCGAGGCGAGGAAAGTAAGCGAGCGCACTCCAAATCTTCTTGACGAAGGAAGCCAAATCGATCTCTTGGAGGGACATCTTGGAATCCCCTTTCGCGCCATCGCTTCGTTTTTTTCAAGAAAGTGAAGAAAGTATTTGACAAGAGCCTATCCCGTTTTTATACTTCTTAAGCGCTGAGAAGTCAGCGAGTCTGTGGGCCTTTAGCTCAGCTGGGAGAGCGCCTCCATGGCATGGAGGAGGTCATCGGTTCGATCCCGACAAGGTCCACCAATTCATTCACAAAAGCACTCCAACCGGGGTGCTTTTTTCACGCTTGCCTGCATCTTCCATTGTTTCCAACGGCGGAATGCGATTCAGTGATGGTTTAAAGAAGGAAAAGCCAAAGACTTTTTCAGCCTTTTCTCCCTTAATTCAAGAATCCCCTCATTTCTAAGATTTTCTTCATAAAGAGAAGGGACATATGCGTATTCCCGCTGGAAAGCAGGAAGAAATAAGAGAAAACCCTCCGTTGAGGGAGAGAGACGGAGGGTTTCCTCAGGGATATGAAACACCGAATCAGATCACGTTGTAGGAAACGTTGCCTTCTTCGTCTGTTTCTTTGTGGAATGTGGCCACAAGCTTGTCGCCTTGGCCTTTGATGGATACGCGATAGAACGCTCCTTCTTCGGATGAGGTGCGTTTCACGGAGTATTTGTATCCATTCGTCTTGAGGTGAATTTCATCTTGATTGTCTTCTTGTTCGATGCTGATCTTGTAATGAGTGGTTACGATTCCGTTCTCCACGACGCGGTAACGGAGGTCGTGTTCTTTTTCACTGCCATCGGATTCGAATTCCTCTTGGATGGAGATAAGGGAGTTCTCGCCGGTTTTCAACACGAAATGGCGTTCGGTTTCGGTTTCGTCTTCTTCGGTTTCCGTTTCCACTTTGGAATAGAAGGGCACATAGGTGGTTTCATCGAGGTAAGCGATTCCCGTCAAGGAAGAAGTGCTCTTGAACTCTTCATCAAGGTCGTTGTGGGATGGCTTTTCTTCCTCATGGTTCCCTTTGTCTTCGTCATGGTCGTCATCATGATCTTCGTCATGGCGGGCTTTGGGGTCGCTCGGGGCGATTTCGCTTTCACTGGAAACGTTTTCCGAGGATGTTTCCGTGGGCGTTTCGACGATTTCACCATCGATGTTATAAAGAAGTCGGTAAGAGGCTTCTTGATATTCGTTGTTCCAATAACGGATGGATTCTTCGTAGCGATAAGTGACCCCATCCACTTCCGCGTTCACGATTTGAACGTTGGAAACGAAGTTGGATTCGTTATCCAGAAGCAGATCAATGGTCGGAAGGGCTTCTTGAATGGCCGCGATTTCGTCTTGGCTCATGTTCTCGTGGGCGCGAAGAACGGCTTTGGAGGAAGGAATCGAAGGGGTGTTCACCATGGAAAGCCCCGTCACGGCTTGCATTTGGAAGACTTCCGATGGGGTGATTTGACTAGGGATCGATTCGCTAGAAGAACTGGAACGGAGTCCGAGATTGCAAGAAGCGAGAGCCCCTCCCGCGATGAGGGTTAAGGCGAATAAGAGGATTGGTTTTTTCATGGATGGTTCTCCTTTCGGGTGTTTTCAACCATAAAAACGAACGTCCACGACGATTTATTGGAAAAAAGAAAAAACCGAGGAACGCATCCTCGGCTATTTCCGAACTTCTGTATAAGGATCGCACACGTAGGTGCGCGAGGAGTCCTCTTGGTACGTCAAATGAACCAACAGGTCTTCTACGTTTTCGCCTTCCCATTCGTATTCTTCGACTAGGAAGGAGAAATGCCAATCGTCAATCTGCTGAATCGTGGAGAATTGGGCTTCCGAAGAAGGCTTCTCCACGTTCACGTTGAGTTCCTCGTCTTCCCATTCGATTTGGATGGAAGAGAGGAAATTCTTTTCGCCTTTGCGATAATCCTCCAAACTCGGGAAGACCGAATAGGAATAGGCTTCTTCGCTATGTTTCCCTCGATATTCGAGTTCTCGCTCCATCGCGTAGACCAGGGAAGAACCATCCGTGGATTCGAGCAATATTTTGACTTCGCTTTCGTCCTTTCCTTCGCGGGATTCGCTTTCTTCTTCGATGGTGGCTTTGTAGAAGAGGTCGCGATGGACGAAGATCCCCGTCATCTTCCTTTCCGTCTCGTGGTGATTTTCTTTTATCGATTCTTGGACGTAGAACAGGCGAGAAAGGATTTCTTCGTTTTCCCCATAGAAGCGGACTTCAATGTCATAAGAATTCCCTTGGTAGACAAAAGGTTCTTCCAAAACGATCTCTTCCACCCGTTCGTTGGTGTTGGCGAACATGCGATAGACGCCTTCTTGGACGGTCTCGTAGTCGTCGACGATTTGGGCAAACGCCGCTTGAGAGAACCCTTCCTGTTCATCCTCTTCATCGTCCTTTTCCCCTTCGCGAGCCTTTCTAGCCAAAGCGTTGACGTCGGAGTTTGCGCTCGGGCCAAAAGCTTGGAACGCGATGAATTCTTGCGATAAGGTCTTGTTTTTCACCGGCGAGAACGTTTCCGGGAGGGTGGTGAATTTGGGGTCATCGGGAGTCGCGGAGGGAGGAAAAAGCAGCAAGAAAGAAACGGCCACGGCAACGGCCCCTAACGAGGCTCCCCCGATGAGGAGGGGTTTCCAAAGGGATGGCTTTTTGGAAAAAGCACGGGATTGCCTTTTCTCATAGGCCGATAGAATGTCTTCCGGAGTGGTGGTGATGGTGTAGGGCGTCACGCCGGGCAAGAACTCTTTTCCCTGATCATCCGATAACGTTTTCATCTTCGAGCTCCTTTCTTAGTTTCTTGATGGATTCGTTGTAGATCCATAGCACGGTGCCTAGTGGCTTGTTCACGATCTTCCGAATCTCTTCAAACGTCCTTTCCCCCAAGACGCGAAGGACGAAGATCCGGAATTCCTTCTCGCTTAATGACGCTTGAATCCGTTCGATGAGAATCCGTTCGTCGATGCGGGTCCTGTCGGAAGAAGGAATGCTTTCCTCGCATTCGATTTCTTTCATCCGGTCTCGCTTTTTGAGGAAATCCAAGGCCAGATTCTTCGACACCCGCATCAGGAACCCCAGGATTTTGCTCTCTTGGTGGACCGATGGGAGATGTTCCAAAAACCGAATGAAGGTTTCCTGCAGCAAGTCTTCGGCGATTCCATAATCGGGAATGAGGGAAAGGATGTTGTAAAACACCGGGCGTTTGGTCGCCTCATAAAGTTCCGGGAAATGCGTTTGGTTTCCCTCCTTCAGTTCATGAAGGATTGCAAGAAGATCCATAGACATAAGTAAAAACGAATACGGCCGTCGTTTTATTGGCGCGGGTTTCCGCCCCTTTATCATACCAAAAGGAAAAGAAGGGGGAAGCGCTCCAATACCCGTCTTCCAACTGGCGAAACTTGTGATAGACTTTAGGCGTATGGAATGGGTTTTTATCGGAATCTTGTCAGGATTCGTTTTGATCACTTTGGGCATCGTCGTCTATTTGCTTTTTGCCATCAAAAACGGGAAATTCGGCCACCCTTCTCCCTTGAATTTCGATTGGAACCCCCAAATCCAAGCCTTGTCGGAGGCGGTGAAAACCCTTCAATCCTCCCTCCCTTTGCAACTCCAAACCATGCAGGCCGAGAACAAGGCGGAAATCGAGAAAGCGCTCCGGCTCCAAAGCGAATCCCATTCCGCGAAACTCGTCGGTTTCGAAAACGAGATCCGCGCCTTATTCACCGAGAGCACCCAAAAAGAGACCGAACGCCTCCTCCAATTCCAAACCTCGATTCTGACCAACGTGCAAACCGCGATCGAGGGAATTCGGAAAAAGGTCGATGAGAACCTAGTGGCCCTTCAAGGCCAAGTCTCCACCTCTCTCCAAACCGGATTCCAAGGAACGAGCGAGTCGATGGAACGCCTCCAAAAAGCCCTTGGGGAGATCGAAACCGCCCAAAAAAGCATCGAGTCTTTGTCCGGGGAAGTACTGTCCCTTAAGAACGTATTGACCAATTCCCAACAGCGGGGAAGGTATGGGGAGATGCAACTCGAGATGATTGTGGAAACCATGTTCGGCGAAAGTTATCGAGGACAGTTATACGATTTCCAATACGTGGTCAAAGTGGACGAAACGACTTACCGCCCCGACTGCGTGGTGTTTCTCGATGGGGAAACCCGAAAGCAAATCATGGCCATCGACGCGAAATTCTCTCTCGTTGGCTATGAAGGCCTGTTTGACGGCACCCCAAAAGAAGCGGAAGAAAAAGCCGAATTGAGGAAGGCGTTCAAAAAAGCGCTGGAAACCAATCTCGCCTCCCTCGCTTCTTACGCCGCTTCGGGCAAATTCGTGCGCCCCACCATTTTGTTTATTCCGAACGACGGAGTCTTTGCCTATGTAGAAAACGAATTCTTCGACCTCGTGGAAGAGGCCCATCGAAAGAATGTGATTTTCGCCTCCCCGACGATCCTCCAACCCATCATCGCCTCCTTCAAGGCGGTTCAACTCGACGCCAAACGCACGAAGAACTTGGAACGGATCACCAAGGCCTTGGACGAACTCGGACGGGAGTTCAACCGGTTCATGGAACGTTGGGGCAAGATCGAACGTTCGGTGTCCACCCTTTCGAAAGCCACGGATGATTTCGGCATCACGGTGAAGAAAATGGACAAGAAATTCCTCTCCATCTCCTCTTCCGACACCAAGGAAATCCCCGTAATCGAAGAAGAAAACGAGGAGGCTCTCTTATAAATAAGAGGGTTTCATTGACGTGATTTGCCCTTCCCTACCATAATAATTGCCATGAAACGACGTAACCAAGAAGAATTGATGATCGGCGAAAAGGTCCGCCTCCTCCACGGGGACGGGCAATGGCATATTCGCGGCGTCCGGCGCTTGAAAATCCCCGGCATCGAAATGCACGACGGTCCTTTCGGCGTTCGTAAAGTCGGGGAGAAGGAAAAGGACGTGTATGCAGCGGAAGAAGCCACTTGCTTCCCCTCTCCTGCGTGCCTGGCTTGTTCTTGGGACGAAGATTTGGAGCACCGCATCGGAGAGGCGATGGGGAAAGAGGCATCCGCCCGTGGCACCTCTTTGCTTTTAACTCCCGGGGTCAACATCAAACGATCCCCGTTGTGCGGGCGCAACTTCGAATATCTTTCCGAAGACCCCCTCCTCAGCGGAAAGATGGGCGCGGGTTTCGTCCGCGGCATCCAATCGGTGAATGTCGGGGGCTGCGTCAAACACTACGCCTGCAATTCCCAAGAGAGTTATCGCAACATCAGCGATTCCATCGTCGATGAACGAGCCCTCCACGAGATCTATCTCAAGCCATTCGAAATCGTCGTCAAAGAATCCAATCCCTGGGCTTTGATGACCTCCTACAACCTCATCAACGGAAAGCACGCTTCCGAGCATGACGAATTGCTAAAAGACGTCCTCCGTTCTTCTTGGCATTATGAAGGGGTGGTGATGTCCGATTGGGGTGGCACTTTCGACCCGATTACCAGCCATAACCACGGGCTCGATTTGGAAATGCCCTGCAACGTGAAGAAGCGAAGCGCCACCTTGCGCAGAGCCCTCCGCCGCGGATATCTCGATTCCAAAGCGGTCGACGATTCGAGCAGCCGGGTC
The DNA here is from genome assembly GCA_034089705.1 of Candidatus Alloenteromonas sp. Classification (GTDB taxonomy): domain Bacteria; phylum Bacillota_I; class Bacilli_A; order RFN20; family CAG-826; genus Alloenteromonas. The sequence continues at coordinate 64,446 of JAXDTZ010000007.1, read as the reverse complement.
CTGCAAATGCTCCAAAAAGCGAAAAAAGGAGCCAAAAAAGAAACGGATGAATCTTCCCATCACGCGTTAGCCAAAGAAGCCGCGGCCAAATCCATTGTTTTGCTGCGAAACGAAGAATCCCTTTTGCCTTTGGCCTCCCTCCGCGATTGCTGCGTAATCGGCGCTTTTGCCAAGAGCCCCCGTTACCAAGGAAACGGGTCGAGCTTCGTGAAATCTTCGAAAGTGGTTTCTTTTCTGGATGCCACCAAAGCCTTCAACCTCCCCTACGCCCAAGGGTATTCTTTGGAACAGGGCGAAGACGACGCCAACCTGGTTTACGAAGCGGTCGACTTGGCTTCGAAATCCAAAACCGTTTTGCTTTTCCTCGGCCTTCCTTCTCAAATCGAATCGGAAGGGTTTGATCGGGAAACCATCAACCTTCCCAACAACCAACTCAGCCTTTTCGACGCGATTTACCAAAGCAATCCCAACATCGTCGTCATCCTTTCTTGCGGAGCCCCCGTCGCCTTGCCTTTCGTCCATGAAACCAAGGCCATCCTTTGCGATTACCTCGCGGGGGAAGCGGGAGCCGAAGCCTTGGTGGACCTCCTGCTTGGAAAAATCGTCCCATCGGGGAAATTGGCGGAAACCTGGCCCCTCCATTTGGCGGATACTCCGTGTTTTGGCTTTTATCCCGGATACGAAGGCCAAGCGATTTACAAAGAAAGCATCTACGTGGGATACCGTTATTATATTTCCTGCGAAAAACCCGTTTTGTTTCCCTTTGGCCACGGGCTTTCGTATTGCAAACTCAGTTATTCGATGACCTTGAGTTCCTCGACGTTGAAGGAAAAAGAGATCGTCATGGCCAGCGTGAAGGTCGCCAACGCGAATCGCCGTCCCTGCGAAGTCGTCGTGGAGCTTTACGCCGAAACGACCCAAAAGGACGTTTTCCGTCCCCGTCGCGTCTTAATCGCCTTCAAGAAAATTGCGGTGGAACCGAGGAAAAGCGCCGTGGTGGATTTCCCCTTGACCCTAGAAACCTTCGCCCATTACGACGTCGAAGAGCATCGCTTCCGCACCGAAGGAGGGACTTACCACATTCAAGTCGGGGAATCCTGCGCCGAGATCGTCTGCGAAGAATCCTTGGAAGTGAAAACCGAGGCCACCTTCGTCTCCCTTCGCCATCCCGCCCCGATTTATTATTCGGTCCCTTACGAAGGGTTTGGGCAATACGACGATGAATTCGAATCGCTCCTCGGCCGCGTCGTTCCCCTTCCCGCGGACCGTCACGAACGCCCCTTCAACATGGATAGCACGATGGAAGAAATCGCTTGGACTCCCATTGGAAAATTAATTCGAAAGGTGTTCTATTCCCATGCCTTTGACGGCCACGAAACCGAAGGGCAAAAAGCCTTCTTGATCGCTTGCTTTGAAAACAACCCCATCCGTTCTCTTTCCGTCGGAGGCCTCTCTCCCCGCCTGGTGGCGATGGTGCTCGATTTCGCCAACGGGAATTACTTCCTCGGAATCATCCATTTGTTGTTCGGCAAACGCCCGAGTCGGAAATAGCCATGTGCATTTTTGATCCCTTTATCGCGCTGGCGATGAAGAAGAATTTCGGCCATCGAGGAGACGGATCCCCGGCTTTTACCTATTTCTTGCCGAAGGATTACGGCATACGTTCTCGCCCCTTTTCCTTTTGTAGCGGCAAAAACATCTTGCGAGGCGAATTCTATTTTTCGAGGGAAAGCGACTACAAAGGCCTCCTGGTTTTCTTTCATGGCATCTCCGCGGGCAGGAGTTCCTACACCGGGGAAATCGCCTATTTTGCCAAACGGGGCTATCTCGTGATGGCGTACGACAACACCGGATGCATGCAAAGCGAAGGGAAGGGGATGGTTTCCCTTTCCCAAACCGCTCTGGATCAAAAAGCGTTTTTCGCTTATCTCGATACCCTCGAAGGCATTCGCGATTTGCCCCGCTTCGCCATCGGGCACAGTTGGGGAGGATATGGGGCTTTCTTGGCCCTTCAAAAGGAATACAAAGTCCAAAAAGCGGTCTCGGTCTCCGGTTTTTTCTCTTTTGATTCCCTCATCAAGGAGATCGCCCCCCAATACGCGAAACTCCAACCGATGCTTCGCGGTTACGTCAAACGCCATTTCGGGGAAGCCGCTTCTAAGAACGTCCTCGACATCATCGCCGAACGAAACGCCCCCGCTTTGTACATCCAAGGGGATGCCGACCCCGTCGTCCCCACCGCTTCCCATATGGGCTATCTCCAAAAGCACAAGAACGAATACCCTTCCATTTCCCTCTACGTGGCGAAAGGCAGGCGTCATCAGGCTTTTTGGAGCGTGGATGCCCAGAATTATTTCACTCAACTGTTCGGCGATCGTGGCGAACGGAACAAAGGTCCGTTGGCCTTATCTTCCGTCGATTTCGTCCGTTTGACCCAAGACGACCCCAAAATTATGAAAACCATTATCGATTTTTTGGAGAAGTAGGGTTATATTAATGCCGTTGCACTGGTGGCGGAATTGGTATACGCGCTAGTCTCAGGAGCTAGTCGGGCGACCGGTATGGGTTCGACTCCCATCCAGTGCACCACGTGAACTTAGGAACGCTGACCCATCGCGGGTCGGCGTTTTTTCATGCGCCCCTTGCTTCGCCTCCAAGGAACGGAGCCATCCAATTCTTCGCGTTCTTGAGCGAAATCTTCCAAAACCCAGTTTGCCTCGTCTCTTGAAACGCGTGGTTGAAAATCCCCTGTTCAACCTCTATAATTCTCTCGCGTTTCAAAAAAACGCATGCCCGCGTGGTGGAATCGGTAGACGCGTTGGACTCAAAATCCAATGCCTGATGAGGGCGTGCCAGTTCGAGTCTGGCCGCGGGCACCATTAAAGAAAAAAGTGCTTTGATACGGTATAAATTCTGTTTCAAAGCTTTTTTGATTCTCCTTCATAAAGTGTGGGGAATGTGTGGTCTCGGGTAGTGCCGAGAGCATTTTCGCCATTTAGTGACCACACGATATGACGGAGTTTCAGAAAAAGGGGTGACCACACGAAAAGTTGGAGAACCCATATTTCTTCGGTGTAACTGTTTCCTCTTTGAACAGACAAATGAGAAGAAACGCAGATAGATTTCCAAGTGACTTTTGTTTTCAACTATCTGATAAAGAAACGAATGATTTGCGATGCCAAAAAGGCACCACAAATTTTCTATCTTCTAAAAGAAGATATAATCCATATGCATATACAGAAGAAGGAATAATTACACTTGCCGGTGTTCTGAAAAATGGTATTGCAGCAAAGATGAGCGTTGAAATAGCACGAAAGTTTATCCAAATGCGCAAATTCATTTTAGAAAACGGTGATGTTTTGCTTGCTCTTGCTAGACTCCAAAATAGAAAAATTGAATTTGAAAATGAAACAAACAGAAAGTTTGATGAGATTCTTAAGTTGATTAGCAAAGCGGATTTACCAAGACAAGCAATTTTTAGTGCGGGTCATTTTACGATGCGTATGAATATATTTCATCAATCATTAGAAAAGCGAATAGTTCTATTGTGCTTATTGATCCATATTGCGATGTTAAGGCATTTACTTTTATAAAAACCAAAAACTCTTATTTGCACGCAAGGGATGGCTTGGTCCGTTATTTTCTAGCCGCCATCGCATCTTTTTGTCCCCTAAACCTCAGAAGAACTCTCTTTTTTATGGCTTTTTCTATAAATTTCTGCGCTTTCTGGGCCTTCGTGCCGCCTTCATTTCAAATGAAGCAAAACAAGTTGAGCCAATCCTGAAGGTTGCGCCTTGAGTATCCGCGGTGGCATCTCAAGAAGCCTTTTAGGTAACGATGGGCCTCGTTTACGGGTTTCATCGGATTGCATTTGTCCGGCTTCCCCTTCCCAGCGCGCGGGTCGATGACGACCGATCTGCAGCCAAGCCTTTTCAGGACCGCGTCATGCGCCTTTTCGCCGTCGTGGATCACTTCTCGCGCGCCGGACAAAACGTCGGAGTACGCCGCCGCCTTTTTCTCGCTCGGCTTCCCGAAGCCCGATGCTTTGAGCAGGCACTTCCTTTCAAAAACGAGGACATCATACACCGCAATTGCCTGCGCGGGTTTCATCCCTTACGTGCAATTGAGAGTTTTTCCAATTCTTTCAAATGGCGATATCGATTATGTAAAAAAGAGCTCAAAGCAATTCCGCATCTCTGTCAAAAGGTAAGAAAACATTAAAGAAACGAATGTGCCTCCCTGGTTGGTTCTTCAGTGGGAGATTCAAGGAATCCTTCCAAAAATAATTGGTATTTCGATATACGTATCACTCGGTTTCTTCTTCGGGCTTCGGGAATTCTTCTTTCGGATTCTCCCATGTCTTTGCGGGAAAACAATAAATTCAATGGGTTTTCATGGAGCGTGGTATAATCAATCACTAGGCTGAGTTTCATCGGTCTAGTTGATCTAGGGGGCATTTATGAAAGGAATCGACGTACTAGAAAACGCATTGAAGAACAATCGCCGGGCGTATGAGTTGTTCCTCTCCGTCGTCATTGCCTTGGAGGGAGCCATGCTCTTGTATGGTTTCTTGACCTTCGATTTAACCGATGCGCGTCGAGTGATCTACCTTATTCTCTATGGCGTCCTTTTGATTGTCTCCGCCATGGCCTTGATCTTCCTTGCCTTTTCTAACCATAAACCCTCTTGGAACAGGCGAATCGCGTATTTGGCTGCCCATTATTCCGTGTTTCTCGTGTTATGGTCCGCCGGCATTTCCGCTTGCGACATCGTCGGTGGGGGTTATCCCGTTACCTTCATGACCCTTTTGGCCGCGGTCGGAAGCGTCATTCCCTTCCACCCCGCTTTCTTCCTGGGTTTGTCCTTGGTTTCTTCTGGAGCCCTCATCGGGCTTTCCGCGATTGTGGGTCACGCCGTCTTGAGCATCTCGTTCTACATCAACCATTTCATTTTCATCCTCGTTGCGGTTCTCGTGGAAATGCGGATGTACCGTTCGACCCTGAACCAATATTTCTTGAACGCCCGGTTGCAGGAACTCGCCGCGAAAGACGGATTGACCACCTTGCTCAATCGCCGTTCTTTGGACAATTACGTCACGCAATTGACGAGCCAAAAAACCGCGTTCACTTTCGTTTTGCTCGACATCGATAATTTCAAAAAGGTGAACGATACCTTTGGCCACCGCGTTGGGGACGACGCCCTCGTCATGGTTTCTTCGATTTTGACGGATTCTTTCGGCAATGACGTCTTCCGTTACGGCGGCGATGAATTCGCGATCGTCTCTACCAAAACTCCGGAAGACGTGGCTTCTATCCTCGATGGAATCAACTCCGTCCTCAAAGGTAAGGAGACCCGTTTCTTGCTCCAAATCTCCGCGGGCATTTATTGGGTGGAATCCGGAACGGAAGAACAAAGGATCTTCGAACTAGCGGATAAAGCCCTCTACGCCGCCAAAAACGAAGGCAAAGCCCGGCATTCCATCTTCGCCGAATAACTTGCTTTGATTTGAAAGCGCTTTTTGATGTCGCTTCCTTTCTTTTTCGATATGATAACGCACGTTATGAAATTTCCTTCTTTTCGTCGCCTGTTCTCGCCTTTGGACCTCACCAAAGGGAACATCACCAAAAACATCCTTCTTTTTTCATTCCCCATCGTTTTGTCGCTGATTTTCCAGCAAATCTACACCATGACGGACGCGGCCATTGTCGGGCAAAACTTGAGCCCCGCGGAAGTGGCGGGGGTGAACAATTCCTCAAGCCTCGTTTTCATGGTTCTTCAGTTTGGTTTTGGCTGCGCCTCTGGATTCAGCGTCGTCATCGCGGAAGCCATCGGGAGAAAAGACGGGAAAGGAGTGCGCCGCTCCTTCTTCGTTCAGATCGTTTTGTCGTTCTTCATCGGGGCTTTCTTAACCGGAATCGGAATCGCTCTTTTGCCCTTGCTTTTGGGCCTTTTGGGCATTTCTTCTCAAACCGGCGATTTATACATGAGTTCGGTGTATACCTCGGCCTACACCTATCTTTCCATTCTTTTCGGGGGCATCGTTTGCCAACTGTTCTACAATATGATCGTGGCGATCCTTCGCTCCTTGGGCGATAGTTTCGTCCCGTTTTTGTTTCTTTTGGGTTCGACGGTTTTGAACGCGGGTTTGGATCTGCTGTTTGTCTTGCCCTTGTCCATGGGGGTCGCCGGAAGCGCCTTGGCCACGATCATGAGCCAAGGAATCGCCGCGGTAGGGGCGCTCATTTACGCCTGGAAACGTTACCCGATTCTGCGATTTGGGAAAGAAGATGTCCGTGTCCCATGGAAAGAGTTCGCCATCCATTTAAAAAACGGTCTCCCTTTAGGGTTCCAATATAGCCTTTTGGCCATCGGAATGGTCGTCATGCAATCCTCGATCATCGCTTTCGACATCCTCCCGGAAGGTGGGGCGATGAAGGAAAGCATGAGCGCCCAACTCGGCTATGGGGCCGCGTGCAAGATCATCAATTTCCTCATGGTCCCCTTAAATGCCCTGGGAACGGCGATGCTCGCCTTCACCGGCCAAAACGATGGGGCCGGGGATGGAAAACGCATTCGCGATGGGGTGAAAAAAGCCACGGGGATCGTGGGAATCTTCTGTTTGATCCTCTTGGTAATCGGAGGCGTTTCCACCATCAATGGGGCTTATCAGTATATTTTCTTATCGCCCGATAAAGTGAGCGAAGAGACCATCGCTTTCGGCAATGTCTACCTGTATTTATCGATTCCCGCCTTGTTTTTCTTGGGCATGCTATTCTTATCCAGGAACATCCTGCAAGGACTCCAAAAACCCTTATGGCCTTTCCTTGCGGGAATCGGGGAATTGTTCGCCCGCATCGTGGTTTGCATGTTCCTGCCCTCCATCATCGCGGGAGGCCCCATCAACAGCGAATCCGGCCCCATCCCCTTCATCGGGGCGGCGCTTGGGGACGCCGCGTCGTGGTTCATCGCCACGATCATTCTCGTGCCCCCGATGATACACGCGTTAACTCATTATTCCGGATCCAAAGGGGAATAAGGGCTTTCGTAGAGTCCGCCTCGACGGGAAAGGTAACCCGGGATAAACTCCACGGCCAAAAAGAAGGAGTCCTCCATCCCTTCGGGGAGGTTTTTGTATTGTAGGGCGAAATCGCGGGCAAAGGTAAATCCGCAGTTCCGATAGAAGGCATAATCCCCTTCGATGCATACGCCCCCATACCCGAGGCTCTTCGCAATGGCCATGGTTTGCTCCACGAGGAGTTTGCCATAGCCCTTTCGTTGATGCTTTTTGCCGATGCAGACCGGCCCCATGGTCAAGACGGGGTAGTTGCCTTCCTCGGATTCGATGATTCCGGGGAAGAAAATGTTTTGCCCAATGATTTCATTCCCGTCTTTTAACACGAATTCGAGCTCTGGGAGTTAATTGTCTTGCTTCCGGATGGCCCGAAGAAGAAAATGTTCCAATGCCCCGGGGCGGTACAAGTCCCAAAAACAATCGCGGACGAGGGATTCCACCTCTCCTCTTCCATGAAGGGGCGATAACGTTCTATGGTGAGGTTGCTCATGGTCAAAGTATAAAGTCGAAACGATGGAACGCAAACGGAAATCCTCTTCCACCCTTTTATGGTAAGATATCCGCATGAATACCCCCGTGATTTCCGTCGTTATGCCGGCGCATCGCTCTTTCTCCACCATCGAGCGAGCCCTTAACAGCGTGCTTGCCCAAGACTTCCCTCTTCCTTTCGAGCTCGTCGTGAGTTTCGATGATCGGAAGGATGGCACGAAAGAGATTTTGGAAAAATACGCGAGTACGTACCCCGAAATCGTGCGAATTCATCCCAAACAGAAAGCCACCGGGGCGGCCGGTTCCCGTTACGAAGCGTTGTTAGAATGCCGGGGTGATTTGGTGTGTTTCCTCGATTCGGATGACGAAATGCTTCCGAATTTCCTTTCCGTGATGTACCAAGCCCAACAAAAGGACGACGCCGACTGCGTCAATTGCTCGTTTTACGTGATGAGCCAAGGCAAACGCAGCCCCAATATTTTCGAAGCGAGGAAGGCCATGGATCATGACCAGTGGTTGGACGCCTTTTTGAATGACGTCTCTTTCCGCGGTTTCACGTGGACGAAGCTGATTCGGAAAAGCCTGTTGCTACAAACCCCATTGCTGTTACTAGAAGAATATTCCGACTTATTCGAAGACGTGGCCTTTTTGTTCTCTTGCTTGATGAAGGCGAAGAAGGTGGTGACCATCCCGAACCGCCTCTACCTCTATTACAAAGACAACTCCAATAGCGCAACTTCGGTGCCAAGAAAAGATCGGGCCCTCCACCATATCGCCGTTTTCGCCTGCATCCGAAGATACATCGAACGTTATGGCTCCAAGCGGGATTTGCGGCGATTTTTCGCTCATAAGATCCGTTTTTACTGGAGCGTTTGGTTTGATATTCAACTCGATAAAAAAGGCGGCGCCGATTCCCGGTATCTTGCTCAAGTGAAGAAGGAGTTTGGGGAAGTCACAAAGAAAAACGCCCCACTACAAGAAGAAGGGGCGTTCTATGTTTCGTTTTTGAAGCGGGCATTCCTCGCTTAGTTTTTGCTAAGGGATTCGTAAGCGGCTTTTAACTCCAATCCCACTTTATCTAACGTCTTCTTCGAGACTTCCTGGAATCCGGCTTCGAGAATTTTGGGATCTTCGCCATTTTGAATGAGGGAAGAAAGAATCGAGGCGAATTCTTCATCGGTGCTGCCTTTATGGCAGTTCACCCCATCCGTCAGCCAATCGCGGTAGACCCCGATGTCCCGAACCACGAGAGGGGTTCTGGAGGCCAAGGCTTCGAGCACCACGATTCCTTCCGTTTCTTCCAAAGAGGGGAAGAACATCGCTTGGGCGAGTTGATACGCCCCATGGATGACGGCCCCTTTTCGGTAACCCGCCATGATGACGTTGTCCGGTTTATGGCGAATCCATTTTTTGACTTTCGCGTTGGTGATTAAAGGATGCAACGCCCCAAACCAAATGAATTTGACGTCGGGGAATTTCCGGGCGACTTCGATAAAGGATTGGAGGCCCTTTCGTTCAAAAAGGAAGCCCACCCCCATGACGAATTTGTCTTCTCGGGTCAAATGGAATTCGCTTAAGAATTTTTCTTGGTCTTCTTTGCTAGGACGGTATTCCTCCAGGTCGATGCCGTTGGAGATGTCGATTACGTTTTGGCATAATCCATAACCCTTGATCAAGTCTCGCGAATATGGGGTAGGGGTGATGATCAGGTCTGCTCGGGAATACATCCATCGGATGCGATGGTCGAAGATCGGCTCGATCAATCTCCAGCAGGCAAATGAGCGGCGGAAATCCTCATAGGTAGAATGCCCGTGCACGATGACGGGGATCCCTTTCTTTTTGCATTGCTTCAAAAGGCGCCCCGACTTCCACCACAAGGTATTGATGTGGGCAATCGTGTAATCCGTGTCTTTCGCGTTGATGGTGAAATCCACTCCGGAAAGTTGGCAGGCCCGCATCTGATGGGACATCGCTCGGCCGATTCCCGAATTGGAAATCGCGTCCGCGCCTTCAAAATAAATCAAAGTCTTCATGGCTATTATTATAAAGAAGAAACGAAAAAGAACGAATGGGCAATGAAAAAGGCCAGATGACCATCTGACCTTTTGTTGCTTTGTGGCGCGCCCGAGGCGATTCGAACGCCTGACCCCAACCTTCGGAGGGTTGTACTCTATCCAGCTGAGCTACGAGCGCATGGAAAGCGGGATTATTGTAGGAATCTCCCCTTCAAAAATCAACGTTTAGGACACGGAAATTAAAAAGCCGATGGAAAATCGGCGAAGAAGTGAGCGAACCTAATTTTGTTCATTCTGGCAGTGGCAGCAGCACGGGGTCGAGATGAAGTCGCAGAGCTCTTGGATTTTTTCGAGGTTTACGGAGTAATGGATCCACTTCCAGTCGCGCCGCAAGACCACGAGGCCGGAATCCACCAAAATCTTGGTGTGGTGGGAAAGAGTCGGTTGGGTGCACCCCATGATTTTGATGAGTTCGGAAGCGGTAATGTCGTTGTTTTTCATAACGACCTTAATCATTTTTAGCCGTAATTCGTGGCCAAGTGCTTTTAAAAGCACTGCAGCTTCTTTCTTTTGCATAGATGAGTCCCCCTTTTGCGGACTATCATATTCTAAATTATTTTCAACTTTTCACAACACAAAATGGCGAGAAATCGGTATTTTTGTACTTGATAACCAAAACGGAAACTCTAGGACCGTTTCGAGTTTCTATCGTTCAAAACGATTCGGTATCAAGGAGGTTTTTTCGGCGGGAATTGGGGAAAATCGATTCACTTCCACTTCGAATTTTTTGGATTTCCCCATTCCATCCTCGGAAACGCAATTGGAAAAAAGCGAAATGATTGCTCACTGAAAGAATCAAGAAAAGAGGAAAAGCACGGTGGCAACCGAAGTGATGACAAAACCGATCGTGGCGAACACCCCCATTCGTTCCTTGTAGGGAAAACGGCAGATAAAGAAGGACAGGGCAATGCAGATTCCGCTGGAAACGGGGAAGAACATTGAGGCGTCGACTCGCATCACCCCTTCCATTCCGGTGTAACTGCCAAAGGACATGAGGAGGCCATAAAGCAAAGCCAGGAGCAATGGAGCCAAGGCAAACGACAATTTGGCTTTTCCTTTTTCTTCTTTGTTGGGAGTGGCGATCCAAGCGATGCCAAATCCTAGTCCCGCGAATACCGCGGTGAAGAGGCTGTAGAATCCCGTGAAAACAAACGGAGAAGTCGCGCTAACGGCCCGGGAATGGGCGCTTAAGATGACGCAATTGGTTCCATTGCTCAGCAAGGCAAGGAGGCAAAGAAGGAAAAATGGCACGCTCATTTTGCCGTTTTGCCCTTTGGCTTTCCAAGAATCGAACAAAGGCACCACCAAGGAGATGACCATCAAGACGATGGCGATGATTTTCAGCGGGCTTGCGCTTTCTTTTGCCCAAAACACGCCATAGAAGAAGGGGAGAATCATGCCTCCTAACATGAAGGATTGGCTGTAGAAGGACATGTTCCCCCGCTTGGAGGCGGCCAAAACCCCGCTGATCTGGGTCAACACGAACAATAAGCCGTATAGGGCCGCGTAAGACAACGAGGCGGGATCGAACCGAAACCCCTGAATCCCCGATAACGCGAAGAAAACCAGGGCGTTCCCGCTCCCGGCGATAACGGCGAAAAGGAGCGCGTTGAACACGTTCCCTTTGAGGCGTTTCCCATATTCCTTGTTCACGACGAACAAGCCGGTGAAAAGGATGGCGTTGATGGGCAATAAAAGGTACCCGATGGTTTGAGGAGTCATGAATTATTCGGATCGCAAGAAATTTCGCTTGGCAAGAGTATACGCAAGAACCGTGAGGAGAGCAAAGAGAATCAGTCCGCCTCCCAACATGGAGAGTTGGATTCCGATGTACTCCGGAGCAAACGAATTGATGAGGAGGGCAAGTTCCGGAATCGTCCCGCAGATGCCGATGTAGATGCCGAATATGATCGCCGCGGCCAAGCAAGAGACCAAAATGGACCACACGGGCTTTTCGGGTTTGGCGAATAACCAAGGCAAGAAGATGAGGTTGAAAACGCCATACATGAGCAAGGCGACCCCTAACGTCCCAAAATCCGCTCCCATGAGGAACTCAAAATAGGGCTGGATGAAGAAGAACCGCAGAATGAGCAAAAGCCCGCCAACCACGAGGGAAATGAGCTCAATGAACAGAATCAAGAGGAACTTTCCCCGGACGATGTCGCTCTTCGGGATCGGCAATAACTTGGAATAGAGGAAGTCGCGGTTGGCGAGCGCTAACGGGAAAATGATGTTGCACGCCACTAACGGCATGTAAAACCCGATGATAGGCGGCCATGTCGGAACAATGACGGTGATGATCATGAAAAAATAGATCCACGCTTGCACGGGCATGCATAACCGCAATTCTTTATATAGGAGATTCTTCATTTTCTTCCCCTCTCTCAATCGCTAACATGATTTCTTCCAAATGGGCTTCCGAATACGTTAGGCCTTCCTTCTTTTCATCCCCCGCGGGAACGACCCCTTCGAAATGGTCCCCCCGTTTGCGGATGTGCAAGGCGTTACGAGGCATTTGGGATTCCGCGGCCCCTTCGACGTGAAGGTAGGACTGGGAGAATTCTTCGACGCTCGTGGAGGCGAGGATGGCCCCATTTTGGATGTAGGTGATGTCATCGGCGATCTTCTCCAAATCCGAGATGACGTGGGTGGAGAAGAGGATGGCCGTCCCGTATTTATCCGCGATTTTCCGGAAACAGTCGAGCAATTCGTCTCGGCTCACGGGGTCTAATCCGCTGGTCGGCTCATCGAGGATCAGCAATTTGGCTCCATGGGACAAGGCGATGGCCAGATTGAATTTGACCCGCATCCCATTGGACAGCTCTTTGACCTTTTTGGTTAAGTCGATCCCAAAATAGGCGATCCAACGATCGAACAAAGCCTGATCCCATTTTGGGAAGAACCGTCGGGTGACCTCCGCCATCGTCTTCGCTTTGAGGTTGGGGTAATAGTCTACGCCCCCAAATAGCAGTCCGATATCGCTCTTGGCTTTGAAATCTTCCGGGGTAATCCGTTCCCCGTCAAAGAAGACTTCTCCTGCCGAAGCGGAAGTCATCCCGTAGATGATTTTGATGGTCGTGGTTTTCCCGGCCCCGTTTCGGCCGATGAAGCCCATGATGCGACCTTTCGTTAAGGAAAAGTTCACGTCGCGCAGGGAAAAACCGGGATAATCTTTCCTTAGCCCAACGACTTTCAGAATCTGTTCAGTTGCCATCAAACGCCTTTCCCGCGATGTCTTCGATAAACTCGCTCTTCATCAACGCGATGCCTCGCTTTTTGTCGGCCAATACGATGACCGTGTCCCCTGGGTTAATCCCGAACATTTCTCGCACATTTTGGGGAATCACGATTTGCCCTTTGGTTCCGACGGTGGCGATCCCAATGCATTTATTTGGATCCATACTCCCTCTCCTTTGGTCATACAAGTTATACTAGTTATACCAAATAGAAGAAAGATGTTTTTGAATTTGACCCCCGTTCTCGCCTCTTTTCGAATCGATTCCTTTCTCTCTTTCCCGATGAGGAATTCTCCTATTCGTCATTTCCGCGTTTGCGTGGTATCGTAATGGTAGAATAGTGAGGTTCATAGATATGAAACAATTCCTTGGCGATGATTTCCTGCTGAATAGCCCTTTGGCGGTGCGGCTCTATAACGATCACGCCTCCAAGATGCCGATTTTCGATTTCCATTGCCACTTGATTCCCCAGCAAATCTACGAAGACCATCGCTTCGAAACCATCACGGAAGTATGGCTCGGGGGAGACCATTACAAATGGCGCCTCTTGCGCGAGATGGGCGTGGACGAATCGTATATCACGGGGGACAAAACCCCATGGGAAAAGTTCCAAAAATACGCGGAATGCATGCCGTATTTCATCGGGAACCCCATCTATGAATGGACCCATTTGGAACTCAAAACCTTCTTTGGAATATCCACTCCGTTATCTGCGAATACCGCCCGGGAAATCTACGAGGAATGCAACCGTCAACTCCAAACCCTCACCGCCCGGAAGATGATGGAGAAATGCCATGTATCCGCGGTTTACACGACCGACGACCCCTTGGATTCTTTGGAATACCACGCTTTGATGCGGAAAGACCCCACCTTGCATGTCCAAGTCGCGCCCTGCTGGAGGCCAGACAAGGCGATCAACATCGAACGCCCCTCTTTCCTTCCTTGGCGGAACCAGCTCGAAACCGTCGTGGGCAGGAAACTCCCCACCCTTCAAGATTTCTTGAAAGCCCTCGACGAACGCCTTGCCTTCTTCGTCGAGAACGGCTGCGTCGCCAGCGACCACGGCCTCGATGCCTTCCGTTATAGGAAAGCCACTTACGAAGAAGCGGACGCGGTATACCAAAAAGGAGTGAAAGGGGAAAGGATTTCCGTAGAGGATGAAGACGTCTACAAAGGCTATCTGCTCGTGCATTTAGGACGGGAATACCATCGGTATGGGATGGTTCAGCAATACCATATCGGCGCCCTTCGCGATAACTCGAAACGGAATTTCGCCCTCCTTGGCCCCGACTCCGGATTCGACGCGGTTTCCGACGCCCCTTATAGCGAAAAACTATCCGGCCTTCTCAATGAACTCGACCAAGACGGATGCCTCCCCAAAACCGTCCTGTATTGCCTGAACGAAAAAGACTACATCGTCCTCTGCACCTTGATGAATTGTTTCCAAGGTGGGGAAAAGGGAAAGATCCAAGTGGGAACCGCCTGGTGGTTCAACGACCATTACGAAGGGATGCTCGCCCAATTCAAAAAACTCTCCATGGACGGTTTGCTCTCTTGCTTCATCGGGATGCTAACCGATTCCCGGAGCTTCCTCAGCTACCCCCGTCACGACTATTTCCGTCGCGAACTTTGCTCCTACATCGCTTCCCTCGTGGAAGAAGGGCGGTATCCGAACGACGAAGAAACCCTGGGCAAAATCGTCGAAGATATTTGCTTCCATAACGCGAAAGCCTATTTTACCCGGAAATAAAAGGATGATTTTTCATTCGAGAGCGATATAATGTTCCCAAACATGTATACAAGAAGGAGTGATGCATGAAGAAATTCGATGTGATTTCGAAACTTGTGGATTGCGGAGTCGTCGCCGTGATTCGGGCGAATTCGGTGGAAGAAGCCAAGAAACTCTCGCTCGCGGTATCTGCGGGAGGAATCCTCGGCCTGGAAGTGACCTTCACGGTTCCCGGAGCCGAAAAAGTCATCGCCGCGTTGGCCGAAGAACTCCAAGGCCGCGCCATCGTGGGGGCTGGAACCGTTTTGGACGCCCCGACGGCCAGAACCGCGATTCTTGCCGGCGCCCAATTCATCGTATCCCCGGGATTCGACAAAGAGACCGCGGAACTTTGCAACGTTTATCAAGTGCCCTACATGGCGGGATGCTTCACCATCACGGAGATCATCACCGCGATGAAGGCCGGGGTCGATATTTTGAAAATCTTCCCCGGGTCTTCGGCCACTCCCGAATATTTCAAAGCCGTCCACGGACCGCTTCCGCAAGCCAACCTCATGCCCACAGGCGGCGTGTCCTTGGACAACGCCAAGGAATGGATTAAAGCCGGCGCCATCGCCATCGGCACCGGCGGACAGTTGACCGCCCCCGCCAAAACCGGGGACTACGAGGCGGTGACCCAGATCGCTTCCCGATTCGTCGCCTTGGTCAAAGAAGCCCGGGAAGAAATGAAAAAATAAAGGAGGAATATCATGGTTTACGCAACATTAGGGGAAATCATGCTCCGGCTCTCCACCCCGGGGAATGAACGGTTTGTCCAATCCCATCAATTCGACATCCATTTCGGAGGAGGGGAAGCCAACGTTGCCCTTGCCCTTTGCAATTTGGGGGAAGAGGCCCGTTTCCTCACCAAGGTCCCCGACAACGACATCGGCCAAGCGGCCATCAATTCCCTTCGCGCGTTCGGAGTGGATACTTCCGGCATCGTGAAAGGCGGGAGCCGCTTGGGCATTTATTTCTTGGAAACCGGAGCCTCGGTTCGCCCCTCCAAAGTGATTTACGACCGCGCCCACAGCGCCATCTCGGAAGCTAAGCCCAGCGAGTTTGCTTTCCGCAAGCTCCTCAAAGGGGTTTCCTGGCTCCATGTTACGGGCATCACGCCGGCCCTAGGAAAGAATTGCCAAGAAATCACCAAAAAAGCCCTCCAAACCGCGAAAGCCATGGGCATCACCGTCTCCTTTGATCTCAATTACCGCGCGAAACTCTGGAGCAAAGAAGAAGCCCGATCGGTCATGATTCCTCTCATGGAATACGTCGATTACGTCATCGGCAACGAAGAAGACGCCGAAGCCTGCCTCGGATTCTCCGCGGGAGGAGACGTTTCCAAAGGAAAACTCGACGCGGAAGGATACGCGAAAATGCTCGCGGCGATGTGCGAAAAATTCGCTCTCCGCGGCGCCGCCACTTCTCTCCGCGAATCCTACAGCGCTTCCGACAACGGTTGGAGCGGAATCCTCTTCACCAACGGGACGGCTTATCGTTCTGCCCATTACGACCTTCGCATCGTGGACCGCGTGGGAGGAGGAGACTCCTTCGCCGCGGGGCTCATCTATGGCTTAACCCATTACGAGGATCCCCAGAAGGCCATCGACTGCGCCGTCGCCCACAGCGCCTTGAAACACACGATCCCCGGGGACACCAACCACGTGGGAATCCATGAAGTCGAATCCTTAATGGCGGGGAACACTAACGGCCGCGTGCAACGGTAGCTTATGACGGAAGAGGTCCTTCCCTTTTACCGCGAAATCCGAAAAGAAATCGAACGGTTTTCCTTATTGCCCGGAACCCGTTTGAGCGAAGCGGACCTCACTTCCCGTTTCGGCCTTTCCCGCACCCCGGTTCGCGATATTTTGAAAAAGCTCGAAGAAGACGGCCTCGTCTCCGTCGTCCCCAAAAGCGGGACGTACGTGACCCCTTTGAACATCAAGGGGTTTGAGAACGAAATGTATCTGCGGTTCTGCTTGGAGTATTCCGTCATGAAATCCCTGTTTGGAAAACTCCGAAAACAAGACGTCGATGCCTTAGAAGCAATGGTTCGCCATCAACGGGATTGCCTCGCATGCGCTGACAAAATCCAAGGCTCAGAATCCTTTTACGAAAGCGACGACGCGTTCCACGAATTCCTTTATCGCCTCGCTGAGAAGGAAGGCGTTTTGCATTTGCTCCAGGACCGCTCCCCCACCTTCTCCCGGTATCGCCGGGTCACCTTCTTCCGCGATCAGGCCTATTTGTCTTCCTTATGCTCGCTCCATCAAAGGATATTGGACGCCATCGTTCACGAAGACGAAAAGGAACTGGAAACCGCCTCGCGCCTCCACCAGTTCTCGGGTTTGGAAGGGCTTGGCGAAGTCGCCAAAACCCACCCCGATTGGTTTGAATAAATTGACGGAAAAAAAGACGTCAATAAAACAAGCGAAACCCTTTGCTTTTTCCTAGGGTTCCTTTATTATTTAACCGTATAAAGTATTCACGGGGTGAAATGTATGGAAGACGGGAAGAAATGCGAACGGTTGGCGAGGAAAATCTTCGATATGTTCCGAGTGGGGACCAATGCCTCTTTGATATCCAAGGCCCAACGGGTTTTGACTTCCGGCCATGCGATGTCTTACGCCTTGTTTTACCACCCGGAAGGAATGACCGCGAGCGAACTCGCTGAAATCGGGGATTGCTCCCCGAGCCGCGTCACCGCCATCATGAACCATTGGGAAGAAAAAGGGCTCGCCAAACGGTTCCAAAAACCGGGAGACCGCCTTCATACCTACGTCCGCATCACCGAAAAAGGGAGGGAGCAATGCCTGAAATTCGGCCAAATCATGCTTGATTTCATCGTCAAAGTGCTCACGAAACTTGGCGCGGAAAAAGCAGAAGTGGTCTTGGAAGCTTTGCAAACCACGATCGAGATCGGACTGCAATCCGTTAAAGAATGGGAGGAAAGAAAATGCTGAGGTTAGTAAACGTCACCAAGGTTTATTCCGCTAAAGACAACCCCGTGCACGCCTTGAAGGGCATCTCTTTGAATTTCCGGAAAAGCGAGTTCGTTTCGATCCTCGGCCCTTCCGGATGCGGCAAAACCACCACCCTGAACATCATCGGGGGACTCGACCATTACACGGATGGGGATTTGATCATCAACGGGGTATCCACCAAGAAATACGGCGACCGGGATTGGGATGTTTACCGCAACCACAAAATCGGCTTCATTTTCCAATCCTACAACCTGATTCCCCACGAGAACATCCTCGAAAATGTGGAACTCGCCCTCACCATCGCCGGGCTAGGGAAAGAAGAGAGGATTCGCCGGGCCAAAGAAGCCCTCGATGATGTCGGCCTTGCCGGAATGTATTACAAGCACCCGAATCAGCTTTCCGGGGGCCAATGCCAACGCGTCGCCATCGCCCGCGCCCTCGTCAACGAGCCGGACATCCTCCTCGCGGACGAACCCACCGGGGCCCTCGATTCCCAAACTTCCATTCAAATCATGGACCTGATTCAGAGGATTTCGAAACAGAAACTCGTAATCATGGTCACTCACAATCCGGATTTGGCGCGCCGGTACTCGACCCGCATCATCGAATTGCTGGACGGGGAAGTCAAAAGCGATTCGCATCCCTACTCTTTAGCGGAAGAAGAAAGCGAACGAGTGAAGACTTCCGCCCCAAAAGAAGAAGAAAAAGCCAAGATGAGTTGGTGGACCGCTTTCAAATTGAGCGCCAAAAACCTCTGGTCGAAGATTCGCCGCACCTCCTTGATTGTCGTGGCGAGTTCGATCGGCATCGTCGGGGTTTCCGCCGTTTTGGCGGTCTCCCAAGGGGTTAGGGGGTATATCGCCGACATGCAGGACGACATGCTTTCGGGCAATCCGATCGAAGTCGCCGAAAGCGGGCTCAGCCTCACCTCCCTCATGTCCGCGACCAGCAACATGGGAAAGACCGAAGCCGTGGTCCATTCGGTGAAAGACGGGAAAATCGACATCCAATTCTTGATGGAGGCCCTCATCAAAACCTCTGATACCCTCGAAGGGGCGTTAGTCAAAAACACGATCACCCCGGAATACGAAGCTTTCGTCGACGACATGCCGAAAGAGTATTACGCGGCGATGTCGAAAGATTACGGGGTCAACGTCAAGAACAACATCTACACCGACTGCGAGATGGACATCAAGGGATGGGACGCTTCCGATCGGTATTCCATTTCCTGCATCACCACTGTCTGCTCCAACATTTTGGAAGTCATGGAGGACGGGAAATTCAAGGACTATTCCTCGATGGTCGACCAATACACGAACACGATCGGCCAATGCCTCGACAACAAGGGGTACGTGCTGTCCCAATACGACGTGCTCCAAGGGCATTATCCCGAGAACGAGAATGAAATGATGCTCGTGCTGAATTCCAATTACACCGTCCCGGAGTTCGTTCTCACGTTGCTGGGGTTCTATTCCCAGGAAGAGTTCGCCAACGCCGCCTACCACTTCTCCAATTCCTACAAATTCAACGAAGCGATGTGGGAAAAACAACAAAGCATCTCTTTCGAAGAGATTATGGCGAAGAAGTACTACTACTATCCCAACGAAGTGATTTACGAAAAGAACCCCGCTTATGGGGAAGCCATCACGGACGACGAGACCGGTTACCAACCTTATTTCTATTCTTATAAAGAAGATTCGTCTTGGCAAAACGGGATGGAGCTCCGCATCGTGGGCATCCTCGCCCCGAAGGAAACGACTTCCTACGGATGCATGTCCGCGGGTCTATATTACACCCCGAAACTCGCCGCCAAGATGATGGAGGACAACCGTTCTTCGGGCCTCACGAATTTCGTGCGCGATTTCGAAGGGAAAAACGGGAACAACGGCTATTCCTCCATGGTGATTTACCAAGGAACCGGATCCGCCGGCGTTCACCTCATCAGCGGCATCGGATACAAATTCTCCTTCTTCTTTGAAGAGGATCCCTATGTGGGATATGGCGTTTTAGGCTCCCAAAACGGCTTGAGCGGCTTCTTGGCGAGCCTCGGGGGATCCGCAGGGTCTTCCGGAGGAGGGTCCGCGGGCAGCAGCGGATTATCCATCCAGAAAACCGCGACCATCACCTCTCGCGACCTCGGGGGCGCGACCACCCCTTCTCGGATTCGCATCTACCCGAAGAATTTCGAAAGCAAATACATGGTGACGGACTACTTGTCCCTCTGGGGTGAAGACGATATCCACTTAAGCAACGGCAACGTGATCTTGCTCGAAGACCAAACGGAAATCGATTACACGGATAACCTCGAAGTCATCATCGCCATGATCAACGGCGTCATCGACATCGTGACCATTGCCCTCGTCTGCTTCACCGCCCTCAGCCTTGTGGTTTCCACCGTCATGATCGGCATCATCACCTACGTTTCCGTCATGGAACGCGTGAAGGAAATCGGGGTCATCCGAAGCCTCGGGGGACGAAAGAAAGACGTTTCCCACTTGTTCAACGCCGAAACGTTTATGATCGGTGCCGCCAGCGGATTGTTCGGCCTTGGCATCACCTATCTGATCGAACTCATTTTGAATCTCACGATCGGCAACATGTTCAATTTAGGGATGATCGCCAATTTGAATTGGTACACCGCCCTCATCGTCTTCTTCATCTCGATTCTCCTCACGATGGTAGCCGGTTTGATTCCCAGTCTCGCGGCTGCCAAACAAGATCCCGTCAACGCGCTTCGCAGCGAATAAAGAAAGGACACCCATGCACAAACCCATCTCCATCGGACCGATTATCTATCCTCTTCCCGTAGCGATTTTGCTCACCTACAACGAAGATTCTTCCATCAACGCGATGACCGCCGCTTGGGCAACTCCGGTGGACCGCGACCTCCTCGCGGTTTGCCTCAGCAACGACCACAAGACCAACGCGAATTTCCACCGCGACCCCCACGTGACGATTTCGTTCGCCACCCAATCTACCTTGGAAGAAGCGTCTTATTTCGGCTGTTTCAGCGGAAACGACATCCCCGCGAAAGCCGCTTCGACTTCTTTGACGGATTTGAAAATCGCCCCCTCCCCCGTCATGAAGGAATTCCCCCTTGCCATCCTTTGCCGTTTCGACCACGAAGACGAGGACACCGGAATGAATTACTTCCAAATCGAGAAGATCCTCGCGGACGAAGATTGCCTTGACGAGCAAGGCCGGTTGGACCTTTCGAAGTGCGCCCCCGTTTGCTATGACCCCTGCCATCACGTCTACCGCGCGGTGGGCGAAGAGCTCGGCGAAGCTTATAAAATGGGCAAAAAGTTCGTGAAATAACGATTGGGAACCCATTGTTTTCCCTCTGGTTTCATTTTATGAAAGCCCTTTTATCTTGCGAGATATTGGGCGCTTGTCTATAGTGTTTCTGTATGCAACAAGCGAGGGGATTTTTCCAAGGCAAAGGAACGAAAGAATACTTCTTGCGGATTTTCTTCCTCACCGCGGTCGTCGGATTTGCCCTTTTGGCGGGAATCCTCGGCACGATTCTCCTCATTTCCCGGGGAGATCCGTTTCGCGTGTTTTCGTGGGATATCTTCGCCCTTGGAGGGAGATACGCCTACAGCGACTACTTGGAAACCATCACGTTCTGTTTCCTCGAAAACCCCTACGCGGACGCGGATGCGGCGAGGTGCATTTATTTCCCCATTTCCTATTTGATTCTCTATCCTTTCGCGTTGCTGGGGAAGGATGCGGCGAACGCTTATTTGTCCGATTTGACCTTGATCCAGCATCCCGAGTCCCTCCCGGGATTCCTCGCGTCGTATCTTCCTTACGTCGTCCTCTCCGTTGGAATCATTCTCTTCTTAATCGCTTATTTCTCCCGGCTAAAAGGCTGGAATCTTTTCTATCTTCTCGTGGGTTCTTTGCTCCATGGCAGCGTCATCTATACCTTTGCCCGCGGGAACACGATTTTCATTGCTTTCATCGGGGTGATCCTCTTTTTCGGCTTTTACAACGACCATCGCCCTTGGGCGAGGGAAATCGGATATCTTGGCTTAGCCTTGGCGATTGCCATTAAAGCCTATCCCGTGCTTTTGGCTATGGTTTTCTTCCGGGAACGTCGGTTTTTCCCATTGGTTCGCACGGCTCTTTACACCGTGGCGCTTGCCTTTCTCCCTTTCCTTCTTGTCCCAGGAGGCTTCTCCAACGTCGCGTTGCTGCTTCATAACATGTCCGCCTTCTCCGGGGACAACATGCGGATGCATCTGTTCAACAACATCACTTGGGCGTCCCTCATCGCCAAAATCCAATACGCCTTCGACCTTCTCGTCCTTTGGGGAAAAGAAGGATTCTCCGCGGTGGCCCTTGCCCTTTCGAGGTACAACGACGGATTTGCCGTGGCCCAAGCGACCCGCGTCATTTCGATGCTGATCGGGGTGCTTGCGAGCGTTTTCACCTTCGTGATGTCCTGTTTCAAACCCAAAGAGAAATCCTCGTTCCCGTATCTCGCCCTATTGTTCACCAACTTCATGCTGTTCCCCATGGTCCATTATTGCTACGTCCATTTGTTTTTCTTGCTTTTGGTTTTGGTTTACCTTCACGAATTCCCCTCTTTCTCCAAGAATCGGAGAATCCTATATGGGGTCGCCCTTTTGCTCCCAACCTTTTCCTTGCCGTATTTGGTCCGTTTCGTGATCCCGGGATTCGTTGCCCAACTTATTTTGTTCGTGGGCGCCGTCATCGATTTGTCGAAACTGTATTGGGGAAAGAACCCTTCGGATTCCGAACCCATTTCCCCGGGCGCGGAGCATTGTCCAGAATGAGGTAAAAATATGACCGAAGCGAAGAAAACATTGACGGTGGTGATCCCTTGTTACAACGAAGTGGATAACGTCACTCCCTTAAGCGAAGAAATCCAAAAAGTGGTCGCCGAGAAATTGCCGGCCTATTCCTTGGAGATTCTCTTCATCGATAACGATTCCCATGACGGAACCCGGGACAAGATTCGCCTCTTATGCGCGAAAGACCCCTCGATCAAAGCCATTTTCAACGCGAAGAACTTCGGGCACATCCGTTCCCCGTATTATGGCCTCACCCAAGCCAAAGGGGACCTCGTGATGCTGATGTGCGCCGACTTCCAAGATCCCCCCGAGCTCATCCCGGAGTTCGTCAAGAAATACGAAGAGGGCTACCGCGTGATCGTCGGGGTGAAGAACAAGAGCAAGACGAACCCGTTCGTGAATTCGATTCGGAAACTCTACTACCGAATCATCCATCGCGTTTCCGACGTGGAACAGATCGAGAACTTCACGGGTTTTGGCCTCTACGACCAAGGTTTCATCCAAGTTCTCGCCAAACTCGAAGACCCCTATCCCTATATGCGGGGCATCGTCGCGGAACTCGGCTACAAGATGGTTTTGCTCCCTTACGTCCAGCCCGAACGCCGATTCGGAAAAACCCATAACAATTTCATGACCCTATACGACATGGCCATGAACGGAATCACTTCCTATTCGAAGTTTTTCCTTCGTATCGCCACCTTCGTGGGGGTTGGGATGTTCTTAGCCGGTTTGTTGTTGCTCATCCCGTATTTCGTGTTCCTGGGAATTCAGTGGAACGGCGTCCATCCCAGCGTGTTCTACCCCATTTTGGACGTTATTTTGATGGTTGTGGGCGTCATTCTTTTCTTCTTGGGAATCCTCGGAGAATACGTGCTTCAAATCAACACCCGCGTTTTGAAACGCCCATTCGTCATCGAGGAAGAACGCATCAATTTCTAAGCCGAGGACTTGGCGATTTGTTCTATCGCCTTCATGGGCTTATAATTCTATGAATTAAGTTTGGAGAAATTATGGCTAGTCGAGACAAAATACATCAGGACATATTGGAATATTATCAAGAGCAATTCCAAACCAAGCCCTATCAAAAGGGAGACCGCATCCGTTACGCGGGACGCGTTTTCGACGAGAAAGAATTGATCGCCGGAGTCGATTCCGTTTTGGATTTCTGGCTGACCGCCGGGAAATATTGCGCGAAACTCGAAAAAGAATTGGCGGAATACATCGGCGTGCGCCACGCCTATTTGACCACCTCGGGATCCAGCGCCAACCTTTTGGCGTTCATGGCCCTCACTTCCGCCTCTTTGGGGGACCGGCGCGTGCGTCGCGGGGATGAAATCATCACCGTCGCCGCGGGATTCCCAACGACCGTCTCCCCCATGATGATCTTCGGCGCCGTCCCCGTTTTCGTGGACGTCACAATCCCCGAATACAACATCGACGTTTCCAAACTCGAAGCCGCGTTATCCCCCAAAACGAAAGCGGTCATGATCGCCCATACCTTGGGGAACCCGTTCAACTTAAAGGAAGTCAAAGCCTTCTGCGACGCCCACAACCTCTGGCTGGTGGAAGACAACTGCGACGCTTTGGGAAGCGAATTCACGATCGACGGCCTCACCAAGAAGACCGGTTCGTGGGGCGATATCGGCACCGCTTCCTTCTATCCCGCCCACCACATGACCATGGGGGAAGGAGGGGCCGTGTTCACCAACAACCCCTTCCTCGCCAAAGTGATCCTTTCCTTCCGCGACTGGGGCAGAGACTGCTCTTGCCCTCCGGGCGTGGACAATTCCTGCGGACACCGCTTCACCGGCCAATACGGGGATTTGCCATACGGCTACGACCATAAATACGTGTATGGGGAATTCGGATACAACCTCAAAGTCACCGAAATGCAGGCCGCGATCGGACTCGAACAACTCCATAAAGTCCCCTCCTTTGTGGAAGCCAGAAAGAGGAATTGGAACCGCTTGACCGAGCTTTTGAGCGACCTCCAAGACCGCTTGGTGTTGCCGCGTCCCACCCCCGGCAGCGACCCGAGTTGGTTTGGCTACGTCATCACTTGCAAAGACGGGGTGTCGCGCAACGAACTCACATCGTATTTGGAATCCCGCTTGATCCAAACCCGCAATCTCTTCGCGGGGAATTTGCTCCGCCATCCTTGCTTCGACGAACTCCGCAGCAAAGGAGAGGGGTACCGCGTGGTGGGGACCCTCGAAAACACCGACCGCATCATGAATTCCACCTTCTGGATTGGGGTATATCCCGGCATGACCGACGAAATGCTTTGCGACATGTCCGATGCCATCCACGACTTCTTCGCGAAAGGAAATTGACATGAAAGTATTGATTCTCGCCGGAGGATACGGCACCCGCATCTCCGAAGAAAGCCAATTTAAGCCAAAACCCATGATTGAGATCGGCGGGATGCCGATTTTATGGCACATCATGAAGAGTTATTCCCATTACGGGTTTAACGAATTCGTGATTCTCGCCGGATACAAGCAATACGTCATCAAGGAATATTTCCAGAATTATTTCTTGCACCATTCCGACGTTACTTTTGATTTCTCGAGCAACCAAATGACGATCCACAAGCAATACGCGGAACCGTGGAAAGTCACCGTCCTCGACACCGGGCTCAACACGATGACCGGCGGGCGGATCAAACGGGCGAAGGACTACATCGGCGACGAAACCTTCATGCTGACTTATGGCGATGGAGTTTCCGATGTCAATTTGAAGAAACTCTTGGAATTCCACCAAAAAGGCGGGCGTTATTGCACGCTTACGGCCGTTTCCTTGGCCTCGACCAAAGGAGTCCTCGACATTGAAAAAGGCGGAGTCGTCTCTTCGTTCCGGGAGAAAGACACCGACGAAGATGGAGCCATCATCAACGGGGGATTCATGGTTTGCGAACCGGAAGTCCTCGACTTCATCGCCGGGGATAACCAGCCTTTTGAAAGGAAACCGTTGTCCGATTTGGCTTCCCAAGGCCAACTCGACGCCTATCTCCATAAGGGATTCTGGCACTGCATGGACACCAAACGCGACCGCGACGAACTCGATGACCTGTGGAGGCAAGGGCGCGCTCCTTGGAAGAATTGGCATGACTGATTCCCTTCTTTCCTCGTTTCAGGGCAAACGCGTGCTCGTGACCGGCCACACCGGGTTCAAAGGGGCATGGCTTTCGGAGATTTTGCTTCTTGCCGGGGCCGATGTCATGGGGTATTCCTTGACCCCTCCGACCAACCCTTCGCTATTTGAACTCTTGGGACTCGAAAAGCGGATGCGCTCCGTCATTTCGGACATTCGGGATTACGCTTCCTTGAAGAAAGCGTTCGACGAATTCCAACCCGAGTTCGTCTTCCATCTCGCCGCCCAGCCGATTGTCCGGGCGTCCTACCGCGAACCCTTATATACCTACGAAACCAACGTCATGGGCACCGCGAATCTGCTGGAATGCGTCCGCCTTTGCCCTTCCGTCCGAAGCGTGGTGAACATCACGACCGATAAGGTGTATTTTAACCCCGATGTCCCCGGGCATGCCTTCCAAGAAGACGAACCACTAGATGGCTACGACCCGTATTCGAATTCCAAATCCTGCTCTGAACTCGTCACCCACAGCTACAAGCGGTCCTTTTTCGACCCCATCTCTTTGCCCGTCTCCACTTGCCGCGCCGGCAACGTGATCGGAGGAGGGGATTTCGCGGAAGACCGCATTGTTCCCGACGCGGTTCGCGCGGTGGAAAAAGGGCTTCCCATCGAAGTGAGGAACCCCCATTCCACGCGTCCTTTCCAGCATGTCTTGGAACCCCTTTACGCGTATTTGATGATCGCCGCCAAACAAGCGGAAGATTTTTCTTTCGCCGGGTATTACAACGTCGGCCCAGATGTGGAGGATTGCCTTTCCACCGGCGAACTCATGGACCGATTCTGCCGGATTTACGGAGAAGGAGTCTCGTGGATCACCCATAGGCAAGACGGGCCCCATGAGGCGAATTTCCTTCATCTCTCCACGGAGAAAATCAAGAAAACTTTCGGCTGGACTCCCAAAACCCACATCGACGAAGCTTTGGAAATGGTCGTTTCCTGGACCAAGGTTTTCTTTCAGGGGAACAAGGAAGAACTCCGAGAAATCACCGACGAACAGATTCGGAGGTTCTTCGGTGAGTGAAGAGTTTTTATTGACCGGTTGCAGCGGAATCGTCGGGAGGAGCATCGTGCGCCAACTCCTCCTCCAAGGCGCTTCCTTGTCCGCGTATCTGCTCGACGCCCCTTCCACGGACGCCTTTGCTAAGGATTTTCCCGAAGTGAAAATCATCCGAGGCGACTTGGAGGAAATGGAATCCCATTCTTCCGAATTTGGCCACCCTTCCGCGGTATTTCACCTCGCTTGGGCGGGCACAACCTCCTTGGACCGTTTGGACGAAAACCTGCAAGCGAAGAATTTTGCCTGGTCGATGAAAGCCTTGTCTATCGCCGTTTCCTTGCAAGCGAAGACCTTCTTATTCGCCGGATCCCAAGCCGAATACGGCCGAGTCGGGAACAGCCAAGAAGAACGGGAAGACGGGGAAGCCTCCCCTTTTACGGCCTACGGCAAAGAAAAGAAACATTTCGGAGAAGAAGGCCAAAAGGTAGCAAGCGCGCATGGCATCCGTTTCATCCACGCGCGGATTTTTTCCGTCTATGGCCCCCACGATCGGCCTAGTAGCCTTCTCTCTTCCTTGATCCGCGCAGAAGCGAAAAAGGAAAAACTCCTCCTAGGTCCCTGCACGCATCGATGGAATTTCACCCATGAGGACGATATCGGGGAATTGTTCGTCGAAGCGTTACGAAACCCCGAAGCGGAAGGCATCATTAACTTCGTTTCCCCCGACGTCCGTCCTTTGCGCGATTTCATCACTTCCGCTTTCGACGAAGCTTATTATGAATTCGGAACGGCGAATCCCAATCCCGAAGGGCTCATTTGCCTGAATCCTTCGTTATCGAAGTTGCGGCGGTATTTCCCCACCCATCGTTTCCGGGTGTTCGAAGAGGAAATCGCCCAAATGAAAAAGGAGTGCCAATTATGAAAATGCGCGTCGCGGATTACATTGCCTCCGCGGTTTCCCAAGCGGGAGTCCGCGTTGCTTTTTCCGTCGTTGGGGGCGGAGCCATGCACCTCAACGACGCCTTTGGCCACCACCCGAATATCGAAGTGATCTACCCCCATCACGAACAAACCGCCGCGATCGCCGCGGAAGGCTACGCCCGGGTCCATAACGAAATGGCCGCGGTGGTCGTCACCACGGGCCCTGGAGGCACCAACGCCCTGACGGGAGTCGTGGGGGCATACGTGGATTCAGTCCCCATGATCGTGATTTCGGGCCAAGTCCGCCGCGATTCCTTTTCCATTACCACGGGATTGCCCCTCCGCGCGATGGGCGACCAAGAATACAACATCGTCCCCACGGTCAAACCGATGACCAAATACGCGGAATGCATCTTGAAGGAAGAAGACGTCCGATACGTCGTGGAAAAAGCGATCTATTTGGCAAGTCACGGACGGAAAGGACCCACGTGGGTGGACGTTCCAGGGGATATCCAAAGCGCCACGATCGACCCGGATACCCTTCGCGGCTTCGATCCTCAAGAAGAGGAAGTGCCCTTAGGGGTTTCTCTTTCGGAGATGGATACCCTTTTCGCCCGTTTGAAGAAGGCCAAGCGCCCCGTGGTTTACGCGGGAAGCGCCATTCGCTTAAGCGGGGGATACGAAGTTTTCCGCCGCCTCGTCGATGTCCTTGGCATCCCCGTCGTCACCGCTTGGAACAGCACGGACGTCCTTCCGAATTCCCATCCCTTATACGCGGGAAGAGCCGGCAATTTTGGGGATCGATTCGGCAATTTCGCGGTGCAAAATAGCGATTTCATCTTGTCGTTAGGCTGCCGCTTATCCATCCGACAAACGGGGTTTAACTACGCTTCTTGGGCCAGAGAAGCTTATGTGGCGATGGTCGACATCGACGAAAACGAGATGAAGAAGCCGACCATCCACGTCGAACTCCCCATTCATGACGACGTGAAGCATTTCATGGAGACCTTCCTAAGGTATCTCGAAGGAAAGAAACTCCCCAGTTATGAAAAATATCGAAAGCGCTGCAAGAAATGGGAAAAGGATTACCCCATCGTAACGAACATCCAACGCCACCAAACCGGCGTCTGCAACGCCTACGCCGTTATGGAAATGCTTTCTAAGCACGTGAAAGAAGGCACGATCGTGGTCTCTGGAAACGGCACCGCCTGCGTCGTGGGAGGCCAAGCCTTTCTCACGAAAGAAGGCACCCGATTCATCGAGAATTCCGGCATGGCCTCCATGGGGTATGATTTGCCCGCTTCCATCGGGGCCTGCATCGCTAACGGGCGCAAGGAAGTCCTCCTCCTCACGGGGGAGGGTTCCATTCAGATGAACCTGCAAGAACTCCAAACCATCGTGGGCCAAAACCTCCCCATCAAAATCGTGATTTTCAATAACGGGGGCTACCATTCCATTCGGCAAAGCCAATCCAATTTCTTCAAAGGTCGGAAGATGGTCGGAATCGGTCCCGAATCCCAGGATTTGACCTTCCCCGACATGAAGCGAATCGCCTGGGCGTACCGCATCCCGTATTATCGGGTTTCGACCAATCGCGGGATGGGCAGATTCTTAAAGAACGTCTACGACAAAATCTCCGGATACGCGATCATCGAAATCATGACCGACACGGTCCAATTCTTCGAACCCAAGGCGGGTTCCATGCGGTTAGAAAGCGGAGCCATGGTTTCCGCCCCCTTGGAGGATTTGAAGCCCTATTTGGACCGGGAAGAATTGAAAGAAGCGATGATCATCCCCCTTTACGAAGGCAAAACGAATGAAAACGGAAAATAGCCGTCTCCCTTTGGACATCTTTTGGCATACCGTCGGCACCTTTGCCTACATGTTCGGGCTTTGGCTCGTCTCCATCCTTTCGGCGAAGCTGCTGAGTTACGAAGACGCGGGAGTGTTTTCCTTGTGCCTCGTGGCCTCCAACATCGCGATGTCGTTTGGCAGTTTCTACGTCCGCGTGTTCTACGCGGGAGACAACAAGCGCATGTTCAGCGACGCGGATTACTGGTTTTCCCGTTTGTTCACTTGTTTATTCAGCGTCCTCGTGGTGGTTGTCTACTCCTTGGGGATGCGGTATTCCCCCCAGGTGTTCTGGGCCATATTCCTTTTCTACGTTTACAAGGTTTTTGAACTCTTCACCGAAATCCATAGCGGGGCTTTTCAGCGGCATGGCAAGATGTATTTGTCCGGAATCCTCAATTCCATCAAAGGCGTCGGATCCTTGCTGGGCTTCGTCCTTGGGGCGGTTCTCACCCATACCTTAATCGGGGGATTCGCATTCATGGTCGGGGTCGCCGTTTTGGTGTTTATCGCCGAACTTTGGTTGTTGCGCTTCTCCCTCCAAGTCACCTTCTCTCTGCGGGATTTTTCATGGAAGCGCATTGGCAAATTGCTGCTATTTTGCCTACCGTTCTTCTTTGTTTTGCTATGCTCGAACGTCTTGCCATCGATTCCGAAGGTGATGTTCGAGAAGATGTACACGACCGAGGAATACGGTTATTACTCTTCCATTGCCACCATTTCGGTCTTGATTCAAACCGCGGCGGGGTCCATCTTGCTCCCTTTGATTCCCCGCATCGAAAAAGCCTATTCCGAACACCGCTTGAAAGACTTCGCCCTCACAAGCGGAGGAATGCTCGGATTCACCCTTGTTTTGGGAGTGGTCGCTTTTGTTCTCGTGTATTTCCTAGGCGATTGGGCCTTATCCCTCGTCTTTGACCAGTCCATCCTCCAATATTCCTCCACCTTCCCCTTCACCATCCTCGCCGGAACCGCGCTCGCTTTCTTCGTGGTGATGAACCAAGTTTTAATCGCGATGAACGACAAATTGGGGCTGATCATCGGTTGCAGCGTCGGAACCCTTTTGTGTTTTTGCGTTTCCGAGACGTTCTGCCGACGCTTCTACATGGATGGCATCTCCTACGCCTTGATTCTCTCCGTGATGGTCGAAGTTCTGATCTTTATCGGCTTCATGGTGTTCCGGTGGGTGAAGATTCAAAAGAACAATCCTTGCAATGAACGCGAAGAAGGGTAAACTTTCGGCATGAAGAAGAAAATGGATGAAATCACCAAAGTGAAGTTGGTGTACTCCGGAGAACTCTTGCTTTTCTCCGTCGTGTTTTTGGTGTTGGGCCTTTTGTTTTTGTTTGGGGTCATCACCGTCGCGGATTGGAAACGTTGGGCTTTCAGCATTTTGACTTGCGCGGGAGGGGCGTATTTCCTCTTCGATTTCATCTGGTGCCTGGTCTCCCCCAAAAAACGGGCGAAGGTGTCTTTGTTAGATAAGATCCTCGTGCTTCCCATGGCCATTCCCGTGTTCGTTTTCGATATATTGGCCTTTGTCAAAGGCTGGGTTACGAGCCAAGAAGGCGTCAAGATTTTCCGTTATGTCCTCACAATCAGCTTGCTATATTATTCAGCGATCTACCTCTTCGAAGCCTTCTATCACTATAAACACCCGATCCCCGGCTTGATCGAAATCTCCGAAGAATCCCCGAAAGAAGAGGAAGAAGTCCCTTCCGAAGAAGAAAATCGCGAAGGCGAATAAACGGTTGGCCATTCCATCCATCCGAATATTTTCCTTTGCCTTTTCTCAATCTATGGTAATCTATGGGGGCTTCATCCAGAAGCTCTGCTGCCTAAGAGTAGGCGTGGCGCGTTAAGTGCCTTGGGATGGGAGGTTGCCCAAGGACGAAGGGTTCTTCCCGCGGTGCCATGTCGCAGCCGCTTAGGGCAAACAAAGACTTTGCATTGCAGATAACCTCCCAGATCAAGGAGTCCATTGATATGGGAAATTCGAAAATCCGCCGGATGTGCATCGACGGGATGCTCATCGCGGTCTTCATCGTTTTGGCGAAGTTCACGATCAAAGTCCCGCCTCTTCATATTTCATTCGCTTCGATCGCCGTCGTTTTCGCGACCTGCTATTTTGGCCTCGCGGACGGGTTCATCGTCGCCTTTTTGGGCGAAGTGGTAATCCAGATGACCTCGAGTTACGGCATTGGGCCAACCACTCCCCTGTGGTTTTGGTCTCCGGCGTTCCGGGCTATCGTCATTGGCCTTTTCGATTTGCCCTTCCGAAAGAAACAGGACCACATCGATTTGCATCCCGTGGTTTTCGGACTTGTGAGTTTCCTCGCCGCGATCACGGTGACCTTGACCAACGCGGGGGTCGAAGTCCTCGATGGGCTGATCATCGGTTACGACCCCAAAGTCACGTTGATCCTCGTCTTTGGGCGCATCTTGTCGAGCTTGGTCACGAGTTTGGCCATCACCCTTCTTTCGATGCCGTTGCTTCGCGCGATACGAAAAGCCCATGGGGAAAGCCGTTTGCCTTCCCAAAACGAATAGACGTCCCCCCTTGTTTTTATCCAAGCAATCCTTCGAGGAGGATTTTGACCGCGATCGCGAGGAAGACAATCGATGCGAGAAGCCCCGCGTAAGAGGACAAAAACTTTGAGAGTTTTTTCGCCAGCATCGCGGTGAGGAAGGAAAGTCCCATCGTGACGAACCCGATGATGATGAAGAAGACCATCGCCTGGGGCAAAGGGAGGCTCATGTAAGCGAATCCGATGCATAAGGCGTCGATTGACGTGGCGAGGGCTTCTAAGAACAAGGTCCCAACGGTTATCTTCTTTTCTTCCATCTTCTCTTCTTCGCCCCGATGGGAGAATTCCTTGATCCATTCAATGAAAGATTTGCCTCCCAGGAAAGCCAGTAGACCAAAGCCGATCCAAGGGATGAATGGGGTGACGTAATGTTGGAATGTTTGGCCGATGAAATAGCCAATGCAAGGCATGGCTGCTTGAAAGAACCCGAACAAGAAGCTCGCGAAAAGCACTTTCTGCAAGGGGATGTTCTTTTCTTGCAGCCCGTTGGTGGCGCTGACGGTCATCGCGTCGAAAGAAAGGGATAAACTGGTGAACGCGACGGTGATGAAATCGATGGTCATGATAGCAAGAACCGAATGTCCTCTTCCGTTAATCCGCTTCCGCTTCCGTCGGAAACCCGGATGATTCCCGTAAGATTCCGCTTCATTTCCTGCAGGGCGATCATTTTCTCTTCCACGGTGCCTTCCGCGACCAATTTATAGATGGACACGGGACGGGTTTGCCCGATTCGGTGGGCGCGGTCGCTTGCTTGGTTTTCCGCGGCGAGGTTCCACCAAGGATCGAGGTGGATGACGATATCGGCCCCGACGAGGTTTAATCCCGTCCCCCCGGCTTTTAATGATACGAGCATCACGGAGACTTGATTCGAGGAATTGAACGAATTCGCGAGTTCGATTCGCTTTTCCGCGGGCACGTCCCCGTAAATCAAATACGCGGGGATGCCTCTTTCCCCCAATAAGGCTTCTAGGTGTTTCAGCACGCTGACGAAACTCGAGAAGACCAAAACCTTATGCCCGCCCAATATGGCGTCGGAAACCATGGATATCGTATGTTCGAGTTTGGAGGACACGTCGTGGAAATTCTCCATGAACACGCTGGGGTCGACGCAAAGTTGCCGTAAACGAGTGATTTCCGCCAAAATCGCGATGCGGTCGTTTCCGCCGGATGCTGGGGAAGTGACTTGCCTTGTCAGATTCAAGAAATACGCCTCGTAGAGTCGCTTTTCCTTGGGCTCCATCGAGATGGTGATGATTTCTTCGGATTTCGGGGGCAAATCCTTCAACACCTCTTCCTTGGTCCTTCGGAGAATAAAAGGGGCCACCTGGGATTCTAGGGCGCTTAATTCCGCGCTTTTGGAATCGGAATAGCTTTGGTAGATCGAACGGAATTCATTGAACCCGTCGAGGTACCCCGGCATCAAGAAATCCATGATGGACCAAAGGTCGAGCAGACTGTTTTGAATCGGGGTGCCCGTCAAAACGAAACGATGGGTGGCATCAAGCCCCTTGACCGCTTTGGTTTTTTTCGCGAGGGCGTTGGCGATGTATTGGGCCTCGTCGAGCACGACGTTGGAGAAGTGGATGCCCCGGAAGGCTTCTTCGTCAATCCGCAGGGAATCGTAAGAAATCACCAGCACCATTTTCTTCTTGGCTTTGGCTTTTTCCACCGCCGAAGCGCGTTCGGCTTTCCCCCCATGGACAATCACGACTTCCGTGGAAGGATCCCATTTTTGGAATTCGTTCCGCCAATTGAAAATCAGCGATTTGGGGCAAACGATGAGAATCGGGGCCTCTTCTTTCTCTTGGCTGAGATAGGCGATCATCTCCAACGTTTTCCCAAGGCCCATGTCATCGGCCAAAATGCCTCCGAGTTGAAGCGAAGACAAGGTCGATAACCATTGAACCCCGTTTTCTTGGTAGGGACGGAGGTTTTTGGAGATACTCGGGGGGCAGGTTAACGGGAAGGAAGAATAATGGAGCAATCGGTCGAACAGTTTTTCCAGACCTTCGTCGAAATTCACATCGACGCCTGCCGTGTTTTTGAGTCGAAGAGCTTTGTATAACGGTAATTTCTCTTGGGTTAGTTCTTCGGTTCCATCGGAATAAAAGGCATCGGCGATCTGCTGCATCGAAGCATCCGACAAGGAGTAGAACTGGGAGCCGACCCGGATGAATTTCTTCTTTTTCTTGTAGCCCGAAAGGATGGCTGCGATCGTCTCATCATCGTAATCCTCGTGATGGAATTCCGCGGCGAACCAATCGAGTCCGGAACGGGTGGAGATGGAGAATTTGCCCGGGGTTTTGACGAGGCTTGGGACGATGTTGTCCGAAAGGAACAGGGAGCAAGTTTCCGCTAACGAAGAGAGGTTTTGGCTTATGATGCGCCCAATTTCCTCGTCTTTTGTGATTCGGGCGTTTTCTTTCAGCCCGAGCGCAGAAAGGGCATCTTCGAATTTGGAGAGGGACGCTTCTTCGTAAGTGGCGAATTCTTCTTTCGTGGTTTCGTTTCCGCGAGAGAGGTATTTCGTTTTGATTTCCAAAACAGGCGCGCCCTCTTCTTCGTAAGTGATGTAGTATTCGATCGTATTTTTGTAACGGGTCACCTTCTTTTTGTACCCCTCGGAAAGCTGGACCGATTGGTTCACGAGGGGAAGGATGTCGGTTGCGAATTCTTCTTCGAGCAAGGCGTAAGGGAACTTGGGGTTCTCCATGACGAAATTCGCCAAGACCCGTTGGCGGTTGTTGCGGTAGGAATAGAGGTAGATCCGCATGGTGGCTTCGTCGTAATAGAGGAAATCGTTGCCCGAAGAAATCAAGAGTTGTCCTTGAGGCGAAGCGACGTGAAGGATCCCTTCTTCGTCCATCGTGGGATCGAGATAACGGACTTCTTCGTCGATGAGGAAGGTGCCTTCTTGCGCAAAAATCGGAACTCCGGGGGAAGATTGGATGATTTTCACGATGTCTTCGGAAGTGAAGTAGTTGCCCGCACGCGATTCCATGTTTCGTAAGATGGAAGAAAGGGCGAAGAGGATGTTCCGGTCGCGTTCGGACCAATAAGCCATGCCGACACGAAGGATTCTTCCCTTTCCGTCATTGATGATGCCGTCGGATTCCACCTGGCGGAAAAAGGTGAAAAAGGAACGGGAACGGTGCTTGGTTTTGCCTACGACCACGGGCACAATCCCTTGGATGTATTCGATGGAATCGGAGACCGAATAGGCGAGTTTTGGGGTCACGAATTGAAGGGAAGGGTCTTCCGGAGTTGTCTTTTTGGGAACGTCCGAGGTGATGGCCAAGCGGTTTTTCAAAGCCGTCAAAGCCTCTTGGCCCTTAAGGTATTTCTGCCGGTCTTTGGGAGAAATTTCGCAAAGGCGGGAGAGGGAGGTGTAGAACGTATCGTAACGCTTTCGAAGCATCGTTTCGTCCGCTTTTTTGTCTTCTTCCGCGACGTAAAGGACTAAGGCGGAAGAAAGGGCGGAATGGGATAGCTTGACTTCCCCATCGGGGCTGATCACGAAGGAAACGATTTGGGTATCGGAAAGAGGGGCTTCGTACAACACCGCTTGGTTGGTCGGATTCACCGTCAGGAAAACGGGAACTTCCTTCTTTCGAAGCTGTTCTAGGAAGTTACGGGCTTCCGCGGTTTGGTTCGCGGTTTTTTCCATTCTTTCAAGGAAATCCGGGGCAAGAGATCTGCAGTGCATGGTTAAAACTCCCTCGTCGGCGAATAGCCCGGATGGCGGCGAATGAAATCCAGATACATCCAACGGGCCCGGGTGGATTGATAGGACAACTCTTGAATGGAGGGATTTTGAAGGCTGTTTTGAATTTCCGGATAAACCTTGGAATAAATGTCCAGGGTTTTTAAGAAGAGGAAGAGGAACAATTCAGGGGAAATCTCATAATATTCGAGATATTGAATCGCCGCTTCCAAAATCGCTTCCACTCGTTTTTGAGTGAGACGGACGTCTTTCCGTTCTATCAGTTCCTGCCCAAAAAAAGCGTAACCGTACCAAAGCACGGTCGTGCGGATTTGCGAGATGTTCGAGGGCAAAGCTCCGGTTTGGGCGTACATAGCCCAAACTCCCTCCAGGGAATACCATTTCTTTTGCCCGCGGATGGCCCCGATATGGCTTATTCTCGAATCGGGAGGCAAGGCCGCTAAACCGAGCAACACGTGGAATGGGGTTCCACTGGAATCGGGGCTGAGCAAAGCCGATGCGAAGCGAAACAACCCCTCTTTGTCGTTTTTCTCCCGGAGAGCGAAGTATTCTTGGCAAAGCTCCAATTTGGAAAAGGAATCCGGGAAACGAGAGAAAAGATAGGAAACGATGTCGGAAAGCCCGCGTCGGGTGGCTTCTTTCCGCACCGCGGTGGCAAAACCTTCCGGGAATGTCTTCGCCGTATGGATGAAGGAAGTGAAATCGGAATCGCTGAAGGAAGAAAGGATCCAATCCCAGATATCGGGATAGTTCTCGGACAAAGAAATGGTCCGATTCCATAGCGAAACGTTTTTCTTGAGGATTCCCGGAAGATGGGGGGATAACGAAGAATCTTCGCTCACCATGCGAATCAACGCGGCGAGGGTATCGGGCTCCTTGGTTCCCACGAACAGGGAATAAAGAAAGCGGAACGTCGAAGAAGGGGATAAATCATGAATGGTCTTTATGAATAGTTGCTGGGCATCCTTGGATAACAAAAACCTCGCGTTGATGGTCGTCATGGCGGTCAACGTGGTCTGGATAAAGCATTGATACCCCTCGGGAGAGGCTTTTTCTTTCAAAGAATTCAGAAGTTCGGACACCAGCGAGCAAACGTAGGCGGGATCATCCGTGTAAAACGAAAGGCTCAAAAGGGATTTTTCTGCTCCACAAACTTCTGAATAATGGGCGTTGAACGTTGGGGTGGCTAAGCTTTGGATGCTATCGCGAATGGCGCTGGCGGCGCACAAGGTAGCATAGACGTGTTTGCAAGGGGCGTTGTTGCGACGATACGCCGGACAAGAGCAGCTGTTGCCGATCATCCGTCCGTCTTTGGAAAAGGTGATTCCGACGGTATAGGTGCCGTTGAGTCCATTGACTTTGGCTCGCACCGCGGTGTCGCTGTAATCGTGAATATGGACGCGCCCATCCAGAAAAAAAGCGTTGCCGCGGTATATGGATGCGTAAGAGAATTTAGTCTCGTTTTTATCTTTCAGTGACATGGGCAAAGGATACTTTACCTTATTTTCCGTAAGGAAAGAAGACCCAACGCGTTGAAAATCCAAGGTTATTTATAGAAAGTACTTTTTCAAAATAGGTTTTGGCAGGAAGGATTCGATATGTCTTCCGGTGCCTTATTCGCCGAGATCGATTTCTAAGCTGACGGGGCAATGGTCGCTTCCGAACACTTGATCGTGGATTTCGCTCGATTTGACAAAGGGGAGCAAAGAAGAGGAAACCACGAAATAATCGATTCTCCAGCCAATCCCCTTTTCCCGGGCGTGGAAGCGATAACTCCACCACGAATATTTCACGGTGTCGGGATGCAATTCGCGGAAGGTATCCTTGTATCCGTGAGACAAAAGAAGGGAAAACGCCCCGCGTTCTTCGGGGGTGTACCCTGGATTTCCAACGTTGGTTTTCGGGTTTTTGAGGTCAATGGGGTTGTGGGCGACGTTCAAATCCCCCGTGTAGATGATGGGTTTCTTCGCCGAGAGATAGTCGAAGTATTCGAGCAGGTCCTTCTCGTATTGCATGCGGAAATCCAGTCGCTTTAAGCCATCCCCCGCGTTAGGGACATAGGCTCCCACCACGAAGCATTTTTCGTATTCGAGGGTGATGACGCGTCCTTCTTCATCGTATTTCCCGTTGAGCAAGCCGTAATGGACGGAGAGGGGTTCTTTTTTGCAAAAGGCAGTGACCCCGGAATAGCCCTTTCGGACTTTGGAGACGGTCCAATAAGTGAAATACCCTTCTGGGGAAAAAGGGAAAAATTCGTGGGAATCCTCGCTCCATTTGGATTCTTCGAGGAAAAACACATCCGCATCAAAGGAGGCGAACGCGTCGGGGAACCCCTTCCCAAGGATTGCCCGGATGCCGTTGACGTTGAAGGAGACCAATTTCATATGTTTCACCGTATTTGTTAGTTATTTTATCGCGGCTTGGGTTACAATTCATCTTGTGATGGATATTTCGATGGAAGAATTTCACCAGTACGTTGGTGAAGTCCTCATGTACTGTCAGTGCATCGAGGAAAACATTAAGCGGATCGCTTCGGCGATGATGCAAGGGGATGCCAGGCTGAATCGACTTCGGATCGAAGAAGAAAAGATGACCCTCGGGCAAGTGATTTCCAAAATGAAAGAGATCGATCAAGGAAGGAAGAACGCTTTCTTTTCCCAAAGGGATTACGACCGGTTGTTCGAAGTCACCCGAACGCGAAACGAATACGCGCACAACGTATATATCCATTTTTGCTATTTGAACGATCCCGATGAGTTCGAAAACAGCTTCAACGCCTGCGTGAAGAAGGTGATGAAGGACAAAGAATGGCTCTTTGCCCTCTATTCCGCGGTGGAAGATGCTCGTTTGAATTACGAAGAACATCATTGAGAATTGCACGGTTTTTGGAGGAATTGCAATGTCTAGTGTTGATTTGGTAATGGGGTGCTTGGATGCTTCGAAAAGCCCTTTTCACGTGGTGGATTTGCTGGCTCGAATCTTAAGCGATGGAGGTTATCGCGAGGTGCAAGAGCAGAACCCTCAATCCTTGGTTCCAGGCGGTAAGTATTTCGTTCGCAGGAACGGATCCTCTTTCATCGCCTTCCGCATTCCCAAAGCCCCTAAACCCCTGTTCAAAGTGGCAAGTTGCCATACGGATTCCCCTTGCTTCAAACTGAAGCCAAATCCGGTTTTGGTTTCCCAAGGTTTGATTCGGCTTGACGTTGAGCCTTATGGCGGGATGATCATGTCGACGTGGATGGACCGCCCCCTTTCGATGGCGGGCCGCGTGTTGGTGGAGACCAAAAAAGGGGTGGAAACCCGTTTGATTTCCTTCGACTCCGATTTGATGACCATCCCGAATGTGGCAATTCACATGAATCGGAACGTGAATTCGGGTTACGCCTATAACCCCGCCGTGGATATGATGCCGATTTTGGGCGAAGCCAAACCGGATTTTGATTTCTCTTTGTTTTTGCTTCAACAAATCAACGACCCCGAAGTGACCCGCGTGATTTCCCATGACCTCTTCCTGCATGTTCGCGAAACCGCGCATCACGTGGGGATAAACAAGGAGTTCGTCTCCTCTCCGAAGTTGGACGATCTTTCTTCCTTGTACAGCGTCGCCTTGGCATTCTTGCATTCCAAAGGAGAAGATTCCATCGATGTTTTCGCCGCTTTTGATAACGAAGAAGTGGGCTCATTGACGCGACAAGGAGCCAATTCCACCTTCTTGAAAGATACGTTGAGGCATATTTCCTTGTCCATTTTTGGCAAAGAAGAAGCCTTTAACCAAGGAGTTGCTTCGGGGTTCCATCTCTCCGTGGACAACGCTCACGCCAACCACCCAAACCATCCAGAACTCAGCGACCCAACCACTTCGGTGAGAATGAATCAGGGCATTGCCCTCAAATATAACGCCTCCCAGAAATACACGACGGACGCGCTTTCCGCCGCGGTAGTGAAAAAAGTGGCGGAATTGGCAAAGGTTGGCGTTCAAGAATACACGAACCGAAGCGACATGCCCGGAGGCTCGACTTTGGGGAACATTTCCAACAGCGAAATCAGCTTCTTAAGCGCGGATATCGGCATGCCTCAACTCGCCATGCATAGCGCCATGGAGATTTGCGGAGCGAAAGATATTGACGCGATGGTGGAATTCATCGAAGCGTATTACAACTGCAAATTCGAACGGACCGACCACGGGTTCCTTATTGCTTAATTCCAAAATAGTTTCGAATGAATCGATAGATTTCCTCTTCCAAAGATTCGAGATTTGGGAGAGGATTTTTCTTTGTTTTTTTCTGATGGGTATCCAAAATCACCATCAATTCCTTTTCTTGTCGTTCCAGATCCGGAAGGATCGATTCTTCTAGACATTCGCCGTTTTTGATTTTGAGAATCCGGTTCCGAGTAGAAGAATCCCCATCGAAGCGAAGGAGTTTTTGATAAGTGGCAAAGGGGTTGGAGGCCGTTTCTCCTCCTGCGTCAATCAACCCATGGATGAGATAATGCATGCGAAAGGCATGGCTCGCCGATTTGACGTCGTACCCGTATTGGGCAATGACGGGAGCGCGGTTTGGGGTCGCTTTATGCATCTCATTTCGTCTCTTTTGGAAATAGGAGACGGCCGCGCGAACCCAAGTGTCGAAATTGCTCCGAAATAGTTCATCGAATAACGCGGGGGAGAGAATGGATTTCCCCATCTCCAATACTCCGGATTCGTTCCGAACAAAGGAATAAAGAGAATGGAAACTCTCGAGGTAGGTTGGATTCATTTTCTCCAAGAGTTTTGGGAGCATTCTTAGGTCGTGTATAGTGACCTGTCCATGAGGATAGTCAATTGTCAATGAAACTTGCTTTTGCTGGTAAAAATCCTCGAACGAAGGGATGCAAAACGCCTTAATGTCTTGGTCACTAGAAGGGGTATCCAAACGGTAATTCTGGGATCCTTGGAGGAAAGCGAAAACAATTCTTCGATTGATTTTCTCCTCCGCGAACGCGATGGCTTCTCGACAAATCTTTTCGTTGTAATCCATATTCGTAAAATCTTTTTATTTACTTAGTAAAACAATTTTATAAATTGGGAATCGATTGAAGGATCGGCAGGATGACTCCGGCTTCGGTGGAAGAACCTTTGAACTTCGGTTTCTTCACTTCCACTTTGTGGGCGCCTTTGGTCTTTTCCTTCAATGATTTCTCTAGCTTCACAAGATAGCGGTCAGGGAGATATACCCCATCCCCTCCGATGACCACGATTTCCGGATGCATCAGATTGATGTAACCGACAAGGGCCGCCGCGATCTTGTCCATCATGTCCTTTAACGCCCAGTCGATGCGAGAATCGTTTTTCTTGGCTTGCTGTTCGCAGAATCCGCGGAAATCGGTTTTGAGTTTGGTGATCTCCCGCAATTTCTTTTCCATCGCGGTAGTGGACGCGTAGGTTTCCAAACAACCCCGGTTCCCGCATCCGCAGGACAAACCGTTGTAATCGATGGAGATATGCCCGAATTCCCCTTCTTGTCCTTGAAATCGGAGAATCTCCCCTAGGTGCACTATCGTGCCGTAGATATGCTTTCCAACGTGAAGGAAGATAGCCTCCTTCTTTCCTTGGAGGATTCCCGAACGGATTTCCAAAGAAGTGTCGCAATAATGGGCATTATCGATATAGACGGGAAGAGAATAACGCTTCTTGATTTCGGACAATAAGGAGAAGTTTTTTATCCCGAATAACTCCTGGGAGTTTTCGATCGTATCCCCATTTACTAGGCCGTTCACGGAGACGCTGAAGCCATAGATGCTACGGCTCATGGATTCCCTGGCGATTCGGTCAATCTCCTCCAAGATTTGATTTTGGAATTGGGTTTCCTGGGTTTCGTAAGAAAATATCTCCGTGGAGGAAAGGACTTCCCCAGACAAAGAGGAATAGAACACTTTTGCTTTCCGATAATCCAGCAAGATTCCAATGATCCGGGGAGAGGCGGAAGAAACGACCAACCGTTTCGCTGGGCGGCCTCGAGAATCGGAGGAAGGACGGTTTTGCTCTTCGACAAATCCTTCTTCTAGCAGAACGTTCACGATGTTGGATATCGTCATCTTGCTGAGGCCAAGATCTGTTGCGATTTGAACACGAGTGCATCCCTCGTGGCTCAGCAAATAGGATTTGACGGCGGCCAGGTTCGTTTCTTTTATGGAGGAGTTATTCATGAGAATCATTATAGTAAAATCTTTTTACAAATAAAATGAGATTTCATTATTTCCATTATTAGTAAAAACATTTTATTAATTAGTTTGGATGATACCAAAATAAAAGGATCCTCTTTCCAAAGGCGAGGATGCCCAAAGGATCATATCCAAGGTTATTCAGGGTTCCACCAAGAGAAAAGAAGATGCGTAAGCAGACCGCCTATTCCATGTAGGTGGGAATCATTGTCTAACAAAATTTTGTCAATATAAAGTGATAATGAATCAAGATTTACTTCGAATCATATGCCTTGATTTTTTTGGAAACGAATGGCAATAAGAATCCGCGTCTTCAAGGCGCGGTTTTTCGAACAGGCTCCAAGCCTGATCACTGGCAGGGCCAACCTTGGCCCTCTTCGACTGCCCAATTGCCCTCGACCCTCTTACTTACCCGTAAACGGGTCCTTGTACTCCTTCAGGCTTCGACGATCCGACGGCTGGTCTTCGAGCTCCTGGTCGCGGATGTACTTGCCGATGTCGGCGCGAAGTTTGGCGTATATCGCCTTGCGGCGGTACTTTAGGGTGAACACGACGTGGTACTTGCAGTCCCACTTCGTGTGTGAGAGGCTCGAGACCTCGTCGTTTTTGCGTGGCATAATAGTAAAGACCTCCGGGCATCAAGGACAATTGGACGTTGCCATTGCATGCCTCCGGAGGTCTTTACGCATCAAAGCCTCCGCTTATTCGAGTCTCGCCCGCATAGCAGGCGGTTTTAGGTTGTCCCTAGCGGTCCACATAAAAAAACCGCGCTTCCGATAAGAAGCACGGCAGAAGAAGAGACTTAATTGGAATCGCCTTCGATCCCTTGCAAGGCTGCTTCGCGGACGGTTTCCCCAATCTTTTTGATGATGCTTTTCGGCGTCTTCGTTTTCTTTGGGGGAGCGG
This sequence comes from Candidatus Alloenteromonas sp., assembly GCA_034089705.1. GTDB lineage: Bacteria > Bacillota_I > Bacilli_A > RFN20 > CAG-826 > Alloenteromonas. Next base: position 21,658 of record JAXDTZ010000007.1, on the reverse strand, counting down.
TGATTCCGCGAAGCGCTTCGGTGGCTTTTCTGGACGCCGTCAATTCCGATGCCGAAGCTTGGGGGCGATTGGAGGGGTCCGCAGGGTTCACGGTGATTTGGTTGTATGGGACGATGATGTTGTTCTCTTCGAATAAGAGGTAGAGTTCGCGGTTCAAATCCCTCGTGACTTGGAAGCGATCGGCTTCTTTGCAGTTCGCCATGACGAGGTAGTTCACCCCCGCGTCCCCGAAGCTGGAAATTCCTTTATAGAACGGTCCATTGGTAATCGCGGGGATTTTCTTTCGGATTTCCTCGAGGTGGGTGACGATGACCGCTTCTACGCGGTGGACATCTTCCGCGTAAGAAGCCCCCATCTCCACCGTGGCGAGGGAATCGATGCGGGCGAGGTTCGCGACCGTGGAAATCGAAGAATTGGTGATGGATTTGATGTTTCCTCCCGCGTCTTCCAGTTTCGTGGTTCGCAATCCGACGTAAGTCACCGTTCCTCGGAATCCATCGATGATCACCACATCTCCCACGGCGAAATAATCGTCAAATACGATGAAAAGGCCACTGACGACATCTTGAACCAAGGATTGGCATCCTAAGCCAATGACAAGGGTGAGAATCCCCACCCCGGCGATGATTCCCGCGACATTGACTCCCCAAGCGGTGAGAATGAGACCAATCGTCACGATCACAAGCGCGTAATGAACCAAGGATCGCACGAGGGAGGCAATCGTTTTCCCTCTTCGGGATTTCGGGGTGATTAACCGGATGATGACGTCAAGAACGAGGGAAATGACGGAAGCGACGGCGAGATCAATGAAGGTGGCAAACCACGCGGTGCTGCTGGAAACCACGGATTTCACGAGGATATCCCAGCCATTTCCTCCTTCCCCATATGTCTTGTCGCCGAATTCGTTACCGAAGATTTGGCGGCCGAACAAGTACATGATCATGGCGGCGATGCCGATGACCAAGAAGCCGATTCGCAGGATGAAAAACACCTTTTTGCTCGTGGTTTTCGCTTTCCAACCGGCCATTCGGGTTTTCTTTTCCGGCGGGTTGGCCTCACTTGGGGTTGGTTTGGATGGCGTTTCGTTCATAAAGCACTCCTTTCATTTAAGGTATAGACAATTCCCGTTTCCAAAATCTCCGAGAAATCTTGTTCGTTCCAAAGTTCGAAGAAATAACTCACCTTTATTCCATAACCGATGTTCTCGACGTTCCCCGCATAGTCGTTGCTCAAAGAGACATCGAGTTCGAAGAAAGGTTCCGTCTCTTCATTCCTTAATAAGAAGAACCGGAGATGGTTGTTCGAGGAATTGCTCGTGGAAAAGGAATAGGAAATCGAATCGTTCTCTTCGGAGGGGACAATATGGATGTTTCCCACCGAAGGGGAGGAACCAAACATCGAAGAAATGCTCGATGTCCCCATCAAAACCCCGCTGATGGCGGTCAAGGTGCCAAGGGCGATGATTCCGCGGGAAACGCCCTTCCCAATAGAGGCGTAACGGGTGAGGTTTTGGTAATCGTAGACTTCTTTGGCCTGCACTTCGTCCAACGTCTCGTTGTTGGAAGGGGATGGGTTAAAACTGCCGTTGTTATCCGAGATTTGGAAGGTGTTCAATTCGCTTTCCATGGTTTCCTTTCTTCATAAATATAGCAAGGTTATCGGTGTTTTCAATTCACATTCAGTGACCTTCTACGGCGGAAGGTTTAGAATAAAGCGAACATGAAACACCCATTGATATTTGATCTCGACGGAACCCTGTGGGATTCTTCTAAATCCGTCGCGGAAGCTTGGACCATGACCGGGAAACGGATCTTGGGGCAGGATTTTTGCATCACCCAAGAACAAGTGAGAGCCGAAATGGGAAAAACCATGACCGAAATCGTGAAAGACATCGCCCCCGGGTTAAGCGAAAAAGAACGCCTTTCCTTCGCGAAAATCCTGTTAGAAGAAGAAAACGAATACCTGATGGACCATCCGGGGGAAATCCGAGAGGACTTGCTCCCCGCCCTCCGTCATTTGGCGGAAGGGGGAAGGGAGTTGTACATCGTTTCCAATTGCCAATCCGGCTACATCGAGACCTTCCTCCACGCCTTGGGGGAAGATGCCAAACTATTCACTGATTTCCTTTGCTGGGGCGATACCCACCAAGAGAAGAACGTCACGATTCAGTATTTGATGATTCGCCACAACATCCTGGATGCCATCTACATCGGAGATACCAAAGGGGACGAATTCGAAACGCGGAAAGCGGGCCTCTTGTTCATTCACGCCGCATACGGCTTTGGGGAGGCGGTTGCCCCGGACGCGGTCATCGATTCTCCCAAAGACATTCCCGTCGCCCTCTTTCAAATGGCCCCCTTGATCGCCCAACGATTGAAAGCCCGTGATTCCATCCGTTCCACGGTTTTCACGGTTCAACAGGTGGAGAAACTCCAGGAAGAGTTCTTCGCGATGCACCCGGGATCGGACTATGCGGCTTATCTTCGAAAAGCGAGGCGCCTCGCGAGGAAGAATGGATGCTGCGACGAAGCCTTCTATCGAATCGTGAACATGGCCATCGACGCCACCCTCGCATACGACATCCGCGAAATCTGTCCCACGGGTCCTCGAGCAGGCATCTTCGCCATCTTCCTCCAAACTTGGGTGCTCTTCCTCCTTTTCACCCACATCGTTCCGATGGACAAAGCCGCGAACATCGACGAGGTGTTTGGAACCGATGGAGGAATCGTGGAATTCCCCAAAGGAGCGTTCAATGAGGCATAAATCTTTGATTTCCTTGCAAAAACCCCAATAACCATTAGAATCAACCTATGCAAAAAGAAGGAAACAGGACGGTGAAGTTCGAGGACATCCAAAGCGATGTTCAACGGAAGAACGCGGATATTGCGCAGATTTCGTTGCAAGCGGATGAGGCGATGGCCCCGTCCCTCGAAGCGTTCCGAACCCACGCGGAGAACGTCTTGTCCGTCGCGTCCAACAAAGTCGCGGAGAGCACCAACGCGCTTTCTCTTTGCACCCGCCGCGCGTTTGAGAAGGCCGACGATCGCTTGACCACCCGCCTGTTCCGCCTTTATTCCGTTTTCGAAGGGGAGGGTTCGTTCCGTGAATAAAGCAAAAGAACTCCAAGCCCTCCGCGAGCAAATCGAGGTTCTCCAATCCCAGATTTTGTGTCTTGAACAAGAGAATCAGAAGCGCCTAGAAGAACTTTCCTTGTCCCTGCCCCAAGAATACGAAACCGTCATGAAAGGGGCAAACCCCTATTTCCAAAGCCTATCCGAGAAGCAAGTCGCCCAAATGAACGATTTTTCTTCCGCCTCCCAATCATTCAATAAGAAAACCCAAGAATTCCAAGACCTCCTCCAGGATCTGTTAGGAGGTGACCTCGTATGAGCAAACCGTCCAAACCCGACATGGAATCGATTCTCCAAGAAGCGATCCGCGACAAGCAATCCGCGGTCGATGCTTTGGGAGAAGCCACCAAACGGTCGGAAGAAATCGCCTCGCTTAAGATCGAACCCCTGACCCTTCCCCGAACCGAGGCCGTCCTTTCCTATTTGCCCCAAGCCGTTTCTTCCCTTGCCCAAGAAGAGGGGAAACTGGACCTCTTGATCGCCAAGGCCCAAAAAGTCCAATCATCCCTTCAGGCGTTTGAAGGAGTCGAACGGCAATGCGAGTCGATTCTTTACGAGTCCCATTTGTTGCTGGAAGCCGGGCATTATGGCGAAGCCGCCAAAACGATCGCGGAGTTGAACGAATACCTGGATTTGGATTACGGGGTGACCCTTCGTTTCGAAGAACTCGTCCGCGAAATCCGAGATTGGTCTTTGGTCAAAATCGCCCTATCCGATCAATTTGATCGCCTCAAAAATGGCAAAGAGTCCTTGTCAAAAGACGTTTTGTTCGCTTTGAAGGAAGACGCGAAAAAACTGCCCACCTTATATCATAAAGAAGAAACGAAACGGGAATTCCTTGACCAAGCCTTCTATGTTTTGGGACGGTATTTCTTATCCCAAGGGGAGGCCGAATCGGTTGAGGACCTTTCGGAGAGATTCCTAGAAATCAACGATTTCGATTCCTTGGAATCCCCTTCTCCCAAAACCCAAGCGATCTACGACGAACTCAAGGAAAAATCCATTCGTTCTTTCTTAGAATTCTCTCATCTATTGGAAGCGAAAAACGCGAAATACGACGAAGCGTTATCCCTTTTTCACCTCCGCGCGAGCATCCCATCGGACCAAGAGGTTCCTTCGTTATTCTCCCTTCCCAAGGACGAAAAGGAATTCCGCCTTTTCTTCCTCCGCAACGTCTGCTTGTCCCAAGACGAAGAAGAATTCAACCAATACCTCCTTTCCCTCCGTTCTTCCCTCGAATTCGAAAATCCCGAATCTTCCGCCTTGGTGGCGATGTTGTTGGCCTCTCCGGAAATCGGGGAGAAGAAAGGAAACGCCCTCCTTGGTTTATTCGGCGTTTTGACCTTCGAACGGAAGATCGACGTCTTCGCGCGCATCCTTCCCCAAAACCCAAGTCACGAAACCCTTTCGGCTTTGTTTGGGGCATTGAAGGATTCGGAAAAGAAGAGCCTCGACCTCGAACGCAAGGCGGACGAATTGCTCACCATTTCCCAAAACCTTCCCGAAGAATTCGCCAAAGACGGAAAGGAATTGATCGCTTCCCTCCTCCGTTCCCCTTTAGCGAGGAAAACTGTCCTCAAAAGCGCTTCCCCCTCCCTTCATGCTTTAGCGGGGCATAAAGAGAAATTCCCTATCCCCGTAGGGAAAAAAGCGAAGGACACCTATGTGAATTCGTGGGGAGAGACTCGTTATCTTTGCTTTATTTTCTTCGCCGCCATCCTTCCCTTATGCTTACTTGCCGGGTCGGTGACCTACTTGGTGGCCTACCAAAACGAATCGCCCTTTTACCCCTTCTATTTGCTCATTCCCTTGACCTTGCTCATCGGGCTAACCATCGCCTTAACCGTGACCTTCGCGGGGAATGACGAACGCCCCAGCGCGATCGTTCGTCGAATTCTGGGTTTCTTTGGGCTCTTATGCGCCTTGGGCAGTTGCTTCTATTACCTCATTCCGGCCTTTTCGTTCTTCCAGCCTTACGAGTACACGCTGATGATCGGAGGGGTGATATTCCTGCTCATGAGCCAGTTCCTTTTGAAGGATTTCCGGAAATGGTGGAATTTCGTGATTCCTTTGCCCTTGGCCCTTTTGGAACTCATCGACTTGATCCTCCTCATTTTGCGACTCATGAACCGATTGTAACCAAAAAATCCTGTTTCGTTCTCATTTTCCTTTTTTCTTTTCGCGCGTGCGTGTAACATAACTACAAATATCAGGAGTAATGTCTATGCCAAAAACCAAATCTAGACGACTTCCCTTCGTGATCGCGATCATCCTTGCCGTTCTTTCCATTGCCGTCGTGGCCGTTGCCACCCTCGCGGGATGGATTGAGGCGGATGCCGTGAAAGGGGAATTCCATTTCGGCACCATCGCCGCCATCAAGGAATACATCGGTTCCTTCGTTCCGGACCCCGGCCTCGTGGGCGGAACCGGCAAGATTTGGTGGGCCGCGAACCAATCCCCCGCCGGAATGATCGCCGTCGTGTTCACCATTTCGATGGTGGTCGTGAGCGTTGTCCTCGCCGTGATTTCCGGGAAGAAGAAATCCGGACGCGTCGCCGACAGCATCGTGTTGATTCCCGTAAGCGTCTACCTCGCTTATTTGTTCTCCTTCCTCTTTAACGGATATGTCCGCGAAACCATGGAACGCAACGCCTCCTTCTGGTTGCTCATCGCTTCCGCCCTCGCCGTCATCTCCTTCTTGGTCTTGGTCGTTGAAATCCTCGCTTCCTTCTCGAAGAAGAAAGAAATGAAAGAAGCGGTGGAAGAAGTTCCTGCCATCGACGAAGAAGCCGCCCGCGCCGTCATCGCCGAGCAAATCCAAAAGCACGAAGACATGACCCGGGAACTCGCTACTGAAGAAGACGTGTCCGCCAAAGCCGATGAAGCGGTGAAAGAACACGCCGAAACCGTCCACGCCAAAGAAAAAGCGGAAACGGTCGAAGAAACTCCCGAAGAAGAGACCCCCGCGGAAGAATCCAAGGAAGAACCCGAAGAAGAACCCGAAGAAGAATCCAAGGAAGAACCCGCCCCCGAAACCCCGGAAGAACCCGTCGCGGAAGACGAAGAAACTCCCGCAAAGGAAACCAAGGTCCTCGGGAAATACGAAGTCTTCCCCGAAGCGGGATTCTTCAAATACCGTTTGAAAGCCAACAACGGGCAAATCCTGCTCGTCTCCAATTCCTATACCACCCAAGCCGGCGCGCTCAAAGGAATCGAAACCCTCCGCAAGAACGTGGAAGTCGGAACCCATCGCGTCATCACCGATAAGAAAGGACGCGGCCAATTCCGCATCTTCACCGCCAACGATTCCCGCTTGGTCGTCGCTGGGGAAATCTACCCGGATGCCGCCGGTGCCCAAAAGGCTCTCGATTCGGTCCTTCGTTTCTACGCCACCGACAAAGTGGTCAAACTCGACGAAATCCCCGAAGCGGAGATCCGCGAATGGAAAGTCGAACTCGCCGAAGCCAAAGAATCGGCGAACGGGAAACTCGAAATTACGCTCGATGAGGATGGCAAGTTCGTGGGGCGCTTGCTCGCTTCCAATGGCGAACTCCTCTTCCTCACCCCGAGCTATTCCAACAAATCGGGCTTGATGGCCGGAGTTGCCAAGATCAAGGAAAAAGCCCTCGGTGGCAACGTCTCCGTCGTTTGCGACAAGCAAGGTTCCTACCAATTCAAAGTCTACGCCGACAACGGAATGGTCCTCGTGATGGGCGAAACCTATCCTTCCAAGGATTCCGCGATCTCCGCCGCCTGCTCCGCAAGAAATTTCTTGCTTGGCGAACCCAAGGTCGTGGATGCCACGAAACCGGAAGCCGCCGCGGAATAATTCATGATTGGGGCCGATTTTCGGCCCCTTTTCTATGCAAAAAGGAGATGTTATGCCACGCATTGTTTTGGTCGGAGGGGGATCCTCCTCGGGAAAAAGCTATTTGACGAGTCGCGTAATCGAGTTGCTCGGGAAAGACGCGGTGACCCGAATCACGATCGATGATTATTACAAAGACCAAGCCTCCATGACCATGGAAGAACGCATCGAGGTGAACTACGACCACCCCAAAGCTTTCGATTGGCCTTTGATGCGCCGCCAAATCGCGGCTTTGAAAGAAGGCCGTACCATCAAAAAGCCGGTTTACGATTTCGTGAACCGAACCCGTAGCGAAACGGTGGAAGAAATCACTCCGAAGAATCTGGTCATCATCGAAGGGATCATGGCTTTGGTGGACAAGAATATCCGCGACATGGCCGACCTTCGCGTCTTCATCGACGCCGGGGCGGAACGGCGTTTCCTCAGACGCATCATCCGCGACTCCAAGGAAAGAGGCAGAAGCTTCGAATCCATCGTGAACCAGTATTTCTCCACGGTTCAGCCGATGTACGACGAAATCGTGAAACCCTCCTCGATGTACGCGGACCTCATCGTCAACAACGACGGGGTGGAGAACTTGGCCGTGGAAGTCCTCACCTGCGTGTTCTCCGAGCAATTGAGCATCGCCAACGGCACCAAGGTCCGCACCGAAGAAGAAGACACCGAATTCAACGAAGAAATCCTCTCTTCCGTTTTCCGTTCCAGCAAAAACTAGTTTCAATCCCTCCCAGGAAGTGATGTATCATTCTCTTATTCTAGGAGGGATTTTCCATGCGCTTTCTCCACCTGTCGGATCTCCATCTTGGGAAACGGATGAACGGGTATTCCTTGATAGAAGATCAACGGTATTTCCTCTTTGACGTCGTTCTCCCCGCCTTGAAGGAAAACGCCACCCATTTGGTCTTGCTTTCTGGGGACATTTTCGACCTCTCTTCCCCCAGCGAAGAAGCCCTCGACCTGTTCGATTCCTTCCTTCAAGCCTTGGTCCAAGAGGGCGTGTCCTTGATTGGGATTCCAGGAAACCACGATTCCGCGGAACGGATCCATTACGCCTCCTCCTTCTTAAAACAAAACGGCATCCACCTCATCACTTCCTTAAAAGAAGCGAGAACGTATGTCGAAATCGAAGGGATTCGCTTCTATGGCATCCCCTTTTCCCATAGCGGGGACTTCTTGGGGGAAATCGAAAATCCCCCGAAGGAATTCCCCGCCCGATTCTCCGCTTACATCGATTCCTTGAACTTGGACGTATCCAAAACCAATATCCTTCTCTTGCATCAAACCCTGAGCAACGCCAAAGGAGAAGTGAACCCATCCGGATCGGAATCCACCTATATCGGAGCAAGCGCTTCCCTTCCCGCGTCCCTTTTCTCCGCGTTTGATTACGTGGCCCTAGGCCATATCCACAAATCCTATCCCCCTTCGAAGAATTCCTATTACGCGGGAAGCCCTTTGAAATACCATGCCGACGAAGCCAAGGACAAAAAGGAGTTGACCTTCGTGGAAGTGAACGGGAAAACGGTGACGCGAATTCCCTATCCTTTTACCCCTCTTCGCGACCTTTTGGAAATCGAAGGAACCTTCTCCGAGCTCATGAACCACGAAAGAGTCGAGGATTACGTCGCGGTGACCCTGATCGACGGGGAAACCATCGATCACCCCAAAGACCGTCTCCAGCAAACCGTATTCCCCTTTATTCTCTCCGTCAAACGGAAGGATGCGGTGACTTCGCTTCCCCAAGATTTGGAGATAGCCACCTTAGAAAGCGCATCCTTAAGCGAATCCTTCGAGCGGTTCTTCCAAGAATCCATGGAGAAGGAACTTACCCCCTATCAAATCGATTTGATCGCCAAGGCCGAGAAAGCCAGCAAAGGAGAAATGGAATGAAACCGATTCGTTTGATCCTCTCTGCCTTCGGGCCATATGGGGGAAAGGCGGAAATCGATTTCCGTTTGTTCCATTCCACCTTATTCGCCATCACGGGGAATACCGGGGCCGGCAAAACCACCATTTTTGATGCGATTTCCTTCGCGTTATTTGCTTCTCCCAATGGTTCTCGGCCCGACAAATCCCTTCGCAGCGCATTCGCGAAAGATACCGACAAGAGTTATGTGGAATTCACCTTCGAAATCGGCCGGAAAGTCTATACGGTGAACCGAACCGTTCCCTACCCTTACGTCAACCGAAACGGAAAGCCCGCCCTCAAACCTTCGGAAGTCACTTTGATCGAAGAAGGAAAGAAACCCATCACGGGAATCAAACCGGTCGAGGCCAAACTCCACGAGATATTGCCCTTGTCCAAAGAGCAGTTTTGGATGACGATCATGATCGCCCAAGGGCAATTCATGAAGCTCGTCACCGCGAACACCTCCGAACGAATGGGGGTCTTCCAAAGCATTCTTTCTACCTTGGAAGTGGGGGCTTTCACAGATTATCTCGACGAAGTTGCGAAAGCCAAAAAGGCCGCGGTCCAAGAAGCCACGACTTCCGCGGTGAACTTCCTTTCCCATTTTGTCCCGGCAGGGATCGAAGCCAAAGAACTCCTTCAAAACCCCTCTGTTCCTGAGGTTTTGACCTTGCTTGAGGTCGTTAAGGACGATTTGGAACGCCAAACCGAATCGATGGGAAGGCTGAATGAAACGAAGCGATCCAAAGAAGAGACGATCAAGGCGTTAGAAGAGCACATCCGGAAATGCGAAGCGGACAACAAGGCGCGGGAATCCTATGAAGAATCCTGCAAGGAAAGTCAAACTCTAGCCGCCCAAGAGCCAGAAATCGCGACCTATAAGCAAGAGGTAACGCGCTCCGATCAAGCGGAAGAAACCCTGCAGGCCTACCAAGCTTTCCATAAAGCCTCCCAAACCGTGGAAGAAGAAAAATCGGCGGTTCAAAACGAAGAAGCCCAATGCGCCCAGGCCAGGAGCGTCCTTGAAGAAGCGTCTCGAAGAAAAGAGGGTTTGACAGAAAAAGAACGCGCCGCCCAAGAACTCCGCGACCTCATCCGTTCGCTTTCTTCTTTCATCGAAAAATGGAAGCAATTCGACGAAAAATCCACCGCCTTGAAACAGGCAAAAGAACAAGACGCCCAAAGCCAAGCCCGCTTGGCCAAGTGGAAGCAAAAGAAAGAAGAAGCCTTGGAAATCCAAGAATCCTTCCGAATCAAATACGCGGATTTCCAAAAGGGAAGCGACCTTTCCCTCGCCAAATCGGAGCAAGAAGAACAGATCAAACGCCATAAAGAAATTCAAAAGGATCTCGAAAGCGACCTGCGTCTCTATCTTTCCTATCGTTCCATCTCCTTAGAAAAAGAAAAGGCGTATCTTTCCGCCGCGGAGGAATCGGAAAAAGCCGAGATGGCTTACGCGACCTTCCGTTCTTTGTATTTGGATAACATCGCCGGAGTCCTCGCCCAATCGCTGCAAGAAGGGGAACCTTGCCCCGTCTGCGGATCGACCTCCCACCCTCGTCCCGCCGCATTCACGGAAGGGGAAATCTCCAAAAAGAACTTGGACGCGTTAAAAAACGAATCGGAGGAAGCGTTGAAGAAAGCCTCTTCCTGCGCCCTAGAAGCCAAAGAAGCCAGCACCAAGTACCACGATATCATCGAGAAGCTGAAGAAGGAAATCCTTTCCTTGTTAGGAATGGAATTCAACCCCCTGTCCCCCATGTCTTTTTTGGATGCCTTGAAAGAAAAGCATTCCCAAAAAGAGAAGGAAATTGCTGAAAAGGTGGCATCCCTTCAAGCGGAAGTCGACGAATACATTCGCGAAAAACAACAAGCGGAGTCCGCTGCCTCCACCATCAAGGCCATTGAATCCGATATGGAAAAGGCCAGCGAGAATACCCTGGAATTGGTGTCGCGCATCTCTTCGCTTTCCACCGAAATCGAAAGACTTCGGGAAGAGCTCCAAGGCCATCCTCGGGAAACCCTTCAAGAAGAAACCGCCAAAGCAAAGGAAACCCTGGAACGCCTCCAACGCGAGATTGCAGAAATCCAAGAAGGTTTCACCCAAGCTTCCAGCAACCTCTCCGCGATTTCGGCCTCTTTGGCTTCGCGCAAAGACCGTTTGGCTCGCGACCAAGAGAAACTCGACGAAGCGAAGAAAGCCTTCGAATCCTTGCTCCAAAAACACGGGTTCCTCGACGTGAACGACACCAAAGCATTCTTGCTTCCCAAGGAAGAAAAAGAGAAGAGGCAATCGCAGATTTCAGAGCATGAGAAACGACGTTACGCGGTGGACCTCGCCTTGGAAAAAGGAAAGAAAGAAGGCTATGACGCCTTGTTGATCGTGGACTTAGGTCCGCTTCAAGAAGAACTCGCCAAACTCCAATTCGATTTCAAAGAATTCGACGGGGATTACCAAAAAGCCAAAACGGAATTCGACACCAATACCGCCTATTGTTCTAGCGCCGAAGAGTGCCTCCGCGGCTTTGAATCCAAATTGAAGGAAGCCAAGGAAGCGGGGGAACTCGCGGATGTGGCCCTTGGCAGAATCAGCGGTTCGCATAAGATCAGCTTCGAGACCTACCGCATGCGTCCTTTGTTCCAACAGATATTGACTCTCGCCAGTCGGAAATTCTACCAAATGAGCGATGGGGTCTATTCGTTCTTGCTCTCCGATTTGAAAAACGTGTCGAAGAAAGAACAGGTTGGACTCGAAATCTATGTCCAGGATTTCCTAAACGGAGAGAAACGAGAAGTGAAAACTTTAAGCGGAGGGGAAATGTTCGAAGCCGCCTTGTCGCTAGCGTTATCCTTCTGCGAAGTCATCGGTTCCGCCTCCGGGGGCATCGACATGAACTGCATGTTCATCGATGAAGGCTTCGGTTCTTTGGACGGGGAAGTGTTGCAACGCGCGATCAAAGTCCTCCAAGAACTCTCCTCGAGCACCGGAAAGATGATTGGGGTGATTTCCCACGTGAGCATGTTGGAAGAGACTCTTCCGAATCAAATTATGGTGAGCAAAACCGAACGCGGATCTTCCATCGATTGCAAAACGGAATAAAAAAGAGCGAACCCGTGGATAGGAGTTCGCTTAAGGAGGCGATATCGTCGCGGAATATATCCCGGGAGACGTAGCGTTAGATACCGTGTTGTTTCCGGACACGATGTTGACGGTAAACCCGCTGTAATATAGGAAATAACGCAAGGTTATCTGCACGTTGGTGGATATGGTTAAGGTATAGGTCCCGCCTGTGCTTGGCCTCGTCTCATCGGTAGGGACGTATTCCACTTTCACGTCGAATGTGGCTTGCGTGCCGGCAGGATAAGTTAAGTAGAAATTGAACACCGTGTTGGTCGCGGTGTCGGTCGCATCACGATACTCCACGGATCCGAAGGTGCCCCCATACCCGTCTTCGGCTTTGTAAGAGAAGTCGATCTTCGTAATCCACGTGCCGCGATCGTTGTCCGCATTCGAAGCGTTACAACCCAAGACCAAAACATAGGTATCGATTAATCGCAGAGGATTTTCATCGTCAATAAAGCTGTGGAAAGTGGGCTTCTCCGAGATATTGTTGTTTCCTCCGGCGAAACGACCGATGATGTTGCCATATTTGTCCAGTGCGCAGTAGGAAGCTGCCATGGTACCGAATTCAGTCAACTTCGGCACGTTGACGTGATAAACAAACGTTGAATTCTTTTCTTTTGTCCCATAATTGTCCGCCAGCTTAATGTTGTTGGCTTTCGCGCCGCCTTTTACGAACGTGGGTTCGGAAGTCCGGAATATTGTCAAGCTGCCGAGCGAGACCGTCACATACTGGAAATCGATGGTCCCCAAAGTATCATTCGCATCATCGGCGGCATTAGAAGTGTTTTTGATGTACAAAACAATCGAGCTTGGCGTTTGCTTCGTCGCGTAGAATTTTTCGTTTCTGGTGGGTATTTTGATTGGATTGGTTGCTGCGTTATCGGTTTGCCCTGGAATCGCAATGACGTTAATATTTTGCCAAGAGAAGAAGTCAACGCCCCCACCAACTAAGTCCATGTTCTTCGCTTTGTAACCGCTTAAGGTAATTGGATTGGTATCGACGGGATCGCTTCCGTTCGTCGGGCTGTTATATGCAGGGTCCGCGACGAAAGTGGTGATGGTTTGACTGGCGTCTGGGAAATTATCCGGGCAAGTGGCAATCCAGATGTTCGTTTTGAAATTTAGGTTACCCGTAGAGGCGTTTCCGCTCGCATCTAAAACAACGGAGGCGATGGTAAAGTCACCAAAATCCACGGAAGCCCCCGCTGTGGTGACCGGAGTATACAAATCGCTGGATCCATCGATTTTCGAATAACGATAATCAAAAGAATCTCCTTCCCCGCCTATAGACAACTCCCTGCCGTAGATTCCATAAGCGGAATGGCCTTCTTTGAGAGTGATTAGGGACGTATCCTGTTGGTATTTGGTTGGAGTGCAGTTGGTTGTGAGATTGTTTTGGAGTGAGCCGTTAATCACCGCCGACTGAAAGGTAACCGTATTGTCGGAGAAATTGCCGATTGTTACCGTCTGAGGCTTGACATTCATGGTTGTAGAAGCCACGGAAACCGAACTGCCAAAACCAACGTTAATGTAATAATCTCTCGTGCCGCTATCACCAAAAAGACCATTATAAGAACCTTCGATATGCATGCTTAATTCGGCAGATATGAGGTATTTTCCGGGAGAAACGTTTGGGATTTCGAAAGACATTTCTTTTGAATAGATCGTGGTATTCGTTTGCAATCTGCCGTTTTTGGCAACATAGTAATTGCTTAAATTGTTTGTAGAGACAGAGGAGTCAATAAAAGTGTTCGTTTGCGTATCCGTTAAGTAAAAATCGAGTCTCATCGATTGAAGAGTCATCGTAGTCGAGTATATAGTCCAACTATCCGTATATTCGTTTGATTGGGGGAAAACAATGGTTAGCTTTCGCTTGATATCATTGCCCGAAAGACCGTTCTTTCCCATATTGAGCTTAACGTATTTCCACTGGCCTTCCGAGGAATCGTAATATAGATATTCCCCAGTTATTTGCGTGGCATTCGGGTCGGTTGATTGCTTTAAATCCAATAGATTGTTGTAGAGTTCTGTGATGCTCGTTTCCTCTCGTTTTTCCACGCTGCCGCTTGTGATGAATTCGGGATTGTTTTCTTCTTCTCCTTTGGTGCTATCGTAATCCGGATTAGGGACAAGACGCATCATCTCGGGAAGGGGTTGATAAATTCCGTTGGAATCTTTGTAGGAAAGTTCAAAGTATTTCGTTTGGAAAAAAGAAGGGTTCCCATAGGTTCCAATTGTGGATAGCGAATAATTGTGGGCGGCTCCACTGGCGGAAGGGGAATTGCCATTCAATGTGTAGGTGGTAGTTTGAAATACAGGGTCGTTTAAGGTGTAGGTCACCGCGTTTTCCATCGTCGCAGGATTATCGCCAAGATACACTGGGGCTTCCCAATAAGAAACGGCTTCTTCTTCCGTGGCGGGATTTCCGTGTGCCCCGTTTCCGTCGTCCTTGTAAAATTTATAGGTGTTGCTCGCATCGACGTATTCGCTGACATATCCGTCGCGAAGAACGGGGCGCCGTGATGCGCTCTTGGAATCGGCAGCCTCCTCCGTCCGGCGGGTATAGAGGGGCTTGGTTTTTTCGTTTTCGTAGGCGGCTGTGAAGTATTGATGGGTCGCATCGGCGCTCAACGAGAATTCGTAATTGCTTCCAATTCCGCTTTGGCCGCCCAAGGAGTCCAGGTTGACGTGGCCGTAATATCCGTATCGGTTGGTGGCGTCGGAAGAAGAATCCGTTCGAGTGCCCGTGATTCTGCAACGGTTGACGTAGACGTTGGTGAAACTCTTGGAATCGTAAAGGTGCCCGGCCAAAAATCCGAAATAGCCGTGGTTTTCTTGTCCGCTCGCGTGCTCCGCGTGGAGGGGGTCGGTGATGGGGCTTGTGGCGCTCGCGTCAATCGTGAAATCGGAAAAATAGAGGTTTTGGCATGTTCCGCGCTCCCCGACGTAGCCGAAAATGCCCATGTCGCCATAACCCTCCCCTCCGATGGTGAAGTTTTTGATGGTGATGCTATTTCCTGCGATGTGGTTGGAAAAGGGGTTGGCGTCCGAGCCTAATGGGGGCAAAACCTGAAGGCCGCCGAGATTCAATATCGCGCTATACTCTGGATCGTATTGTTTGATTCCTTCATCGTTGTAATTATAGACAAGGAAACTTCCATCGTTGTTGAAGTCTTTTCCAATTTGGAAGTAGTACTCCTGTGGATTGTCTGGATCGTTCCCGGAGAAACCTGGCATCGCGTAATGGAGTTTCGCCAAATTCTCCCAATGTTTGGGAGTGGTGATGACGAAGGGGTTGGTCTCACTGCCAAAAACGCCTGTCGCGTTATCGTTCCTGTCGAAATAGGAAGTCAGCACGCTGCCGGAAAGATTCTCGAATTCGGGGACGAAACGAACCGTGGTGAACCACGCCAAAGAAAGGCCGAGTGTTCCGACGAGGAAAACGGTGAATAAGCTTCCTAACGCAATGGCGAGGCGAGAACGTTTCATCTCCCGTTACCCCACCAAATCCATTCTAAAGGTAGAAATGTCCCTTTCGAAGGTAATGGTATTTCCCCCTAAAATGTTCGTCGTTCCCCAGTTTTCGCCCCCTGCGAATAAATTTTGGTCTTCATAAAGGGAAATCAACTGATCCAAATAATTGAATTCGATGAGGACTCGCGCCGTCAAACTTCCCGCGGGGATGGGGGTTGAAAACGTTAAGGTGTTCTTCTCGACTTTGGAGAATTCATAACTGCCGGATACGGGGGTGGCGATGACAAATGGCGTTTTTTCGATCGAAAGGGAATCGAATAAGTCTTTCCCGGTGGAATAAATCTCGTTGGCGGGGTTGTCCGCCGCGGATGGGGCATTGACAGCGTCCTGGTATTGAGGGTCCACCGCCTTCCCATCAATGGAAATCACGAGGGAACGGAAATAAATGATGTTGGAAATGACTTCCTCGACTTTGTTCGTGTCATTATTTTTAAAACTTCCTGTGGCGACGATTTTCGTCACCAAATTGGTGTCGGTTTCGATGGTTTTCAAAAAGGTGACGTCGACGGCCAAAATGCGGTTGTTGTTTTCGTTGCGTTCCAAAATAAAAGAGTCGTATTCCTCTAACAGAGGGTCTTTTGCGAAATCGAGTTCCCTGCCCGCGCGATTGTCTTCGTCGTAGCCGTAGAATTTGTAGTCGATGGACAAGTCGACGCTGGTCTCAACTTGGACGCTTTGAACGGAAAGGCTTTGATTGCGGACCGCCTGGAACCAAGCGTAGGTGGAAGTGCCTAAGGTCCCCACGCCAAGAAGCGCGAAAAAACAAGCGAGAATCGTGCGTTGTCTTTGTCGTTTTTTCCAGCGCTCAATGTACATAATTCAGGGACTCGATATCCAAGAATTCGGATATCTTGTCCATATTGTACCCTCCCCTAAGAGGGGAGATGAGCAAAACTTACTAATTACTTACTTTTTAGGACTATTTCGTTTCTAGCGAAGTTGGCTTTACTGTGGGCAACGGGTGGCTCGGAGGGTTTGGGGAGTCGTTTCGGTAATGCAAACGGAGCAGAATCGGGGCCAAGAACGAAGAGAGGAGGATAAGGCCTAAGGTGAAAGCGATGATGGAGCTGTCGACGAGCCCGTTGTCCGCGCCCACTTGGGCGGTGACGATCAAGACTTCCGCGCGGGCCATCATCCCGATGCCGATCGCGCTCGAATCCCGAAGGCAGAATCCGCTGATGAGGGCTCCGCTTCCCGCCCCCAAGATTTTTCCAAGCAGCCCAATGGCGACCCAGACGAACCCAAATACGAGGAACATCCCATCGAAGGAAGAAATCCCATTCCCGGATCCGTCAAACCCAAATGCCTGGTACATCTTTAAAGCGACCGAGGCGAAGAACACGGGCGCGAAAAGGATGTTCGCCGTGGTGTCCGCCCGATGGTCGATGTATTTGGCCGCGGAGGTGTTGGACAAAATTAGTCCAGCGATATATGCCCCGGTGATATCCGCGATATGGAATACCTCCGCCAAAAAGGCCCACAAGAAACAAAGGGCCAAAGAGAACATGGGGATTCGCCGATGATGGGGATATCTTTTGCCCATCCAATCGAATAACCGGTGAAGCAACCAACCTAGGCCAATGGACAAGGCGAAGAAAGCGATCATGATGAGGATCAGCCAAAGGATCGATAGTGGGCCTTCCCCGGTGGGAATTACCCAAAAGGAAGCGATCTCCTTGCCTCCGGAAAGCGAAAGAACCACGGAGAGGAGAACGATTCCAATCACGTCGTCCAGAATCGCCGAAGAGACGAGGGCGGTGCCCACGGGACCTTCGAGCTTGCCGAGTTCCTTTAGCGCGGCGACGGTTATGGAAACCGAGGTCGCCGTCAGGATAATCCCGTAATAGAGGTCGGAGAAAAAGGGGTTAATGCCCTTCCCTTCCAAGGTTTGGTAGAAAGAGGCGTCCATATGCCCGACCACCCGGAACAAAAAGGCGCACAAGAACCCGAAAAGAAGAGGCATCAAGACGCCGAGGAGGGTGATGACGGCACAGGCTTTCCCTTGGGTGGTGATGGTTTTCAAATCGGTTTCCACCCCCGCGGAGAAAAGAAGGAGAACCACGCCGATCTTCGCCAAAAAATTGATTCCCGCGACATTGGAGGAGTTGAGGATCACGTTGTGATCGCTTGGGATGAAATAGAAAAGCCCAAGAAGCAGCCCGGCGAGCAGATACCCCACGACCTCTGGGACTTTGAATTTGGCCATGAGGAGGCTTAACGCCTTCCCAAGCAACAAGATGAAGCCGATGGGCAACAAGACGAGATATGGCTGGCCTTCGAAAGGCGACGAAGCAAGAAATGGAGCGATGGAAATCATGGAGACACCTCCAATTTTCGGGATTATACGCTCATGGAGGTGAAAGGGTTAGGAAAAAGAAAGAAGGAAGAGGATAATGGAAGGCATGAGAATATCCCTCTGCGCGATTCCCAAGGAAGAAACCCCGTCGTTAAGCGCGATTTCGATCGCCACTTACGTCCACGCGACCAAGCGGAGGAAAGAGGTATCCGCGTTTTTCTTCCCGCCGTTTTTCCTCGATTCGTTTGAGGGAAAAACCCAGGCGATCCTCAACAGGGTCGCAATGAGAAACCAGATCCTTTTAGGGGTGGGAATCCGCCAAAATAACGAGGACGTCTATGCGTTATTCCTCCCCGATGGCTCTTTCCAAATCGTGAAGTCGAAAGCGTTGATCCGCATTTTAGATCGCGATTTCCACCTGTATTTTGGCAAGGAAAACATGGAGGAATTCTATCCTCGCGTCGTCTTGGGAAAATGGAATCACGAAGCTTCTTTCGTCCAAGAGAAATCCCTCTCCCCCGGAGAGACGTATTATCTAGGCCCCTGCCAAGAAGGGTGCTTCGAAGCGTTTGTTTTCGAATCGGGTTCCGTCAAATGCCAATTGCCTTTGGAAAACGGCAATATCCTCGTGAAGAGCGTCCCTTCTTCGTGAGGTCTTTTTCCATGGCCACGTGGGGGCAATGCTCTTCGAAAAAGACTTCGCCCTCCCCTAAGATGGAATATCCCTGTTTTTGGTAGAACTCCACCTTGTCCGCTTGGGCGTTTAACCTCGCTTTGATCCCTCCGAGAGTTCGGATTTTCGTTTCCAAAAATCGGATGAGGTACGTCCCGACTTTCTTTCCCCGGTATTGCGGCCTCACCGCGATGCGTTCGATCGCGAATGTCGATGGATCGATCGCTCGGGTCCGCCCCGTTCCAATGGGAACCTCATCCAAATAAAGGACTAAACTCCAAGAAGTGTCTTCGAATTCGTCGAACTCGTTTTGAAATCCTTGTTCTTGGACGAAAACCTCTTCCCGAATACGACGGGCATCAACACTGGTGCCGAAGGTGAACTCAGGGCGAATCATTTCTCTTTATTATCAACTTCGGGAATTTGTTCTACAATAGGACCCATGAATCTCTTTCGGAACTTTAAATATAAGAAGAATAAGATTTTCGCGGTTGGCTTCTCTTCTTTGGCTTTGGTTCTCTTTTTCGTCTATTACGGCATTCAAGTCGGGTTGTATGGCTTCGCTTTCTTCACCAGTGACCCTTTCGAGATTTGGAATTTCGCCATCGTCTTGATTGCCTATTTCACGGTGTTTTATTACAACCTCATGAACGACAATCGGGCCTTCCGCGGAATCACCATGTTCCTCTTTATGATCGTGGCCTCCCAAGTCATTAATTTCGCCTTTAGTTTCCCCGTTTCGATTATTAATCTTTTCAGCGCTCACCCCTTGGTGATTGTGTTCACCTTGCTCAATATCGCCTTCCTTGTTGGCCAAATTGTGGTCGGCGTCCTCTTGTACGTGAACGCGGCAAGGTTCGCCCGCGGCGGATTCGTCGACCAACGAAAGATTCGGAAATACGCGATTCTTTTCGCGGTTGCCCTGGGCTTAACCGCGTTCTCCCAAATGGTGTTGCTTGGGTTCTCCGGATTCCAAAGCATAGAATACGCGATCGCTTACGTCTCCCTCTTCGCCCTTCCCCTTTCGGAAGTGATGATGGCGGTCGCCGTGGTCTTCACCTTGGAACGGCTTTATTAATCTCCGCCCTTTGCTCTAGGGCAAGATGCTTCCAATGTGGTAACATATTGCTGCCCTTTCTGTTTCTTTTGGGCGGGAAACAGGGGGCATTTTTCTTTATCCGGGCCTATTATCGAACTTATCGCAGTTCCGCGGCTTCAAACGGACTTAACTATTGGAATCGTCGATTTTTAGACTCCTTTAGACTTTGGAATGTATTTTTAGACTCCTTTAGACTCCTTTAGACTTTTGTCAAAAAATATTATTCCCGAAAAGTGCAATTTGAACCGCGAATTCTTAAAGTAAAGTCCGTTTCCTGAAAAGGAGTGGATTTCCGAGCCTTATTTCGGTTTGGGACCAAGCGAAACGGGATTGCCCTTCAGAAGAAGCCGAATCGGCCGTTTTTCCGCGCAAACCAAAAACAGGGGCTAAAGTCCCTTTCCAAGGGTTAAGTCCGTTTCCCGGCAGCGGCTTGGCTTGCCCTTTGGCGAATTCCTCAATCGCTCGGGCGACCATCGTCCTGTTCCTCTTGATCCCCTTGGAGACGGACGCGGGGTCCATGCCGATCCTCTCGGTGATGGGCCTCAGGGGCTCGTCGTGGGCGAGCCCATGGGCGATCTCCGCCCTTTGCTCTAGGGCGAGATGCTTCCAATGTGGTAACATATTGTTGTCCTTTCTGTTTCTTTTGGGCGGGAAACAGAGGGCATTTTTCTTTATCCGGGCCTATTATCGAACTTATCGCAGTTCCGCGGCTTCAAACGGACTTAACTATTGGAATCGTTGGTTTCATTTCCCAAATCCAAAATTTATTTGAAAATGGGAAATATAAAACGTATTATTGAAAGGGACAATATAGATGAAACTTATAGAACGAATCGATTATCTTTCCGAATTGAAATCTCTTGTAGGGACACCAGATATCAAGGTTATTACTGGTGTTAGACGCGCCGGAAAATCCAAATTGATGGATGCATTTGCCCGCTCTCTAGAAGAAGGGAACGAAAAAACAAACGTTGTAAGGATTAACCTTCGTCTTAAAAAGTTTGAGGCTCTTCTTAACGGAGATAATCTATATCGTTATGCGAATTCTCATATCGCACCTGAGATCAAAAATTTCCTGATTATTGACGAAATTCAGGATTGCACAGGTTTTGAACGCGTCATAAATTCGCTATTTGACGAAGGGATTTATGAAATATATCTGACTGGGAGTAATGCATTCCTTTTGTCCAGTGACTTAGCAACGCTATTCGGAGGTAGGACATTCGACGTGCACGTTTTTCCGTTTTCGTTCAAAGAATACCTTTCTTATTTTCCGAGCGAAGACATTCAAACATCTTTTGATGCTTATGTCCGCAGAGGAGGTCTATCCGGTTCCTATTTATATGCGGATGGAGGCGCCGCCAAACGGTATTTGGAAGGAGTGGTGCGGACAACGATTGTAAAAGATGTCGTGAAGAAGTTTCGCATCGAGAACGAGCCGCTTTTGAATCTCATCATCGACTTTCTGGCGGACAACATCGGCAGCAAAACATCCATTCGAAATATCGCCAACACCCTCACTTCGAATCGAATGGAAACCAATAATAAGACGGTTGGCTCATATATCGATTACCTTTGCCGTTCATACCTTTTTTATCCTTGCACGCGTTTTGACGTAAAGGGGAAGCGTTATTTGGAGTCGGATAAGAAATACTATCTATGCGATCTTGGCTTTCGTTTCGCGCTCCTAGGTAACAGACGGATGGATTATGGCCACCTTTATGAAAACCTTGTTTTCCTTGAATTGAGGCGGCGGGGGTACGAGGTTTATGTCGGCGTCCTATATGATAAGGAGATTGATTTTGTTGCCATTAAGGATGGCGAGAAGCTTTACATACAAGTAAGCGACGACATCACGGTTCCGGAAACTTTCCAAAGAGAGGTAAGGCCTTTGCTTTCCATTCGAGACGCTTATCCGAAAATTCTTCTTGCCCGCACAAAACATCCGGAGGAGCAATACGAGGGAATTCGTATTTTCGACATGGCCGATTGGTTGGGACGATAATTCCCAAAAGCAGAATTTTTTT